>CAZOPM010000001.1:0-144079 GCA_964581705.1 uncultured Candidatus Izemoplasmatales bacterium
TTGCTTGTGGATTTACGTGCTTGAAAAAAGTGTTCGCATTGAGTATAATGATTGTAACATGACGATAAGGCACACGGACACTGGTTTTTGTCGGTCTAGAGAGGAATGGATGGTGAAATCATTCTCCGGCATGCAGTGGCTTTCAGCCTTGGAGTGGCGTTAACGGCGTCCGTTTCCCGCGTTAAGGGTTTGAGCGCTTAGGAACAAAGGTGGTACCGCGGATTGTGATTCGTCCTTTAAAAAAGGGCGTTTTTTATTTGGATAAGGAGTGAGACCATGGATGTTAAATCAACCATTCAATCATTGGAAGAGGCATTGAAAGCGGAGCTTGAGAATGCCAAGACCAATGCGCAACTACAAGACATCAAATCAAAATATGTTGGGAAGAAAGCGGAACTCTCTCAGCTCATGAAACACATGAAAGATCTGCCTGATGAGGAGAAACCGGCCTTCGGTCAGACAATCAACGAGGCAAAAGCTCAGTTTAACGCATTGATTGAAGAAAAGCGTGAAGCCATCAGGAAAGCACAGATCGATGCGAAACTTAGAAGTGAAACCATCGATGTGACGTTGGATGCACCCGATTTCACACTGGGCGCGCCCCATATCTTGCGCCAGATTATCGAGGAGATTGAGGACTTGTTCATCGGCATGGGCTATGAAATAAAGGAAGGCCCGGAAATTGAAAGCGATGAGATGAACTTTGAAAATCTCAATCTTCCAAAAGACCATCCCGCCCGCGATATGCAGGACAGTCTTTATATCGGTGAGGAGACGCTTCTACGCACTCACACCTCTCCCGTTCAGGTCCGAACCATGCTTGAGTATGGGGGCGCGCGCCCGGTGAAAATCATCTGCCCGGGGAAAGTGTATCGCCGGGATGATGACGACGCTACGCACTCCCATCAATTCATGCAGATCGAAGGACTTGTAGTTGATGAAAAAACAACGATGAGTGATCTTAAGGGAACCTTGTTGACGGTGGCGCGCGCGATGTTCGGTGAAGACCGTCAAATTCGTCTTCGCCCTTCGTATTTCCCTTTCACTGAACCTTCTGTGGAAGTGGATGTGACATGTGCGAACTGTGATGGTGCAGGGTGCAACATTTGCAAACACACCGGGTTCATTGAAATTTTGGGTGCGGGCATGGTCAACAACAAAGTACTCTCAAGTGCGGGATATGACCCAAAACGCTATCAGGGTTTTGCCTTCGGTATCGGTGTGGAGCGTATCGCTATGCTCAAATACGGCATTGAGGATATCCGAAATTTCTACATCAATGACTTAAGGTTCAACACGCAATTCAAATAATGAAAGATACATTGGTAATCATAGTAAATGGTGCAGGAACAACCGGTGCCGAACTCACCGGTCTGCACAAATTCTTATCAAAAAAATCCAATTATTTTGCTTATTATCCGCACAACATACCCGGTGGCTTCGTTGGGGATTATTTTCCCAAATCACGAATTGCGGATTTCAACCGTTTCATTGATGAAACGATAGACATGATGCGTCATCCCTTTAAGCATATCTATGTTATCGGTTACTCTCTGGGCGCCGCAACAGCGAGTGTTATCGCATCAAGAACCAACAGAGTCGACAAGCTGGTGCTCGTGGCACCGATTGTCAAAAACCCGTCATTTCGGAAGTTTTTCCGGGGTTTTGTGTCAAACTACCAAAAGAAAGAATCACTTAGTAAAGTTCAAAAGCTGTTTTTCCGCGAATTTGTAAGACGGTTCCAATATGTTCCCAAAAGCCATATCTGGGTACTTCAACGCTATTTTCGCTATACCAAGAAGTTCGTCAAACATATCAAGAATACTGATATTTTAATTATCGAAACCCTTCAAGATGAAATCGTCAAACCCAAATCCATCGACTGGCTTTTGAAACGCTTGGATGCCAGGCATGTGGAACGTTATGCCATTGATTCATCGCATTTCCTATTTTTTGACCGCAAGGCTAGAAAACAGGCATATGCCAAGATTGAAGGGTTCTTAGAGGAGGATTCCCATGAAAGTATCTCTCAACTGGTTGAATGATTATGTTGATTTAAGCACGATTGATGACAACGTGCTTCAACACCGTATCACCAATCAATCTCAAGAAGTCGAAGCCCTGTATCCACTCAGTGGTGCCACCAAGGTGGTAATAGGGTATACAAAGCACTGCGAAGCACATCCTGATGCTTCTAAGCTGAGCGTATGTCAAACTGATGTAGGGAATGACACCCTGCAGATTGTCTGTGGGGCGCCCAACGTCAAGACGGGACAAAAAGTGGTGGTGAGTCTTCCTGGTTCCACCCTTCCAGGTGGAATGGAAATCAAGAAAACAACCCTCCGCGGGGTGGAGTCCAACGGGATGATCGCTTCGCTCAAGGAACTGGGTATTGATGATAAGTATCTTGATGAGGAAGGCATCGCTGTCCTTGATAATGATGCGCCTGTGGGGAATGATGCGTTAGAATACCTGGGACTTGATGACCGTGTGCTTGAACTCGATTTGACCCCTAATCGTAGTGAAATGCTCAGCATGTTCGGTGTGGCCTACGACGTGCGCGCGCTGTTTGATGTTGAGATGACCCTTCCCATCCCTAAATTAAAGACAATGGACCGATCCAACGCCATACGCATTGAAAGCGACACTCAGAAATGTCCGAGTTATTATGCGCGTGTCATTGATGGCATCAGTGTTGCGCCTTCTCCTCAGTGGATGCAATCACGCTTGATTGCTGCAGGAATCCGGCCGATTAACAACGTGGTCGATATCACCAACTATGTCATGCTCGAGACCAATCAGCCTCTGCACGCTTTTGATTACGATTCAATCGAAACAGACCGTGTGCTTGTCCGTGAAGCCCAGGAGGGTGAAACTTTTACAACGCTTGATGAGCAGGAGCGTACACTGAAAGCGGGCGATATTCTTATTACCAACGGAGAAAAGCCGATTGCCCTTGGTGGAGTAATGGGCGGTCTTGATAGCGAAGTCACTGCAAAAACGACATCGATCATGCTTGAAAGTGCGACATTCGACCCCGTGCAAATCCGTCGCACTTCACGCCGACTGGATTTGCGCAGTGAATCCTCAATGCGTTTTGAACGCGGACTCGACCCGGCTATGACCCGATATGCATTGGACCGAGCGGCGGAATTATTCAGCAAATATGCTGAGGGATCTGTGCGCTCGACGGTCCAGTATTTCGATACCTATGCGCACGGTCCAACGATGATTGAACTTTCCCTCGCGACTATCAATGGTGTGCTTGGTAGCACGCTGGATATCAAGACAGTCGAAACGATTTTGAAACGTCTGGAGTTCCCTTATGACCTCGATGGAGAGACATTCACTGTTCATGCGCCATCTCGGCGTCAAGACATTGAAGGCTATCAAGACATTATAGAGGAGATCGGCCGGATCCACGATTATAATAACCTCCCAGCCACACTGCCTTCGACGGTCAATGTCGGTGGTCTCAGTGAATACCAGACGTTCAAACGCAAGCTCTCTCGCACGTTGAGTGCGCTTGGATTGAATGAAACAATTACGTATGTGCTGAGAAGTGAAGCAAAAGTGCGTGCGCTCACCGACAAAGGTGAAAAGACCGTCGCTTTGTCCAATCCCCTTTCCAAAGCGCACGCTGTCCTTGCCCTCACTCCGCTTAACGGTCTTGTTGAGACTGCACAGTATAATGCCAACCGTAAAAGAGAAGCCATTCATCTTTATGAACTGGGCAAACGCTATGAACAGCGTGGTGAACAGGAAATTCTGGGACTTCTCATGAGTGGTCCGCACCACGATCGCCGCTGGATGTCGACGCCGCAGACGGATTTCTTTACGCTCAAAGGTGTTATCGGTGCGATCATGGAGCGTTTCGGTATTGAAGGTGTGAGCTATACGCCTTTTGCGCTCGACAATTACCATCCGCATCAGACCGCACGGATTATATGTGGCGGGCATGAGCTCGGCCATATTGGAAAGCTTCATCCGGAGTATGCGCAAGCGCATGACCTCAGTGAAGTGTTCGTCGCCGAGCTCAACATTGAGACTTTGTTTGCACTGCGTGATGATGCCCATGCTTACGAGCGTGTACACAAATATCCTTCCGTGCGGCGCGATATTGCGCTTGTCGTAGAGGAATCAACCCCTGCAGGCGTCATTATCAACGCCATCAAGGAACATTCAACCAGCGTCTTAAAGGACGCGCGCGTGTTTGATGTTTATGCGGGTGACAATATCGAAGAGGGTAAAAAGTCTCTGGCGATTCGTATGCGCTTTGAAGATAAGAGCGGAACGCTAAAGGCTCAAACGGTCGATGAGATTGTGAACAATCTTTTAGAAGTGCTCAAAAAAGACTACGGCGCATTCCTGCGCTGAATATAGAGAAAAGCATCCCCTTTCCCGGGATGCTTTTTATTTGTCGGGAGACATGCATCAGTTTGTTTCAAGTGAATGATATAGCGAAATAAAGCGGTGAAAAATAAATTGATGAAAGCGGTTGTATTACAAAAGTTGCTTTGTTACAATTAAATCGTATTGAATTACTCAAGAGGAGGAATTTTATGAAAATAGGTGTACCAAAAGAGATTAAAAACAACGAAAACAGAGTCGGAATCACCCCTGCGGGTGTGCGACTGTTAAAAGAAAGTGGTCATGAAATTTTTGTGGAGGCTACGGCTGGGGAAGGTTCAGGAATTCACGATTCGGAATTCGTCGGTGCCGGTGCGAAAATTGTATCTACGCCAAAAGAGGCCTGGGCACAGGAGATGGTCGTCAAGGTTAAAGAACCATTGCCCAGTGAATACGGTTATTTCCGCGAAGATTTAATTTTGTTCACATTCCTTCATCTAGCGGCTGAAAAACCGCTTACGCAGGCGTTGATTGACTCTGGATGCAAAGCAATCGCCTATGAAACGGTGCAAATCGGTCGTGATTTACCGTTGCTTCGACCTATGAGTGAAGTTGCAGGGCGCCGTGGGACAATTGTGGCGGCGACACAGCTTGAGAAACATCGCGGTGGACGGGGAACACTGATGAGCGGCGTACCCGGTGTGAGCCGTGGCCATGTTGTGGTGATTGGTGGTGGCACAGCGGGCATTTCCGCTGCGCGCATGGCAGTCGGTCTTGGTGCGCGCGTGACAATTGTAGAACTCGATGAGGACCGCATGCGCTATCTCGACAATGTATTCAACACAGATGTTTCCGTACTCAAAAGCAACCCATTGAACATAGAAGAAGCAGTAAAGACAGCTGATGCAGTCATTTCCACTATTTTGATTCCAGGTGCGAAAGCCAAGAAAGTGGTCACCGAGGATATGGTTAAGTTGATGCCCGAGGGCAGTGTAATTGTCGATATTTCCATTGACCAGGGCGGTTCGGTGGAAACCATCGACCGGATCACGACGCATGATAATCCGGTGTTCATGATGCACGATGTTGTGCACTATAGTGTAGCCAACATGCCCGGGGCAGTGCCTCGTACCGCCACATTTGCACTGACGAACGCAACCATTCCCTATGCGCTCGACATTGCTAATAAAGGCTATAAAAAAGCTTGCGAGGATGATGAAGCACTCAAAAAGGGCCTCAATGTGCTCAACGGCCACGTAGTCTACAAAGCGGTCGCTGATGCGTTTAATCATCCATTCAAGCATGTGGATGACGTTTTATAAAAAAAGAAGTCCGCTCCCAATCGCAAATGCGATGGGCGCGGACTTTTTTATTTGTCTTGTGTGACCTGCGTGACAACATATAGAAACGATGAATAAGCACAAGCCATTGCGATGTGAAGCGCGAGATGCAGAATGTTTTCATTTTCGAAATAATATATGAAAATTAAAAACAGCGAAAACACAAAGAACACACCGATGAATACAGGGATGCTGGGTGGATTGAAGTGCTGAACGACAATAAGGGCGCCAATAAGCAACGGAGTGATCATAATGATTGCGAGCCATGCCCAGTAATGCAGCGACGCTCCGATTGACAGTGCGATGAAGGTGATAGCTATAATCATTGGAAGATAGTTTTTTTTCATAAGAATCCGCCTTTCATTGCGTGGGTGAATTAACTGTGGCATGGGTGGTTTTATTGTTCCAGTAAAGAATAAATAATCCAAGCGACAACAAAGCGAAAGGTGAAGGGTGCGTCATCGCAAAAAGATTTGAGTAGATGGAGAAAAAAGCTAATGTATATGAAAGAATTATTCCAATCACTAGCGTGGTGTCAAGCGGGGTTTTAAACCATTTGTTGCCAGGGGAAATCTTAAGCAGGAATCCTCCGACACACCCGCTGCCAAACAGGAAGATTGTATTGAGTATTGCTTCAATTGTGTAACTTCCCACGTGAGTCGTGAAACTGGCGATCAGCGTTGAAAGTCCGTGACCAAACGGTCGCATGAAACCAAAACCGACCATCGATGCCACCAGCAGTGTGAACAAATATCGGTTCATCTGCTTTATGATTTCGGGTTTCAAAAGCTTTGTGCAGCGTACATAGGTTAAAATGAACGTGACAAGTGAACTGAACAAGACAATCACAAGTGCACCATAAGTAATCCCAAGATAAATTGAGACCATGCTCATGCCATCTTTAAGCATCAATAAACCACTGCCGGCAAAAGCGAAAATATAACCAACGTAATATACAACAAGCAGACGAGTGGCACGTTTGAATTTACAATGCATAATTCACCGTATCCTTGTCTTAATCTGTTTTGCGACTTGTTGCCCGCTTAAGATGACCAAGGGAATCGCACTACCAGGATTGGTTGCACTTCCTGTGAAAAACAGATTGTTATAAAATTTGCTTTGTTTTGGGATTTTGAAGCCTTTATTCTTGTCTTTGTGTAGCAACGATCCATACAAGGCTCCTCGGTGTGAGAAGTGAGTGTCTTTGAAGGTGTGTGGTGTCCACAGCGTTTCGCTGACAATGTGATTGCGTAAATCCTTAAGGCCCATGCGTTCGAGTTTGTCGATGATGACATCACGATACGCAGTATAGTCCTTTTTCGCATTCTTGTGTTTATTATGCAAAGGTGGTAGATGAGCCAGAATACTTATGATTTCGCCCGCTTGGGGTCCTCTTTGGGGGTCGCTTTTCATCGGTGCGCTCACATAGAGTGTGGGATCATCACTGAGCGTGGATGCTTCAAAGAGCGCATCGTAATGTTTTTTTGCGTCTTGCGCGTGAAAGACGGTTTGGTGTTTGAGTATGTCGTATTGCTTGTCAAGACCCAAATGGAGGGCGATGCCGCTGAGTGAAGGAGGGTATTGGTCGCGGTAAGGCTGAATCAGGCTTTCAGCTTCTTTGGAAATTGATTCATAAAAGGGGATGGGCTCCATGTTTGCAACAACAACGTCAACGCCGATGGTGGAGTCATCATCTAAGATGAGCCCGTTGATGCCACCTGGAGATTTAGTGATGCCCTTGACCTCACTGCCAAGCATGAAATGAACACCTACTTCGCGCGCGAGTGTTTCAAGGGCGCGGGGAAGGGCGCTCATTCCGCCTTTTGCATACCATAAGTCGTAGTGCCACTGAAAATAAGGAAGGGCGTTCATAACCGCAGGCGCCAGAGAAGGCGAACTTCCCTCATACTTGATGAAATTATTGAGTATATCAACCAGCTGCGGGTTGGAAATGTGTTTGCGCACACCTTCGTCCATGGTGGAAAATGCGTCACTATGTGAGATGACGGTGAAAGGGTTGTAGTGTTTGAATATGTCGCGTGTGCGCTCGCTTTGGTGGTCAAACATCACTTTGTTTGTGAAGTGCGCCTTTGTTTTTGCATAGGTGTAATATTGTTTGAGTTCCTCAAAATCTTTTTCATCCAGTGCACTGTTTTGTTTAACAGTTTTTTCGGGTGTTTCATGCATATCGAGGATAGGTCCGCCTTCAAATACATTGCGACAATGCGGGTGGATGGCTTTGAGGGTGATATAGTCCTCCATGGATTTGCCATGCATGGTAAAAAGCGGGGTGATCATATGCGGCATTGTGAGTGTTGAAGGTCCAAGGTCAAACGTAAAACCATTCTTATTGAGTGTATTGACTTTTCCGCCGAGATGGGTGTTTTTTTCTATGACGGTAACAGCGTGATTATCCGCTGCAAGGGTGATGGCGGCCGAGAGGCCGCCCAGGCCCCCGCCGATAACAACGACATTCTTTTTGTGCATGGAACCATCCTTTCTAGTAAATGAAGGGTAGGAAACGATAGCGTTTCACTTCCCAATCGCGGTAAGTTTCTTCCCAAATGCTTTGTAAGACTTTTTCTTCGAGCTTCATTCGGCGGTTGAGGACACCGAACATACTGAATGCAGCGATAATTAACGCCATCCAGTTGGCAAAAAAGAGTGGAATACCCACCACAAGCAAGAAAAGTCCAAGGTGAGAAGGATGCTTGAGTGCGTGGTAAGGGCCGTGAGCTATCAAGGGCATGGACGTTTCGCTCTTAGCGTGGCGCGCATGGTGGTTTTTTCTGGTGATAGCGGCGGTGTAGCGCAACAAAACACCGGCGGCATACACACCCAAACCCGTGCCGCGCATCAATGCAGGGGACGTGTTTTCAAGCGTGAACATCCCCGAGCGGATCAGCGCGACGCTAAATGCAATATTGAACACGATCAATCCGACAACAATCGTGAAAGGTTGTTCTTTATTGATGAGAGTTTTCTTGGGTTTTGTGGGAAAAATGATGAATTCCACAATCCATAACACTGTAATCAGATAAAAGATAAGCAAAGGTATGGACGGTTCGAAAAATATGCGCATGGCACCACTCCTTTAGTATGAATATTATACCATATTGCTCGTTGTGGGACGAAAACCACGGATGATTTTACTGTATAAGAGACACTGTTAATGCTCAGTAGATTGTCGGTGAAATTCAAAGCAATCGCGAATGAATGTGTTATAATTGTTGTGGTGATAAACATGTTTAATCTATACAACTATACACAAACAGAACTCGCTGAGACTTTGGTGGAACGCGGGTTTAAATCCTTCAATGCCAAACAGATTTTTGAGTGGCTTTATAAAAAAGGGGAAAGCGATCATCATAACATGACCAACCTCCCCAAAGGACTTCGCGCGCATCTTGATCAAACGCGCGTGACCCCTCGTCTGCGGTTGCATACCCGTCAGGCATCCAGCGATGGAACGGTCAAATTTCTATTCAGACTCGATGATGGGTATTTGATAGAAACCGTGCTCATGCGTCACGGTTATGGCAAGAGCGTATGCGTGACCACGCAAGTAGGCTGCAACATTGGGTGCAGTTTTTGTGCATCGGGGCTTAAAAAGAAGACTCGTGATCTGAGTGCTGCAGAGATGGTGCTTCAGGTGCTTTACGTTGCCAGTTCCGAAAACATCAGAGTGTCGCATGTGGTGCTGATGGGAACGGGGGAGCCCTTTGATAATTATGACAATTCTATGCGCTTCATCGATATCATCAACGACCACAATGGACTTGAAATCGGGGCGCGTCACATCACCGTCTCCACAAGTGGCATTGTGCCGAGAATCGATGATTTCGCGCAGCGGAATACACAGGTCAATCTGGCGATTTCATTGCACGCTCATACAAACGCCCTGCGCAGCAAACTTATGCCCATCAATAAATCCTATCCGCTGGAACAACTTATTGAGAGTGTGCGTCGCTACGTTGAAACAACCAACCGTCGCGTGACATTCGAGTACCTTTTACTCGGAGGTGTCAATGACTCTAAAGATGATGCGGACAAATTGTCCGACCTATTGCGCGGACTTAATGCCTATGTCAACTTGATTCCCTACAATCCCGTCAGTGAATTTGATTATCGTCCCTCGACCCTTTCAAAACAGCGTGCCTTTTTTGACCGCCTCAAAAAGCGCGGTATTCAAGCGACGTTGCGCGAAGAAAAAGGCGGCGACATCGATGCGGCCTGTGGCCAGCTTCGGACCAAGGAGGACGCCTGAGTCATGCATATCATTCAAACCATAAAACAAAGCCGCGATCCATTGTTGATCATTGCTGAATACGACCATAAGACAGCCATCCTGCATGCGATGCATGAAGCGGGTTTGTTTCATCCTGTGCAATTTTTATCAAAAAAAGACCTTTTTGCGAAGGTCTTTTTCTCTTTGAAACCCACGGCGGTGTATGATGCCAGTCGTCATTTCAATGTCAAACCCGCCATTATCGAAGCGATGACACCTTATTTGCACCGTGTCGATGAACAAACAAACTATGAAAGTGCGCATTTGAATAAAGTGCGTGACTTGAAGCGTTTTTTCACAGACAATGATTTGCTCATGGTCAATCCTTTTGGTGAGGCGACGTTCCGGGGCAAGCGCATCATTGTCTATGGCCCCGTTTATGACATCATGAGCGAGGAGGCGCTTGAGAAACTCACACAAACCCACGAGATTGAGCACTTCCCCTTGCCCTCCAGTGCGTCCGTGACACGTACATACTGCGTGCATTCGACGCTTGAAGATGAAATACGCGATTTGGCTATCCGCATTCGCAAGGATTATGAAGCGCAGGGAACTTTCAAACATATTCACCTTCTCAACGCTCCCACAGAGGCGATGACGCTGATTAAGACAATATTTTCACGCTACGCCATCCCTTATAATATTCAAGATGTCAAATCACTTGAGGCCTACCCTTTAGCGCAATCACTCAAGCGCTACGTTGCTGAAGCGCCCACTAACGATTTTTCTGAAGCGCTACGCAATGCCTTGAAGTCATTCAAGCAATCATTGCGCAGCTCTACTGACGCACGGGTTTATCAAACTCTTCTCAAGACGCTCAATCCTCTGATCACAGGAGGCTATGACAAAACAACGGGAATGGAGGCGCTTACCCACAGTCTTTCCACTAGTGCGCTGGGCACTGCAAAATACAAGGACGCGGTAAACATCGGGCCCATAACCGCACTGCCGGCCAACGCGGATGCGCATGTGTATGTGATGGGCATGGTCGAGGGGAACGCGCCTGCTTACGCCCAGGAACACGATTATCTCAATAAGGCTGAGAAACGCATCATCGGGATGCCTACCGCAAAACACGTCAATAGACTATGGCGTACGCTGTACACTGACGCACTCAAAGGCTATGCGCGCCTGCATTACTCTTCACATGATTTAAGCCCTTCAGGGGAGGCGAGCCAGGCTCATATCCTCGGTGAAATTACCACTACCTTGCGGCCTGAGGCAACACCACCGGAAAATGTGGATGACCAACCTTATAGCGTTCAAGATGATATGCTCAACATCAAGGCCTCCAAGGATGCCCTGGTGGCGTATGGAACTGTGGATGGGCGTTTTGAGAAGTATGGCGGGAAATACACAAAACACTTTGATACGTATACCAATGCCTTTGGTCCCCTTGAATCGAGTACTGTGGCAACCCTCAACGCTCGCAAGTTATCCGTCAGTGTGACGCAGATTGAACGGTATTTTCAATGCGGCCTGCATTTTCTTTTGGAAGACGTCCTCAACATAAGACCCATCGACAGTCATTTCCATATGGACATGGGCAATCTTTTTCACACTGTCTTGGAATGTGACATAGACAAAGAAACACTCAGCGATGAATGGTTGAATGAACGTCTCGACGGTGTTGTCCACCCCAGAAAACCCTACAGTGGGCGCGCACGTGTATTTTTTGAAAACGCCTTCGACTATGTGCGTCTCGCGCACAAGCATGTGCGTGAACAAGAAAGACGCAGCGGCTTTACTGTTTGTGATCGCGAGCGCAGGCTAGAAGCGTCCTTTACGCAATCAGGCCCCTCTTTCAAGGGCGTAATCGATAAAGTTCTTGCTTATGAGGATTCGGTCGCGTTGGTCGATTATAAGAGCGGTTCGACCACGCTTGATGTTTCCAGGGCCGTTCACGGAATTAGCGGGCAGCTTTTGTTTTATCTCCTGCTTTATAAGCGTCATGTCCCAGAGGCGTCGATCAGTGGGTTTTTCGAACAAAAGCTTCTGCCTAAACTCTCTGATCTAAATGCATCCGCTTCCAAGACCAAAGAAGAAATTCTGGCGTCGTTTTACCGCTTGGAAGGATTCGTCAAAGATGACCCCGCACTTGTAGAGATTCTCAATCCCTCATTTGAGGACGCGTCGTTTATTGTGGGCGCCACCCTCAAAAAGGACGGCACCTTCAGTTCAAATTCAAAGACGTTTAGCGAAGAAGGTCTCAATGAGGTGTTAGATAGGCTCGAACACAAACTCACCGAGGCCCTCGAAGATATTTACGAAGGGCATTTCCCCATCAACCCAAAACGAATCGAGGGACGTGAGGTCAGTTGCACGTACTGTCCTTTTGAGGATGTATGTTATAAACAGCACAAGGATTTCACGCATCTGCGCGGCGAACCCATTAAGAAACAGCTTAAAACCAAAGGGCGTGATCATCATGGCAATTAAATATACCGAAGAACAATACCAGGCGATTCACGCCCAAGGGCAGGACATCCTTGTTTCCGCTGGAGCGGGGAGTGGGAAGACCGCGGTGCTCACCGCCCGTGTCATCCGCAAAATCAAAGAAGGAACGCCACTTGAAAATCTTGTGATTTTGACTTTTACCAACAAGGCGGCCGAGGAGATGAAATCACGCATTCGCACAAATATTGCGGCCCTTGATTCCATGGACGAAGCACTGATGGCGGTGGATGTTGCTGATATTAAGACCTTTGATGCTTATGCACTGTCGCTTCTGCGTCAATACGGGCATATCCTCAACATTCCCAATACCTTGAGCATCCTTGAACAAAGCGATGCTTCCTTGATTAAAACGTCCGTCGCTGATGATGTGCTTGAGGCGTTTTACACCCAGGACAAAGCAACCTACGCCGATTTCATCAAGCGCCGTTCGGGCAAGGATGATGAAACCCTTAAATCGATCATTATCAGTATCTATGATGCTCTTATGTATTTCAATGAGCCTGAAGCCTTCAAGGCCCGCCTCGCGACCAGTCATTTCACAGCCGAGACATTTGAAATGCTCTTCAAACGCTATGAAGCGATTGTACTTGAAAAGGTCGAGCGCCTCAATGCCGCCATCAGTCACGTGGCGTCGATCGCTTTTGAACATGAGAAGATTCAAGCTTATCAAACCGCCCTTTATGAAGCGGGCAAACCGCTTAGGGACGTAAACACTTACGATGCTCTGCAGGAACTAGGCAAATTCAAGCTGCCTGCACTTCCCAGGCAGTCCGATGACCTTCTGGATGCCGAAAAAGCGTTGCTTAGTGATAAAAGGGATACTTTGATTAAGCCCCTCGTTGAAGAATTGTTCGGTAAATCGGGCAAAAAGGGTGATGTTACCGATGCGCGCGCCACCCATTATCACGCGTTCTTGCAGACAAAGGACGATGTCCACGTGATTTTGTCTTTGGTGGAGGATTTTGAGCGACGCTACTACGAAGCTCAGAAAGTTCGAGAACGCTTCGATTATGCGACTGTGGCACGTTTGGTTGTGGAGTTGTTGCAGGGGAATCCTTCTTTGCGCAAGCGTATCAGCGAAGAAATCGATGAAATCATGGTCGATGAATACCAGGATACCAACGCCTTGCAAGAACAGTTTCTCAGTCTCATCAAACGTGATAATCTTTATATGGTCGGTGATGTCAAGCAGTCCATCTATCGTTTTAGAAATGCCGACCCTTCGATATTTTCCACTAAATATCGTGCATTTAAAGAAGGCGGTGAAGGGTTGGCAATCGATTTGAATGCCAATTTTCGCTCCCGCTCAGAAGTGCTTGATACCATCAACGCCATATTCAGCCCCATCATGGATGAAACCATTGGTGGTATCACCTATGACAGCGCCCAGGCGCTGAAGGCGAAAAACACCTCCTTTGATACTCACAAGGATTCCCGTGTTCCTTATGGACTCACCCTTCACACATATGATCAAGACATGTATGAAGCACTTTATAAAGCCGAACTCTCCAAAGAGGAAATCGAGCTGCTTTATGTTGCGCGGCACATCAAAAATGCCGTGGAGGGAGGCATGCAGATTAAGGAAGATGATACACTGAGAAACGCGCGCTATGGTGATTTTGCAATACTTATTGACCGAGGAACCGCCTTTGATACCGCCCGCCGCGTTTTTCACTACACCGGTGTTCCTCTCAACGTTCACAAAGACGCGCCCCTTACGCGTCAACACGACATTATGATGCTTAAATCCTTGTTCACGCTCATTGGTGGGAGTGTGGATCAAACGCTATACAATCAGTCGTTCAAGCATGCGCTGATGAGTGTGGGGCGTTCATTCATAGGGCTTAACAGTGATGACGCGCTCATCAATCAAGTGCTCGCCCTTCCCGATAAACACCCCGGAATGGGCACTATTGCCTCTTATGCGACCGAAGCGTTCCATGATTTCTTACAGACGATCGAGTCGCTTGGACAAATGTCGCAAAGCGAGCCACTCAGTGATATAGTTGAAGCAACGTTTGCCACCTTTGATATCTACGTGCGTGCTGCGCGCACACAGGGAACCACCGAAATGACGCAGCGTTTTGATCAATTAAAGGCGATGGCTGTGAAGAAGAGTGAAGAAGGCATGTCGCTCAGTGAGTTTGTAGAATATTTCCGTGCGGTGGGAAGTGCGAGAGACCTGGAAATAGAAAGTGCTTCACCCACAGTCTTCACCGATGAGCATGTCAATCTCATGACGGTTCACAAGTCCAAGGGGCTGGAGTTCCCAGTTGTCTACATGGTGCATTTGTACAAAAATTTCAAATTCGACGCCATTAGCGCTGGGGCAGTGGATGAAACCCTCGGAATCATGTTGCCGCATGACAATGAAGGGTATGACAAAAGTTTTGTGTTCGCTCATAAGGCTACTCTTGAAAAGACCCAAACCGTCTCAGAGCGTATGCGAATCCTGTATGTCGCCCTTACGCGCGCTTCCGAACAGCTTCACCTCATTCATGGGGAGTCTGAGGACGCATCTGCGGCGCAGCGTGATGAGGATGACCGCATTCACAGTGATATTAGGCGTCGCTATCGAAATTTCTCACAAATCATAGAATCCCTCAGTGATGTCCTTGCGCCTTGCAAGCATCCTATAGACCTTCAGGCGTTTGAAGGGGACAGGCATTATGCTTCCGCGCTCCAGGGGCACAAGGATTATGAAGGGGGCACACAGCACAAGGCTTTTGTGGAGGCTCCCCCCGCAGCGGCGCTTCAAAAGGAACAATCGTTCTCCCAGTCTATCGATGAATGGATTGAGACTGACACCTACGATGTACTTGAACGCGGAAACCGACTGCATGACGCACTTGAGCATATTGATTTTTTCGCACCAATTGATCCACAACTCGAGCAGTTTGACTTGAGTGAGGACGATAAGGAGACTTTGCGCGCATTTTTCAATCACGAAACGTTCGCCTCTGTGGATTATCAGCGTGTCTTCAAGGAGTATCCCTTTGCTTTTGAAAGTGAGGAAGGCCCCGTGAGTGGGTTTATCGATCTATTGCTTGAGACGGACGATGCATTCATCATTATTGACTATAAATTAAAAAACATCGACAAGTCCGAATACGATCATCAAATAAAAGGCTATGCCGCGTTGATCAACGCCTTGAGCGACAAACCTGTTAGGGGTTATCTGTACTCCTTGCTTGAGGGAAGATTCAAACACGTTCTTTAGGAGGGGTTTTCATGATTGAACTCAACAATGTTGTTAAACACTACAAAAGCGGCGTGGTACAAACGACTGCGCTCGATGATGTGACCGCCCGCATCAACGCGGGGGATTACACTATTGTTTTAGGCCCTTCGGGGTCAGGGAAATCAACCATGCTCAATCTCATGGGTGCGCTTGATGTGCCATCTTCTGGGCGCGTGCTTGTGGATGGCGCGCTGATCAGCGAGATGAATCAACGCGACCGCGTCACCTTTCGCCGCAATACTCTGGGGTTCGTTTTTCAGGACTATAATGTGCTCAACACGCTGAGTGTGCGTGAAAATGTTGAACTGGGGGCGTATCTGAGCACTGACCCCATGAGCGTTGCCTCGTCTCTCAAGGCCGTTGGACTTGAGGGTTTTGAATCCCGCTATCCATATGAGCTCTCCGGGGGAGAGCGACAGCGCTTGAGTATCGCGCGTGCGTTTGTTAAACGCCCCAAGATTCTGTTTTTTGATGAACCCACAGGGTCACTTGATGAAGCCCTCGCCAAAGATATTTTAAAGGTTATCGACGCACTTAACCAACAAGGGACAACCATTGTGCTCATCACCCACAATGAAGCCATAAGACATGTGGGAACCCATGTACTTCGCTTAAAAAGCGGCCGTATTCATAGTTTTGAAAAAAACGCAGTGCGGCGTGCACCCGCTGAGATTACGTTTTGATCAATCTTTTCAAGCACGCATTCAGAATGATGGCAGAGCAAAAGGGTTCACTTATTTTGCTGGGAATCATTCTGATGCTTTCAACGTTCGCCTACACGGTGGTGGATTTGGGTGTGGGAACGGTTGAAGACGAAACGGAAGCTTATTTTGAGCGCTATAATCAGGAGGACTTCTCCCTTTACATGAGTCCTTATCTGTTGCCTTCAGACCGCGAACAGCTGGATGATGGATGTCCATTCACTTTGAGTATCGGAGCGCTTTATAAAGCGGATAAACCATGTTTTTATTCACTGGTTGAAGCGCGCGAAGCCGCGCTTGATGATTTTGGGGAAGCAACACTTGAGACGCGTTTTTATAAAGACGGCGTTATCAATAAAAATGACAGCGTGCATGATTTGCGCGTATTTCTTCCCGCAAAGACAATCAACCAAACGTACTTGGAAGCTGGAAAAATGCCTCAAGGGCCCGGCGAGATTGCAGTGTTGTCCAATTATGCCACTCACAATAATCTTTCCATCGGGGATGATATTGAAAGTGAAGGGCAAACGCATACTATCACCGGTTTCATTCTTTTACCGGATTTCAACTTGCCCGTCATCAGCCATCCACTGTTTTTTCTCAGTGACACCCAGACACTGGGTGTGATGGATTCTGCGGGCTTTGAGGCTTATGGTGGCGCGATTGAAACGCATGTTTCAGGTGTGTTTGAAACAGAGGAATATGCGCTGGATGATTATAGTGAAGATGAGCGTTTCATGCATGGTATTCACACACGCAACAACATGAGAAGCGGCGCTGTGTATGCCGAAATCGAAGGTTCACGCGGGGCTTCGCTTGCCATCAGTGTGCTTATCGCATCCATCGGGATTGTGGTGGTTGGGCTGATGCTTAAAAACACGATTGAACGCTCCAAGCGTCCTTTTGGTGTCCTTAAATCCCTGGGGCTTACATTTAAGGAAATGGCATTGCCTTTTATAGGGCTTGTCATGGGCTTTGCCGGGGTGTTCTTACTCGCGGGATATGGGCTTGGGTATCTTGGCGCTCCCTTTTTGAAATCCTTTTTTCTGAGTGTCTATTTACTTCCCGAGGGTGACATTGGGTTTAGCGGCTCCGGCTTTGTTATTGCATTGCTTGTACCATTTTTGATTGTCGTGGTCATGACAGTGATTATTGCTCGGCGGCTGTTGAACAAAGAGGCGCTTGAACTGATGCGTCCCTTATCCAAAGTTTCAAGCAATATTCGATTAAAAACCCTGAGAAAACTTTTCAAAAAAGCAGGCTTTCTTAGACGGTTTCAATTGGCTTTCTTTTCAAGAAATCTTTTGAAATCCCTCATTTTCACAGTAGGGATCGTCTTTGCGGCGTTTTTGGCGTTGCTTGCCTTTTCGATGGACGGCATTTTCGATGAGACACTTACGGCGTTTTATGAAGATAATGCCATTACCCATACAGCCTATATGGAAGGGGCGTTTGATGCGCCAAGCGAAGGTGAACGCGCCATAGAAATTGACGGAACGCTCCACGATACTCAGGCGCTGCTTGTGGGGCTTGACGCTGATCAGACGCTTCAACCACTCAAGGATTCGGATGATAATGACTTGTTGGGTCGACTTGAGGATGGGGTTGTTATATCTGAGAGTTTCGCATTGCTTTCAGGGCTTTCCCAAGGAGAGATGGCAGCGTTGAGTGTTTATGGCACTACTCGGGATGTGGAAATTGTTGGTGTTGCGGATATGTATCCTGGGACACATGTCTTCACTGACCGTGCGACACTTGCTGAGTGGGTTGTGGACGATGCAAATTTCTACAATGCCCTTTATAACGATGGGCCGTTCAATGAATTATATGACACTGTGGTGGAAACTGAGCGCATTTTGGAGTCGACACACACCATTAATTCACTCATTATGCGTACAATTTATGTGATGATTTTCGCTGCCCTTTTCATCGGTGCGATTATCATGATACTGATGAGCACACTCACAGTTGGAGACAATGCCTATACGATCGCATTGCTCAAGGTTCTAGGGTATCATGACAAGGAAATAGGCACGATGATTCTCGGGGCTTATCACAAGCTTGCCGCTTTGGGGCTCATATTGGCGGTGCCACTGTCTGTTGGGAGCTTTGAAATCATGGTGTGGTTTTTCGCAGAGTACTATGGACTGGTGTGGCCCATGACAATCGGAGCGTCGCAGGTATTTATCATTTTCATCCTTTATGGTATGATTTACGTAGGCGCGACATGGCGCGCCAAAGCGAAAATCAACCGCGTATCACTACAATCTGCGCTTAAAATTTATCAGGACTAGAGGTGCTTATGGAAAAAGGCAGAATCATTAAACTCATTGGCGGTATTTATACTGTTATGGACGAAAGCGGCCAGACGCATACGCTTAGACCAAGAGGGGTTTTTCGTCATACAAAGGAAAATCCCAAGGTTGGAGACTGGGTGTCTTTTGAAAATACGATCATCAACAAATTGCATCCCAGAAACACCGATTTAGTGCGTCCGCCCATTGCGAATATTGACCAGGCCTTGCTCATAAGCTCATTGAAACGTCCGGATTTCTCCTTTTATCTGCTGGATCGGTTTTTATTGCTTGTAAATTCAAAAGGCATTGACCCCATCATCGTCGTCAACAAGACCGACCTTGTTGAAGAGACAAGGCTGGAAGAACTCAAAGCCACCCTGAATTATTATGACCAGTATTTTCCAGTTTATTATGTCAGTGCGAAAGTTGAGCGCACGGTTGAGACACTCAAAGAGGTATTTGCCGATCGTTTAACTGTTCTTGCAGGTCAAAGCGGTGCTGGGAAAAGCGCCTTACTCAACGCGATGAACACTGATTTCGCACTCAAGGAGGGCGAAACCTCCAAGGCACTGGGCCGTGGGCGCCACACTACGCGTCACGTCGAACTTCACCGGCTTGAAGGTGGCCTTGTAGCAGATACACCGGGCTTTTCAAAGCTCGATTTTTCGGATTTCGAGGTATGGGACATTCCGCATTTTTATCCTGACTTTTTTGACCGCAGCAGCATGTGTAAATTTAATGAATGCCAGCATTTAAAAGAACCCGGGTGCGCGATTAAAAAAGCCGTTGACGCAGGGGAGATTCCCAGGAGTCGATATGACAATTATGTGAAAATATATGAAGAAATAGAAACACAAACCAAATGGTGAGACCACCAGGAGTTGATAGAATGAAAGTGGCACCTTCGATACTTTCCGCCGATTTTGCCAATCTAGCGGAGGAACTGCAAACCATTAGTGATGCCGATTGGATTCATGTTGATGTGATGGATGGGCATTTTGTCCCGAATCTGACAATTGGACCGGGCGTTATCAAAGCACTGCGTCCCCACAGCGATAAACCTTTTGACACCCATCTCATGATTGAGGATCCCGGTAAATATGTCGATGCCTTCATCGATGCCGGCAGCAACCACATCACCTTTCATGTTGAGGCGGTTCAAGACCCGGCCGCGCTCATTGAGCACATTCATGCTCAGAACGTCAAAGCCGGTCTTTCCATCAAGCCAGCGACCCCAGTGGATAATATCGCTCCTTATCTAGGGGATATTGACATAGTCCTGGTTATGAGTGTTGAACCCGGATTTGGCGGCCAGTCATTCATGGACGCCACCGTGTCAAAGATGGAAGACCTCGCCAAACGCCGCAAGGCCAACGGATATACCTACGATATCGTTGTTGATGGCGGTATCAATGAATCAACGGCCAAAACTTGCCTTCATGCCGGGGTCGATGTATTGGTCGCCGGATCTTATATCTTCAAGTCCGAAGACCGAAACGAACGCATCAAAAGGCTGCGCCCATGATTGTTAAGATATTCGCATCTCCAATTAACTACACCCTCGATGCCCTTTATAAGGAAGATCCCAACGAATACAGGATCGGTGTTGAAAAAGGGGCTTATCACGCGCTCAAATCCGGAGTCACCCTTGATTTGGCGGTTGGGGATTTTGACAGTGTGACCGCCGAAGAATATGATTATATCCTCGCGCATGCCGACCGTGTGGAGGGGCACCCGCCCAAGAAGAATAAAACCGATTCGGATTTGGCCATTACCAAGGCGCTTGAACGCGACCCGGCCCTCGTCATTGTCTATGGCGGCATCGGCCGCAGACTTGACCACACATACGGCAATATTATGTTTTTAAGACGCGGCAATATCATTTTCATGAATGATCATGCCAAAATGTTCATGGTTGAACCCGGAACTTACGGCATTACCCACACACATGATTACATCTCGTTCTTTGCCGTCGAACCTATCCCCAATCTCACGCTCAAGGGCTTTGCCTATCCTCTTGAGGACTATGCGCTTGATGTGGATGACCCGCTTTGCATTTCAAATCAGGGTTCGGGCATAGTGAGTTTCACAGAAGGGAAACTGCTTATCATTCAAGCAAGCGATTAAAAAAAACACCGCCTAGGCGGTGTTTTAAAAAAGAGAGAGGGTTTTTAAGGTATATCGTTACATAACAAAAGCCGATAAAAATCGGCTTTTATTGTTAAGCGCGGGTCAGTTTGTTTTTCTTGAGTGCACGAGCCGAGACATATACTGTTTTCTTCTCGCCATTCTCATCGAGGATGCGAACCTTTTGAAGGTTGGCTTTCCACTTTCTTCTGGTTGCATTCATTGCAAATGAGCGGTTATTGCCGAAGTGATTTTTCTTGCCGGTAATGTAACATTGTTTAGCCATATATAACAGGCCTCCATTCACTTATAGGTTTAAAAGCCTTAGCAATTATATCATATGCATTATTAAAATCAACCCTTTTTTCCTAAAAGCAGGGTAAATTCATCCTAAATGGTAATATGTTGCATTAATCAGGGTCCTATGATACAATAAACAAGCATAAAATTAATGGATTACAAACGCTTTTTGGAGCGGTGTGTATTTAAAATAAAAAAATGCTTTTAAATTCAAAGAAAATAATTTATTATAATCTACACATGATAATTTACAATATAATATTTCCTTCCACGACAGACCCTAAACTAAATTTATGGAGGAGAAACCTATGGATCCCATGGAAATCGATGGCAACTTGATGAAACTGATTATAACCAACGGTAGCATAAAACTAAAAAACAATCACCAATACATAAACGACCTCAACGTCTTTCCCGTTCCCGACGGTGATACGGGAAGCAACATGCAATCCACAATGATGAGCGGGGTAAGAGCGATTGAATCGCTTGAAAATGAGCCCGTAGAAAAGGTGGGAAAAGCACTCTCTCGCGGACTGCTCATGGGCGCCCGTGGCAACTCCGGAGTAATTTTGTCGCAACTTTTTAGTGGCTTTGCCAAAGCGTTTCAGACATTGGCTACTGCGAATGCGACTCAGCTCGTTGAAGGGTTGAAACAAGGTGTTAAACAAGCGTATGGTGCAGTAATCAATCCCGTTGAAGGAACGATTCTCACCGTTGCTAGAGAAGCGGTTGAAGAGGCTGAAAAACACACCAAAGATGATGCGGATGTTTTATACGTACTCAAAAAATACCACGAGCGTGCACAAATCTCGCTCGACAACACCCCTGAACATCTTCCGGTTTTAAAAGAAAGCGGCGTCGTAGATAGCGGCGGGGCAGGACTAATCTTAATTATCGAAGGCATGATCAGTGCGCTTGAAGGTGAAATATTTGAAGAGGAACGCTCTGCGCGACGCGCTGTGGAAAAAGCCGAGAAAAAAGAAGCGAAAGAAGATAGTGAAGTTGAAAATTTTGGGTATTGCACTGAATTCATCATTCAGCTCGACCAGGAAAAAAAGTTTAACAAGGACAAACTCGTCAGACAACTCAATCGTCTTGGCGACTCTATTGTAGTGGTGAATGATGAGGAAATCTGTAAAGTGCATGTTCATACCAAAGAACCCGGCGATGCACTCAATATTGGTCAAAACTATGGTGAGTTCGCCAATCTTAAAATTGAAAACATGACCTTGCAGCACACGGAAACCTTGCTTCATAGCGCTTCAGCTGAAGATAAGAGCGACGAAGGCTACGCATGTGGTCATGAACACTTTAATTATCAAGAAGGCCAAGAAGACGGCCCCACAAAGAAATTCGGTCTTATCACTGTAGTCAACGGAGATGGACTTAAGGAAACGTTCAAGGAAATGGGCGTCAATTATGTAATCGATGGTGGACAGACAATGAATCCATCAACACAGGATTTCATCGATGCGGTTGAACGCGTCAATGCTGATAACATCATCATTATCCCAAACAACAAAAATGTTATGCTTAGTGCTGAACATGCGCAAAAGGAAATTGAAGAGAAGAATGTCATCGTCCTACCGGCTAAGACAGTACCGCAGGGCTATGCATCGCTGACCATGTTCGATGCCAACCAACCGGTTGAAGATGCGGTCGAAGAAATGAAATCGCTCATCGATCATGTAAAAACCGGAGAGATTACTTACGCTGTTCGTGATACAAAAATCAACGGCATGGAAGTCAAGAAAGATGATTTCCTCGGCATCGTTGAAGGCGATATCGCCACGTCGAAATCAAACCGCCTTGAAACAGCACAGGCACTGATTGATCAACTCATTGATGATGAGAGTGAAATCATAACGGTCATGGTCGGTGAAGGTGTGGACAAACAGGAAGTTGAAAATCTTCGACAATATATTGAAAAAAACCACAAGGATGTGGAAGTCGAGGTCATCAACGGCGAACAATCCATCTATGCATACTTATTTGCAGTTGAATAAATGATAACGGCTGAAGCGATCCGCTTTAGTCGTTTTTTTATGAGGGCGGAGGAATTTTTATGCGTCTTGACAACCTTAAGGGTGTAGGCCCTAAAAGAGTTGAACACATGCATGATAACGGCATTGAAAGTGTGCGCGACATCGCGCGCACTTTTCCCAGGCGCTATGACCATAAACAACTATCCACACTCACAGATGCGAGGGAAGAAGCGGTATATATTGCCGGGACAATCACAACCGATGTGAAACTGTACTTCATCCGAACAAATCTTTCACGCCTGACATTCACTATGGAGCATGAAAATCAATCACTGAAAATCGCTGTATTCAACCAGCGGTTTTTAAAACGCACTCTAGCGATCAATACGTCCATCGTTGTGTATGGAAAGGTTGAAGTGAGTGGGTCAAACCTTTTTATGACAGCGCAGAAGGTATACTTGCGCGAGAATTTTGAAGAGGGCATTTTCCCAGTTTATGGCCTAAAAAACATTAACGATAAGACATTTTCAAAACTTGTCGAGCAAGCCCTTCACTTCCAAGCGGCCATAGGGAAAGAATGGCTGCCTGAGCGTCTGATTGAGAAAAACAGTCTTTTATCGCCGCGCTCAACACTTGATGCGCTTCATTTTCCCGCGGACATTCAGACGCTTGAAACAGCAATCAAACGATTAAAATATGAAGAGTTGATTGTGCATCAACTGAAAATGACAAGAATGAAATCCCTCCGAAAATCAAGCGGCGTACCTAAAATCATCAACAAATCCAGACTCGATGATTTCATTGAACACTTACCCTTTCTTATGACAAAGGCACAAACGAACGCGCTTGGAGAAATTATCGGTGACCTTGAGTCGCCCAGACGCATGGCGCGCATTTTACAAGGTGACACAGGGTCCGGCAAGACGATTGTCGCCCTTATCGCAGCGCTTGGTGTTATACAAAGCGGTGAACAAGTTGCGCTCATGGCACCCACTCAAATCCTTGCCAAGCAACACTACGAGACACTTTCAACCATGCTTGCACCGGATATACGCATCGCCTATTTGACTCAGGATGCTTCGGATAAACACCACGTTCTTAATGATCTGAAAACAGGCCACGTCGATATGGTGGTGGGGACACACATGCTCTTTTCCACTCAAACTCGCTATAGCAATCTAGGGTTGATCATTACCGATGAACAGCACCGTTTCGGTGTGTCCCAGCGTAGTCGCCTTCATGAAAAATCACCCAAGGCGGATTGGTTATACCTGAGTGCTACCCCAATCCCCAGAACCCTTGCGCAAAGTCTTTATGGCAGTCTTGATGTCAGCGTCATTGACGAGAAGCCCAATCAGGAAAGCAAAGTCATTACACGGTTGGTTCCTCTGAAAAATGAACGCGCGCTACGCAAATTCATTGAAGGCGCAGCCAAAGCTTCACAACAAATTTTTGTTGTAACGCCTTACATCGATAACACAAGTACTATCACCCATTCGCTTAAAACATTGAAACGCTCCTACGATGCTGCCTATCCCTCACTCAAAAGCGTGATGCTTCATGGACGCATGGACAGTGAAACCCAGCAGTCGGTTATGAATGATTTTAAACGCAGGACATATGACATTATGCTAGCTACGACAATCATCGAAGTCGGCGTGGATTTTCCCAATGCGACTGTGATGATTGTATATCATGCAGAGCGCATGGGACTCGCACAGTTACACCAGCTGCGCGGCCGCGTGGGCAGAGGAAAGAAAAACGGGGTATGTCTTTTGGTGTATGAAACCGGCGAAGCCTACGATCGACTTAAAGTGCTTGAAGAGACAAATGACGGTTTTGCGATTAGTGAAAGTGACCTCGCAACCAGAGGCCATGGCGATCTTTTTGGCACCCTGCAAAGTGGCTATCTTTCATTCAAACATACGGACCTCACCCGCGATTTTACGCTTATTGAAGCAGCGAAAACAGATGCGCAGACCATTGCGAAGGATGTATTTAAAACCAATAGTCCTTATGAGACACTCAGACAAACAGTGAATGCGACGCTGGAAAACGAGTGAGACTGCGTGCGTGGTAACTTTTGTTATGCTATAATTGATTTGACATAATTAAATGAAAGGAGACGTATAATGGATAAAACGATATTTATTATACAAGTGATATAATGATTAAACTTGCGATTGATGCCATGGGTGGTGACCATGCCCCCAAAGAACAGGTGCTTGGAGCCATGAAGGCCGTCAAAGAAATTGATGATATAGAACTTACATTATTTGGAGATGAAAAGGCAATCAACGAGATTCTCACACCTCACCAACGAATACACGTTGAACCCGCAGAGGGAACGATTGACATGGGAGAAAAAGACCCTATCAGAGCCATTCGTTCGAACCGGAAAAGTTCGATGGCGCTTGCGCTTTCCAGTGTGCGTGCGCAGACGCATGAGGGGGTTGTATCTTCAGGTGCAACACAAGCGCTTATCGCTGGCGCGCATATTTTGGTCGGGCGTATGAAGCAGATGAAACGGACTGCAATCGCCCCTGTGATTCCCACTGTATCCAAGAAGCCTTTCATACTGATTGACTCGGGTGCGAATCTGGAAATAAAAGCGGAATTTATGGTTCAACAAGCGCATTTTGCGACAGTCTATGCCCGTGAAATTCTTGGAGTTGAATCTCCGAAAGTCGGATTAATCAACATAGGAACTGAAGAAGGCAAGGGACGCGAACTTGACACCCAGGCATATGAACAGCTTTCACAATCACCCGCTATTGATTTTTATGGCAATGTTGAACCCAAAGACGTACTTAATCCTCCTGTGGACATATTGATCAGCGATGGTTTCACAGCGAATATCGTGATGAAGACCATTGAGGGAACCGCTAAAGGTATGGGCGCCATGCTTAAAGAAGAACTCTCAAAAGGCGTTTTGGGCAAAGTCGGCCTTCTGCTGAGTGCGGGCAATTTAAAGCAGTTCAAAAAACGCATGTCTCCTGAGACCATTGGTGGCGCCATGATTTATGGCCTCAAAGGTGTCGTTATCAAAGCACAAGGGTCTTCAAAAGCTGATGGATTTAAAAACGCCATTGCTCAGGCCGCCAATGTCGTACGTCAAGACGTGATTTCAAAAGTTGGTGCAGCCATTGAAAAGGAGGAAGAGGCATGAAAAAACTACAGGCGTTTTTCGACCTGGATTTTAACAATCCCCAATTGCTCGAAACAGCATTGACGCATTCCTCTTATGCCAATGAAAAGCATAAGGAAAGCAACGAACGACTTGAATTTGTCGGCGATGCTGTACTTGATGTGATTATGGCCAAATATTTGTATGAAGAAGATAAGCATTACAATGAGGGCGATCTCACCAAGCGCCGCGCGAAATATGTTTGTGAGGCTGCACTTGTGGAGTATGCGAAGGAATGCAACCTCGGTGATTTCCTTTTACTGGGACACGGTGAGGAAAAAAGTGGTGGGCGTTCCCGCCACGCACTACTTGCAGACGCCTTCGAGGCCTTTGTCGGTGCTATATTCCTCGACAAAGGGCTCGAAGAGGTTTACAAGGTTGTGGAAAAAGTAGTGTTTCCGTTACTCGATGATGAAGATGAAAAAAGTTTTATCGATTTTAAAAGTCACCTGCAGGAGCTCGTTCAATCGGACAAACGCCAATTGATTTACAAAATCCACGATGAACGCGGCCCCTCCCACAGTAAAACGTTCACTGTCCGTGTGTACATGGATGAAATTCTTATGGGTGAAGGTGAAGGCCTCAGTAAAAAAGAAGCTGAACAACACGCTGCAGAGATAGCGTTAAAGAAATTGGCGCAAAAAAGCAAGAAGTTTTAGGGGGTCAATGATGAAACACTTGATGAAACAACTCATAGATGATGGTGTACTCGATTATGCTGATTTGGTACTTAAGTACTATCATAAATTTGACCTCTCAGAACGTGAAGCCATTGCGCTGATCAAATTGCATAAACTTTTGGGCGAGGACGAGCGGATTATCAAGCCTGAAAAATTTTCAAAATGGCTTGCTGCGACGCCCAAACAAACAGAAAACATTCTCAATAGTCTGGTTTCCAAAGGTTATTTGACCATTGGTCTTGATGAAGATGAATCAGGGAAACAACAAGAAACTTTCAATGTTGATTTCTTTTTAAACAAAGTAGCCCACCACTTGCAAAATCGTCAAACATCTCAAGAAGAGGGTGAATTAGAACAAATCATTGAATACCTGGAAGATATGTTTCAGCGCCCGCTTTCGCAGTTTGACCTCGAAACCATCCGTGCGTGGGTGTATGAGGAACAGTATGATTTCTCCATGATTCAAAGTGCGGCCAAAACTGTCATGACTTATAAGAACCCTTCCATCAAACAAGTCGATCGTGTTCTGCTCAACCGTTTGGAAGATACCCACAAGGCCCCCAAGAAAAACACCGATATTCTCAAGGAGTTTCAAAAGTTATGGGAAGAGTAGAAGCCATCACGAAAGCACTGGATGATATGTTCGGTGAGGCAACCATCGAACTTAATCATTCAAATCCCCTAGAGCTGCTGATTGCGGTGATGCTTTCAGCACAGTCAACTGACGCCTCAGTCAACAAAATCACTCCTTCATTGTTTAATAAATATCGAAGTGTGGATGATTACATCAACGCAGAGGCGCAGACGCTGGAGAATGATTTGAAAGCCATAGGGCTATACAAAAATAAAGCCAAAAATATTAAGGCCACAGCCTCGGATCTTAAAGAGCGGTTTAACGGACGTGTCCCTAGTACACAGGAGGATTTGGAGAGTCTCCCGGGTGTTGGGCGCAAGACAGCCAATGTCGTTCTAAGTGTGCTTTATGGAGTTCCTAGGATAGCCGTAGATACCCACGTGGAACGTGTCTCCAAACGTTTAAAACTTGCATACACCAAGGATACGCCCCTCAAAGTTGAAGATAAATTGATGCGCAAGTTTCCCAAGGAGCGATGGTCGAAGCTTCACCACCAGATGATTTTCTTCGGTCGCTACCATTGCACTGCAAAGCGACCCAAGTGTCACCGCTGTCCATTGATTCACTGGTGCCGCTACCCACACATATAACCGTTCGCTGAACGGTTTTTTTGTTACCATTTATGTAAATTAAAAGAAAGCGATTGCATTTTTATTTACATTACCATATAATAAACGGGTGTTAAAAAGATAAGTTTTTCTCATGTATGAAATATATCGTAATAGATTTCCTTGTTTTATCATTTAATGTGCTAGCAATGCTAAAAAAATAGATGAAATGGATGGGTAGTGTATGAAGAACATTGATGTTATGAAACGAATGATGAGTGAAAAAGCGATGGAAAGAACCAAAGGGAATGCTTCGGGATTTGGCGAAGCGTTGAAACGCCAACGGATTAAACAGGGATGGACACAAGAAGCTTTGGCACATGGACTTTGCAGTGTGAGTTATTTTTCCAAAATTGAAAATAATAGGCTGGCGCCGAGTGATTATTTTATAGAAGGTGTGTCACGTAAAATTGGTGTTGATCTTTCGTTTTATACAAAGACGCTTAATGGAAATACACATATAGACGCCGCAGTACAGGCATTCTTTTATGAAGAGTTTGATAAATTGGCTGCGCTCAGAGAAGCGGTATCCAAAGCCCACCACCAAAGTAGCAATGATTTGTTCGACTTGTTTTTGAGTGTGGCGCATAAAAAAACACAAATTTCAGCAACGCATATCAGGGCGCTGAGGAGTCATCTCAACACCATGGACCCACTTGTGGCCTATACTTTTTTGACTCTGTGGGGATTGCATGAGGTTGAATGTGAGAAATATTCTCTTGCTCAGATGCTGATGGAAATTGTTGAACCATTCAATGGTCTTAATGATAAACTTGATGCACTGAGCCAGTCCGTACGATTTCTCAGTGCTCAAGCGCTTAACAAAACGCTTTTGAGTATGGAGTATTATGCACTTGCCATGCAGGCTTATCAACGACTGCATGGCTTTCAACGTGCGATTCATCTAGAACTCAAACTGCTTTATTATATGATTGAGGAATGTCCGAAAACAGCGCACAAGCGCTTTATGACATTAAAGACGTCCATTCCCGGGACATGGGTTTCATTAAAACAATATATCGATGTGGCGTTAAAAGTGAGACTGAATACTGTTACGGCAAAGGATTTTGATGCTATTGATCACGCACTAAAAGATAAGTATTACTATGAAACCCTGGCGCTCTTTCCCAAGTCATTATTGAGTGATGCGCAAAAATCAGTGCTATCGGATGCCTTTGAAAATGTTAATCCTAAATTCAAGTTATATAAAATACGTCATGAAGCGAACATGCGCACCGACGCCGAGCGCCACGCCTACATGCGCCGTGTCGCCTTGCCGACTGCAATTGAACACGAGTCGGTGTACAATATCAAGACTTATACAAATGAACTGGTTGAAGAGGCATCAAACAACGCGAGATACAAAGACGCCTTGGCACTCATCAAGAAACGGGACAAGGCGATTGAAAAATTACAAAGTGGAAAAGCCTATCAATTTACGACTAAATTTTAAAGTTTGTGCTATAATATCCTTTGATTATTAATACGGAGGGATTGCATGAACGCCGAACGCAGTGAGATGCTCAGCAACATGAATGTTAAGAAACTGTTGATTAAATTGTCCGTTCCTGCAACGATTGCGATGGGGGTCAATGCACTTTATAATTTTGTAGATACGCTTTTTGTATCATGGAGTGACGGCGAGCTTGCCATTGGTGCATTGAGCATTGCCTTCCCTATTCAAATGATCGTTTTAGCGATTGGGCTGATGATCGGCATCGGAAGTGCGTCCGTTTTTTCAAGGGCGTTTGGACGTGGTGACGAATCAGCGATGAAACGCAGTGTCAACACAGCAATCATGTTCAATCTGGTACTATCCTTGGTAATCATGGCGCTTGGCCTTATATTCCTTGATGAGTTGTTGGTACTATTTGGTGCCACAGCGAGCAATATTGATTTTGCCAGGGATTATCTCATGTTCATCCTGATTGGGTTGCCGCCCTTTTCCTTATCGCTTGTATTAAACAATCTGGTGCGCGCGGAGGGGCGTGCGAATGTTGCAATGATTTCCTTGCTAATCGGCGCGGGACTCAATATTGTACTCGATCCCTTCTTTATTTTTGATTTCGGACTTGGCATGGGTGTAAGCGGTGCGGCTGTGGCGACGGTCATATCGAAGACTGCATCCTTTGTTTATGTGCTTATCATGGCTCTGAAGCCAGCCTCAGCACTGGCGATATCGCTCCCCAGTCTGCTTAAAGTTGATTTGTCGATGATTAAAGAAATCACTGCCATAGGGATGCCGACATTCGTTCGCAATATCCTTGGGGCCGTGCTTGTCATTCTTGTGAATAATTTGATTAATATTCATGCGCCTGGCGACCCGGCTATCTATATATCGGTTTATGGGGTCATCACACGAATTATTCAGTTTTCACTGTTGCCTGGGCTTGGCATTGTACAGGGGCTCACACCAATCGTTGGATTCAACTTTGGTGCTCAGTTCCACCAACGTCTGCACGGGGTAATTAGCTATGCAACTAAGCTTTTGGTTTCTTATTTCTTTATCATGACCCTTCTGGTATTAATATTTGCTCGCCATATATTCATTCTCTTCAGCAGCAATGGTGAGGGAAGCGAGTTTCTCGACATCGGCATCACTGCCATAAGAATCATTGCTTTAGGCTTCACAATGATCAGCTTTCAGATCTTGCTCAGTGCAGTGTATCAGGCGATGGGATACGCGAAGAGGGCATTCATTGTCGCCTTATCAAGGCAGTTCATCCTGTTCATTCCTATGGCGATTGTCTTTTCCCGTCTTAGTGGCGTTGATGGCATCTGGTGGGCGTTCGTCGGTGCCGATGTCACTGCCGGGGCCGCATGCTTGTTTGTGTATTATCTAGAAATGCGCGAACTGAAAGGAAAAATTGTCCAAGCATAAATAAATCCCTCTGCAAGGCTTACTTGCGGAGGGATTTTTTGGTGTATTTGTGGTTATACATCCTTTTATCAGCTTTGCGCATCAATGCATTGAGCGAAACGGTTTCACCTTTGCTGAGTGTGGCAGTGCCAAAGGCCAGGGAAAGATCACTGTGGAAGCTTTTGAGTGTTTCTTCAATGGACTGAAAAATCTCCTCAAGGGAGAGTGTCTCATCAGAGGGGATGAGTATAGAGAATTCATCGCCACCGATTCGATAAATTTTCCCGCCGCACTTCTTAAGGGATTCCTGGAGAGATTCGCCGAAAGTTTTTAGTACACTATCCCCCGCTGCATGGCCCAGTTCATCATTGACATGTTTGAAGTTGTTGAAATCCGTCATGATCAATGTGAGCGGTGGCGTTAAATCATTGAAATCTTCAAAGAATTTGCGTCTGTTGTACATCCCCGTAAGGTCATCGATCATGGAGATGACACGCAGTTTCTCGTTGAGCCGTCTCAGTTCACTGTTGCGCTGTTCAAGCGCTCGCTGGGCGTTGACAAGATCACTGTTTAGGTTGGTGAGTTCCTGCATATACACCTCATCGAGGGGGGTGTTTTCCTGGTTGGCAAGCGCATGTACGCGCCGTATGAGATTGGTCTGGGCGTTGTTAATGTTGATGAGTTCACTCAAAATATTGCTTGTGGCGCTGTCCTGGTCGTTAAAAACAGCGATAAATCCGGCGTCGTAACGTATGAGCGTCATGTAGACGCGCACAAAGGTATCACCGTCTTTGAAATCAACAACACCCTGTAAACTACAGTCATTATCGACTGCGTTTTGGATGTGTTCCATGAACACAGGGATACTGTCCTCCACAAGATAATTTGACACATGGGTGTTTTCGTTGAACTCAAGGCGTTCAAAGGAATTGTGTCGAACGGTCTGGATTAACGCTTCGCTGTCGAGCATCAACACGAGCGCGTTTTCAGTATTCGACAAGACGGTCACCTTCTTTCAAGGCCTCATCAATGGTGGCTGCGTAGCCATCAGCCCCGGCCATTTCAATGAGTTCGGGATTTGTACTGAAGGGCTGCCCGCCAATGATAATTTTGACGTGGCTGAGCAGCGGGTCGTTGCGAATTGCATCAATGGTCGATTTCAGTTCTGAAAAATGAATGGATAGGGTGAGCGAAAGTGCGATGATGTCAGGGGCAAAGTCCCGTGCGAAAGCGATAAAACTTTCCTGGGGTGTATTGGCGCCCAGGTACTGAGTCTGATATCCATGATACTCAAACATGTCCATAATCATGCGAATGCCGATTTCATGACGTTCTTTGCCGATAGCGGTTCCAACAGCCTTGATTGGGTGTTTGGGTGTGGAAAAGATAATCGGATAGAGCGTTGTCATCACATATTGGCTGATGACGGTTGCAAGGTGTTCATCGGCTATATTGATTTTTCCTGTCTGCCATAGATATCCGATTTCATACATCGATGGCTGGATAATCTTAGAGTAAATGTCGGAGACTGTCATCTCTTGTTTAATGAGTGTGTGAACAATGTTGTATGCTTCATTTTTGTCCCGGTTAAATAGCGCATTTAAATAGGGTTTGTATGCTGAGTCACTCTCTTTATCAAAATGATTGAGACTTGAGGGAGCATTGGTAATGGTTTCAAAGTTAATCTCAGTGGTGATATTGTCACCGATAAGGGTGTGTAGTTCATGTTTGATGGTTTCAAAACTGGTTTTAACAAGGGTCGAACCATAGCCTTTGTGAACCAAGTGATCAAGCATCCAGCGAAAATACTGAATGGCGATTTCAGAGTTTTTAACATAGACAGCTTCGATCATGTAGCGAATAGCGAAGGAGATTGTTTGTTTGATTAGGGGATCGTTTTCATCTGTGAGCGTGGCCATTGCGTTATCAAAAATCTTGTGTCTTTGGCGTTCGAGCAATTGTTTATTCATAGCCTCACCTCTTTTGTCTATTATAGCACACACGATGGCCTCATGATAATATTATACCAGTTGATGGAGTCCATAAAAATAAACCCACAGTGTGGGTTTATTCGTTGATTATTTTGAGGAGTTTGTTGGCTAGGCCCAAATACGTAACACCAATTTCTTCATCCATAGCGAACAGTGAATGATGGCCACTTTGAGGTTGTCCGATTGGAATTTCTTGAATCACATCGGTTTCGAGTTTGTCGGCCACTTGTTTGCCGCCGCCTTCCCCGAAAATTTTAAGTGATTCACCGGCATGATTGTAATGGCTCATGTTTTCTACAACACCCAGCAAGGAGTGCTTGAGCTGTTTCGCAGCAAAGCCAGCCTTGACTGCAACATGGGATGCGCTGGGATGCGGTGTGGTAATGATCAGCATCGAGCTCTGAGGGATCAGTTTCTGAATATCCATTGCGACATCGCCTGTGCCGGGGGGTAAATCGACGATGACGTACTCGATGTCATCGCTCCACTTTACATCGTAGAAGAAGTGGTTGAGCATTTTACCCAGCATTGGACCACGCCACATGATGGGCTGGTCTTTTTTCAAGAAGAATTCTGTGGAAATCAGTTCCACGCCGTGTGCTTCGAAGGGAATGATGTTTTCTTCCTCATCAGCGCGTGGTGAGGTCACTTCCATGCCCATGATGGTGGGAATCGAAGAACCATAAACATCGGCGTCAATGATGCCAACTTTTTTGCCCAGACGTCTAAGAGCGATAGCGACATTTGCTGCTACAGTGGATTTTCCGACGCCGCCCTTACCTGAGGCGATCCCAATGTATTGCACCATTTTGTCGTTATCCAGGATGCTGTCTTTTTTCTTGAGGAGTTCGAAATCAACCTTGAGCCCTTGATATCCAAGATCGCGCTTGGTGATTTTCGCTATTTCACGTTTGATTGTTTGTTTGGTCTTATCGTCGTCTTTAGCAAGACCGACAACCATTGTAACGCGCTTGTTGCCATCATTGGCCTCTTCAATGCCCACATGACGCACTGCGTCATTGGCTTGCAGTGTTTCACCGCTTGAAGGGTCGGTGATGGTGCCTAGTGCTTCTTTGATTGTGTTTTGTTCGTTTTGACTCATAATTTTATCACCCGTGTTGTATTATAGGTCAATGAGAAATATTTCACAACTCATATAACTCATAAAATAATTACCGGTTTGAATTCTTCATCGATGGTTGTGGTGCCGTTTAAGAAATCATGCAGTCTCGTAATGGTGAGCTCATGGGTTAAAAGCGGGTGTTTATCGCGCCGGATTTTTGTAATCAAGGGGACACTGATGTTTTTTTTGATAGCGTTAAGATGGCGTTGCCCGCTTTCGCGCATGCCCAGAATGCGTGCGTAGGGGATAGTGAAATCCTTGAGTGCATCTTTTTTCGTATCGATGAGCATGTGCATGAGACTGCGTTTGATTTTTGCATGTGTATAGCGTTTGGAGGACAGTCGTTCAAGCAAATCGGAGAGGCTTTGAGCGTCCTTGTTGTTGAGGAAATGGCCTTCAATGCCGTCGTCGAAGGAAAAAATGTCTGCAAGTGTCTGGGCGCTGTGGGTGAGGAGCCGGTATTTCATGAAAGGATAGGCGGAGGCGGTATTGAGCGGAGAGTGTTTTTTAGTGCGAATAAACGAAGGGACGTAATCATCAATGCTGCGTCCGCGATACCACTGATTTCTCAGCGCAGTGGCGCTTTGGATGGATTTTTCCTCATGGAAGCCTTCATGATAACCACTTTGAATGCGTTTGATTACGTGTGGTGTGATGCTTGCACCGATGGTGTGAATCGCATTGATATATTGGATGCCCAAAATATCATTGGGATGTTCGTGCACCGATGTACCGCTGAGGGATTTGAGTGCCTTGTGGGCACTCACAGGATAGGAATCGCCTCCGGCGAGGTATCCTTGGATTTTTTCATCATAAGCATGGGTGCGCATGATTTCCGCAGATGTCTTGATGGCATCGATATGGCCATGCTCACTGCCAAAAACGATATCGCTCACCCCTAGATGGTTCAATAGTTGAATGGCTGTGTGAGCAAAAATATTGGCGCTTTGCAGCACATAGGCACCCGGAAGTTCGACTACGATGTCCACCCCCGCTTGAAGCGCCCACCGGGTGCGTGTAAACTTGTCGACAACGGAAAATTCACCGCGCTGGACGACATTTGAACTCATGACGGCCACAAGCACATCGGGGGTTAGTAGTTCCTTGGTTTTTTCGATATGATGCATGTGACCTAGGTGAAGTGGATTATATTCCACCACAATGCCCGCAATCGTCATAGCAATTCCTCCTTTAACTTGAAATTCATTATACCTTACATTTGACTTTGAAGACAAGAAACCGTATAATTTTCACAGTTTAAACGAGGTGAAAATCATGCAGTGGACACTGGCTCAATTACGCAAAAAGTTTCTGCAGAATCCGTTGTTTGACGATGTTGTTGATGTTCGTGCGTATATGCCCGAAGACGATGATGTGATCGATGTTTCCGAAGTGCGCGTTAGTGGAGAGATGGACATTGAGGATACTTACGATGGAGAAGTTTTCCATTTCGACATAAGAATTCGCACGACACTCACTGTAGCATGTGCACGGTCACTCAAGCCCGTTGAGCTTCCTTTGGATTTCGCCGTTAGCGAATCGTTCAGCGAGACGCTAAATGAAGAATATCGTCTGATTGATGGATTAAGTATTGACTTATTGCCCATAATATGGTCTAATATATATTTGGAAAAACCTATGCGCGTAATTCATCCAGACGCAGAAGCGATGGATGATTTTACCGACGACCGCGCACAGATGGAAGAAGATAACGTGAATCCTAAGCTTGAAAAGCTGAAGGATTACAAAAGTTAGGAGGATCACCCATGGCTGTACCCAAGCGCCGTACGTCCAAGGCGAGAAAGCGCAAGCGCCGCACGCATTTCAAACTCAGTGTTCCTGGAATGGTAGTATGCGACAACTGCGGAGAAACCAAGCTCGCACATCGTGTTTGCAAATCATGCGGACATTATAATGGACGCAGTGTTTTGAAACAAAAAGAAGAATCCGTTGATGCGGACGAATAAGCATCACAAAAGAAGCGCTTTTTAACAAGCGTTTTTCTTTTATCCTTGCAATGAGAAGGTGTCAGTCATGGCGCATATTCCTGTGCTTTTAAACAAGGCAATCGATTATTTGAACATCCATCCCGGCGGGCTTTACATCGATGGTACCCTTGGAGGCGGCGGCCATAGTGAGGCGATTGTCTCGCAGCTTGATTCAACGGGGCATCTTTATGCGTTTGACAAGGATCAGGATGCGATATCACGCTCAAAAGAGCGTTTGGAACCATTCGGTGAAAAAGTTACCATTATTCATGACACATTCGAGCGAATGACTAAGCGTCTCGCGAGTGTTGGCGTTCACAGTGTGGATGGTATTTTGCTTGATCTGGGTGTTTCGAGTTTTCATTTTGATGAAGCCTCGCGGGGCTTTTCCTATCGTCATGATGCGCCCCTTGATATGCGCATGGATTTGATGTCGCCCTTCAGTGCGTATGATTTAATCAATACTTACACAGTCAATGATCTTACCCGGGTGTTTCGGATGTATGGTGAGGAGCCTTTTTCACGCCCCATTGCCAAACACATCGCCCAGGCGAGGGACAACGCCCCCATCGAAACAACCCAGCAACTCGTTGATATCATCAAGGATGCCTTGCCCAACAAAATCCTTCGCAAGAAGGGCCATCCGGCTAAACGGGTATTTCAGGCCATAAGAATCGAAGTCAATGATGAACTCGGTGCCCTTGAAAGCGCGCTTGAAAGTGGTCTTGAACTTTTGAAACCCGCTGGACGCCTGGTTATCATCACATTTCACTCTCTTGAAGACCGCATGGTCAAGCACCGCTTCAAGGATGCTGCCAGTGTGGACCATCCAAAAGCGCTTCCAACAATGCCAACCACAACCCCGGATTTCAAAGTGATTACTAAGAATATTGTCCGGCCTAGCGAGGAAGAAATTACAGATAATCCGCGCGCGGCGAGCGCTAAATTGCGTGTTATTGAGCGGGTGGCGAAAAAATAATATTTTTCGCTTGGTTGCTTGACATTCTTCTTAATTCCGTGGTAGTATAACAACGCTGAATTAAAGCAGCGGGTGTAGTTTAACGGTAGAACCTCAGCCTTCCAAGCTGATAGTGTGGGTTCGATTCCCATCACCCGCTCCAATTTAGCCCTAGATATTTGCGGGTGTAGTTTAGTGGTAAAATACCACCTTGCCATGGTGGAGTCGTGGGTTCGATCCCCATCACCCGCTCCATTAAAAAATCCACAAAGGCGATTAATGATTGAAATGATCCTATTTCAAGGCTTATCGCCTTTTTTTATGTTGGATTAGGGACCCTGAACGAGTAATTTGACATGCACATCTTAATTTATTTCTAGCGTATAATGATAAAATGAATCAAACTGCATCGTTTTGAAAGGAGCATGCCTTAATGCTTCATTATGGTTTTAATATACACAGCACCTATGGGCAATTGCCTGATATTTTTTATCGGTCGCAAAAACCTTTAACGTTTGAGCGGCCTTCTTTTACCATATTCAATGATTCATTGGCCAAGGACTTAGCTTTGGATAAGCGATCGTTGAATACGCAAGAAGGGTTACAATTTTTACTAGGCAATACAAACACCGTTAAACCATTATCCATGGCTTATGGAGGACATCAATATGGGCATTTTACTGAACTGGGGGATGGGCGCGCCCATTTAATTTTCGAACATAAAATTCATAATACCTTATATGATGTTCACTTAAAAGGAAGTGGACCTACACCGTTTTCTAGAGGCTTTGATGGAAGAGCAACCATGCGCTCGGCGTTGTTGGAATATTTGATGAGTGAAGCCTTGCATGCTTTGAGCGTTCCAACAACACGAAGTTTAGCGGTCATAAAAACTGGCGATCAAATTTTAAGATTCGGAAAACAGGATGCTGGTGTATTAGTGAGAATTGCCCGCAGTCATATCCGCGTTGGAACTTTTGAACTAGCTGTCTATAAAAATGATAATAGGGCGTTAAAAGCCTTGTGTGATTATGCCATCGATCGCCACGATGCTGATTTAATGGGGAAAGCGAACATGCATTTAAAATGGTTTGAACGCGTGGTTAAACGTCAAGCTAAATTAATCGCACAGTGGCAAAGCATTGGCTTTGTGCATGGTGTGATGAATACCGACAATATGTTAATCAGTGGTGAAACAATTGATTATGGTCCGTGTGCATTTATTGATACGTATGATTTAAAGAAGGTATTTAGCTCTATTGATACTTTAGGGCGATATGCTTATGGGGAACAACCTTATATAGCGTCATGGAACTTAGCAAAACTCGGGGAAATGATCATTCCATTAATTGATAAAACCAACGATAACCCTATAACAAAAATTCAAGAAGTTCTCGCACAGTTCGGGCCCACATTTGAAGCACATTACTATACGATTTTAGGCAATAAATTAGGCATCAAAAACGTAGGTGATGACGATATACAACTAGTTGATGATTTGTTAGCTTTAATGGCTTCATTTAATGCGGATTACACCAATACATGGATTGCTTTAACAGATCAGGATTTTCCTGATGATGATTTGTTTAAATCCGATAAGTTTTTAGCGTGGTTCAAAAGGTGGAAATCCCGGATTGAAAAAGAAGATAATCCTACGGAGCTTATGCAAAAAACCAATCCGCGTGTTGTCCCGCGCAATCATTTAGTTAAAGCTGCGTTAGACAAAGCAGCTTACCACAAAGACTTTAGTGCATTTCATGATCTAATGAGTGTGTTGAAGAATCCATTGAATACGGAAATATCAAGTTATTATCAAACGCCGTCTTCTTCCCAAGACGGTTTTGTGACTTATTGTGGAACGTAGCATAGGTGCGTAAATAACCACATGTGTCCCATTGTCCAATAACCGCCCTTCCAGTGCTGGAAGGGTTTTTTATGCAAAAAAAAGATGGTCATATGACCATCTCAGCTTTGTTCTTTGAAATTGAGGGTGTAGCTCATGGACGCGACGTGTTTGAGTGTCTGATAAACGCTACAGTAACGCGTCGCTGCTTCAAAGGATTTTTCCACTTTCTTCTTATCCTCATCATCCACACCCATGATTGTGGCTTCGACATGCACTTTCTTGAGAGTTTGGGGAATGTCTTCGCGTTTTTCTCCATCGATGATGTAGTTGACGCCATGGATGCTCACGCGTCGTTTGTCGAGAACGCTTTGGAACGTAGCGTTCAAACATCCACCAAGGCCTCCTAGCAACAAATCATAGGGCGCAAGTGCACCTTCTGTGGGTCCGACTTGTGAACTGCCATGGTCGCCTGTGACGACCCCGTGCATCTGGTTGTCAAAGACCATGTTGATATTGAGTGCCATTTAATTTTCACCTCTTTGCTTATTGTATCGCTCAACGGAATCATCAATAAGCATATCAGCATGTTCTTTGTCATGAAAGTCATATACTTCGACTTTTTTGTTTTCCTGAAGATCTTTGTACGTGCGGAAGAAGTGTTTGATTTCCCGAAGCATGTGTTCTTGGATGTCATTGATGGAGTGGATGTGCGCAAAGCGCGGGTCGTGGTCCATCACTGCAATGATTTTGTGGTCTTTCTCGTTGTTGTCGATCATGTCTAAAGAACCGATGACGCGCGCATCGACGATGCATCCTGGGAAGGTTTTAGTGCTGGCAATGACGAGGATGTCCAAAGGGTCGTTGTCCTCAGCCAGCGTTTCTTCGATATACCCGTATTCCGCAGGGTAGGTCATTTGTGAATATAGCACACGGTCGAGTTTGATGCGTCCGCGTTCCTTGTCGATTTCATACTTGTTCTTGGTTCCCATGGGGATTTCAATAATCGCTTCTATGACTCGGTCCATGTTTCATCACCTCTGAATTCGTTATTGTATAGTGAATAGTGCGTGCAGTGCAAGGGGGGTTAAAGCGTTTTATACATCATTTTGTGGTCAATGTCGGCATCTTTGAAAATCGGCCCATAGGCGGTGTAGCCCAGGGATTCATAAAATGGGATGATGTAAGTTTGCGCCCCCAGTTCCAGGGAGGTGTAGCCTTGTTGTTTGGCGTGGGTCTCCACGTGTTCCATGATTATGCGTCCCAATCCCTGCTTGCGCCATGCTTTTAAGATGGCGACTCTTCCTACCTTGTTTTTATAAAGGCGCGCGGCGCCTACGGGTGTATCTTTCACATAAAGGGTGAAAAGGGCGGAATCATAATCATAGGTGTCCAGTTCTTCGCGCCAGTCAATTTGCTGTTCGACAATGAATACTTCGCCTCGCACGATGTAGTGATCCAAAAAGGTTTTCTGATCATGAGCAATGATGACTTCCATGCGCATCACTCCTTAGTCTAAATCTTTTCATATTATACGCTAAAACGTTTCAAATTGAAATATTTTATGATAAAATACAGGCGTAATTAAGCGAGGTGAAACTCCATGAACACAGAGACACAGTGGATACTTGCGGTTGCGGGTGCCGCGTTGATAATTGTTGGTGTTATACTGTACTTTATCAAGCGAAGACAATCCCATCCCGCCATCGACACCGACCAGATTGTCGATGCTATCGGAAAAGACAACATTAAGTCAGTCGATTTTTCACGCAACAAAATAGTCATCGCAACAAACAACGCAAGAAACACCAATCTTCAAAAGCTCAAGGCATCGGGTGCCATCGGTATCAATGTTGTGGGCAACACTGTAAAGTTTTACTACGAACGCGACAATGCGCCCATTGTTGAATCACTTAAGTCATTTGAAGGGAGCGACCAATGATGAAAAAAGAATTTGTCATTGCCAACGAACAGGGGCTTCATGCGCGCCCGGCCACAACCCTTGTTTCAAAAGCCAACCAGTTCAAATCCCAGATCACCTTGAATTACGAAGGCAGATCGGCCGACATGAAATCAATCATGGGTGTTTTGTCACTGGGTGTGACACGGGGTGAGCTTATCGAAGTGGTAATCGAGGGCAGCGATGAAGCCGATGCGATGGGAGCGATATCTAAGCATATCAAAGAAATGAACGTCAATAACTGAAAGTCCGCAATTGCGGACTTTTTTTATCGCCTGGGACGTCCCAGCCCCAACTTGCGCTGGAATTTGATGGCTTTCTTTGTTGCCATTTTTCCAGCCAATTCCTTTCCCTCATCGAGGATCTGGTCGATTTCATTGGAGTTCATCAGTTCATGGTATCGTGCTTTGATAGGGGCGAGTTTCTCTACAATCAAGGCGCCCAGGTCATCCTTGAAGGCTTTGTAGGACCCGTCGTTTTTATAGGTGTTTTCAATGGCCTCGAGTGACATGCCGGAAAACGCGGAGTAGATCTGCATAAGGTTGGCCACACCGGGTTTGTTTTCCTTGTCATAGTAAATCGACGCTTCGGAATCCGTTACGGCGCTGCGAATCCGCTTTTGAATGAGGGCGTCGTCATCGAGCATGTGAATGCGGCTTTTGACATTAGGGTCGGATTTGCTCATTTTGATTGTTGGCTCACTGAGTGACATGATGCGGGCACCGATTTTGGGGATGAGTGGTTCAGGGACGGTGAAAAATTCGCCAAAGCGATGATTGACGCGCATTGCGATATCACGTGTGAGTTCGAGGTGCTGTCGCTGGTCGTCACCCACAGGGACATAGTGAGCGTCATAAAGCAAAATGTCTCCAGCCATGAGTGAGGGGTACGTGAACAGTGCGCTGCTCACACCCTTTTCCTGTTTGCGGGCTTTGTCCTTGTACTGTGTCATGCGTTCAAGTTCGCCCATGTAGGTAAATGTCTGAAGAAGATAGCCCATTTGCGCATGGGCTGGGACTTCTGATTGGATGAACAGCGATACACGCCGTGGATCGAGCCCACAAGCGATGTATATGGCGGCGAGTTCCTTGATGGTCTGGCGCAATTTTTTGGGGTCCTGGGCGACAGTGATCGCATGCAAGTCCGCGATGAAAATCATGAAATGATGATCGGGATATTCATCTTGAAGCTTGACGAAGTTTTGAATGCTGCCGAGATAGGTTCCGATGTTGATGCTGCCCGTGGGCTGAATGCCCGAAACAATGGTTTTCATAGTTACCTCCTTGTAATAAAAAACGCCCTTAACACTGCGTTAAGGGCGAAGCGTCGCGGTACCACCTTAATTCCGGATTGCTCCGGCACTTTGGCTCTTAACGCGAGTGAACGGGTGGGATTGGCACCACTTGGGGACCCAGCTTTCGGACTTTCGCTCAGCTTTCACCATCCTGAGCTCGCTTGGGGTGTCCGGAGTTTTCCCTTCTACGTGTTATATACAGTCTATATGATTTATTCCTTGAGCGCAAGCTCAAGTTCATCAAGTAGGCGTTCAAGACGTGTTGTGACACTTCTGAAAACATCCTTGTCACGCAGGTCAAGGCCGGCGCGTTCGACTTGGTTCATCGGGAAGTCATCCCCACCGCTTTTAAGCAGCGTCATGTGGTTGTTTATATTGGCAGGGTCATCTTTGACCATATCGTATAGTTTGAGACTTGCTGCGAAGCTGGTTGCGTATTGATATACATAAAACGGTGCGAAGAACATATGGGGAATATAGGCCCATACGTAAGCTTTTCCGGGTTCATCGTAGATGTCGATGTCGTAAAATTCAAGATAAAGCTCCCGCATGATGTCACTGAGGGTGTCGTGGGTGATTGGGGTACCGGCTTCTACGAGCTCGTGCGCTTTGAGTTCATAAGCGGCAAAAAGTGTCTGGCGGAAAAATGTCGCTGCGATATCATCGATGGATTGTTGCAGTATCTGAATTTTATCCTCTTTGCTGCCCTGGTTGTTTGCAATGAAGTGATCAAGCAAAAGATGTTCATTGAATGTTGAGGCGATTTCGGCGACGAAGATGGTGTAATTTTGTGTGGGTTCTTCTTGGTGTTCAGCTGAGAAAAGCGAATGCATGGAATGCCCGGCTTCGTGTGCAACGGTGAATACATCCCCTAGTGTTTCATTATAGTTGAGCAGGATATAGGGGTGATTATTCAAACTGCTTGATGAGTAAGCCCCGGTGCGTTTCCCGTCCTTTTCCTGTACATCGACGAAACCTTCTTTCAACGCATCGTGTGCTTTGGCCTTGAAATCTTCATCGAGATGGTCGATTGCTTGGAAAAACATGGTTTTCGCTTGATCATAGGAAAATTTGGACGAGCCTTCTGCTAGGGGCATGAAGCGGTCAAATGTGCGGTGCTGCTCAAGTCCCAGCGCTTCTTTGCGAATGGCGTAGTAGCGTTTGAGCAAGTCGGTGCTTTCCTTGGCGACATCGACAAGATTGTAATAAACAACAGGATCAATGGCATTTTTGTGCAAGAACGTTTCAAGCGATGAGCTGTAGCCACGGCTTTTCATCTTGGCGACATCGGCTTGAAGGACGGTGTTGTAAATTTGTGCGAAGGAGTATTTGTGGTCTTCATAGTGGGAAAAGATGAGTTTGAAGACATTTTCGCGGTCGTCTGGGTCACTGAGGTCACCCAGGTGCGAGCGGAAATTTCCACTGCTTACAGTGATTGTGCTTCCATCTTTGAGGGTCAGCTCCTTGGTGGTATTATCCGCTGTTGAGAGTGCACCGTGCAGTTGCGATCCCTGGCTTGCTAGTTGCGCGTAATTGGCGAGTAGGCGTTCACTGTTCGTATCTAGGACGTGCTCGCTTTGGTGGAATAGCTTCTTAAGCGGGAAATGGTAAGCTTTAAGCGTGTCATCACGCTGAGTGAATGATTCGACGGTTTCCCATCCCAGACTGAGGACTTCTGGTTTTTCAAACGCGGTGGCCTTTTGGAAGTTGTTGATGAGTGTCGCCATGGTTTGTTTTCTGGCGGCGTTGGTTGTGTCTTTAGTGTTGAGGTCGCTTTTGAGCGACGTGTACTGATAGAGTTTGTTGAGGGTGAGGGATGCCTCGCGCTGAAGCTGGTAGTAAGCTTTGAAGTTTTCAAATTCATGCAGCGTGCCTTCGTAGGCAGGCATTTTTTCGACGAGTGTCTCCATGCGCGCATAGTCCTTTTTCCACTCGTCCAGTGATTCATAAAGATAGGTTAAATCCCATTGCATTGTTAGTCCTCCTAAAAGTGGTGTGCATACTGCGGTTATTATAGCACATGTGACAAACTGTCGCTACATTAATGACAACAGATAGAAATTTGTTGTGTAAACGTTTTCTAAAAATTTGCCTTAGAATGTTATTTGTAGTTTTTGCAAATTATGTTAGAATTAACTTGTATCACAGGGTGTGAGTTGTTACTATGTCTTTACACATCTTGTGTTGTAAAAAAGGAGGTCGACCCCTATGATTCAAATGTACACGACTCCGAGTTGTTCATCATGCCGCAAAGCGAAGAAATGGTTCGATGAGCATCGAATCGCCTATCGTGAGAAAAACATTTTCAATGTAAAACTCACGCGTGATGATATCATGAGCATGCTGAAGAATACTGAAGGTGGATTTGAGGATATCATTTCTACGCGCTCTAAAGTATTCCAGGATTATGACATGAATATCGAAGATATGTCGCTTAATGAAATGACGGATTTCATAATCGAAAACCCAAGTGTCTTGCGTCGACCCATCATTATAGAAGACAATAAAATGCAAGTCGGTTACAATGAAGACGAAATTCGCACATTCATTCCAAAGCGTCTGCGTGAAATCATCATGTGCACAACCTGCAGCAAAGGCGAGGATTGTGACTACGTGCATGCGCTTGAAACATATTTCGAGGAACTCAGAGAAAACAAAAAGAAAGCAGCATGCTAATCATGGCCCCGGGCGCAGGCACCGGGGCTTTTTTTTACTGGGAGGCCCCATATGAATGAACTATTTAAAAAATATTGGCCAGCAGTGCTGATAGCGATTATCTTGCTGGCATTGATCTTGATTTTTGCATTGCCACTGGCAAGTGATCTAGCGGATGACCTTTATAATGAAACAGTGAAAACTCTCGGGGCTTCCCAAACCTAAAGAAGGTTGTTCAAAAGACGTTTTCCCCTAAATTGTGGGAATACTACGATCTTTGAAAACGTTTTACCATTGGCTCATCACTTGTAATATAGCTTTAATTTGGCTATAATATGTATGGATATAAACCAAATTATGAGGAGGCATTTTTAATGTCAGTAAAAGTAGCAATTAATGGTTTCGGACGCATTGGGCGTCTTGCATTCCGCAACATGGCCGATGATCCTGAATTCGATATCGTCGCCATCAACGATTTGACCGATTCGGAATCTCTTGCGTATCTTCTAGAGTATGATACAGCGCAGGGCCGCTTTAAAGAGGGCGCAATTTCTTACAATGATGATTCAATTGTCGTAGACGGCGATGAAGTCAAAGTATTCGCAGAAAAAGACCCTGCTGATCTTCCCTGGGGCAAGCTCAATGTCGATGTAGTGCTTGAGTGTACAGGTATTTTCACCTCTAAGGACAAAGCGATGAAACACATCGAAGCAGGCGCGAAAAAAGTCATGATCTCCGCTCCTGGTAAAGGTGACATCAAGACCATTGTTTACAATGTTAACCACGATATTCTTGATGGTAGTGAAAAAGTTGTCGATGGTGCATCATGCACTACGAACTGCTTAGCACCCGTCACGAAAGTTCTTAATGACAACTTTGGCGTAGTTAAAGGCTATATGACTACTGCGCATGCTTATACCAATGATCAGGCCACACTTGATGGCCCTCATCCAAAAGGCATTCACGCACGTCGTGGACGCGCCGCAGCTGAGAACATCGTTCCCACAGGCACCGGCGCCGCAGCCGCAGTTGGCAAAGTCCTTCCCGATCTCAACGGCCGTCTTGATGGCATCGCTCTGCGCGTGCCTACAGTTACGGGTTCTGTTGTAGATTTGGTTGTTGAACTTGAAGACCAAAGCGTTACTGCTGAGTCCATCAACAAAGCGATGAAAGATGCTTCCAATGAAACGCTGGGCTACACTGAAGCGCCTATTGTCTCCTCCGATACAATCGGCATGACATATGGGTCCTTGTTTGACGCTCAAATGACGAAAGTTATGGAAGTCGACGGCAAGAAACTCGTTAAAGTCCTCGCATGGTATGACAATGAAATGAGCTATGTGGCTCAAATGGTTCGCACCATGAAAGTACTCGCAAGCCAAGTTTAATCACTCTGAGCACCCACGGCCGTGGGTGCTTTTTTTATTTGTATCTGGGTGAGTGTGATTTTTGATATAATGATGCTGAGGTGGTTATATGAAAGTAGCGTATATGCAGTATGACGTTGCCTACGCAGACGTTGAGAAAAATTTAAAAACCGTTGAAACAATGTGCGAGCAACTTGATGCGGACTTGCTTGTTCTCCCTGAACTTGCATTTAGCGGATATTCATTTGTCGATGCATCGCTGCTTTATCCATTGGCGTCAAAGTCGACCAATGATTTGATTGCCAGGCGGATGGGTTCTCTTGCCAAGAAGAAGTCGATGGGGATTATCTATGGCACCGCAATCTATGAGAACCATCACTATTATAATGCGGCAGTAGCCCTTGATGAGTCGGGTGTTGTCCATACTCATCGCAAGATTACGCTTACGGACAATGAAAAAGTCTTTGCCCGTGGTGGTGAAGCGGCGGTATTTTCCATCAAGGGTGTCAATGTAGGCATCATGATCTGTTTTGATGCATGGTTTGCGCCCTTGGCAACACACCTGCGTGAACAAGGCGCGCAATTGTTCGTTGTCCCAGCCAATTTCGGTGGACCCTGGACGCACGATGTTGCTCGCGTGCGCGCTCTGGAAAACACGCGCCCTGTTGTGCTGGTCAATCGCACAGGCAGTGAAATTATTGCTTCAAAGCGCGAGACGTTTTGTGGCGGGTCGCGCATGATCGATGCCTACGGCAATGTGCTTGTGGTGTCTGGACAAACTCCCAATGTACAAGTCCGTGAAATCACAATCCCGGAAAAAACGGCTTTTAAAAGCCTCTTGAGTTCCACGATGTTGGATGAACACAACGCAGTCAAACATGTTATAATGAAAACTAACAATAAAAAAAGCTAAGGTGATAATGATGAAAACACACGCAATCAATGCCAGGGAAAATCTTCTGGCTCGCATGGAAGATGATTCAATGGCGCTGCTTTTTTCCGGTAGTGCGCCGCACAAGTCTCTTGACCAGAGCTATCCCTATACTGCCCAGCGAAATTTCTTTTATCTGAGCGGAATCGGTGAAGAAAATATGATTCTGATGTTGCTTAAGGGTCAAAAGATGAACAAATCGTTGCTTTTTATTGAAGAAAACACGGACCATATCATCAAATGGGAAGGGGCGAACATGACCAAGGATGAAGCCAGTGAAGCAAGCGGCATCCATCCAGACAACATTCACTACATCTCCCAGTTTGATGCGCGGTTCAATGCCATGATGAACTATGCACGCTCGCCTATGGGGCGCCCACCCAAAACCCTTTATCTCGACCTTTATCATCAAAACACCAAGACCAAGCCCCACGCGTTAAAACGCGCCGGGTATCTTGTTGAGAACTATCCTGAACTTGCCATTCGTGCGATCAACGAACATCTGTCGTATTTGCGGATGTTCAAAAGCGAAGCGGAGCTCACACGCATCCGCCAGGCAATTGCCAATACGCACAAAGGTTTAGAGGCGATTCTTGACAACATTAAAACCCGAAACAAGGAATACCAGCTGCAAGCGGACTTTCTGCATGCAATCATGCTTGAGGGCTCATCCACGACTGCCTTTGATACGATCGCTGCCAATGGTGAAAATGCTGCGGTGCTTCATTACACTGACAATACAGACACGCTTGACCATGGCAATATGATTTTATTCGACCTTGGAGCGGAATACGAATACTATGCCTCCGACATTTCACGAACATTCCCCGTAGGCGGGGCATACTCCAAACGTCAAAAACAAATCTATGAGATTGTTCTGAGGGTAAACAAGGCGACCATTGAAGAGGTGCGCCCGGGAGTCACATGGAAACATCTCAATGATTTTTCACGCACAATGCTGGCGAAAGAAGCCAAAGCAATCGGCCTCATCAACGATGAAGCCGAAATCATCAATCATTATTATCATTCCATCGGACATTTCATGGGGCTGGATACCCACGATGTCGGCCATTACAGCGAACCCCTTCAAGCCGGGATGGTCCTCACGATTGAACCGGGCCTTTATATCAAGGAAGAGGGCATCGGTGTGCGAATTGAGGATGACATCCTTGTGACTGAAGATGGGTATGAGAATTTGAGCGAAGCCATTCCCAAAGATGTGGAAACAATCGAGAAACGAATCGGCTGAGCGAGAAGCTGAGGAATACTATGGATTATTTGGAAGGCACCATCAAAACGATTACATTTTATAACGAAGACAATGCATTCGCGATATTGAAAGTATCGGTGGACGCCGCCTCCACGGCGCCCACCCTTTTTGATGTGGAAGGCGAAACCCATGCGCTGAAAGGCCATTTGCCCAATCCCAAAAAAGGGGAGCGCTATCGGTTTTACGGCCAGTTCGAATCACACCCCAAATACGGTGAACAATTCAGTTTCAAACAAGTGGAGGTTCTAGAGACAGCGAGTGAAGAGGGCATTGTCGATTATCTTTCCAGTGATCTTTTCAAAGGCATCGGGGAAAAAACGGCGCAGAAAGTTGTGGACCACCTCGGCAGCAAGGCCATCGAAACTATCACCCAAGATCCCAGCACCCTCGCGCGCATCCCCGGACTATCTAAGAAAAATAGAACAATACTCAAAGAAGGCATCATGGAACACAAAGCCTCCGAACAAACACTTATCAAACTGTACGAATATGGTGTCACCCCGCGCCTTGCTAAGCGTCTGCTTGATGCTTATGGCCCTGAAACGCTCAGCGTTGTGCGCAATAATCCCTACCAGCTGATCGACGACATCGATGGCATCGGCTTTGAACGCGCCGATATCATCGCCAAAAAACTTGGGTTCACCGACGCTGACCCCTTGCGCATTCGTGCAATGGTCATGTATCTGTTCAATTATATTGTCCATGCCAAGGGGCACACCCACATCGGCAGTGAAACGTTTTTCACCGTCTGCCTCGAACGCCTCAACAAGAACGCCTCTTTGATAGAGTCTGATGCTCTGCAAACCATCATCAGCGAACTTTTGCAAGAGGGGAAGCTTCTTAAAGTCAATGCGTTTTACACCACGCCCAAATTAAACGACCAGGAACAAACCATCGCTGATGAGGTGCTCAAGCGCAATGCCCGCGCTCACCTTAGTGATCAAAAGGCCATTCTCGACGCCATTGGAACATTCGAACTCAGCGAGGATATTACCTATACATCCAAACAGCGTGAAGCGATCAAAACCGCTATGAATCAACAAATGCTCATTATCACCGGTGGTCCAGGGACAGGGAAGACAACCATTGTCAAAGGACTTGTCGATGTGTACAAGCGCGTGCACAAGGCTTTCTCCGAAGGTGAAATCCATCTGATTGCGCCCACCGGTCGTGCGGCCAAACGCATGGAAGCGGCGACCAACCATGAAGCCAGCACGATTCATCGTTTTTTGGGATACGGCTACGATGGACTTTTCGCCCATGGACCAAACAACAAAAAATCCGGTTCTCTTTTTATCATCGATGAGACAAGCATGCTTGATACGGCCCTTGCGGCCCAACTTCTCGGTGCGATTCCGCAAAACGGACGCATCATCATGGTCGGAGACGATGCCCAAATCCCCAGTGTGGGCGCCGGTCAGGTGCTTAAAGATCTGATTGACAGTGACGCGGTGCGTGTGGTGACCCTCACAGACGTACACCGTCAGGCACGCGAATCCAATATCATTCACCTGGCCCAGAATGTGCGAGAGGGGTCGCTGCCTCACGATCTCCTCGAACCCTACACCGACCGCTACGTTGTTCCCCTTGAGGAATCCACTTTCCACGCCCGGTTAAAGAGCATGATCGATCATTTCATGGACAAGGGCTACAGTCTTTTTGAAGATATTCAGGTGCTCATTCCCATGTACAAAGGAGAATCCGGCATCCATGCGACCAACCGCTTCCTGCAGTCGACCTATAACGACCAAAGCACCCGCAGCGTCGAGTACGGCGAGATGGTGTTTAAAGTCCACGATAAAGTTCTGCAGCTGCGCAACCGCATTGAAGACGGTGTCATGAACGGCGATCAGGGCCGCATTGTGGGTATTGAGGGTGATTCCAGTGTCATTGTTGATTTTGATGGCAAGGAAGTCACCTACACCAAACAATCGCTCGATCAGCTTTCACTTTCCTACGCCATGAGTGTCCACAAAGCACAGGGCAGCGAATACAAAGTGGTCATTGTGCCCATCTTCAGACGCTACGCAATCATGCTTAGGCGCAAACTCATCTATACCGCCATTACCCGTAGTGAAGAAGCGCTTGTGATCGCCGGTGAAATCGACTGGCTGCAATATGCTGTAGAACAAACCGAAGATCAGCGCGTCACAGGCATTAAGGAAAAACTAACCCCTTCCCCAAGCCGTGCGCAAATCATCGAAGGCCGTATGCATGAAGTTGAATCTACGCCTGCATCAAGCGAAAAAACCACTTCCGTGCGTATTGATGACGCCCTTTCTGCCTTTGACACGCTGGGCGAAGCGTTGGATGGACTCACCCCTTATGATTTCATGGGTGAGGGCGAAGACCGAAACACTTGATAATGATGTCACTTTTTAGTATAATATGATAAATCATTGATGAAGCCGAGTACGCGCAGTGTTTTGTATCAGAGAGTTTGTGGATGGTGCGAACAAACCAAAACACCGCGGAAGCTACTTCTGAGAGATGGAAAAGCCATCCGCTGGTCGCGTTATCACCACCGAGTGCGCAAGAATAAAGGTGGTACCGCGGCAATGTCGTCCTTAATAGTATTTTAAGGGCGCTTTTTTTAAGTATAAGGAGATGAATAACATGAAACGAATGACCGGCCATGAAATCAGGGAAACCTGGCTCAATTTCTTCAAAGAAAAAAAGCATGCGATTGAACCATCCGCATCGCTTGTTCCCATCAACGACCCCACGCTTTTGTGGATTAATGCGGGCGTAGCTCCGTTGAAACCGTATTTTGACGGGTCGAAAGTCCCCAAGAACCCCAGGATTGCCAACGTACAAAAATGCATCCGCACCAATGACATTGAAAACGTCGGGAAAACCGCCCGGCACCATACATTTTTTGAAATGCTGGGCAATTTTTCCATCGGTGATTATTTTCGTGACCAGGCAATGCGTTGGGGGTATGAAATTCTCACAAGTGAGCAATACTACGGTTTTGACCCTAAAAACCTTTATATGACTGTTTATCCAACGGACGAAGAATCGTATCAAAAATGGCTGGAGATCGGTGTGGAAAAATCCCATATCATTCGGAGTTATGAAAACTTCTGGGAGATTGGCCCGGGGCCCTGCGGTCCATCGACGGAGATTTTCTATGACCGAGGCTCGGCCTATGGTCCCGCCGATCTCGACATGATCAAAAACGACGTGGAAAATGATCGCTACGTTGAAATCTGGAACATTGTATTTTCTCAGTTCAACGCCAAGGCGGGACTTGAGCGCGAGGAATATCCAGAACTCCCTAACAAGAACATCGACACCGGCATGGGCCTTGAACGCATGGCCGCTGTTATTCAGGGGACAGAAACAAACTTTGAAACCGATCTTTTCTACCCGGTAATCGAAGCTGTTGAAAAGCGTTCACAGACACCTTATGAGGGGCAGATGTCTTTCAAAGTAATCGCTGATCATATCCGCAGTGTTGTATTTGCGCTGTCCGATGGTGCGACTTTTTCCAATGAAGGCCGCGGCTATGTTCTGCGCCGACTACTCAGGCGCGCTGTCAAACACGGACGGCACATCGGCATTGAAGAAGCGTTCTTAAAAGATATGGTCGACGTGGTTGTATCCATGATGGAGCGGTCTTATCCCGAATTGAGGAAAACAATCGATTTTGTACGCAAACTTGTTGAAAAGGAAGAACAAAAATTTCTTGAAACGCTCCTTCAGGGCGAGAAAATCCTTAAAGAACTACTGGAAGACAGCGAAAAGATTATCTCTGGCAAGGACGCATTCATGCTTTATGACACCTATGGATTCCCCCTTGAGCTTACGGAGGAATACGCCCACAGTGAAGGCTTCAGTGTTGATAAGGAAGGCTTTGAACAACACATGGAGATGCAGCGTGACCGAGCGCGCCAGGCACGCAAAGATCTTACGGGTATGAACGCACAAAATGAAGCATTTTTGTCATTCAAGGACCCTTCGCAATTCGTCGGCTACGACACCCTGAGGGTGACTTCACCGGTCATTAAAATATTCGATTTGGGGGTTGTCACACGCGAGACACCGTTTTATGCGGAAAGTGGTGGACAGGTTGCTGATCAAGGTGTGATTGAGAGTGACGGCCGCGTGTATGAGGTCGAAGATGTCCAAAAACTTCCCAACGGCCAAACAATTCACCTTCTTGGAGACCATGCCATGAATGAAGGCGACAGTGTAACACTGCATGTCGATGAGGCCGCCCGTGAACAGACTAAGGCCCATCACTCTGTGACGCATCTGTTATTTAAAACATTGCGCGAAATGTTTGGCACTCATGTCATGCAGCAAGGATCGTTGGTCGGTCCCGATTATTTGCGGTTCGACTTTAACCACCTTGAACTTCCAGACGATGAAACACTGCTTGAGATTGAAAAGCGTGTGAACGAAAAGATTCACCAAAACATTAAAGTCGACGTTGAGCACACGGACATTGATGAAGCCAAAGCACGTGGAGCCATCGCGGAATTCGGTGAAAAATACGACGATACGGTACGCATGATCAACATGGGAGAGACTCTGGACCTTTGTGGTGGGACGCATGTTTCCAATACTGCAGAGATTGAACGATTCAGTATTGCCCACATTGAATCCAAAGGCTCTGGTATTTACCGTATTGTGGGACTGGCTAAGGACAAAGTCAGCGACATCCGTGACTATCTCAAAGGATTCGAGTCCAATCTCAACCATTTGGAACAAAAGAAAAACAGCATTCTCACTGACGCGGATTCACTGGGTATTTCACTATCATTCACCGCCTCGAAGTCCATCACCTTCGAAGGCTCCTACCGTGATGTGTTGCGCATGCGTGAGACGCTTAACATATACCAGCAAGCGGTTAAGCAGCTTGAAAAGCAATTTGATGAAGCACGCAAAAGAAATTCACTCAAAAATCTTGATGCATATCTAGAACTCCAGGACGCTTCGGGCAATATCGTGACCAAGACTACGGATGTGGACATGGACGCCCTTAAAACCATGGCGGACCGTCTGATGGAACACACCAAGCAGGGTGTGATTTTCCTGGCGAATGTTACAGGGGGCAAAGTTGTGTTTGTCTGCAAGTCCAAAAGTGATATTCACGCGGGCAACCTGGTCAAAGAAGCGGCCAAAATCGCCGGAGGCGGTGGAGGGGGACGCCCTGATTTCGCTCAGGCCGGAGGCAAGGACCCTTCCAAAGTCGACGATGTCATTGAGTATGTCAAGCAGGCGATAAAGTGAAGGCACTAGGACTGGACCTCGGGGATAAGTCACTGGGCATAGCAATCAGCGATACTCAGCGCATGTTTGCGCGTGGTGTGGCCAATGTCCGCTTTGAAGCCGATGATGAAACCACACCGCTTGCAAAAACACTTGAGATGTTGGACAATGAACCCGTCAGTGTCATCGTTCTTGGCTACCCTAAGAACATGAATGGCACCATTGGAGCGCAAGCGAAAAAAAGCGAAGTATTTAAATCCAAAATACAGACCAGCCGTGATATAGAAGTTGTGCTCATGGATGAGCGCCTGACCTCCAAGATGGCCAATCAGGCCATGATACACGGAAAAAAACAACGCAAGAAACGCAAGGCTTCAATCGACCAGACCTCGGCGGTTGTGCTTTTGCAAAACTATCTCGATAAAGAAAAGGAGCGTGAAAATTATGGACGACAAGACGCTGAGAGTCATTGATGAAAATGGCAACGAACAGGACTTTGAAATTGTATTGACCTTCAAAAGTGACCAGACTGGAAAATCCTACGTTGTTTACAAAGAACCCGGGGATTCCGATGAAGTGTTTGCGGCATCATACGATGAGACCGAAACCGACGGCGGAGATCTCAAGCCGATTGAGACCGATGAGGAATTCGACATCATCGAAGAAGTGCTCAATACATTTATGGAAGAAGACGAATCGTAGTGTCTTATCTCGAACGTCTCCATCCCGGGGATACGGAGCTTTTGGAATCATTGCGCGATTATGCTAAAAAAAACGACGTGCCCATCATTACAAAAGCGGGCGCGCGTTTTTTGCGTCAGCTGATTGCTCTGCGTGGTGCGAGGCGCATTCTTGAGATTGGCACCGCCATCGGTCATACCACTACACTTATGGCTATGCAGCCTTCAGTTGTCGAAGTAACGACAATCGAGCGCAACGCATCAATGATTGCGCTTGCCAAGGATACGTTTGCACGCAGTGGGATGGCTAGTGCAATCACGCTCATTGAAGGCGATGCGCTTAGTGTTGATACGTCGAAAATCGGTAGGGTTGATCTGATATTCCTTGATGGTGCCAAAGCACAGAATATTAAGTTTTTTGAAAAGTACGAGTCCCTGCTCTCACCAGGTGGTGTGATTGTTGCAGACAACGCCTTGTTTCATGGTCTTCACGAAGAAACTATTCGAAGTCGCAACCTCAAACAGCTCGTTCGCAAAATTGATGCATTCAATCATTATGCCTTGAATCGTGATGATTATGACAGTGCGCTTCATCCCGTCGGAGATGGCATGCTGGTAAGTATAAAAAGAGGGTGAAACCATGAACCATATGATCAGTCTTAAACGCCCCTTGCTCGAACCGCTCATCAAAAGCGAGGTGGACGGAATCATTGTGCCCCTTGAAGGCCTTTCCATGCGTCAGAGTGATTACGTTCCCATCAGTGCGCTTAAAAATACCATCGAGCGCATCAAGGCAAGCGGAAAAATTGCATGGGTCAATATCAATGCCATTTTTCACCAAAATGAACTCCCCGCAATCAAAAGTGCGATGGAGATTATTCGTTCAAGCGACGTGGATGGCATTCTTTTTGCCGATCTTGCGGTTTATGAATACGCCGCCCGCCTCGGTCTTACAGATAAACTTGTTTATTATCCTGAAACGTACGTCACCAGTGATGAGGATGTGCGGTTTTGGAGCGAAGAGGGTATAAAGAGTGTAGTGGCGGCCCGTGAAATGACCCTTGAGGACATTCAAACCATGGCCGCTACCAATGCGCTGCCTTTAAGCATCGTAGGACACGGCTATATCAATATGTTTCACTCCAAGCGCAAATTGCTCAAAACGTTCTTCAAATACAGCAAAGTTGCGCCCTCAGCCCCGGTAAACAACAGTCGCTTCAATTTGGTTGAATCCATGCACGATGATGTCTATCCGGTGCAACAAGATGCCTTTGGCACCCATATTTTCCGAGCGAGCCCGCTGAAAAGTTTTGATGTCTACGAAGAATTGCGCACCATTGTAGATACATTGATTATTGACACTCAATTTTATGCCAATGAAACCATTATGGGGATTGTTGAGGATTACGCGCGCAAACGCGCTGGTGAAACGGTTCAAAGAGCATACTCTGATCATGACACCGGTTTTTATTTTAAAAAAACAGTGTATACGCAGTCCAAGGAGGGGTTACAATGAAAAAACCCGAACTCCTGGCGCCCGCGGGCAACCTGGAAAAACTCAAAATCGCCCTCCTTTACGGTGCAGATGCAGTATTTCTCGGGGGAAAGGCGTTTTCACTGCGCGCGCGGGCATCGAACTTTTCCATAGATGACATCAGCGAAGCGGTAACGTTCGCGCATAATCTCAACAAGAAAATTTATGTAACCACCAATATTTTCCCTCACAGTGAAGACCTCGAAGGGCTTGAGAAATATTTGAAAACACTGGAGGAAATCGGTGTAGATGCCATCATCGCAGCTTCCCCTGCGGTCATCCGGACTGCGCGGGCATCGACCAATCTGGAGATTCATGTCTCAACGCAGCAAAGCATTACCAACGCAAAAGCGATCGATTTTTGGGCGCAACGTGATGTTAAGCGAATTGTATTGGCACGGGAAGTCTCCCTCAATGAACTCGCTGAGATCACTCCCAAAAGCGCCATCGACCTCGAAGTGTTCATCCACGGCGGCATGTGTGTGTCGTATTCAGGCAAATGCACCCTCTCCAATTCGATGGCTGAGCGTGACGCCAACCGCGGTGGATGTGCGCATTCGTGCCGGTGGAATTATGACTTGTTTCATGAAGGGGAGAAACAAAATACTTCCATGCCTTTTTCCATGGCCTCCAAAGACCTTCAAAGCGTCAAATATATCTCCAGACTCATCGACCTTGGCGTGGATTCACTGAAAATCGAAGGCCGTATGAAAAGTATGCATTATATCGCAACAGTTGTAAGCACCTACCGCAAGCTTATTGATGATATCACCGGTGAGATTGATATGGATCTTCCTTCGTATCTTCTGGAAATCAAAAAGGCTGAAAACCGTATGACGTCCAAAGGATTCATGGAAGGCATGACGGATGTGGATGAACAACTTTATAATTTGCAAAGCGAACAGCCGACGCAGGAGTTTATCGGCATCATCCGCGAGGTGGATTCTCAGAAGGGGACGGCCATCGTGGAACAGCGGAACTATTTTAAAGATGGCGATTTAGTGGAAGTGTTCTCCCCCAACTTTCAACCCACAGCATTCATGGTGGAAAACATGAAAGACGCTGATACCGGTGAGCCTCTCGCCGTGGCTCGCCATCCACAACAGCGCATCGAAATCTCCATTCCCCTGCCCGTGAGTTCCTACGACATGATGCGCAAATCCAGGCATACTCAATAATAATTGTCACGCTTTGAAAAACGTGATACAATACCGTTAATAATCAAGGAGGCACACCGATGGAAAACACGAATAATACCACAAAAACCAATGCATACAAGCTTACCCCAAAGGGTATGGAAGATCTTAAAAAAGAACTTGAAGACCTCAAGGGACCACAGCGCGAACGCAATCTTGAAGCACTCAAGGAAGCCCGCGCGCAAGGAGATTTGAGCGAAAACGCCGACTATGATGCGGCCCGTGATGAACAAGCTCGTATCGAGGCGCGCATCAAAGAAATTGAGAATTATCTAAAAAATGCGGAAATCATCCGTGAGGATGCCCCCTCGGACAAAGTAACACTGGGCAACACTGTGCGTTTGAAAATCAGCGGCAAAGACCCTGGGGAATACACCCTGGTGGGAAGCTTGGAAGCCGATCCGTTCACCTATAAGATTTCCAATGAGAGCCCTGTTGGCAAGGCGATTATCGGTCAAAAGAAAGATGATACCGTCCGCTACAAGACGGAATCGGGAAAAGTCGTTGAAATTGAAATTTTGGACGTGAAATAAAGAATGATTTTTCATTCTTTTTTTCATTGAAAGGATGAAACCATGATAGGTGTCATATTTGCAATGGAAAGTGAAATGGATGCGTTTTTGACGTTGTTTGACCATTCCTACACCCATGAAATCGACCCGCTCGTCGTGCACGAGGTCACAGTGAACGATAAAAAAGTCTATGTTACCCAAAGCGGCATCGGCAAGGTCAATGCCGCCTATATTACCACGAAGTTTCTTGACTTATTCAGTGTGCAAACACTGTTCAATACCGGCATTGCCGGTGGGAGTGGTGTGGACATTGGAACGCTGGTGCTTGGAACACGCACGATTCAACACGATGTCGATGTTACCCCCTTTGGGTATCAAAAAGGGGAAATACCGGGAATGCCAGTGTGCTATGAAAGCGATCCTGACATGCTAGAAGCCTTCAAGCGTGTTTATGACCTCCCTTTTGTGGAAGGTACCATTGCCACAGGTGATCAGTTTGTTACGGATAAGGCATTTAGTGAAGGCTTTGAGGCGTACGCCCCCATTTACGCAGTTGATATGGAAAGTGCGGCTATCGCACAAATCGCTTACAGACACAAAGTGCCTTTTTTGAGTTTCAGAATTATCTCCGATGTTATCGGCAGCGCCACCCAAATCACCGATGAAGCTGCGATGACGCGGGCAACTGAGGAAAGTGGCCGTGCCCTCAAGGCACTCTTCGAGCGCCTATGACAACGACCTTGAGCATTAATGGGATTGAGCACACTCTCACGCTCACCAAACGCCGCGGTCAAAAACGGATTGTCATCCGTAAGACCGGTGCGACGCATTTCACTGTCAGCGCACCCCGTCGCACAACGCTTACTCAGGTAAAATCGACTATCAAAGCGAATAGTACCTCCCTCGCCACATTGATGCCTGCGATGGATTTCAAACGGTACCTCGCCAACGCAACCGAGCTGTCTATTTTCGGTGAACACTACACTGTTGTTTTCACCAAAGGTGACATTCGCCGCGAACGACAGGGCAACACCTTGTACATGCAAATGAAATCATTGAGTCAAAGCAACAAAATAGCGCATCTCGAAGCGTTTTTAAAATCGCTCTTGTTAGCGCGTGTTGAAACGATTCACAAGGAATTCCAGCGAACACATCCTGATATTGCCGGGAGTGATGTTGGGTTTGTCGCTCAATATATGAAAAGTCGCTTTGGGTCGTGCATTCCCGCAAAGCGACGCATCAATTTTAATTTGGCGCTGGTGCACTATCCACCGATGTTTTTGCGTCATATATATTGTCATGAAATCACACACATGGTGCATAAAGACCATTCGCTGCGTTTTTATGCAGCTCTGCAGACGCTCGATCCCGATTATCATGCCAATGCCCAGGCCCTCAGAAGTTATCACGCCACCTTTGCGCGTGACAATGCCCCACGCCTTTAGTATAATAAGACTCACAAGGAGGTCCTCATGGTACACTGGTTTTTAAATGCTCATGACTTTTTGCCCTATGACCACTACGAAGCCATCGACAGCATTGATTATGACGCCCTTTATGATGTTGGGAAGCGTGCGCTGCTTTTTGATGTGGACAATACCATCATTCCTTATGATGAGTCGATGCCCTCTGCGCGCGTACGTGAATTATTTGACACCATCGCGGCCAAAGGGTTTTTTGTTGTTCTCATATCCAATAATAACGCCTCACGCATCGCCCCTTTTGCACAAGCGCTCGGGCTTCCATATGTTGCGATGGCGAAAAAGCCTTTGAAGCGCGGATTTAAACGGGCGCTTTCGAAAATCCCCACAACCTATAATCTTCGCGAAGTGCTTGTAATTGGTGATCAGCTCATGACCGATGTGTATGGCGCCTCACGTGTAGGAATTTCAACAATCTTAGTCACGCCCATCAAACGCAAAAGTGAAAAATGGTATACAAAAATCAACCGGAAAATAGAAGAAAAAATGTTGGAAAAAATCAAACGCAAGTATCCTGAGCAATTCGAAGCCTTGCGTTTATCGAAAAGGTGATGCAATGAAACGCTGTATCGGCTGCGGCGGCACGCTGCAAGATGAAGATAAGAACCGACCATTCTACACCCCGAAATCGGTTGAAGGGGATGCCCCCCTTTACTGTATGCGCTGTTTCCGCATGCGCCATTACGGTGAAGTGATGCCCTCTTATATCGACCATACGGACTATCCCGCGCTTCTCGATGCGGTTGATGCGAATGCGGCGATTGCAAAAGTGATCGATGTCTTTGATATTGAAGGGTCAATCATCCCTGCCATTACCAAATTCACCCGCAGCAATGATTTGCACATCATTGCCAACAAGCGCGATCTCTTGCCCAAGCAGGCGAATGATAAAAAAATCAAACAACGCATCAACAACATTCTCATGGCCTACGGCCTCTCACCCAGAAGCGTCCATCTGATCAGTGCGGCCAAACGTCACGGGATCGATGAATTGATCGATCACCTCGAGTCGCTTGATAATGATATTTATGTGGTTGGTGCCTCGAATACAGGCAAATCCACGTTGATCAATGCGATGATTTCTGCAGGGGCGAAATCGCGTGAAACACCGATCACAACATTCAATGTCCCGGGGACAACCCAGGATTTTATTAGGATTCCCTTCGAATCACATACTCTTTATGACACGCCTGGTGTCATCATCAAGAATCATTATTACAATCTATTGGATGCTGAAGCGATTGCACAAGCGCACCCGAAAAAGGAAATCAAACCGACCACTTATCAGCTTTCGCCCAATCAAACAATGTTTATTGGCGCGCTTGCGCGCATTGATTTTATATCCGGTCTGCCCAGTGGGTTCACATTTTACGTATCTCCTGATGTGACGCTGCACCGAACCAAACTGCTAAGCGCTGATGAAGTCATGGACGCTCACGCCGGTGAATTTCTCAAGCCTGCACTTAGTGAAGAGTCTCGGTGGTGGGTGCATCAGTATTCCATCGAAACGGATAAAAAGATTGATATTGTCCTCAGCGGCATCGGATTTGTAAGTGTCTCTGGGCGCGGGGTCATGCGTGTACACACGCCCAAAGCCATCACGCCCTATAAGCGGGAGGCATTGATTGGATGAGTCTTAACGAGCAGATCACCCGTGACTTGCGCCGCGCGCTTGGTGATGATACGGACCGTTTCGATCATGTCATGCGCGTCACAAAGATGGTCAAAACACTCGCTGAGCGTTTCGGTGGTGACACCGAAAAACTTACGACCGCTGCCTTATTGCATGATATTACCAAGAATAAGGACGACGCCTGGCAGCGTGAAACGATTAGGCCGGTATTTGGCGAGGCTGTCCTGGATGCCTATCCGCCTCCCCTTTATCATGCGTTTACTGCCATGATCGTCGCCCGCGAGCACTACGGCATTGAAGATCCGGATATTTTATTGCCCATTAAGCATCATACCATTGGAAAACCGGCGATGAGCCTCCATGAGAAGGTGTTGTTTATTGCGGATTTCTCCGAACCTGGACGGCCCTATGAAGCGTCCACTGCGGTGCGTGAAACAGCAAAATACAGCTTGGATGATGCAGTGTTTGAAGCGATGGACCGCGCAATTAAAGTGTTTGAAGGCGGAGGAACCATTCCGAATCTCGCATATGATGCTCATCGTTACTATTATTCTTATACCCAAGGAGAGAAAGCGCCTTATGGAAAAACTCAAAACGATTAAACAAGCCATCGATGATATTCAGCTAGAAGACGTTGTCATTTTTGACATGCGTGAAACATCTCCGTTTTTCGATTATTTTGTTATCGGAACGGCGAAGAATACCCGTCAGCTCTCTGCGAGTATCCGTGAAATTAAGGATGCGCTACGGCGAAATGACTATCCCTCTCCATCCGTTGAAGGAAGCGAGGGAGGGTGGACCCTGCTTGATGGTCATGATATTATTGTCAATGTCTTCACAAAGGATGAGCGCGAATACTACAATATCGAGAAAATGTGGCTTGATGTTCCCAAGATTGAGCTGAATCGTCTTTGAACTCCTACGATTTGATCGCCCGGGTGTACGATGCCAATATTGACACTACGCTGCATGCGCTTTATATTGAAATGCTTGAGCGCTACGCCGGCGGGGGTGATTTTTTGGAAATCGGGTGCGGCTCGGCAGTCGTTGCCAAACATGCAACTACCCTTTATGAAGGTGTGCATGCCTTTGACATCTCACCTAAAATGCTTGATTTGGCAAAAGGACGGTTGAAACATACGCATGCAAAGGTATTTGATCATTCTATGGACACTGATTTGCCTCAGCGCTATGATATGATTGTGGCGGCGTTCGATGTGTTTAACCATGTGCAAAATGAAGCTGAGCACATTGGGCTGATAAAGCGGTGGGCCAACCATCTCACACCCGGTGGAATCCTGATGTTTGATGTGCTCCACTGTGCGTATGTCGAGGGACTTGATGGCTACTTTGAAACCATGTCCCTACAAGGAGAAGTTCTTATTTGGCGCGCAAGTAGTAACGGGCCGTGTTCCGTGCGACACACGTTCATTGCCCGCCCGCTCAAAGCCACGCATACTGAAACCGCATTTCCTCTCTCAAGTGTCTATTCGGCCCTTGGAGAGTATACCGTCATAAAAACCGTTCCTCTTGAGGAGCGAACCATCTTTATCGTTAAAAAGTAAACACACCCTTTCGACCGTATGATGAATGCGAAAGGGTGTGTTTTTTATGTGGAAAATAGTGGTGATTGTATTTGTGGCAATGCTTGGAGTCGGTGGATGCTCCCAGTCGCCTTCACCGCAGATTGAATTTGAAGAAAACGATTCAAATAAAGTGCAACCTGAGCATCCTTCGCATGTATATGTCGACATCAAAGGGGCGGTCGTCAAACCGGGCGTATACAAACTATCATACGGTGCAAGAGTTTTTGAAGTTCTTGAATTAGCAGGAGGAGTGAAGGATGGGGGATGTTTGAATACAATCAATCAAGCCGCGTTGATCGACGATGGCATGATCATCACCGTGCCTTTACACGGTGAACCGACGCAGCCTCAAACAGACGATGCGCGGATAAATATCAATACTGCCGATGCTGGAATGCTTGAGACGCTTCCTGATATAGGCCCTGCGACCGCCGCCAATATCATTGAATACAGACGAGAACACGGCGAGTTTGCATCGAGCGCGGCGATTATGAACGTAAGCGGCATCGGTGAGGCGACGTATGCGTCTATCCAAGGGCTTATCCGGGTTTAAAGGAGCGCTGCATCATGGGTTTATTCCCATGGTGCTGTGTCTTTATGGTCTCGCCCACCCTGTAGCGCTGATTATGGGGGTGGGTCTGTTTGTGCGCGCGTTTGTCCATGCGCGCAGCGTTGCATGCTTGTTTACGGTGATGACCCTGATTGTCATTGCACATGATGCGTTGATTGAACCCACGCCCATCGAAGGCACGCAACACACCGGGCAGGTTGTCTCAACAGAGTTTACCCGCGAGCATCCCCGTGTGGTTGTAAAAACATCTCAGGGCCGTATCATGGTTTATTGCGAAACACTGAGTGATGCGCACTACACTGTAGGGGACATCCTCACCATCGAAGGAGAGGTGAGCATCCCGCGTGAAAACGGGTTTTTCGGCGGGTTTGACTATCCACAGTATCTACGGGCCACACGGGTGGAGGGGGTGATATACGCAACGCAGGTAGAACGCTCTGGACATGAAACGACACTGCACGCCCTTCCCCACACCGTGAGGGAGACCGTGCTTGCACGCACCCCGCAAAGTGGCCCCTACATCAATGCCTTTTTATTCGCTGAGCGGACGATGATCGATGAGACCTACACTCAGGCGCAAGCGCTTGGCATCGCTCATCTTTTCGCTGTGAGCGGCATGCATGTGGGGGTATTTGTCATGGTTGTTGGGTCGGTGCTCAAACGCTTGATGCCACAAGGGGTGCTAAGGGATGCATTCTTGTTTATAGCCCTGCTTGCCTATGGGTTTGTCTGTGGGTTTCCCCCAAGTGTCCTACGGGCCGTGAGTTTTTTTATCCTGTATGGGGTGAATAAACGCATAAACGGTGGATTCACTGCAGTCGATTGTTTGATCACCGTATGCACAGTAACACTGCTGATCCATCCGCCCATGCGCCATCTGGTTGGTTTCGTGCTTTCTTTCTTAGTGGCATTCATGCTGGTGGTGCGTGGCCATTCGCCCACGAGTGAGCATTGGGTGAAACGCAGTCTCAAAGTTTCAGGGTGCGCGTTTTTGGTGACACTTCCAATCATCGCCTCAATGAGCGGAAGTGTCAATGTGCTCGCTCCCTTGATCAATATCGTTTATGTCTTGTTGCTTGGCACTGTGCTTTTGCCTCTGGCGTATCTCACTATGATATTGCCTTTTTTGGACACACTTTATGCAGGGGTGCTTTTAGTATTTGAGAGTCTTGTTTCAATGAGCATTCGCTGGATGCACTGGCCTTTAAGTGTGCACGTTCCAGCGGGGATTGCCACAGTGATATATTATATTGCACTTGGATATTTTATGGGAGCGAGGCGTTCAAAAGAGACGCTGCGACGCTCCGCATATTTGGTGAGTGTATGCGCTATTTTGCTTGTGTGGCCTGTGTTTAAGCCTGTTGAGTCTTTTGTCATGTATGACGTAAGCGGCGATGCATTTTTACTCCGTGATTCGTTCAATCGCTGCAATATCCTTATTGACACTGGAGACAATGATCCGCATGATAATTTGGTGCGTGCACTCAAGCGCACGGGAGTGCGTCATTTGGATTATGTTTTCATCACGCATTTACACGCCGATCACTATGGGGGGTATGAATCAGTGCGCGACGCACTGCCTGTTAAGACACTGATCACCAATGAAACGCAGAAACCTTATGAAGCCACCATCCACGAGTGTGGAACAATCGAGTTTTACATTGTTCCTTTGGAGTATCCCCACCAATCTTCGAACAATCGCTCGTTGGTGCTTTTTGTTTGGCACATGGATAAGACGATGCTATTTACCGGCGACATAGAAACACCCAGAGAAGCGACATTTACCGATGCTTATGACATACAGGCTCAGTGGCTGAAAGTGGGGCATCACGGCTCGGCGACATCGACTACGGAGGGGTTTTTGGATATGGTGGGCCCTGAAAAAGCGTTTGTGAGCGCAACGCGCAATAACCGCTTCGACCATCCTTCCCCACGCGTGATTGACCGTCTGGAATCGCGTGGTATCCGCGTGGTGCGTCTGGATATCTGCGGCAGTGTTCATATTAGAAAAATCGGACCGATAATGCACAAAAGCTGCGCCATAGGTGAGTGAAATGTGCTATAATGAGCGTTGAAAAAGCAAACGAGGAGCGGATGCGTCATGAATCATAATGTGGTTGTGTTTTATGGAGAAGACACATTTTACATCAAAAACAAAATCAATCAGCTGATCAAACAGCACGATCTCGATTCGTTCAATACGACCCGGTATGATTTGGAGGAAACCAGACTCTCCGATGCCATCAACGATGCGCGAACAATTCCTTTTATGAGTGACAAGAAGATGGTCATTGCCAAAAACGCCCATTTTCTCTCCACGGATAAAAAGAAAGCGAAAACCTATGAACAAAACCCGGTGTATCTAAGCGAATACCTTAAAGCGCCCACCGAAGAAACTCTGCTTGTGATTACTGTGCCTCATGCGAAGCTTGACCAGCGCAACAGTATCGTCAAAACCCTCAAAGATACCTTCTCCGTGGAGGAATGCCGTCTCAAGGGGCCGGGTGACTTGGCAGCGTGGTCGAAAAGACAGATCGCCAATGCCGGTCTTGAAATAGACAAGGCTGCACTCAAGGAGTTTACTGACCGCGTCAAACACAGTACTGAACTTGCGTTCATGGAAATGCGCAAACTCCTTTTTTATGCGAAAGATGATGCACGCATTGATGTGGGGATGGTCAAGCATGTTGTGACTAAAAACGTTGAGGACAATGTCTATTCGATCACCAATGCGATTTTGAACCAGCAGCCCTCCAAGGCAGTGGAGGTGTATCGCGATTTGATTGCCTATAGTGAAGACCCTTTGCGCATTCTTTCGATACTCATCACCAAATACAGAGAAATGCTCCGGGTTAAGACGATCTTGCAAAAAGGCGGCGACCAAGATACTGTCCAGCAGCATTTTCATGTTAAAAGCGGTCGCGCTTATTATATGGTTCAAAATGCGAAAAGTGTCCCCTACGCAACCATCGAAGAACATCTCGACCATCTTGAGAAACTCGACTACGGCATTAAAAGTGGCCGCGTAGACAAAAAACACGCAGTGGAACTATTCATACTCAATACCTGACACCGCCTGGCGGTGTTTTTATTTGCCCTTTTAAGGCAATAAAAAAGTCCATTCCGAAGAATGGACACAATTTAAAGCGTGTTGATGTGTTGTTGTAAACGAGATTTCTGGCGTGCTGCAAAGTTTTTGGAATAAAGTTTTTTCGCAACCGCTTTGTCTAGTTTTTGATTAACCTTGTGGAACGCTTCTTGTGCGGCGGTTTTATCGCCTTGTTTTACGAGCTTTTCCACTTGTTTGATCCAAGTTCTCGCGCTGCCTTTAAAGATTTTGTGCTGCACACGTTTGCCTGCGTCTTGACGCGCGCGTTTACGTTGTTGTGGCATGTTTGCCATGTTTCTCACCTCCAAATTTCATAAGCGTATTTATTTTACCAAACTGCATGATAAAACGCAACGATTTGCACGTGCATTCATGAAAAATATTCACCCTGTGTGTTTTTGTGGTATTCTTTTGTTATAATGCCAGAGAGGTGATTGCATGTCCGAGTTGAAAATTGGTGCGACAAACATGTTCGAAGTAGGAAAAGTTGATAAGGACTCAGTGATTTTGAAACATCCTGAGGCAACATTGGAAATGCCACAAAAAGAAAATACTATGTCACTGGCTGTTGGGGACAGTGTCGAGGCGTTTGTTTATATTGACCACGCCAAGGGATTGGTGGCCACAACAAAAACTCCGTATATTGACCTATACACCCCCGGGTTTGTCAAGGTTGTCGAGCGCAAGGATTTCCTTGGAGTTTTTGTAGACATTGGTCTTTCCAAGGATATGCTTGTAAGCAAAGATGACTTACCCCATATGAAACAGTGGTGGCCCCAAGTCGGCGACACCCTGCTTTGTTATTTGAAAACGGCCAGAAAACAGATGGTCGCTCGTCCTGTGTCACGTTTTGATGTGAACGGAGTGCTCACACCATCGCAGCCCCTTTCGCTTGATGATACTGTACAGACAGTTGTCCTGCACATTGCTGATGAGGGTCTGGTGACCTTTAGCAGTGAGGGGCATGAAGTGTTTGTATACTACAAGCACACCCGTCAAACCCACCGACTGGGTGAGGCGCTCAGTGTGCGCATCACCAATGTGCGCGACCCTAAGCGCTACAATGGCACATTGACAAAGCAAAAGGAAACCATGCAGGAAGACGACGCGGACATTGTTTATGAGTATCTGCAGACGCACGGTGAGGTCAATCTCGGTGATAAGAGCGAACCCACTGACATATTTGCAACGTTCAACATGTCCAAAGCTGCGTTCAAACGTGCCATCGGAAAGCTTTATAAGGATGGCAAGGTTACCTTGGAGCCTACACGGACCATATTGAAAAAACAACTGAAAGAGTGAAGCCGCATGGGTAGAATTTTTGAAGTACGCAAAGAAAAAATGAAAAAGACCGAGCTTAAGAAAGCGAGAGTCTATTCACGTTATGGAAAAGAAATATTCATCGCCGCAAAAAACGGCGGGACCAACCTGGAGAGCAACCGTACGCTCAAACACTTGATTGAACGCGCTAAGAAGGATGATGTTCCCATGGATGTCATCCAGCGCAACATTAAAAAGGCCGAAGGGGATGACTCAACGCACTATGAGCCCGTCAGATATGAAGGATTCGGCCCCGGAGGCAGTGCGGTGATCGTTGATACCCTTACAGAGAATGTCAACCGGACTGTGGCCGAAGTGCGTCACTGTTTCACCAAAGTGGGCAGCACGCTTGGTGTGAATGGTTCGGTGGAACACATGTACACCCATCTGAGTCGTTTGGTCGTTGAAGCCGATGACGCCGAAGCCGTTCTTGAAACGTTGCTGGAACACGACATTGAACCCAACGACATCTCGGCTTCTGAGAATGGTGTGCACATCGAGGGTGGTGGCTATCTGCTTGATGATATGGAAACCGCTCTGCGCGAGAGTGGTTATACCATTGCTTATTCCACAAGCGGATGGTTTCCTCACAATAGCGTGGAGCTACAGGGTGAGACCCTTGAGCAATTTGAAAAAATGCTTGGAATGCTCAATGACCTAGACGATGTGCAAAGTGTCTATCACAATGTTGAAAATGCCCTTCACAATACTTGATCACGCCGCGTAGCACGCGCGTGATTTTTCTAATAAGAAACCGTTTCCTTGTAGTGTTTACAGCAAAGAAACGGTATTCTATAATTATATAAGAAAACGGTTACAAAATGATTGTTTGGAGTGGATGTGCTTATGAGTGTCAAAGATTCACAAGAAGCAGCGCTTAAAGAATGGTTCTTGCGTGATGATTATCATGTCACATTTTGGTTTCACACAGATGGGCGCACGCACCCCATTGAAATCATCAGTGGCCGCCCCCAGGCGTTGGGACTGCCCAATGCCAATGCCTTCAGTCTCAAAAAAATTTATGAATACGTTGAGAAGGACAACCCGTTGAGCGAAGTGCAGGGTGAGCATATCTTCGTGAGAAGGATTAAAAATTCGATTGAACAATGCACGAGCGATCTGGAAATTTTTTTGCCGCTCAAAGGTGAAATCACTACATGGCTTCAGGTGCACTTTGAGGCAAAAGAAGGTCATGACGCACTGCTTGGGCGTGTAATTCAGATGAACCAGCAGACGCCGCCGTCTGTAATACATTATCAAAAGGCCCATCAAGATGCGTTGACGAAACTATTTACCCGCGAGAGCCTCGCCAAGCATTTTGATACCCTTACGCATACTGAAGGCGCGTATGGATTGTACGTGGATCTCGATGGTTTCAAAGCGTTCAACGACCGTTTCGGCCATCATGCGGGAGATGAACTTCTGCGCCGCATCGCCGGTGCGTTCATCGATCACTGGGAGGAGAACGCACTTTATTACCGCCTGGGTGGAGATGAATTCTTTGTGTATATATTCCATCATTCACCACGCGAACTCTACGAACGGACGCAATGGCTCAACCGGCGCATCACTGAGACGGCTATGGCTTTTAAGGGTGTTGGGATGCAGGCGTCGATCGGCATCATTCCCCTTAAAAACCGCACGCCCAATATCTATGATGTGCTTGACGGGAGCGATGCGGCCATGTATGCTGCCAAGGCGCATGAAGATGACAATGTCTGCTTGAGTGCGGGTGGAACGTTCATCTTTGGTGAGGCAATTAAGGGCACGCGTTAAAACCGTATTAACCGTTTTTAACTCAGACTAAGTATGATATAATTTTACTGTTACTAAAATGCTGAAAAGTAGGTGGATTCATGAATTTTCCCAACCAATTGACCGTTTTACGCGTAATATTAATTCCGTTCATGGTCATTCTTTATTATGTTGATGTCATCTGGTATGAACCAACGGCCCTCAACGGTATTTCCCTCACCATTGCAATACTTTTCATCATCGCTTCACTGACTGATTATCTTGATGGTTACCTTGCACGCAAGTGGGATGTCATCACCGTATTTGGCAAGTTTCTCGATCCGCTTGCCGATAAACTTCTGGTCATGTTCGCATTGCTCATGCTTCAAGACATCGGTGTTGTTCCTATGTGGATTGTGCTCATCATACTCACGCGTGAATTCATCGTTACAGGCCTCCGCCTGGTTGCTGTAGACAATGGGTATGTCATCGCTGCGGGGACACTGGGCAAATACAAGACCGCATCCACCATGATTGCGCTGATTCTGCTCATGTTTCACATTGAGCTTGCAGGGATGATTCTGCTTTATATCGGTACGGCGCTGACGATTATTTCCGGTGGCGAATACATCATCAAAAATAAACACACACTAACGTCGAAACAATAAAAGAAAACGAGGTTCACCCTGCGTATCATGAGGGTGAAAGGAGGAATCAATTTTGGCAAAAGACGATCGTAAAAAAGCACTCGACCAGGCAATGAAAGATATTGAAAAGAATCATGGCAAGGGCTCTGTCATGCTGCTTGGTGATGAAGGGGCACACCGTGAAATCGGCAAAGTCTCATCGGGGTCCCTGGCACTGGATATGGCCCTGGGCATCGGTGGGTACCCACGAGGGCGCATTGTGGAAATGTATGGGCCCGAATCTTCAGGGAAGACAACATTCGCCCTTCACGCCATCGCTCAATCACAAGCGGCCGGTGGATATGCGGCGTTTATTGACGCGGAGCATGCACTCGACCCCAAGTATGCGAAAAATCTCGGTGTCGATACCGATAATCTCATCATTTCTCAACCGGACACGGGTGAACAGGCACTGGAAATCACAGAAGCACTCATTCGTTCCAATGCTGTAGATATTGTGGTTGTCGACAGTGTTGCGGCGCTCGTACCTGAAGCGGAAATTCGCGGTGATATGGGAAGTTCGCATGTAGGCTTGCAGGCTAGACTCATGTCACAGGCTATGCGCAAGCTCTCAGGTGCCATTTCCAAATCAAATACGACCGCAGTCTTCATCAATCAGATTCGCGAGAAAGTCGGCGTCATGTTCGGAAGTCCTGAAACTACCCCTGGTGGGCGCGCATTGAAATTTTATTCTTCTGTGCGCATTGAGATACGCCGCGGTGAACAGCTCAAACTAGGGACGGACATTGTAGGCAATCGCACCAAGATCAAAGTTGTTAAAAATAAAATCGCACCGCCCTTTAAAACAGCGGAAGTCGATATTGTCTATGGGGAAGGGATCTCCAAGGAAGGCGAAATTATCGATCTTGCCGTTGAACATGAAATTATCAAAAAGAGCGGATCATGGTTTTCCTACGATGGTGACAAAATCGGCCAGGGCCGTGAAAACGTCAAAAAGTACCTCAAGGAAAATCCCGAACTTTTCCAAACGCTTCAAACCAAAATCAAAGAAATATTGGAAATACAGTGAAAGCACTTGCAAAACAAGTGCTTTTTTCTTTGGCTTTCCCTTTGTCCTCCGGGATATTGTTTGACTTTTTAAGTTTTTACGCGGTATAATGATTAAGTACAACTTTTTATAAATAACGACATTTTGTACACGTGAGATGCGGCCGATTGACCGCGTGTCACTGATCGATACACCCATACCAGAACGGAGGAATTAATATGGAAACCCCAGTATTAATCGTCTCCGGTTTGCTTTTACTCGTAATTGGGATCGTTGCCGGCTTCATTGTCCGGGTAATGATTGTTGAAAAAGGATTCGATAAGGCTCAGGCTGAAGCGAAAAAGATTATTGACGACGCGGAAAAACAAGCGGAAAAAACAAAGAAACAATCGATTTTAGATACGAAACAGGAAATCCACAATTTAAAATCACAAGCGGACCAGGAAATCAAGGAACGCAAACATGAAATAACCAACCAGGAAAACAAACTGTTTGAACGTGAGAAAACGCTTGATAACCGTGCCGTAAATCTTGATCGTCGTGAGTCAAATATCGACCGTAAAGAAGAAACGGTCGATCAAAAGAAAGAATCCTTGGAAAACAAAGAAAGCAAGCTAGAGCGATTGATGGAAGAACAGAACGAACGTTTGGAAGAGATTGCGCAATACACAAGTGAAGAAGCGCGCGACCTTATTTTCAATCGTGTGGAAAATGAAATGTCACAGGAAATCGCACAGTACATTAAAGAAGAAGAGGAAAAAGCCAAAATGGAGGCTGACAAGAAAGCCCAACAGATTCTTGCCATCTCCATGCAGAAATACGCCCAGGACGTGACCAGTGAACGCACTGTTAGTGTTGTCAATTTACCAAATGACGACATGAAAGGGCGCATCATCGGACGTGAAGGGCGAAACATACGTACCCTTGAAGCTTTAACGGGGGTTGACTTAATCATTGATGACACACCCGAGGCGGTCGTCTTAAGCGGCTTCGACCCAATCAGGCGCGAAATTGCTAAACGGTCACTCGAAGCACTTGTTTCCGATGGAAGAATTCATCCCGGTCGCATTGAGGAAGTAGTAGAAAAAATGCGTGAAGACGTTGATCGTTTCATCCGTGACAAGGGTGAAGAGGCGATTTTCGAAGTCGGCATTGGAAAAGTGCACCCCGACTTGGTCAAGCTGCTCGGTCGCATGCACTTTAGAACCTCATATGGTCAAAACGTACTCAGACATTCCGTCGAATGTGCGTTCCTTGCAGGAAAAATGGCTGCGGAAATCGGCGAAGATGAAATCCTTGCCCGCCGCGCAGCATTGCTCCATGACATAGGGAAGGCAGTGGACCACGAAGTTGAAGGGTCGCACGTGGAAATCGGCTTTAATATCGCCAGCCGATACAATGAACCCAAAGCAGTCCTCGATGCCATCAAATCCCATCACGGTGAAGCTGAAGCAGAAACCAACATCGCTGTGCTGGTCGCTGCTGCGGATGCACTTTCTGCCGCGCGTCCCGGTGCCCGCAGTGAGTCACTCGACAATTATGTCAAGCGTCTTGAACAACTCGAAACCATATCATCCAAACACGAGGGTGTCGAACAAGCGTATGCGATTCAAGCGGGAAGAGAAGTTCGCATCATGGTCAAACCCGACCAAGTTGACGACACCACCGCGCACAAACTTGCACGCGATATCAAAACTGAAATTGAAGAGCAACTCTCCTATCCCGGAACCATCAAGGTGACGGTAATTCGTGAAACACGCGCCCAGGACGTTGCCAAATAAAATTAAAAGCCTTCCCGCGGGAAGGCTTTTTAGAAGGTGCACTCATGAAAGAATATTTTGATGTTTACGACCGATACGGAAATTATTTGAATAAGTGCGTCCGCCGTGGCGAGCGCCTCAGTGAAGGGGAGTACTTCATGGTCATTCACGTGTGGGTTGAAAATTCCAAAGGGGAGTTTTTGATTCAAAAACGCGCGAAGACCACCGACCCTATTCCGCATCAATGGGCGATCACCAGCGGGCTCCCCGATCCCGGAGAATCTCCCGTGGATGCGGCAATTCGTGAAACCAAAGAAGAATTGGGCCTCACGCTTGATTCTGATGCGCTGACCCGTTTTCGGCGAGTGGTATCAGACCATAACCGCTACCATACAATCACGCATGTGTATCACGTGACTAAGGATGTTGCACTCAGTGAACTTGTCCTTGACCCCGAAGAAGTGATGGACGCGGCGTATGTGACACTTGATACCATATTGGAGATGGTGCGTGCACAGAAATTTTGGAATTACGAAGTGTTGCTTGATGATTCTGGCTATTTTGAACACTTAAGGCGGCTTGATTAATATGCGCATTATCTTTTTAGGCGACATCTATGCACAAAGCGGCATCGAGGCAGTGAGGCGCTTCCTTCCCCGCATCAAGAAAGACTATCCCCATGATATCATAATTGCCAACGGGGAGAACGTCGCTGGGGGACTGGGCATTACAAAGATGGATTATAAGGCGTTGATGCAACTAGGGATCAAAGGCATTACGCTTGGGAATCACGCATTTTCCAAAGGGGAATTGTTTGAATTCATCGACGATGCCAACATTGTCAGAGCCATCAACTATCCTTCAGGGACGCCTGGTAAAACCGTGCTAACGATCAACTTTAACGGCACGCGTGTTGCGATTATTCAAGTCATGGGACGCATATTCATGGGCGATCCGCTCAACAATCCATTTGAAGCGCTTGATGCGATTCTTCCTACAATAGATAGCGACTATGTCGTGGTGGATGTTCACGCAGAAGCCACGAGTGAAAAACTTGCAATCGGTTATTATCTGGATGGTCGCGTCGATGCGGTCGTGGGAACCCATACTCATGTGCCGACCAACGATGCGATGCGCTTACCCGCGGGGACGCTTTATCAGACGGATGCGGGCATGTGCGGAGTCAAGCACGGCATTCTTGGTGCATCCAGGGAAACTGTGCTCAAGAAATTCACCACCGGCATGCCGGTGCGACTCAAACCAGAAGAGAGCTCAATTTTGCAACTTAACGGCGTCGTGCTTGATTTGAAACAATCAACGATTCAGACGATACGCTACACAGACGAATAAAGAGGGATACCATGACCGAAGATTATTCAAAATATTTCAACACCCCATCGATAAAAACTGCGCGCAAGCGCAAAACCACTCACACGCCAAAAGTGGATTATAACGCCACACCCAACCTGCGCAGCCTAGGAAGGGGCAAGCACTACCTTATTCAAACCTATGGATGTCAAGGAAATGAAGCCGACACAGAGACAATGAAAGGGATCTTGGAAGAACTTTCCTTTGAGGAAACGACGGATGAGACCCAGGCAGATTTGATTATCCTAAATACGTGTGCCATTCGTGAAAATGCGGAAAACCGTGTTTTTGGTGAATTGGGACGATTGAAAAAACAAAAAAACAACAATCCCGATGTCCTCCTTGGTGTGGCCGGGTGCATGCCTCAAGAAGAGAGTGTCACCAACCGCATTCTAGAAAAATTTCATTATGTTGATTTGGTCTTTGGCACCCACAATATTCACAAGCTTCCCCAGTACCTTGAAACCGCGATACATTCCAAAGAGCGGGTAATCGAAGTGTTTTCCCAAGAAGGCGAAATCGTCGAGAATCTGCCGAAGAAACGCGAACATCCAACGAAAGCATACGTAAATATCATGTTTGGCTGCGATGAATTTTGCACCTACTGCATCGTTCCCTATACAAGAGGGAAGGAGCGCTCCCGCGACCCACAAGATATCATCGAGGAAGTCCAAACGCTCATTGATGAGGGGTACCAGGAAGTCACGCTTCTCGGACAAAATGTCAACGCCTACGGGCGCGACTTTAAAGACAAAGCATATACCTTTGCTGATTTGCTTCACGCCCTGGGTGAATTGAATATTCCCAGAGTTCGCTTCACCACCTCTCACCCCAATGATTTTGATGACCGGGCGATTGAAGCGCTTGCTACCCACGCGAACATGATGCCCCACATCCATCTTCCTGTGCAATCGGGGTCCAATAAGGTCCTTAAGAAGATGAACCGTAAATATACCAAGGAAAGCTATCTTGACTTGGTTGCGCGCATCCGTCAGGCTATCCCCGATGCCTCAGTGACTACTGATATCATTGTGGGGTTTCCCGGGGAGGATGAAGTGGCCTTTATGGAAACCATTGATTTAATCAAGCAAGTGGATTTCGAAGGCGCGTTCACATTTGTCTTTTCCGCACGCAAAGGGACACCTGCGGAAAATTTTGAAGATACCACGCCCATGGAGGAGAAAAAGCAGCGCCTCAAATATCTCAATACTTTTATCAACGAAGGCTACTTGAAGGGCAATGAACGCTTCAAGGATGAGGTTGTGGACGTTTTGGTTGATGGACGCTCCAAAAAACACGATTCGATTCTTGCGGGATACACTCCCCACAACAAGCTTGTAAACTTCCCCGGCGACCCTTCACTCATTGGCAGACGCATATCAGTGAAGGTCACTGAAGCAAAAACCTGGTTTTTAAAGGGGACTATTTATGAAAGCACTCGATGATTTGTTGGAAACACTCAAAAGGAATCCCGACATAAAAGCCTATAAAGCCCTTGAAACATCAATCGAAGCAAACCCTGAGTACAAGCGCTTATACACCGATGTCATCGAGAAACAAAAAGCGATGATCCAAAAACGCACCGCTAAAGCACCCGATTACAATGCGGCAAAAAAGGCGTATGATGATGCGCTTCAACGCCTGACGAACTCACCAGTCGTCGAGCAGTATCTCTCACTTCAGGAGGATATTAATGAGGAAGTGCAGATGCTTTTTACAATGATTGAAACCGCGTTAAATGCTGATTTGTCCGATGATTGAGCGCGCGACGTTGAATTGTGCTAGGCCGTAGTGTATAATGAAATCAACACGGAGGGGGCGATTACGTGAAAAACAAACGCTCGCGAACCGATGAAATCATTGAACTGAATAACAAAAAAGTCAAAATCGATCGATTGATCGATCGTTTTGCCGTTATTCCTTCCAATGAAGTCGTTCGCTATTTGAAAAACAAGGAAATTTATCTACCCAATTACTTGCACAAGGCACTGATTCGGAAAAATATCGCGCCCGTCATTGCCAATGCAGAAAATGATGATAAGTTTTCCGATGAGATGAAACACCGGTTGAAGTGGTTCGATGAATTTACAATTTTTCAGTTGGAAAAACTTGCGGAACGCTACGGCATTACGGTGAATGTCAAAGAGTATAAAAAGGATTTTTGGGACATTATCATCCACAACCGTAATGAACTGGGCATCAATACGCTTGAATTCGTCAAGCTGCAAAACCTCACCATGAAATACCAACGCGCCCAGCAAGAGGATTATGAGACACTTAAAGACAACATGAAAGAGATATTTTTCGAACCTCCCGGATACTTTGAAGGGTCTCCTGTTTCAAACGCTCGCGAAGTCCTCGCGTATGCCATGACGCTTTCCGATGTCCGCGAACTGGGGAAAAAATACAGTGTGGAGATTCCCCGCCGCATTAACAAACAACAAATCATCGAAATTATCGCACTCAAACTGGATCTCAATGAAGCGGAACAAACGGAGCTTACAAAAAAGAATGTAACCGATCTGGAAAACTACGCAAAGGAACACAAGGTTCCTGTCTCCGTTGAACTTAAAAAGCGTGAAATGATTGAATACATATTTTTAAAACGTCCCCCTTCCAATGTCCCCATCAACGACCGAAACGTCAAGGTTTTTGAAGGCATCGACATTGAAGATTATCTCTATGATGCAAAATTCGAAGAAATCGCGCATCGCTACAAGGATACACGCAAAAAGCGGCGCAAATTGTTGCGCACCCTTGTGGTCGTGTCCATCATTGTCCTCGCCGGTGGTGCCGTGGTTTATTTTGAAGTGATTTAAAGGAGCCGGCCATGAGTGAACAACAAGCAACATACACACCGATGATTCAACAATATCTAAAAATCAAAGAAGACTATCCCAAGAGTATAGTCTTCTTTCGCTTAGGCGACTTTTATGAAATGTTCTTTCAAGATGCCCTGCTCGCCAGCAAGGAACTGGAAATTCAGCTCACTGCCCGTGAGGGCGGAGGAAGTGAGCGCATTCCTATGTGCGGTGTTCCCCATCACAGCAGCGAATCTTATATCGCCAGACTGGTTAACAAGGGTTACCGCATCGCTATTTGTGAACAAACCGAAGCGCCTACCAAGGGAAAAACACTTGTCAACCGCGAAGTCGTGCGTGTGGTGACTCCTGGGACCAACATTGATGATGCGGCTGCCGAAGAGCAATTTCTCGCTGCCATCGGCATCACTGATTACTTCTACACTATTGCTCATCTCAACGTGTCCACAGGCGAACTCTATGTACTCAAAGTCCCCAAAGACCACCAGGCTCTCATCGGTGAGCTCTCCACGATGGCGCTCAAGGAAATTGTCATCTCCCACACCTTCGCCCGCGAAGCCATCGAGGCATTCGCCGCCCACGAAGGCATTACCATTTCCGTGCACCCATCCACTGAAGTCGATGAAACGCTGTCGCATTTATACGACCATCTCCCCACACCCCACGAACACCAGACCATCAAGCGTTTGCTCAGCTATGTGATGCAGACACAAAAACGTACGCTTCTGCATCTGAAACCCGCTCAAAAACTTGAAGCTAGCGCATTCATGAAAATGGACGCCAACACAATCCGTCATCTCGAACTGACGCGGACCATGATTAAAAATGTGGAAAACGGCTCGCTGTTTTGGTTGCTCAATTTTACCGCAACCGCAATGGGCGGGCGCTTTTTGAAGCGTCAAATCCTGCGCCCTCTTGTTCACAGGGAAGTCCTCACCAAGCGTTATGACTTCATTGAGCGGTTGAATACGGAATTCATCACCGCCAGTGAAATGCGCGAGCTGCTCAAGGAAGTCTATGACCTTGAGCGTATCGTTGGTAGGGTGTCTTATGGCAACACCAATGCCAGAGACCTTGTGCAATTGCGCAGAAGCATAACCATCCTTCCCGCTTTCAAAGCGCTGCTTGAAAATTTGAACCTTGGCTATGCTACTGAGCTCAGCGGAAAACTCAATGCACTTGAACCACTTCGCGATAGCTTGGAGAAAGCCTTGAAAGACGACCCACCCATCACCATCAAAGAGGGCGGCATGTTCAAAGAAGGTTACGACGAAACACTCGATGAGCTGCGCGATGTTCATCTCAACGTCTCCAATTGGCTGGAAAATCTTCAAACCGAAGAACGTGAAAAAACAGGCATAAAGAACCTCAAAGTCGGATACAATCGTGTCTTTGGCTATTACATAGAGATTCCTAAGGGCCAGATCAAACATGTCAGAGACGACTTTGGCTATCAGCGCAAACAGACGCTTGCCAATGCTGAGCGCTACATCACTGAGGCGTTAAAAGAAAAAGAAAAGATTATCCTTTCCAGTGAAGAAAAATCGGTTGAACGCGAATACGAACTGTTCAATGAACTCAAAGATACTGTGCGCCACCACATTCACAGCCTCCAACAAAATGCGGAAATTATCAGTGAGATTGACATGTATCTCGCTTTCTCACGCGCCAGTGAACAATATCGACTCAACCGTCCGACCATCACCGACGACCACACAGTCCATATCCGCGAATCAAGGCATCCGATTGTCGAGAAAGTGATGGATGAGCCCTTCATCGCCAATGATTTTTCAATGGATGCACACACCGATATTTTTCTCATCACAGGTCCGAACATGAGCGGGAAGAGTACTTATATGCGCCAATTGGCCATCACGGCCATCATGGCGCAAATCGGCTGTTTTGTGCCCGCGAAATCCGCTGAACTCAAATGCTTTGACGCACTGTTCACCCGCATTGGCGCTTCAGATGATCTGATCAGTGGAAAATCGACATTCATGGTAGAAATGCTCGAAGCCAATAATGCTATCAAAAACGCTACCAAGGATTCATTGATTCTCTTCGATGAAATCGGGCGCGGCACCTCGACATATGACGGCATGGCAATCGCCCAGGCGATTATCGAATACATTCATGAAACCATTGGTGCCAAAACGCTGTTTTCAACACACTATCATGAACTGACTCAGTTGGAAAGCACCCTCAAGCGGCTAAAAAATATCCATGTAGCTGCGGAGGAACAAGACGGTGAAATCATTTTTCACCATGCGGTTAAAGAAGGCAAGGCCGATAAAAGCTACGGAATCAATGTCGCACAGCTCGCCGACCTTCCCAAGCCCCTCATCAAACGCTCCAGGACTATCCTTACCCATCTTGAAACGAATCAATCTGCGTTTTATACCCCCGAGCAGACCCTGTTTGATTATGTTGATGAAGCTTCACGCCCCGACGCGCAGACGCGGGAGATTCTCGAGTCGATTGAATCTCTTGATCTCGACAGCTTGAAACCCATTGACGCATTGTTCAAACTTTATGAACTGCAAAAAACTATCAAGGACAAAACCTAAACTGTAAAAGGTTAAAAGGAGGATTGCTATGGGAAATATAAGACAACTTGACGACACTCTGTCTAACATGATCGCCGCAGGCGAAGTGGTTGAAAATATGGCGAGTGTCATCAAGGAACTTGTTGAAAACGCCCTTGATGCCAACGCGCGCACCATCGATATCACCCTTGAGCAATCCGGCCTGCGCCGCCTTCGGGTTTTGGATGATGGAGAGGGAATGGATCCGGATGACTTGGTCCTCGCATTCAAACGTCATGCCACCAGTAAAATTAAAACCCACCACGACCTTCACCACATCGGGTCACTGGGATTCAGGGGAGAAGCGCTCCCTTCAATAGCGTCCGTTGCGAAAATCGATGCATCCTCCTCCCCGAGAGGAGAACCCGCCCATACCCTTCATCTGCGGGGTGGAGAAATCATCCAAAGAGGCAGGGGAACAGCGCGGAGAGGCACTACCATCGATGTGGTCAATTTGTTTTACAATACGCCCGCACGGCTCAAGCATCTTAAAAGTGAATCGCGCGAACTTTCCATGATTGTCGATTATGTCAACAAGCTCGCCCTGGCTCACCCCCACGTGGCCTTCACACTGTCCAACAACGACAAACCGTTGCTCAGAACACCCGGGGATGGTGACCCACTTAAAATTCTGCATCAGATCTATCCTACACAGATCATCAAAGACATGCGGGCCTTCGATGCGGCCAACCAATATTTCCGCGTCCGCGGCTATCTTGCTCCCCCCACTCACACACGCTCTACAAATCAACACATTGCCTTGATCGCCAATAATCGTACGATCAAAAACACACGGCTCAGACAAGTGGTGCGTGATGCTTATGGCACCACGCTATTCACCAACCAGTATCCCATCGTACTCTTGATCATCGAGGTCGACCCATTGCTTATCGATGTGAACGTCCATCCCCAGAAAACCGATGTGAAATTTTCTGAGCAGTCGATGCTTGAACAACTCATCAAATCGACCATCGGCGATATCATCGCCAGTGAAACCATGATTCCAAACGGAGCGCCGCCTTCCAGGCAAAAAGCCGAACAAGTGTCCTTTGAAACCACCCCCACTGCACTTAATGAGTCTTCTAAAGCCTACGAAGGAACCATCAATGCAGACACCCAGCAGACGTCTATGGGAACAGCCCAAAACAAGCAAAGCGCGATAGGAGAATCCAGTGGAAATAAAGGTGAACGATCCACACCCCCTTCCAATACTTCCACTGAAGACCGCCTGCCCGAGTTGGAATATATTGGACAGTTTTTGGGGACTTATCTCCTGTTTCAAAATTCACAGGGCCTTTATGTCATGGACCAGCACGCCGCCGCAGAGAGGATTCGTTATGAAACGTATTATGTTCGAATGCAATCAGGCGCGGCTATGCATCAGACGCTACTGAGCCCTTTCGAGATTCATCTGTCCAACGCGGAAGTCGCTGCGCTTGATGATTACAAGGACACGCTCGAATCCTTTGGGCTCAGCTTGAGACAACAATCGACCAACACCCTGGAAGTTGACTCGATTCCTGGATGGTTCAGAAAAAATATGGAACAAACCTACACCGAAGCCATGATTCGCACATTTTTAAACGGTGATGTCCCTTCCATTGGTTCAGTGATTGATCAATTGGCCAAAGATTTAGCCTGCAAACACTCCATTCGTGCAAACAAGTATATTAACCCATCGGAAGTGAACAAATTGCTTGAGGATTTGCGGGCCACTCAAAATCCCTTTCACTGTCCCCACGGTCGTCCTATCCTCATAAGCATCACAACCCGGGAGCTTGAAACCATGTTCAAGCGTGTTGCGCCATGATTATCGTCATTGGTGGCCCTACTGGGGTGGGAAAAACCGAATTATCACTCGCCCTTGCAAAAAAATACAACTGTGAAATTATATCCGCCGATTCCATGCAGGTATACAAAGGGATGGACATCGGTACAGCCAAAGCTACGAAGGATGAGCGCGGGGTTGTAGTTCACCATCTGCTTGATATCGTTCGCGTGGAGGAAGAATTTAGTGTTGCCGAGTATCAAGAATCGGCGCGCGCCGCAATAGATGATATCATTTCCCGTGGAAAAACCCCTATGTTCGTAGGGGGAAGCGGTTTTTATATCAAAGCGGCACTTCATGATTTCACCTTTGAAAATACGCGCCGTGATGAAGCCTTCGAAGCTGCGCATGCGCACTACGATAATCAGACCCTTCACAGGATGCTTGAAGGAACCGATCCTCGCAGCGCCAGCACCATTCACCCCAATAACCGCGTGCGTGTACTTCAGGCACTGCGACGTGCAAGGGAAGGCAATCCGAAAAGTGCTCACACCAGCGGTGACAAACCGCTTTATGACTATTCTCTCATTGTCCTTGAGATGCCTCGTCAGGCACTTTACCGACGGATTGAACAGCGCGTGGATGCGATGGTTGAACGCGGGCTGATTGAAGAGGCGAAAGCGCTTCACTCAAAGCCTTTGTCAAAAACGGCCTACAGAGCGATTGGATATAAAGAACTCTATCGATATTTTGAAGGCGTTGATCGTTACGCTGAGGCCATCGACAACATAAAAACCAATACCCGCCGCCTGGCCAAGCGTCAGTACACATACTTTTACAATCAATTTAATTACCGGGCACTCAGTGTTCATCAAAATGCCTTGATAACAATTTTAGACAAGGCATCGCGCATTGTAGACGCTTCACCGCAAACAAAAAAAGACCATTCGTGATGCTTCAGGGCACCGCAATGGTCTTTTATCATTCGATCGGATGCCTTTTGCGGGCATTCATTTGCGAGCACTTTGCTTTAATCGTGGGGTCCATAATGGTATAAATAAGGTAAGCATACCGCTTGGAAAACGGAGGGATATGATGAAGATTAAGGACCGAACAATTACGCTTCACAACGGGATGCAGATGCCGTTGATCGGATTTGGCACTGTTGGAATACACAACAATGTCGCCAGTGTGATTGCCTCGGCAATCACTGCTGGATACCGTCATATTGAAACTGCGCCGATTTATAAAAATGAAGCGGAGATCGCCCTTGGCATTGAACAAAGCGGCATTGACCGTGATGCTTTGTTCATCACATCCAAGGTGCCTCCGCACGTAAAAACGTATGAGGGCACATTGCGTATGGCCCGGCGCAGCATGAAGAAACTCGGCACTGATTATCTTGATGCATTGCTGATTAATAATCCTGTCCCCTGGGGCAAAGAAGGCACTGATTATTCAAAGGAGAATTTTGAAGTGTGGCGCGCTTTACAGACACTGTACGATGAAGAAGTCGTCGGGGCGATCGGGGTGTCCAATTTTACTGAAGATGACCTGGCTCCCATCATTGAACAAGGCACTGTAAAACCCCACATCAACCAATTGGGCGTATTTATCGGCCATACCCTCGATTCAACCCGGTTATACTGCAAGGATGAAGGCATCGTCATCCAGGGGCACTCCCCGCTTGCCAGGGGACGCCTGCTAAAGGAACCTTGGCTCCAAAATACTGCTTCGTCTTTTGGTGTGAGCGCTGCTCAACTGGCATTGCGCTTTGTTGTTGACCTGGGTGTCGCGCCGATTGTCAAAAGTGAAAATCCAACGCGCATGGATGAGAATCTTGCACTGGATTTTACTATCGATCAAGGCACAGTGAGTGTGCTTAAACAAACCACCAAGGATGTGCGTGATTACCTGCCACCGGGTGCCACACGACAGCTATAAAAAAGCTCACAGCGTATGTGAGCTTTTGTTTTGGATTAAGGATGCAGCGTCTCGTCTTTTTGGAGCTGGTCATTGCCGGAGGCACCTTGTTGGACGATGGTGTCATAGACTGACTTGATACGTTGGGCTAAACCTTTGAGTTTGTGTTTTGGAATCGAACAGATTGCAATGCGCAATCCACCATACACATTGACAAAGAAAATATTGTGCTTCTTGAGCTTGAAATGCAGTTCGTTCTTTGCGGCGTGTGAGGGGAGTCTCAAAGTGATGAAAAACCCTTCCTGATAGGGATAAACAGGCAGTCCCACACGGTTTGCTTCTTCAATGAACAGCGCAGCGCGTTCACTCAAAAGCGTAACGTAGAATTGTTTTTCTTGTAAATATTCCTTTTTGAGCGAGGCATCAAGTGCGATATTCGCAAATGCCATCATCGCACCGTTGTTGATGGTGGACCAACTGCCGCGCGCCGTGTTGCCACATGCGTGTTTGAATCGTTTGCGTCCCGTTTCATTGCGCGATATCAATACTTGAGCACCCAGGCGCATGCCGTAGGCGGTCATGCTTTTGGAAGCGGAGAACGCCACAACGGTGAGCACGTTGTCGTTCATCTCGCTAAAGCGTTTAAACAGGTGCTTGTATTCATCCCCTTTTAAATTGAAATCAATGTAGGCAATATCGTGCAATAGCACCACAGGTCCTTCATCGCTCAATGTGTTTAAAATAGTGATGACCTCGTCCCACTCGCTTTTGCGCATAGTATAGCCGGTGGGGTTTTGACAAGGGTCATTGATAAATACCAGTACTTTGCCCTGTTTTCGCATGACGCGCTGGGTGGTTTCCCTGAAGGAGTCTACGTTGAAGCTTTCCCCATCAAACAGTGTGTAGTATTCCACGGGGGTGTTTTGTTCCTTGGCGATGGTTTTGTAGGGGCCCCATCCGATATCGGGATGGATGACACTCTCACCTGGTGTGAGCGTGTTTTTAATGGTGGATGACAGTGCCCCAGTACCACCGGGGGTGGCGATGACATCCGCATCGATTTCAAGGTCGATGCTGCCGAAGAGCCAGTCCTTTACGGCGTCTTGAAATATTTTCGGTCCGGCGATGGAAGAAGCATACCGCGCCTTTTGCACGTTAGGCACCTTGTCAAAGGCGCGGTAGAAGGTGTCGAATGTCATAAATGTGCCATCTTCCTTGAAAAAGGTCCCAAATGCGCCATTTACCACGTTAGCATCACCATGGGTGTTCATCGCCTTGACAGCCCCCTGGGCTGCTTCGAATACGACATCGACGATTTCTTTTCCGTGCGCGCTTTCACTGATAAATTCCTTCACGCGCGACCACCACTACTTTCCTCTTTCAGTGTCTTAAGACGTGTCCACGCTTCACCGGGGAGTCTGTTTTCTCCACTGAGAGAATCTAAAAACGCAAGGCGTTGATCGATGCGCGCGGTGAATGCGTTCATGTGGTCGCGATCAAGGGTGTTGGTGGTGTAGCCTTCAATCGGGGCGTAATGCAGCATCGTGCTTCCCCCGAAGGGTTTGAAGTTTACAGTATCCTCAATAATGCTTTCTATGGCACCAAGGGTCGTTTCCGGTGTGATATTTTTGCCGCGGTAACTGCCCGTATTGATGATGTAGCAGTCCACATTGCTGCGCTCGAAGAGGTATTTGAAATTCATATAATCATCCTTGAGCGCATAAAGCCTGAAAGGGTTGGCGTAGGGCACAAAGGCAAGTGCGTTTGGATCGGCTCCCTCCTCGGCGCTGGAGCGTTTGGTGGCCAGGACAGCCCCCATGGTGCTTGCCAGTGCCGGGTCACTGATTTTCATCAGTGGTGGCAGGGTGTCGTCTTTCATGATCCAAAAAACCGCGTTGAGTGGGTCAGTGAACTTGTACGCCCGTGAAGGTGTCCAGAATTTGCTTTTTACAGCCCGTCCGTTGCCGTTGCGGATGTCCTGCGTGACGGGTACGACAAGGCCGTCCTCATCGCGTGTGGCACCGACATTCTGCATTGTAAGAAGGAAACGGTTGTCTTCTGAGGCGGTTGGATAATCGGAGACTTTGTCAAAATAGGATGGTTCAAGTGAAATGGAATAAAGGGCGTCGTTTTCGATGATGAATGCATCGTCGTGGAGGACCTCCACGGAATACTTGCCCTCATGCTTGGCATGCGTGAGCGTTGATTTCCCTGAACCCGAGAGTCCAAAGACACTCATGATGTAAGGCGATGAACTGCCTTGCTTGATTTTTTTGATGCCGCCGTGGCATGCGGTGAAATTTTGTCGCTTGGCCAGGGACCATGCCATGGTGAGAGAGGCTTTCTTGTGTTCGCCGAAATATCTGAGCCCGAAAAGTGCGGCCGCATTATGGTCTCGGTCGAAAAGGGCGAGGCCGTTTTCGTGACCCTCAATAAAATAATCGGGATCGGAGTAAAGATAAATGTCACCTTCGTCGAATACTCTGCTTTTTTCATAAGTGGGGAACCACGCCTCATCCATGGATTGGAAATTGAGCATCCACGAATAAAGGGTGTTTTCGAACCCTCCGGGAATGAGTAGATGGGCCTTGACTGTGAAGTCCTCATGAAGGCCGATCATCACGGTCGCATGATACAGTGTGGCATCCCGGTTGTGATAGATACTTTCGCGCAGTTGTTTAGCGAAGCCATCCTTGTTGGCGTCGTCGATGATTCGCCGCGCTGAGGCTTGGCGGCCCGTGATGCCTCCATCGTTGAACAGAAGGACTTTGGCGTTGCTTGGAAGCCCCATGTCCGTGCTGCGGTATACAGGCAGGTCGGTGATGATGGTTCCGGGTGATTGTTTGGCCAGTTCGTATGCATCACTCAGTGAGTGCACTTCCACGACATTGTTTTTGTAAAAGGCGGTTTCAATTGTGGAGCGTATGCGGTTATAAAGCTTTGGAGTGCTGGTGCCAATGTTTTTGCGGTTTAGATGACTTTGCGTAGCCATGGCAACCAATCCTTTCTGTTATTCGATATTCCATTTGAAGCGTTTGCGTGTCTTGACATAATCGCCACGCATTTTGAGGTTTTTCTCAATGCGTTGTTCGGCCATGAGATTGGCAGCTTTGTAGGTGGGAATGTCTTTGTCCTCCGCAATGGAGAAAATCTCCATTAGTCTATCATAAATGCCTTCGGTGGTCTGAATGGCCGAGGGTTCGTGATAGCCCTGCATCTCATGGTAGACGTTGATGACGCCCCCTGCGTTGATTACGAAATCCGGAGCGTAGAGAACACCCTTTTCTTCAAGCATTTTCCCGTGCTTGTCTTCATCTTTCAAAACGTTGTTGGCCGCACCGGCGACGACTTTTGCGGTCAGTTTGGGAATGGACTCGTCGTTGAGTACAGCGCCGATGGCATTGGGAGAGAAGATGTCGCAGTTTTTTTCAAAAATCTTGTCAGGTTCAACGAAGTTGGCCAACGGAAGCAGTTCCTTGAATTTGTTGATTTTTTCCTGGTCGATATCGGTAAAGTAAATGCGCTTAACGTCGTGTTCCTTGAGATACTGAACCATCTCTTGTACCACGGCCCCAACACCCTGAAAGGCAATGGTGAGCCCATCGAGATTGTCTTTGTCAAATTTGTGTTTCACCGCAGCGAGCATGCCGACATACGTGCCGCGTGCTGTGAGGATGGTGGTGCTCCCCGCTCCCTTCCTAAGAACGCCTGAGACATAGTCAGTTTCCCTATCCATGTACTCGCAATCCTGAAGGGTGATATTCATGTCCTGACCGGTGTAGAGCCGACCGTTCAGACTCTGAACGTAGCGTCCATAGGAGCGGAAGAAGGCTTCGCTTTTAAGCTTTTTGGGATCACCGATGATAACGGTCTTGCATCCGCCAATGTCCAGTCCGGCCGCAGCGTTTTTGTACGTCATGCCTTTGGCAAGTCGTGTGACATCGTAAAGGGCTTCCTCCTCAGAAGCATAATCATAAAAGCGCGTGCCGCCGCACGAAGGTCCAAGACGGGTATCGTGAATACAGGTGATGCCTTTGAGTCCGGTTTCCTTGTTGTGAAAATAGATGATTTGCTCGAAGCCTTCATTGGAATAGCTGAACACTTCGTTGGTGAGATCAGAGGATTTTACCATGCAATATCTCCTTTATCATATTATTGCCCCTGGGACACAATTGCCCCAAGCGCGATGGAATGGTATTTGGTCAGTTTGTCATCCGCACGTGATGTGAGCACGATCGGTTGTTTGGCACCGGCAATGACTGAAGCGCTTTTGGCATCCGCCAAAAACATCATGGATTTATAAAAGACATTCCCAGCTTCAATCATCGGCATCAATAAAATGTCGACATCACCGGCGATGGGACTTTTGATGCCCTTGTGCGCTGCAGCGCTTTTATTGATGGCGTTGTCCAGTCCGAAAGGACCGTCCACTGTGCAGTGGGAGGCGTCCTTGTAATGTTCAACGAGATGCTGGGCGTGAAGCGTCGAAGGCATTTTTGGATTGATTTTTTCCACTGCAGCAATCAATCCCACAGAAGGCCTGTCGTTTCCGGTGGCGCGTGCGATGGCTACGGCGTTATCGATGATGTCTTGTTTCTCCTCGGCGTTTGGGGCAATGTTCATCGCACCATCACTCATAAACAGCAATTTGTGATAATTGGCCAGTTCCATGACACTGACATGAGAAAGCCGCTTGTTTGTTCGTAGTCCGCCTTCTTTAATTAGGGCGGCCTTTAAAATAACCGAGGTGTCCACGATCCCTTTCATCAAGATGGAGTTTTTGGTCGTGGCCACTTTCTCCACTGCTTTGGCGCATGCCTCCTGTGGGGTGTCTGTGTGGATGATTGTATAGTGGGTTGTCTCGAGTGACAGTGTATTGAACACATCGTGAATCCGCTTTTCATCGCCGAAAAGCACCGCGTTTACAATACCGTCGCTGCGCGCTTTTTCCACAGCCTCCATAACCGCTTCATCCTCAGCAACCGCCACTGCGAGCGTGTTTATCGAAGCTGCTTTGGCGCGGTCGATCAGTTCTTGCATCGATTTCATTGTTTCACCTACTTGTAAGTTTTTGGTGTTTCTTCACCACGCACGACGCGCAGAGCGCCAAGCGCCAGACTTTCCATTTCATCTTCACCGGGATAACTCAGAATCGGAGCGATGAACTCGGTGCGTCTTGTGATGCTTTGTATGAGTCGTTTATCATATGCTAGGCCGCCGGTGAGGACAATGGCGTCGACATCCCCGCTTAAGACAGTGGCGCCCGAACCGATTTCCTTGGCGATCTGATAGCACATGACATCGAAAATGAAAGCTGCCTGCGTGTCGCCGCTTTCAATGCGCTTTTGAATCTCACGGCCGTCGTTGGTTCCCAGGTGCGCAACAAGTCCGCCCTGACCATAGTTTTTGCGCTTCATTTCTTCCAGTGTGTATTCTCCGGAAAGGGCCATTTTGTACAGTGGACCGATGGGTACGCCTCCGCTGCGCTCAGGGGACATGGGGCCATCCCCATCGAGTGCGTTGTTAACATCAACTACACGTCCGTTTTTGTGAATCCCAACGGAAATGCCACCACCCAAGTGGGCGATGATGAGATTGAGGTCCTTGTAGTCTTTGTTTAAATCCGCGGCGCACTTGAGCGCGACTGCTTTTTGGTTAAGTGCATGAAAGAGAGATTGGCGCTTGATCTCAGGCATGCCTGTGTAGCGCGCGATGTCGTCCATTTCATCCACCGCTACTGGGTCGACGATGAAACTGGGAATATTCACCGCATCGCCGATTTCCTTGGCGATGACGCATCCTAGGTTACTGGCGTGTTCACCGCGCTTCGCTTCGCGCATATCGGTGATCATCGCATCACTGACGGCGTAGGTCCCCGATTCTATGGGCTTGAGCATTCCGCCGCGGCCAACGACAGCGTCCAAGGATTCAACGGTGATGCTTGCTTCCTTGAGCGCGTTTTCAACCGCATTTTTTCTGAATTCGTATTGATCGATGGTGCGTGAAAAACTATTGATGAACGCTGAGTCGTGTCTCAATGTTGTACCGTATACTTCTTTGGCGTCCTTGTATATTGCAATTTTTGTACTAGTAGAGCCTGGGTTGATTGCGAGAATTGTATGTGCCATGATTTGCCTCCTATTTTACAATGTGCGAACAACAATAGTGATTATAACATGGTAGCGTTTTCACAACAACACACCCAGAGAAAAAAACGATATTTCGTCTTTGGGTGTGCTGCGCGGTTGAGGGCGTGTACTTTATCGCTTTATCGCGGTGCAATAAATAAAAAAGAGCGGAAAACCGCTCTTTTGATTTTAGCTGCGCCATTTTTCAATGAGATAGTAAATGGGCAGGGACATGACAATGACCCCTGTGCCGATCAGCGAGGGGATGATGCTTTCGATGAATAGTGCCACCAACAGCAACACGGTGATGCCGATGGTAAGTGCCGGTAGCACTGGATAGCCCCAGACCTTGTAGGGACGGGGTGCATCGGGCATGCGCTTTCTGAAGATGAACAGACCGATGAAAATAAGGGTGTTGAATACTAGGCCGCCAAAGGCAACAAGGGAAATTAAATCATCAAGACCGAACACCAGCAGGATGATGCCCATGACGCCTGAACCTATGATTGCGTAGGTAGGGGTGTTGTAGGTGGGATTGACATGGGTGAACTTATCAAAAAGCAATCCATCCTTGCTCATTGCATAATATACACGAGGGAATGCCATGATTGAAGCATTGAGTGCACCGAAAATACTGATGAGCATGGTGCCCATGACTAGATACATACCAACGCTTCCGAAGATCTGCATGGTCGCATCGATGCCCAGATAAATCTCGTCATTGCCGATGAGTGTTTGAATCTCGCCGATGGACAGGACGTTGAGCAGTGAATAATTGTAAAGCACGTAGATCACTGTGATCGAACCGATGCTGATGATCAGTGAAAGCGGTAGATTGCGCGAAGGGTTTTTGATTTCTCCGGCAACGTTGTTGAGGTTGGTCCATCCCTCATACGCCCAGAAGGTTGCGATGACGGCGAACCCGATGACACTGAGGAATGAAAATATCGATTCTCCCCCTAGGGAAAGACTCAGGTCCACTGATTGTTCCCCGAGGAACAACCCACCACTCAAGATGATGGCGATGGGGACCGCCTTGAGCACCAGGAAGACTTTCATTACATTGGTTGAGAGGCGCACTCCGAAGAAATTGAGCACGCTTAGTCCCACAATCAGGCTCGCACCAATCAATATCTGCACACTGCCGGGAATGCTCACACCGAGTGTGACGGCGGTGATGTTTGATAGCACAAGCCCAAAGGCGATCGCAAGGGCGGCGATCGATCCGCTGGAGGCTAGAATGAAATTGGTGAATCCGCTCATGAAGGCCACAGGTTTACCATAGGCTTCACGCAAATAAAGATAATAACCCCCTGCCTTTGGCATCATTGTGCCCAGTTCAGCATAAATCAGCCCATAAAACAAGGTGATGATTCCTCCCAATAGCCATGCCAGAAGCGCGGCACCGGGTGAAAAGTCCGTGCGCATGAGGACATAAGATCCAACAAAGAATATTCCGGAGCCGACCATGATGCCGCTGAGTATGGAGATTCCTCCGAAAAGGGTAATTTCTCGCTTAAGTGTTTCTTGTGACATATAACCATCCTTTTTTTATTTTTGGCATTGCGATTATATCACGGATGGGGGTGTGCGCTTTGAAGCGACGCATTATAAATTTTGTCTTTCAAACCATTGGGTGTTCGCGCATGAAAAAAACCGGCCGAAGCCGGTCTTATTCAACATATTTAAGTTTGGCAGTAAAGTGCCGGAGCACGGGTGATTCGTATTCAAACGTCAGTCCCTTGAGTGTGTCGCGGTGTTCATAGACGCGCGTGACCCCTTCTGCGACCACCTCGAGATGATTTTGTGTGTAAGTGCGCCTGGGGATTGTCAAACGCATTAGCTGTAGCGGTGTATCGATGGTCTCTCCGTTTTTCGCATCACGGCCCAGAAGCAGTGAACCGATCTCCACAGCGCGCACGCCGCTTTCAATATAAAGCGCGTTGACAACGCTCTGGGCAGGGAACTGATGATAGGGAATGTGGGGGGCGAATGCCTTGCAGTCTACAAACACAGCATGTCCGCCCGTTGGGTATTGGATGGGCACCCCTGCCGCGCGCAATCGGTCACCCAAAAACCGTACCTGGTCGATGCGATGCGCGAGATAATCCTCATCAAGGCCCTCCTGGAGTCCAACGGCGAGCGCTTCCATATCGCGGCCGCTCATTCCCCCGTAGGTGGGAAAGCCTTCGTAGGGAACCATGCGCGCCCGGAAGGTTTCAAAAAGCGATTCATCTTCATTGACTGCAATGATGCCGCCCATGTTGACCAAACCGTCCTTCTTTGCGCTCATGAGAAATATATCGGCCAGGGCGAACGTTTCTTTGGCGATATCCGCGACGGAATGGTTCTTGTATGCCTGCTCGCGGTGTTTGATAAAATAGGCGTTTTCCGCAAAGCGCGCCCCATCGATGATGATCGGGATGTCATGGGCCCGAGCGATGGCCGCGGTCGCTTTGAGGTTAGCCATACTCACTGGCTGACCGCCCGCGGAATTGTTCGTGATGGTGAGAATGATTGCGGCGATGACGTGTGCGCCTTCTTTTTCAATAATGTTTTGAACCTTGCGGGTGTCGAAATTTCCTTTGAAAGGATGATAGGTATGGGTCTCATACGCTTCGTCGATCACCGCATCAACAGCGGTAGCGCCGGCGAGTTCAACGTGCGCCCGTGTGGTGTCGAAATGGGTGTTTGAAATAAAGGTCATGCCCTCGCCTTTAACCATTGCCGGCAAGACGACTTGTTCGGCGCCGCGCCCCTGGTGAGTCGGTAGAAAATAATTGTAGCCGGTGATGTGTTTGACGATACTTTCCAGCCGATAAAAGCTTTGAGACCCTGCGTAGGCCTCATCACCCTGCATGAGTGCGCCCCATTGCCCGTGGCTCATCGCGCCTGTGCCGCTGTCGGTAAGCAAGTCGATGTAAACATCCTCGCTGCGCAGGGAAAAGGGATTGTACCCGGCATTTTTTAAAAGTTCAATGCGTTTGTCTTTGGAAATCTGTCTGATGGGTTCCACCATTTTTATACGGTATGGTTCCGCTTTGTAGTGTGGCATGCAATTCTCCTTTCACGTAGCCAATTGCCATTATACTAAAAAAAAAGTAAAATGAAAACGCTAACTTTTTCTTTTGTCCTGCAAAAGTGTGTATGCATTGAAGCGTTGCGTACTTAAATGTATAATCATCAATGAGAAAACAATTACACATATTTGTTAGACGGAGGCAAACATGAATCCATTCACTGCATACAATTTAAACAATCATACACTGAAAAACCGCTTTGCCATGGCGCCAATGACAACATATTCGGGCAATGCCGACCATACGCCATCGCACGCGGAGCTCGATTATTACGCGCAACGATCAAAGGACGTCGGCATGGTCATCAGCGCGGCAGTCGCAGTCAACACCCGTGCTTATGCGTTTGATAATCAAGTCGCTCTTGAAATAGATGGGCGCATCGAACCGATGCGGGAACTTACCAGTGCTATCAAGGCGCATGGCGCCAAAGCAATCGCCCAGTTGCATCACGGTGGGCGCATGAACGAGCCGCATCTTTATGACAATCCCGCCGATATTGTCTCAGCATCATCAATCAAGGCCCCCAGAGAAGGCAAGGCGACACCGCGGGCAATGACGATAGAAGAAATCGAGCAAACCGTTGAGGATTTCAAGGAAGCTGCGCGGCGCGCGATGGAAGCCGGGTTTGACGGGGTGGAGCTCCATGGGGCGAACACCTATCTTCTGCAGCAGTTTGTTTCACACCACTCCAACAAACGCACAGACGCCTACGGTGGTACGCGTGAGAAACGGCACCGTTTCATTAAAGAAATTGTCGAGGCGGTTCATCCTGTTGTGCATGCACAAGGAGGCATCCTCGGGTACCGTTTTTCACCTGAGGAGATAGAAGAAGACGGAATTACGATGGAAGATACGCTCGATTTGCTCACGATGCTCAAAGGGTATCCCCTGGATTATCTCCACGCATCCCTGCGTCGCTATGATCAGACTTCGATGCGCGATACAACTGATGAGACCCCGCTTGTGCACCGGATGCAATCCGTGCTTGAAAAGGATGTGCCACTCATGGCCTCGGGTGGCATCGGCTCAAGTGATGACGCCATGCGCGCGATTGAACTGGGCTTCGATCTCTTTTCCGTAGGATTTTCCCTGATTGCAGACCCTAGGGCCATCAAGCATATGCACGAGGGGGTCCCTGTTGACAAGGTGATAGATTCCCAGACTATGCCCAGACCGCTTTATCGGAGGCTGGCCAAGTACCAAGATCGTTTTGAAAAAGAAGGATTCCGTTTCAAGTAGACTTTGCACACACCCATTTTCACGGTATAATAGGATTAGGAGAGTGATGGTATGTATGCATTGGAAGAAGTGCGTTCCACCGTACTTGCAAAAAAGCTTGGCGGTCCACCGGTGTTTCACGACGGGTCGCTCAAAAAAATCTACATCTCAAGCACCAAAGCGATTTTAACCATTGAGATCAGAAGCGATAACAATCCCCGCTTGAAAAAAGACACCCTGGTCAATCTCACCTTGCACGGGGTGAAGGCATTTGCTTTTTCCTCCAAGGACGTTGAAGCCCACCTCTACACGATTCACGATCTGGACATACGCCGCGAGGAAGAAGGCCTGCACCTTCGCCTTGAAAGCATCGGGGGATCGATTGACTCAATTCACTTTGATTCTATTGAGTTGTCCGATGAGTTCGATGTGAGCTAAAAAAATGCCTGTGAAATTTTTCACAGGCATTTATTATTTGCGTTTGATGGTTGCTTTGTATTTGTCGAATCCGCCATCGAGGACGTAAACTTCAGAAAAGTCTTTTCGCAATAATTTCTTTGCGGTTTTGATCGATTTGCGTCCGTTTTTACAATAAAGATATACGGGCATGTCTTTGCGAACTTTGGTTTGGTGCTTGCCTTTTAAGTAGCCCGGAGAAAAATTGCGTGCGCCTTTGATTTTGTCTTCTTCAAATTGCTTGGCCTTGCGGACGTCGATCAGCTGACCCTTGCGCATGTTGCTTTTGAAGGTCTGGGGGTCGATAGTGTGGACGCTTTTGCCTTTGGCGTTTTTGAAATTGATAAGTAAAAAACCCAGTGTCAAACCGATTACGACGGGTATGATGTAAGACAGTGCTTCATTCATGTGTGTTCACCTCTCAATAAAACTATTATAGTAAGCCCCGGTGTGGTTGTCAATTCTTTTGGATGCGATGGCGTTCAATTGTAAATTTAGCGCAATTCACTGGTCCAATGCATTTTTTATCACGGTGGAGTGTGCTATAATATTCATGTTTATTACACTGTAAAGGACGAATGCTGATGAAACGCCCAATCGTACTGCATGGCTGTGCTTTTTTACTCGGTGTACTGATGATTCCCATGGTGTATGCGGGCTATATGGGACCCGCGGGTCTGTCATGGTTTTTTGTGGCAGGGCACTTGGTGTGGCCTTTATTTGCCGCAGGGGTCGTTGGTGTGCACGTGATCAGTGAGGATGTCTGTTTGAAACAAAGTATGCGCAGAGCCTTGTTCACTCCGTTTTTAGGCGCGGTTCTCAGCATATGGGTCATGCAGATGATACTTTAGGAGGATGCCATGAAACGTTTAATGAAGCGCTATGAGAAAAAAACAGGCAAGCCCTTAAAATCCTATATCATACTGAGAAAAACTACGCCGGTAAACAAACAGGCCTACGGACTCCTTGGGCTTTTTGTGGTGGCGGTGGCGCTTTATATACTTGAGTGGTTAGGCGCAATCGGCCCCTTCAGTGTTCCCTTAGAACTCATGGGAATCATTATGCTATTCATGTTTGTGGCGCCCCTGCTTTATATTCACCATAAAACGACCTACAAGCTTCTCATTACCCATGATGCGATTGCCAAACAGTCTTTTTTTCGGCGATTTAAGCTGATATTCATCAAATCGGTGCGCAAGGTAAGACTCACCAAGCGCAACACTTTGGTTCTCCAAGGAGAGGGGTTCAAGTGGAAAATTTCCACCAACGCCTATCCGCAGGCAGTGCAGACGCTCAAGACAATCTTTGAATATGAAGGGTTATTCAAAGGCAAGCGCCGTCCCTACGCGGTCCATATCGAGGGTGGCACTATTGAAGTTGAACAAAAGGCCATTGAGCTCCCCCCTTCGACGCAGCGTCATTTGGAGCGCCTCGAGGATGAATACACGTATGCGCACAGTGGAAACATTGAATCGATTATTCTATATAACGCGCAAATAGAGAAAGTAAAACCCCTGGGGGATTATGACATTCGCTTCACCCTCGACCATATCGATATCAAGCCTTCCAACCCTTTCAATACGCATTTTCAAGCCATGAAGACTTCAGAGGCCTCGGTAGTTTTTGAAGGTGTGAGCCATGTGGAAATTTTCGACCTCGGTAAGTCCAGAAACAGTGAAGTGGAACTGCTTGGTACCACCCTTGAGCGGCTCAAAAAAGTGCAAAAAGGTGGATTGATCACCGACAGTGCCTTTAAGACCCTCGCTGATTCTAAGTCTGTGGACCTGGTGCTTATGCAAGGGACGAAAAAACAGCGAGTACGCTTTGTGTTTAAAGCGCTCATTACGGGCTTTGATTCTCTTGAAGAGCGAGCATGGTTTGAAAAAGATTAGACAAAGTTGATAAAATCAACTATGATATTACATATATTTCAGGAGTGATTGCATGATTTCAAGCAACGATTTTAAAACAGGATTGACCATTCAGCACGAAAACAATCTATATCAAATTATTGAGTTTCAACACGTCAAACCCGGCAAAGGCAGTGCGTTTGTGCGCAGCAAACTGCGTAATCTGCGCACCGGAAGCATCGTGGAAAAAACCTGGCGCTCCGGAGAGAAAGTCCAACCGGCGATGATTGACAAACAACCGATGCAGTTCATTTATGCCGATGGGGACATGTATGTGTTTATGAACACCCAAACCTACGAACAAACCGAAATTCCGGCCAACCAGATCGAATACGAGAAAAACTTTCTCACTGAGGGCATGGATGTCAATGTCACCAGTTTCGAAGGAGAAATCCTCGGGGTGGACATCCCCGAAAAAGTGACGATGGCCGTCACTGAAACGGTTCCGGGCGTCAAAGGAAACACCGCGACGCACGCGACCAAGGATGCGACCGTTGAAAGCGGCTATACGCTTCAGGTTCCTTTGTTTATTAATGAAGGCGATAAAATTGTCATCAACACCCAAACCGGAAAATACTCAACCAAAGCCTAATGAGGAGTGAATGTTTTTGGATGTGCACGCCATGGTGTTAAGCAATGTACCTACTGTTCAGATTGGATTGCTGGTCGGTCTTTTGGCTGTATCCAGTTTCTTTTCCATGAGCGAGACCGTATTTTCATCCCTCAATCCCATCCGCATCAAAAATTATATTGAAGAAGGCAAAAAAGGATCGAAACGCGCATTGTGGATCCATGAGCGCTTCGACCGGACGCTGACGACGATTCTTGTGGGAAACAACCTTGCCAACGTAGCACTCGCGACCATTTCCGCGAGTGTTTTTACCCTTATATTTCAAGACAGTGAAACGTTGGTCACGATATTCAACACGGTGGTCATGACGACAATCATACTCATCTTCGGTGAAATTATCCCTAAAAGTTTCGCGAAAATGCATGCTGATCTCATCGCACTCAAAATAAGCGGGACACTCATGGTTCTGATGAAAATCCTCAAACCGGTGGTTCTGATGTTTTTGAAAATCAAATCCCTGTTCCTCAAAAAAGATGAGCGCGTCACTATCTCGGTGAGTGAGGATGAACTTGAAACCATCATCGACACCATGGAAGAAGAAGGAAGCATTGACGAAGAGGAAGCGGAAATGCTACAAAGTGTTCTGGAACTCGGTGAAAAGCAGGTCTATGAAATCATGACTCCGCGTGTGGACATGGTCGCCATTGAAGTCGGTGAAGACAGCCAGACCATCCTTCAGAAGTTTTTTGACAATCAATTCTCTCGCCTTCCTGTTTATGAAAAAGACAGAGACAAAATCGTGGGCATTTTAAATGAACGGGATTTTTTCACGAAAATCATTCAAGATGAGCCTATTGATGTGAAAGCCATCATGAACCCGCCCGTATTCGTATCCAAATCCATGCGGGCCGATACCCTCATTGAAACGTTGCAAAGGGAAAATTCCCACCTTGCGATTGTTAGTGATGAATTTGGGGGCACCAGTGGTATTGTAACCATGGAAGACGCCCTTGAAGAGCTTGTGGGTGAAATATATGATGAGCATGATGATATCGACGATGAGTTTCTCAAACAAATTTCCCAGCACGAATACGGGGTTAACGCCGATATTGAACTGGGTGATCTTTTCAGCGAGCTGAAACTTGGCGATCCGCCCGAACGCGAGGAAAAGACACTGGGAAGTTATCTTTTCGAACAGTTTGAAAGCCTCCCAGAGGTTGATATGACTTATTCAATGACACAAAAGATGGTATCGTATTCTCACGAGGAAGACAGTCAGTATTTTGAATTGACCTTTATCATCAAGGAAATCAAGGAACGCCGCATCAAATATGTCCACTTGGTGGTCAAACCCACCAGTGAAAATAACGCCTAGGAGGCAAATAATGGAACGATTACAAAAATTGATTGCCCAAGCAGGCGTCACCTCGCGCCGCAAAGCCGAGGAACTAATCAAGGAAGGCCGCGTCACCCTCAACGGTGAAGTCGTCAAGGAACTCGGGACCAAAGCGTCGAAACAAGATACCATCATGGTGGATGGCAATCCAATCACTATTGAGGAAAAGGAATACTATGTGTTTTACAAACCCGAAGGCACAATCTCCAGTGTCGATGATGAGAAAAACCGTAGAACCGTCGTCGATTACGTTGATTCAAACGCCCGCATATTTCCTGTGGGCCGTTTAGATTATGACTCTTCAGGTGTCCTTTTTTTGACCAATGATGGTGATTTCACCCAGACGATGCTTCATCCGTCCAACGGCATTGACAAAGAGTATGAAGTGAAAGTGAAAGGTTTTTTGAGAAAACCCACCTCAAGGAAAATTGAACGGGGCGGGCTTCGTTTGGATGGAGAGAAAACCGCACCTGCGCGCATTGCAAACGTGGGTTATCAAAAAGAAAAGGAAACCACTACGCTTTCAATCACTGTCACAGAGGGCAAATACCGCCACATCCGCCGTGTCTTTGAGTCGGTGGGACATCCTGTTGAGAATCTCAAACGTGTGCGTTTTGGCGTTGTGACGCTTGATGGACTGGCCAAAGGACAAATTCGTCCACTTAAACCTCATGAGCTCAAACGACTTAACGTTCTCGCAATGCAAAACCGACAGGCAAAAAACAAAACCAAGAAAAAGTAAGCCCTTTCAAACCTTAAGCGCCCACTGGGGCGCTTTTTTCGTGAAATAAACACTTCTGTACCGCCCTTAAAATAAAACCGTTTTCTTTTTTGAAAAGCCTTGGCAAAGGAGTAATTTATGTTAGAATACAAATGTCTTTACACCACGAATGCGACGTACACATCCTATTACAGGAAAGTGGGTCATTATGAAAAAACTCAATATGTTCCAACGCTATGCGCTTGTTTTGCTTGGACTTTTGTTGCTTCATGTGGGGTTCACCCTAGCCTTTCCATTGCGCGCGATTGATGATGGCGCAACCATTACCTTCAGCCGTGAATTTATACGCTATACGTTCACTAGCGGCGGTGAAAGCTTCACCTATGTTCCCGTGCTCACCTTGATTTATGGTGCTTTGCTCGGTGGATTGTTGCTCAAAAAGCAAAAGCCCTATACCCTGATTTACGGTATCGCACTGATGCTTATGACAAAAGTGAACTTTCTTATGGAATTGAGTGCGCTTGAAGGAACCCAGCATGAAGTGAGTGTCAGCGGAAACCTGGCAACCTCAGTCAGTGTTGGAGGCACCAACGTTGCACAAGACATTACGATTTATATCATTGTGGTATTGTTGCTCATCAAGATAAGCATCATCAGTTATGATTTGTTCAATAAGCATTTCAAAATCAATAAAAAATCAAACACTGCGTCGCACCCTTCCAAGCCTGCGCTATAAAAAAACACTTCAATTGAAGTGTTTTTTATTGTCTATAAGATTCCCGTGCCGAACAAACCGGCAAACACGAGAGAAATGATGGTCATCAACTTGATGAGTATATTGATCGAAGGGCCCGAAGTATCCTTGAAGGGATCACCTACCGTATCACCGGTGACCGAGGCCTTGTGTGCGAAGGAACCTTTCTCACCATGATGCCCCTCTTCAATGAATTTCTTGGCATTATCCCATGCTCCACCGCTGTTGGCCATGAATATCGCCATGGAAATTCCGCTTGCAAGCGCCCCGGCAAGCAATCCTCCGAGAGCTTCCGCTCCTAAGATAAATCCCATAAGTAAAGGCGCGGAAACGGCAAGCAGACCAGGAAGAATCATTTCCTTGAGTGCCGCCTTCGTGGAAATATCCACGCAACGCGCGTAATCGGGTTTACTCGTCCTGTCCATGATTCCAGGGATTTCACGGAACTGACGGCGGACCTCGTCAATCATTTTTTTAGCAGCCCGTCCTACACTGTTCATAGTGAGCGAACTGAACAAAAATGGCAGCATCGCACCCACGAGAATCCCAACAATGACTTTGGGTGTGGTGATGTCGATTGCACTGAGACCGGCGGCTTGCACGAATGATGAAAAAAGTGCTAGTGATGTCAAAGCGGCCGAACCAATGGCAAAGCCCTTGCCGATGGCGGCAGTAGTGTTGCCCACACTGTCGAGCTTGTCAGTGATATGGCGCACTTCAGGGTTCATGCCGGTCATCTCAGCGATGCCCCCGGCATTGTCCGCAATCGGTCCGTAGGCATCAATGGCAATGGTCATTCCCGTTGTGGCCAGCATACCGACCGCTGCAAGTCCGATGCCATAAAGGCCGGCGAGCTGATAGGCGATGAGAATCACAACGCCAATCAAACCAATAGGAATGGCCGTGGATTCCATGCCGATCGCCAGACCACCGATGATATTGGTGGCGTGCCCTGTCTCACTTTGTTCGGCGATGCTCTGGACTTTCTTGTGATCACTGGAAGTATAGATTTCCGTAATGACACCGATGACTATCCCTACTAGCAATCCAGCAACAATCGCAAAGAAGGGGCCAAAGTTTCCAAACACACCGATTTGGATATAATACCAAGTCAAAAAGATTGCAAATACTAAAAAGAGTCCCCCCGCGACATAGGTCCCTTTCTTTAAGACCTTATGGGGTTCATCCGCTTCCTTGGTGCGAATGGTCATTGTGCCGAAAATCGCCGCAATGATCCCAAATGCACTCAGAAAGATTGGGAATAGCGCCCCTTCAAGCGGCACCGCTTCCCCGGCGGGATTGGTGAGCATCGCACCCAGGGTGATCGCGGCAATGATCGAACCAACATACGATTCGAACAAGTCAGCGCCCATCCCGGCTACGTCTCCTACATTGTCCCCCACATTATCGGCGATGACTGCAGGGTTGCGGGGGTCATCTTCTGGAATGCCCGCTTCAATTTTGCCCACAAGGTCGGCACCAACGTCTGCGGCCTTGGTGTAGATGCCTCCGCCCACGCGTCCAAATAGTGCAATAGACGATGCACCCAGTCCAAAACCGGTCAACACTCGTGCGGCGCCTGCCTCATCGAGGCCGAACACATACGTACTTACCAAGTAATAGGCAATGAGACCAGTGAGTCCCAGACCTACGACGGCCATCCCCATGACCGCACCGCCACTAAAGGCGATATCAAGGGCTTTGTTCATTCCGGATTGTTCGGCAGACGTGGCCACCCGCGAGTTCGCTGCCACAGCACCCCGCATGCCCAAATATCCGGCGAGTCCGCTTAAAAACGCACCTAGAAAAAAGGCGCCAGCGGTCTGGAAATCGATGGCTACGGCAATGATTAGGAACAACGTGACGACGAAAATGCTTAGAATTTTGTACTGTGTTGATAAAAAAGCCATCGCCCCTTCACGGATGTAGCCTGAGATTTCCACGACGTTGGCATTGCCTTTTTCGATTTTTTTGATTTTGTAGAAAAGCACCCCCGCATATAATATAGCAAGCACACTGAACACGAGTGCGATTCCAATAAAACCTTCCATACGTTACCTCCTTTTTAAACGCTTTGTTGAGTAATTAAAGATTTGCTAGCAGTATAACAAAAAGCGTTTTCATATTCAAGATAATTATAAGTCTGCATTCCCCTTTGAAATCTGAGGGGAAATGCTCTAAAATAGTATTATTGAAATGAACCCAGGTGTGATATAATGGGAATGATTTTTTAGTGAGGTGATCAAATGGCAACAACCCAAATTGCCATTGACGGGCCGGCTGGTGCGGGCAAAAGTACCATCGCCAAACTCGTGGCAGAACTTTTTGATTTCACATATATAGACACTGGTGCGATGTATCGCGCCATTACGCTCAAAGCGATGCGCTTGAATGTCGAACTCAATGATGAAGACGCCTTTGACTTTCTCAATCAAACAAGCTTTGATTATAAAGACGGCGTCTTATTTATGGACGGCAGTGACGTCAGTGGCTTTATCAGGAGCCGTGAGGTTTCTAACAATGTGTCACTTGTCTCATCGCACCGGCGTGTGCGCGAAATTCTTGTGGAACGTCAGCGCGTTATTGCGCAGTATAAGGACGTAGTCATGGATGGTCGGGATATCGGTTATAATGTGCTTCCAAACGCCGATCATAAATTTTTTCTGACCGCCAATGTCGTCACTCGTGCCAAACGCCGATTTTTAGAAAACGCAGAAAACGGCATCCATATTCCAATGGAAGATTTGAAAAATGAAATCATCGCGCGCGACGATTTTGACACCAATCGCGCCATAACCCCACTAAAACCGGCGGATGACGCCGTCGTTATTGACACATCGGACATGCAAATCGATGATGTTGTCAAAACCATAGAGTCAATAGTTAGAGGAGAAGATAGTCATGAAAATTAATGCCATTCAAGAAGGAAACAAGGTCACCGGCGAGGTCTACGATGTCAAAGACAATGAAGTTATCGTTGTCATCGAAGGCGCATCGACGGAAGGTACCATTTATTTGAACAACCTCACCACCAAGGATGTCGCAAGTGCCAAGGATGTCGTCAGCAAAGGCGACACCATCGAGGCGATCGTCAAGAAAAAAGATGATGAGGCCGGCGTGTTGCTGCTTTCACGCATCGACATTGAACGCGACCAGATCTTTGAGGATTTGCAAAACAAATTCCAAAACGAGGAATCCTTCGAAACCAAAGTCAAAGAACACAACAAGGGCGGTCTCATTGTACGCGCTCACGGCATGGAAATGTTCATGCCTGCACGTGAAGTGAGCACTGAGTACACCGATGATCTTACCCAGTTCAAAGGTCAGACCCTCGAGGTCAAGCTCATCGAGATTTCCAAACGCAAAATCGTGGTCTCCCACCGCGCTGTGCTGCGTGACAAGCAAAAAGAGGAAAAGAAAAAACAACTCGAATCCGTGCAGGTTGGCGGTGAATTCAAAGGAACAGTTACCAAGCTGATGCCTTATGGTGCGTTTGTCAAACTCAATGAATACCCTGAAGTCGAAGGGCTTTTGCATGTTTCACAAATCAGCCATCACCGCATTGGAAAACCTTCAGACGTACTGAGTGTGGACGATGAAATCGACGTCAAGGTCGTTGATGCCAAGGGACAAAAGCGCGGCCTTTCCAAAAAAGCGCTTGAAAAGACTCCATGGCAAATTTTTGCCGAAGAACACAAAGTCGGCGACAAAGTCCAAGGGAAAGTCGTTAAGAAAATGCAATTCGGTATCCTGGTCGAAGTGGCCAAGGATGTTGCGGGCATCATCAATAAAAACGATTACTCCTGGGATCCGCGTTTCAACCTTGCGGGCAATGTCACTGTCGGCGATGAAGTCGAAGTGCAAATCCTTTCGATCGACCCTGACAACCAGAAAATGCAGCTTTCCAAGAAACACCTTGAATACAATCCCTGGGATGATGTCAGTGTCAAAGTCGGCGAAGCCGTCAGCGGTGAAGTCAAAGAATTCCAAAACAACGGTGCGCTCGTTGAAGTCCAGGGGGTCTATGCGTTTTTGCCCATCGGTGAAATCCAGGACCAACGCGTCGAAGAAGTTTCCGATGTACTGAACAAAGAAGATGTCATCAATGCCAAAGTTCTCAAGTTCGACCGCAAGAAATGGCAGATGGTGCTTTCCAAGAAAACGCATGATGAGGAACGTCAACGCGACGAGTACAAGAAACATCTTCGCGATGAGAATGAAGAAGAACAATCCCAGACTTTGGGCGAACTCTTTGCAGAGCGCTTCAAAGACTTGAAAAAATAAGGTGAGGCTATGATTCCTTCCGTAGCGATTGTCGGACGCCCCAATGTCGGCAAAAGCGCCCTTTTTAACAGAATCATCGGGCAGCGTCTTTCCATTACAGATGAAACCCCCGGGCTCACACGCGACCGTATTTACTCTAAAGCGGAGTGGTTGACCCGGAGTTTCAACGTCATCGACACAGGCGGCATCGATTTTGACGATGCCCCTTTTGTTCATGACATAAAAAGCCAGACGGAAATAGCCATTGAAGAGGCCGATGTCATCGTCTTCACCGTGGATATCCATTCTGGCATCACCGAAGAGGATGCCATGGTGGCGCGCATGCTCTATAAAGCTAAAAAACCCGTCGTCGTTGCCGTAAACAAGGTCGATGATGTGGTGTTCAATGACCGTCTTTATGAATTTTACGCACTTGGTCTTGGCGATCCCATCCCTATCAGTGCTGCGCATTCGATCGGCATCGGGGACTTGCTTGATACGGTGGTGAATCATCTGCCTACCGTTCAAGATGATCCCTATGATGATGAAACCATCAAACTCGCATTGATTGGCAGGCCAAACGTGGGGAAAAGTTCTTTGATGAACACTCTTTTGGGTCAAGAACGCGTGATTGTCAGTGAAATCGAAGGCACCACGCGCGATGCGATTGATTCAGTGTTCAAAAAAGATGGGCAGGACTACGTCGTCATCGATACTGCGGGCCTGCGCAAGCGCGGGAAAGTCTATGAAGCGGCAGAAAAATACAGTGTGTTGCGCGCAATGCGCGCCATTGAACGCTGCGATATCGCTTTAATTTTACTTGACGCCAAGGAAGGCATCATCGAACAGGACAAAAAAATTGCCGGCTACGCCCATGAAGCGGGAAAAGCCTGCATCATGGTCGTTAACAAATGGGATCTCGTGGAAAAGGACAACCGCACGATGAACAAATGGGAAATGCAGGTGCGTCAGCACTTTCAGTTCCTCTCCCACGCCCCTGTGATCTTCCTCTCAGCACTTACGAAGAAGCGGCTTCACACCCTGTTTCCCGTCATTGAACGGGTTTATCAAAATTACGACCGCCGAGTGAAGACCAGCGTTTTAAACGATGTGCTTAACGATGCGGTGTACGCCTCTCCGCCCAAAAGTCACAACGGCGGTATTGTCAAAGTGTTTTACGCTACGCAGGTGGACACGCGCCCCCCAACGTTTGTACTGTTTGTCAATGATGCGGAGTGGATGCACTTTTCCTACCAGCGGTATTTGAAAAACAAAATCCGTGAAGCCTTTGATTTTGAAGGGTCACCTTTGAAACTTGTCCTAAGGAAGCGTGATTGATATGAAAATAACTGTAATCGGCGGTGGATCATGGGGACTGGGTCTTTCCAAAGTCCTCGATGATAACGGCCACACTGTACTCGTTTACAACCATACTCAAGATATCGTTGACGCCATCAACCATAAACACTATTCACCGCATCTGGACGTTGCCATTCCGGCGTCGATTGAAGCAACCAGCAACTTAAAAGAGGCAATCAAGGCTTCGCGCGTCATCGTATTCGCTGTTCCAACGAAAGTGATCAGGGAAGTCATTACCAACGCCCTTCCGTACTTCAATGAGAAAAAGACCATTGTCAACGCAGCCAAAGGCATCGAACCCAAAACATTTCTGCGTGTTTCAGAGATTTTTGAGGAAATGGTACCAAAAAAACATCTCGATGCGTTTGTGACATTGAGCGGTCCCTCCCATGCAGAAGAGGTTATTCGCGCGCAAACAACAGCCGTTACGGCTGCGTCAAATGATTTCACCGCCGCCGTGCGTGTTCAGAAACTTTTTCACAATTCAATGTATTTTCGCGTATACTCCTCAGACGATGTCAAAGGTGTGGAACTGGGCGGCTCGCTTAAAAACATTTTTGCACTCGCCAGTGGCATCATTCGCGGCATCGGACTTGGGGACAATGCACTAGCTGCATTCATGACCCGCTCAATGGTGGAGATGGAGAAGATTTATCATCATCTGGGCGCTGATACCCGCACACTATATGGTCTTTCAGGGGTGGGGGACTTAATTGTCACCTGCACATCGAAACATTCGAGAAACTTCCAAGCAGGTTATAAGATTGGCTCGGGAAGTGACCTTGAAGCCACCCTGGAATCGATGACGATGGTAGTCGAAGGCATTCGTACGACCGAAGCAGCGCATCAGCTTAGTGAGGACGCTGGACTCGATACCCCCATTATCGATGCAATCTACAATGTGGTTTTTAATACCATGCAACCCTTGGCAGTCATCAGCGAACTGCTCAATAGAGACTTCAAAGCGGAAAACACATCAAAAATGGTGTAATTTCCGCTTTTTTTTAGCAAACGATGTTGCATATCCTTGCAAAGCGCTTGTTGCCTTGATATAATAAGCCTAAGTTAAATTAAGAAGGAGGGAATGCATCCACATGAACAAAACAGAATTGGTAGCAAAAATTGCAGAGCAATCCGGGCTTACTAAAAAAGATGCTGAAGCGTCTTTGAACGCAACGTTAGATGCGGTTCAAGATGCACTTGTCAGCGGTGACAAAGTTGTTCTGACTGGCTTTGGAACCTTTGAAGTTAGAGAGCGCAAACCACGTGTCGGACACAACCCACGCACAGGGGCACCAATCAACATCGATGCACAACGTTCTCCAGCATTCAAGGCAGGCAAAGTCCTCAAAGATGCAGTTCGATAAGTTTATTCGCAAAAGATACCGTCGTGAGACGGTATTTTTTGTTTGATGGACAATAGTGTTTTGGCAGATTTTGTGATACGCTTGACATGAGGGAGGGTCGCTTATGAGACAAATGAATAAAAAACACATACGCTTGATAAAAAACAACCAGGCTGATGCAATCGACGATATTACCATGACTGATGATCAAGGACGCTCAGCGCTTTATTATGCAATTAAAAACAAGGCCATCGAAAGCCTTGCTTATATGCTTGAAAGCGGCCTTAGTCCCAATGAATTATTTGAAGATGACAATACGCCGCTTCATCTGGCGTCGCAAAATGGGTTTTGCCAGGGGATAGGCGCGCTCATCGACAACGGAGCTTATTTGAATGTCACTAACACCAAGGCACAATCTCCACTCATGCTCGCTGCACTCAAAGGTGATTTGTGCAGTGTTGAGGCATTAATGGAGCGCGGTGGTGATGTGAACATCAGTGACGACGATGGCAATTACGCGGTTTATTATGCGATTCAGAGTAAGAATCCCGATGTCTTTGAAACGCTTGTGCGTAATAAGACACCCATAGAGCCACTCAATGAACAAAAAGAAACGCTGCACCACACCGTGGCGCGCTATGGGACGGGGACTATGCAAAGCACCCTTTTTAAACGCGGCATCACGCCTTACATTACCAATATATATGATCAAAGTCCGCTTCATTTAGTGGCGAAGCGCGGCCATGACCGTCTCGCCGTGGCGTTGATTGAGTGGGGTCTTGAGGTCTCCACACCTGATAGATTCGGTTATACCCCCATGGATTACGCGCAGGATTTCGGTGCGCTTCACACACTCTTTGAACGCAGCATCAACGATACGGAAACCAAGCGCAAAATGGCTGAATTTCCGCTTCAACGTGCCCTAAGAACAGACAAATACGACGAGGCTGAAGCCCTGATTCGCATGAACACCCCCCTTGAGGTTAAGGATGTGTATGGAAATCTTCCACTTTTTTATCTTATCGTGCGTCCCGACCCCTTGTTGCTTAAGATGATGATCAGGCGCATGCACGGTTTTGATTCAATCGATGCTCAGGGGCACAGTGCCTATTATTACGCGGCGCTTTTGGAAGTTCGCGAAGTCTTCACATATACCGGTATAAAAAAAGAAGCGCTCGATGAGCGCACACTTGCGCTCATCGAGGCTTCCCAGACGCTACATGATATCTGGGGCGAAAAACAATAACCCTAGCGCCATGAGATTATAGGCCATGTGGATGAAAATCGGAATGTAAATGATTTTTCCCGACAGATAATACACAGCTGCCAACACCCCGCCCATAGCCATATAGGGAATGATGTTAATCCATTCGCTGGTGTCCATAATCAAATCGGCCATGACGTGTACGAAGCCGAAGAAGAAGCTACTGAATATTATTGCGCCAATGGTGCCCAGCCGCCCTTCGAATAAACCGTAAATTCCTTTTCTAAAGACGATTTCTTCGCTGATTGGTGCTAAAAAGCCCGCAAAAATAATCAGCGAAGCGGTTGCGAATGCTCCCGCGCGCGTCATATCCTTGATGATGGCTTGGTTTTCAGGGTCGAGGTCGACCCCGAAACCGCCCATGACGGTATTGACCAAAGCATTGACGATTAAAATCGCTGCAAATCCGACAACCATGAGTGCGAAGGTCCTGGGTTTATTGCTCTTGAAATATACCCACTGATTGTCGATCAGATACACTTTGGCAAGATAAAACAACAACGCTGTCAAAGCGACGTACCAGGTGAGATTGAGCCCGGCGTTGACATTCATGAATACGGTGTTGTCTTCAAGCATTGCGGGAAATACAATCGGGGCGAAAAGCCCGATGAGTTGAATGCCCACAAAGGTAATGACATAGATTAAAACAATGGTATAATTAAGCGAACGCTGTTTGTCCATGTGTGGCCTCCTAGCATGTGCGTTGACTCGTTTCACACATATGATACCATATTATCATATTAAGAAGCACTCAATAAGAAAAGTGGTGAAAAGTATGGCAAATAAAAAGACGTTTGCGGTCATTGGTCTTGGTCGCTTCGGATCGGCGGTTGTCGAAGAACTCATTGCGAGCAACCAAGAAGTATTGGTCGTTGACCGCAACCAGGAGCGTATCACCAAAGTCGCCAAGATTGCAACGCATGCGGTGGTGCTTGATACTTCCGATGAATCCGCACTCAAAGAAATCGGCATCCAATCGATCGATCACGTAATCGTGGCGATTGGCAAGGATATCGAAGACAGTATCATGACCACGCTGATCTTAAAGGAACTCGGTGTGAAGAAAGTCACCGTCAAAGTCCAGAATCAATACCACGAAAAAGTAGTCAAGTCCCTGGGCGCCGATGAGACGATTCAGCCCGAACGCCTCACCGGTAAGCGCCTCGCCCATAGAATTCTTTCAGACAATATGCTCGAATTTTACGATTTGAGCGAACATCACAGCTTCGTGGTCATCAAGGCCCCTAAAAAGATTGTCGATACCACGGTCGCCAATCTCGATCTGCGCGATAAATTCCGCGTTAACCTTGTTGCGATTAAACGTGAGGGGGATGTCATCATCCCACATCCTGAAGAGGTGTTTGAAGCGACTGATCAACTTTTGTTGGTTGGTGCGAATCCTGATTTGAAAAAATTCAGTGTCTGGTGTGACAAATAAGCCGTCCCAACTTGGAGGCGCCTATGAAACATATTGTGATTGCCACTTATAATGAAGGAAAACTCGAGGAAATCAAACCCTCGCTTCTTTCCTTTGGCTACACAGTGCACTCCATGGGCGATTTTCCTCATATGAAAATTAAAGAAGATGGAAAAACGCTTAAAGATAACGCAATCATCAAAGCGCGCGCCGTCAGTCAGATTACAAATTTTAAAGTCCTTGCCGATGATTCAGGGCTTGAAGTTGAGGCGCTTGAGGGCGCACCCGGGGTTCATTCCGCCCGGTTTTCCTCAAGCGGGACTGACGCAGATAACAACGCACGCTTGCTTAAACTGATGGAAGATAAGACCAATCGCCGTGCTTGGTTTAAAACAGTGATGGTGCTCAAGGATGAAGCAGGGGAAGAACGCGTGTTCGAAGGCCGCCTGGATGGTTATATCCACACAGCGAGTGAAGGCCTTGAAGGGTTCGGCTATGACCCGGTGTTCATCCCCGCGGGTCACAATCAGACGCTCGCTCAACTGGGCGATGCAGTGAAACGCTCTATCTCACACCGACAATTGGCGCTTAATCGTCTGACTGCCCATTTGCGGCGTGAAGATGACTAGCGCTGTTTTCATACACATAACGTGCATTTTAAACACCGATTAAGTACAATACTCAAAACAACAAAAAGACCAAAAATGTGTTTGGTGGTCATCACGCATGACCGCAGCACCGCAGAAAAAGCACACCGATTCATCGAACGCAAGGATGATCGCATTCATAGGGATGTGCTTAGTGAATTGAGGAGAATGCAGATAATGAAAGTATTGGTAATCAGTGATGTTCACGGCAACAAACGCCGTTTGAAAGATGTACTCAGCGAGGTCGATGCGCCCGATTATGTGCTCTCACTGGGAGATCAGGAACTCAAGCAAAGCTTTTTACAAAGCCGTGATATCATTGCCATTAAAGGGAATGCCGCATTTGATAGTGGAAGCGGCTTTGAACAGACAGTGAAGATCAATGGCTGGCGCATCTACATGACGCATGGTCACAAACTGCGGGTGCAAAATAGTTATGACAGACTTTACTACCGCATGCTTGAAGAAGAGGCTGATATCGCCATGCACGGTCACACGCACCAGATGGCCTTCATGGAAGTGAGCGGAAAGTTTATCGTGAATCCAGGGTCACTCAACCAATCCAGGGACAATAACCCTGAAAGCTTTCTGATTATGGATATGCAAGAAGACCATGTAGCACTCACATGGTATGATTTCCACGCGATGGATGTCATCGGTTCACAGACAATCAAACGATAGAGGCGGGTTAATCCGTCTCTTTTTTTATCCACATGAGTTGATGTGCGCGCTTTTTATTTTGCCTGTTTTGTGGTAAACTTTTAACTGATATGAAAGGGGCGCGAAGCCAATGGAAACACAGGATAAAAAACCTAAAACGCGCGCTCAGATGCGCGAACACATCATCGCAAAACTCTACCAGATGGACATTGATTCCTCCTATGAGCCTAAAAACATTCCCAAAGGATTTGTCCATGACGCCATCACCACCATCGTTACCAATTTTGAAAGTGTCAATGACACACTCGAGACGCATTTGATTCAATGGAAACTCAAGCGCCTGAGCTATGTGGACCGGGCGATTTTGCGTCTGGGTGTCTATGAACTGGCACACACCTCGACACCCACGGAAGTCATTATTGACGAACTGCTCAATCTTACGCATAAGTTTTCCGATGAAGGGGACAAAAAGCATGTCGCCTTTAATAACCGCGTGCTTGAAAATCTCGCCAAAAGCTTAAGAGAAATGACGTGATTCTATGAGTGAACAAGCCCTGAGTGTAACGGCACTGACAAGGTACATCAAACACAAATTCGACAAGGACAAGCATTTGGAGGATGTGCTTTTAAAAGGGGAAGTGTCAAACTTCAAACACAATGTCCGCGGACATTTTTATTTTACGCTCAAAGATGAAAAAGCATCCATCAAAGCGGTCATGTTCAGGCGTGACGCTCAGAGTGTGGCTTTCAAGCCTAAAGATGGCATGACTGTTCTCTTAAGAGGGTACGTCAGTGTGTTCGAAGTGGCTGGGAGTTATCAGATTTACGTTAAATCGATGGACGAAGTGGGTCTTGGCAATCTCTATCAGCAATATCTCCAGTTAAAATCCACGCTCGAACAAGAAGGCTATTTCCAAGACGCCCGCAAAAAATCTCTGCCTCCCTTTGCTCACCGCGTTGCGGTGCTTACCAGCGCGACCGGCGCGGCTGTACGCGACATCATCAACATCATCAACCGTCGCTATCCGCTTTGTGAAATTACCGTCTATCCCACCACTGTGCAAGGGACCAATGCAAAAGACGAGATAGCCACCAACATCACCCGTGCCGACGCATCCGGCCACGATGTCATCATCGTAGGCCGCGGCGGTGGGTCAATTGAGGATTTGTGGGCTTTCAACGAACGCATTGTAGCGGATGCTATCAAGGATGCGAAAACGCCCATCATCTCCGCTGTCGGCCATGAGACAGATTTCACCATTGCCGATTTCACAGCGGACAAACGCGCCCCTACCCCCTCAGGTGCGGCAGAAATCGCAGTGCCCGACCAAGTAACGCTCAGCCGCGATCTTCAGCGCCATAGCACACGAATGTATGATGCACTCGATCGGGCCATTAAAACGCGCAAGGAGCGTCTTGAATATGTCAGGGAGCGTTATATCTTCAAAGACCCCCAACGCTTGCTTGAACGACAAAATGAACGCTTGGACAACCTGCATCATCGTTTGAAACAAGTCTCGCCGCACAATCGACTAAATGACGGCAAGACTCAGCGTGAACGTCACAGTGCCATGTTGCACAGAGCGTTCAAACAGATTGTGAAAAACAAGCGCCATGCGCTTGAGGGCATCACCCAGAAACTCGAAGTGCAAAACCCCAGACTGATTGTTTCTCAAGGCTATACGCTATCTAAGAAAGCCGGCGAAGTCATCAAAAGCGTTCATGACGTCAGCGTGGGTGACACGCTGGAAGTAGAGTTCCAGGATGGAACGCTCAGTGTGGAAGTGAAAGATAAAAAGGAGGCCAACCATGAGTAAAAGCGAACAATTCGAAGGCAAACTCGAACAGCTTGAAACCATCGTCAAGCAACTTGAAAGCGGCGATCTTCCCCTTGAAAATGCCATCAAGAAGTACGAAGAGGGTGTGCGACTGAGCAAGGAATGCCAAAAGATGCTTAACGACGCAGAAAACGTCCTTGTCAAAATGATGAAGGACGATGGAAGCACCACGGACTTTGATATGCCCAAGGATGAATAGGGGGAATCTTTATGGACCCACGGACAATCACCGACCCATCGTTTTTGAAAAATCTCACAATTAAAGAACTTGAAGCGCTCAGTGGTGACATCCGAGCTTTTTTAATCGAGCAGCTTAGTAAAACTGGTGGGCATTTTTCATCGAACATGGGCATTGTCGAGCTGACCATCGCGATGCACAAAGTGTTTGATTCGCCGAGGGATAAGTTCATCTTCGATGTGGGCCATCAGTCCTACGTTCACAAAATACTCACTGGCCGCGCAGCACAATTTGATACGCTTCGTCAGGCGGATGGACTCTCAGGGTTTCTCAAGCGCAGTGAAAGTCCTCATGACGCTTATGAGGCGGGCCACTCCTCAACATCAATTGGCGCGGCGGCCGGCATGATCTTTGCCAAGGACCACACCGATTCGATCGGACAAGTCATCGCAGTGATTGGCGATGGCGCCCTCAACAGCGGCACTGCCCTTGAAGCCTTGAATTTTCTGGGCCATTTTCCTGATAAGCACCCCATCATTGTGCTCAATGACAACGAGATGAGCATCACACAAAATGTGGGGCATCTATCGCGGATGCTCACCAAGCTGCGTATGAAAAACACCTACCGTTCCTTGCGCAGGAAAACATCGAAAATGGTACCGAAAAAATTCAAAGGATTCACAACGAAAGTCGAAAAGCGCATCAAAGGCTTTATCGCCGGCAGCAACTATTTAGAAGCGATCGGTTATGAATATTTCGGGCCTCTTGATGGTCATGATTTCAAAAGCCTTTTGCGCGCGCTCACCACCGCGCAAACACTCGAGCGGCCCGTCGTGGTTCATGTACGCACGAAAAAGGGAAAAGGCTATAAGTTCTCCGAAGCAGACGTTGCGGGAAAATGGCACGGGTGTAAGCCCTTTGAGATTGAAAACGGCGCCTTTAACGGCTCGGGTGATTCGCGAGAAAGCTACAGCGAAATTGTTGCCTCGAATCTCATGGTCCGCGCAGCGAATGATGAAGCCTTTTACGTCGTCACCCCTGCAATGGTCGCGGGAAGCGCCCTGAATGCATTTAGAGATGCATACCCCCGAAGATGCATCGACACCGGCATTGCCGAATCCACCAGTGCACTTTTCAGTGGTGCGCTGTCGATGCAAGGGGTGAAGGTGTTTCTAACGATATATTCCACATTTCTCCAGCGCGCCTACGACCAGATCATTCATGATATCGCCCGCCACAAAGCGCCCGTTGTAATCGGCGTGGAACGCGCCGGGTTGGTTGGGGGCGATGGGGAGACCCACCAGGGCATTTACGATATCCCCATGCTCGCCCATATTCCCTTCATGCAGATTGCTCACCCCAAAAACAGCGCAGAGTTACAGGCGTTGATGGATTATGCCTTTGATGTGAATACCGGTCCCATTGCCCTTCGCTATCCGCGCGCCAAGACGACGCTAAATGGCGAGTGTGAAGTCATTAGTAGCCCATCGTGGGAGAAAGTGCACTCGGGCACCCGGGGGACGATTATCGCTTTTGGTGATTTCATCGAGCCGCTCAAAGCGGCGATTGAAGATGAGAATCTCGATTATACGCTCATCAATGCGCGTTTCATCAAGCCACTCGATGAAGCGATGCTTGCAGCGATTGATCTTGAAAAACCGTTGCTTATACACGAAGAGTCCACGCTTAACGGCGGTCTGGGGAGTATGATATTGTCGCATTACGCGAAAAAAGGCGCCGTTGTCAAACAGGTGAAACTCTTGGGCTTTGATGATGCATTCGTACCCCAGGGCGCGCGCACCATCATGCTTGAGCGCTACGGGCTTGATGTGGCGTCCATTATGAAGGCTATGGCGGAGATGACGCATGCGACTTGATAAGGCCCTTGTGGCGCGCGGGCTTGTGAGTACGCGCCATCAGGCGCACATCCTCATCAAGGATGGCGCTGTCAACGTCAATGGAACAGTGTGCACAAAGCCAAGTACTCTCCTCGCAGCGGAAGATGCACTTACGCTGAGTGATATTCAGCGCTACGTATCACAAGGTGGAAAAAAGCTCGAAGCGGCGCTCACTGCCTTCCCAGTGACAATAAAGAAACGGGTCATGCTTGATGTTGGGGCATCGACGGGAGGATTCACCGACTGCGCCCTTCAACATGGTGCGGCCCGTGTGATTAGCGTGGATGTGGGGCATTCGCAGATGCATCCATCGCTAAGAGATGACGGGCGCGTTTGGGTTTGGGAAGCGACCAATGCGCTTACCCTTGAAGCAGACGATGTCGGGGATGTCGATATTTTCACCGTTGATGTGAGTTTTACAGGCGTCATGCCGATTGTGCGTCACCTTACGAGGACGCTTCAGCTTAAAGAGGGCATTGTACTCATCAAACCTCAGTTTGAGACAACCAAGCGCTCCAAACGCGGAATTGTGCGACACAGAGATGAACACACCCGTGTGCTCAGCGGCATCATCAATGATTTGAAGGCTGAGGGGATTCCCGTCAGTGGGCTCATACCCTCGCCCATTCGCGGTCAACACGGCAACAGGGAATACTTGCTATATCTGGGGGGCATCACCCGCCCAGTCGATATAAAGGGCATCATATCCGAAGTGTTTGACACACCCAAGGGGGCTTGACATGTTAGCATATTTGAAAGTATCGAATTTTGCGATCATAGAAAACATCGAAGTAAGTTTTGAAGCGGGAATGAATGTTCTTACCGGTGAGACCGGTGCGGGGAAGAGTCTTTTGATTGATGCCATCGGGCTTTTGCTCGGTGAGCGCGCCTCAAGTGACGTGGTACGCACAGGGGAAAAGTCCGCGACCATCACTGCCGTGTTTTCACCGCTCAACGATGCGGTAAAACATGCGTGTGAAGACCATGATATTCCTCTTGAGGATGATGAACTTCTTATTAAACGTACCATCAAACCCTCCAGCGGAAACATCATCAAAGTCAACGGCGAGACGATTACGCTCTCACAACTGCGCGAGCTTACCCGTCATCTGGCGGATATTCATACCCAGCACGATACCAAGCGCTTGATCAATCCCACCACCTACCTTACGCTGATCGATCAGTTCGACCCTGATATAAAGACGCTCAAGGATGATTACCGCGAAAAAAAAGAAGCTTATCTCAACGCCCTTGAGGCATATGATACACTTCAAAAAGACAAGCAGGCTACGCTTGAAAAGCGCGAACAATTGGAGACGCAAAGCGAGGAACTTGCGGCCCACGAACTTAAAAGCGGTGAGATGGAGGCAATCGAAGAGCGCCTCGCTACGCTTCAGAATTTTGACCAGCTGTTTCATTCCCTGAAAACTGCCCACACGATGCTCGAAGAGTCCCAGGCAATCGACCACATCTATGATGCGGCGGGTGAACTTGATAGAGTTTCACATATCGACGAGGCATACGATTCACTGAAATCACGCATGGAAAGTGCCTATTACGAACTCGACGATATCCGCGGCAGTCTGTATGACCGCGTGCAGCAACTCGATTTCGACCCCGATGAACTCGAAACCCTCGAGAACCGCAAATACGCCCTTGATTCGCTTCGTCGCAAATATAGCATGGACATCGAGGCACTGATTGAGTATCACGAAGAAATCAATGAAAAGATTACCGGTGCTTTTGATTATGACACAGCACTCAGTGAGGCAATGACGCATGTCACGGACATGTTTGAGGCACTCAAGGACGCCGCGGTGGCACTCAGTGATAAACGCAAGATTACAGCACAATCCATCGAGGCGCGCATGCACGCTGAGCTCAGCGCCCTTGAACTCAAGGACGCCTCCTTCACTGTGCGTTTTGATGCGCCTGAACTAAAAGACCCCTTCGCCCCCGCCGCTTTCAAGGAAGACGGCATCGATACCATCGATTTCATGCTCACCACCAATGCGGGTGAACCGCAAAAACCACTCAAAAAAGTGGCCTCAGGTGGTGAACTTTCGCGCATTATGCTGGCGCTTAAGACATTGCTTGTTTTTAAAGAATCGCTCAATTTAATGATTTTTGATGAAATTGACACAGGCGTGAGCGGCTACGTGGCCACCCAGGTAGCCAACAAAATGCATGCAATTGCTGAAAGCGTCCAGGTACTCGCCATTACGCACCTTCCCCAGGTTGCTGCGCGCGCGGACCAGCATTACTATATCTACAAAGATAAAGCGGAGGGACGCACGACGACAAATCTTAAACTTCTCTCCCACCAGCATCGCGTCGAAGCGCTCGCTGCGATGATTTCCAGCGGTGAGGTCACTAAGCGTGCGATCGAAAGCGCCAAGGAATTGTTGCAATAAAAAAAGCGTCCGCGAAGGACGCTTTGAAATCTTAGCCGAACATGACACTCCACATAACAAAGATTGTTGTGGCGGCCAGACCCAATACGAATCCGACGACCAATATGACAACGACAACCTTGCCCCATGTTTGTTTGAGCGGGTTGGTGTAAACAGGGTCGGGGGTCTCTTGATTTTTTTTGACGCGTTTTTTGCTTTCTGGCATCTTATTCACCTCATGAAATATCGTTTAAGTTCAATGCGGTTACCATTATAATGCATATACGACAAAAAGGAAAGTTTTAGCCATGAAAAAATACAAAGTGATTTTTCATATCGATCTCAACGCTTTTTTCGCAAGCTGCGAAATGGCTGAGAATAAGGAACTCAAAAATGTGCCCCTGGGCATTGGCCCCAGCAACGAACGAGGCATCCTCACAACGGCGAATTATGAAGCGAGAAAATACGGCGTCAAAAGTGCCATGCCGCTGAGTGAGGCGAAGCGACTGTGTCCTTCCCTCAAAGTGCTTCCCACGAATTTTCCGCTGTATCAGAAATATTCCTCGTATTTTTTCGAGTACCTCAAGCGCTATACTTCCACCCTTGAACCCGCCAGCATCGATGAGGGGTATCTGGATATGACCGATGCGCTTGAAGACCGCCATCCCTACGATGTGGCCAAGACGATGCAAACGGAGCTCAGTGAGCAATACGATCTGCCTGTGTCCATCGGTATCGCTCCCAACAAGTTTCTTGCCAAGATGGCTTCTGATATGCACAAACCCATGGGAATAACGATTTTGCGCAAGCGCGATGTCAAGGATAAGCTGTGGCCTTTGCCTATTGAGGAACTTCACGGCATCGGCAAAAAGACGGTGCCCAATCTCAAGTTGATGGGCATTGAGACCATCGGAGACCTCGCAGAGTTTAAGGATATGCGCAAACTGCGAAATTTTCTGGGCAATCAAGCCGAGGCGTTTATAAACAAGGTTCACGGCGAGGATAAAAGCGAGGTGGACCCCTCGCGCCAGGAAAGCCATCAAAGCATTGGTAATTCCAAGACTTATGAAGGGTTCCTTCATGAATATCAAGAGATGATCAATGCGCTGAAAAAGTTGACCGAACGCGTGGTCGAGCGTCTTAAGGACCACTCACTCGCCGCAAAGTCGATTGCCGTGCAACTGCGCGACGATGATTACACCAATCATTCCAAACACTTTTCGTTTCAATACCATACCGATCATTTCTATGAAATATTTGAAGTGGTCGAACATGTCTTTGAAGACCTCTTCGATAACAAACCTGTTCATCTCCTGGGTGTGAGTGCCTCCAATCTCGAAGAGAAGAGCACGCTGTTCAAACAGCTTTCAATCTTTGAATCAAAAGATAAACTAAGCCGTGATGAACATGTGAACAATGTCCTCAAAAGCATCAATAAGCACTACGACAAACCCCTTTTGAACAAAGGAATCAAACAAAATCGTTAAACTGGAGAGAACTCTCCAGTTTTTTTTATCGCATGCGCCCACATCACCCATGTTACAATGAATTAAGGAGGCGATTGTATGCAATCGATTGTCGAAGCGCAAAAAACGTATTTCAAAACCCATGAAACCAAATCCTATCAGCACCGCCTGGAGGCACTTACGCGTCTTGAGCGACTGATATTGGACAATGAGGAAGCCATCAAGGAAGCTCTCAAGGCAGACCTCAACAAATCCAGTTTCGAGTCTTACACCACTGAGATCGGCTTCACACTGCACTCGCTTAAAAAGGCGAAAAAGCATCTCAAAGGCTGGATGAAACCCAAAAAACAGCGTACCCCGATGTATTTAGGGTTCACCAAAAGTTATATCCGCCATGAGCCCAAGGGAACGGTTTTGATCATCGGCCCTTACAATTATCCGTTTCAATTGGTTGTCGAACCGTTGATTGGTGCGATTGCAGCGGGCAATACCGTCATCATCAAGCCCTCGGAGTTTCCCGAGCGCACTGAGACGCTCATCGAGCGTATTATTAATGATGCCTTTGATTCACGCCATGTGCATGTCATCACAGGTGGAAAGGAAACAACGCAGGAACTTTTGGATATTCCCTTCGACCATATCTTTTTCACGGGATCTACGCGGGTTGGCCAACTCGTTTATGAAGCAGCGGCCAAGCACCTCACCCCCGTTACTTTGGAACTGGGAGGGAAAACACCGACCATTGTCCACAAGGATGCAAAACTCGACGTTGCGGCGAGGCGCATCGCTTTTGGAAAGCTGCTCAATGCCGGTCAGACATGCATCGCGCCCGACCACATCTATGTGCATGCCGAAATACAAGAAGCCTTCACCCAAAAACTCATTCAAACCATCGATGAGTTCTACACTTCACAAAAAGATGAATATCCCACCATCATCAATGACAGACATTTCGAGCGAGTGCGTGCGCTCATTGACACTAAAAAGCTGTTATACGGCGGCAGTGTCGATGCCCAGCGTCGCTTTATCGAACCTACTGTACTAGGCGCAGCCGATGAGTCAGACGCTTCCATGCAAGAAGAAATTTTCGGCCCCGTTCTCCCCATCATCCCCTACGGCGCCATTGATGATTTAATCGAATCCCTGGGGGAGAAGCCCTCGCCTTTGGCACTCTATGTATTCAGTGAAAATAAAAACGTCCAAACCAAAGTGTTTGAACGTTTGCGTTTCGGCGGGGGTGCGATCAATGATACTATCATGCATGTGGCCAATCCACATATGCCCTTCGGGGGTGTGGGCCAAAGCGGAATGGGCCGCTATCACGGGCGCTATTCATTTGAAACACTTTCCAATGCAAAGGCGTATGTGAAAAAATCCACACGCATCGACCCATCGATTGCTTATCCGCCCTTTAGCAGGAAAAAAGAGCGCCTAGTCAAAAAAATACTGAAATGACCCGACTTATTTTTTGATTGGCTTGCGGATGGACAGCGCCATCGTCATCGCAAAGATTGTGAGGCCCATCATGCCATAAATCGCATAGTTGAAGGTTCCTGTAAGGTCATAGGAAAGTGCAAGGGGCAGTGGGCCAACGCCGGTTGCAACGACCATGAAAATTTGCGCCGCGCCGCGGATGCTTCCCAGATATTTGCGTCCGAAATATGTCGGCCAGATGGTGTTGAGCGTTACTACCTGCACTGCCACGCCCGTTCCGTAAAACAAGATGAACGCCGTCGCAGTGAGGGCACTATTTACAAAAAACGCCAGCCAGACCATGGAAAGAAAAATCATGATCTGTGTGCCTAAAAAGATGTATTTCGGTTTATAACGATCAATGAGCGCACGCGCTACGAAAGGCATCAAAAATGCTGGGGGCGCGATCAAGCCGATAATGAATGAGGCGCTTTGATTATCGACCCCGCGCAGGGCCATCATGTCGAAGAAGTGAAATGTCACGCCGGTTGAAAACATTGGGATGATGATGCTCATCAATCCGATGATCCAAAATTCTTTGGTCCTAAGGGTTTCATGTAGGGTGAAACTTTCACGCTCAAGGCGTTCTTCGGCTTCTTTGATGGCTTCTTTTCCGTTGGTTTCTCCGTCAATCTCAAGTCCAATGTCCTCGGGTTTGTTGATGACGGTCATGAATACCACGGGAATGAAGATAATCAGCAATGCAAACCCCCACACACGCCAGGCGTTTTGCCAGCCTACCAATTCAATCAGCCAATAGTTGAATGCGGGGACACTCATCGTGGCGATCAATGCACCGAAATTCTCAATGCTGATGGCAAACGCGCGTTTTTTGTCAAACCATTGGGGAACGAGACTGTGAGGGATTAGGGACATCGATCCCTGGCCAAAATATCTCAGAAGGAAAAACCCGATGAAAATCATGACAATGTTGGATACATAAGAATTGTAAAAGGCCGTGAGGGCGAGCATGAATCCAACAACCATCATCATTCTTCGTTGGCCAAAGCGGTCAACCGCTTTGCCCATAAAGACTAAAAGCGCACCACTCAAAATAGTGGCGCCCATGTATCCTGCTGAGAGTAGTGAACTTGAATATCCGAATTCGCTGCTGTAGATGTTTCGAAAGACACTGATGGAATATGTCTGTCCGGGGGCAGAGAAAAATAGGCCCATCGCACTTACGAAGACCATCACCCAGCCATAATAGAATTTTTTGCTTATTTTTTGCGCCAATGCATACATAATGACAGCTCCTTTTTGCCAAAGGAATTATATCAAATCATTGGGGTTTTTGAAAGCAAAGTGAAGATGTTGTGACATAAAATTTTCAAAGTGGTATAATATTAACATCGTAAAAAGGAGGCTTTTATATGCTAAGCAAAAACAAAGATTATCAAGCCATTATAAAAACAGAGCCCGTCATTCAAGAAGCCATCGAAACAAAAAACAGCATCGATGCGCTAAACAGGGAAATTGAGGCGCTCAGGACGAAGTCATATGAGACCGCCGACCCATCAATGCCTTATGGTGAGATGCTCACCAAAAAACAAAAGCATCTTGAATCCGTTGAACACACAATCAAACGCAGAATCGTCTTGCGTCTGATTCCCTATATTGTGCTTATCCTCGGCGTGCCCCTAGGCGTCACGGCCGTGCTCAATGTCAGCGGCACCTATGCCTGGGTTGCCACAAACTCTCCGCTCAATGTGTATGTTGCCCAGTTCATCTTACTGGCACTTCTTTATCTTCTTGCGCTCATCATTCTTATCAAGACACTGGGACCTTTGGCACTTAGATCCAAAGAAGCGGTTTTTAAAAGCCATTCAAAGCGGTTCGATAAACAAAATCGTCAACGCTTCTCCGAAGCGTTCTCCAACACGGAAGAACAAATCGAAGCGCAAAAAAAAGCGGACACTCAAGCCATTAAGGAAAAAATTAATGACCGCGACCAGCGTGAAGCGCAGTTGAGTGAATTTTACACAACCATTGAAAATCAGTGCGGGATTCCCAGACGCTTCATCAACCAATTGCCCATCATCAAACAGTATTTCGAAGAATACCGGGCGGAAAAGACAAAAGAAGCCATCAACTTGCTGATTCAAGAAGAGCGCATGCAGTCACTGGTGGCGAATTTCAACGAACAGATGAACATTCAAACACAAGCGATTCAGTCGCTTAAAGAGCGTCTTGATCGTCTCTTTGACGCGGTTGAAGGCAAAAACTAACTCACGGGATGCCAAGATAGAACAATTAAATCAGGAGGAAGACAAGATGAAACGCACATTCACAGTCAAAAGTGACGAAGGCTTGCATGCACGCCCGGCCGCAATCATGGCCAAAGCAGCCAATCAATATGACCCTACCATTACCATGTATTATGAAGAACGCTCCGTCAATATGAAAAGCGTCATGGGCGTCATGGCCTTGGGCATACCCCCGCGCAGCGACTTCACCATTGAAGTTGAAGACGATGATGCTGAAACTATTCTTGATGATTTCGAATCAATATTGAAAGAACACAGTGTGATTTGAATAAAAAACTTGATTCCTCCGTGGAATCAAGTTTTTTATAGCTATGCGAGCAATGAAGAAAGTGCGATGCCGAGGGTGAGGGTTGTGTTGGTTACAATTGAAAGCCCAACAAGTTGAAGCATGTGCGCACTTCCTGGCAAGGGCTTTAAAAAGTGCAGAAGAAGTTGAGCACCGATCAGTGTTGCAACGATGCCGCCGATGCTTGCGTTGATCAGTAGTGAAAACGGACTTTGCAGCACAACTAAACCCAGACTGAGAACAAACAGACCGATCATGACCTGTCGTGCGCCGTTGATTCCGATATTGACGGGTGTTGTTCGTTTGTCTGTCAATCGATCGGAGGGTTCATCGGGCAAAGCGGTACCAATCGCCATCGCGTATTGCGCTGGAACAAATGCGATAACAATACCCCAAGGAATTGCATCAAACGTACCACCGTGGGCTAAAAATCCTACAACGGGAAGCACAACGCCCACACCGATCGCTTGAAGACTTTCACCATAGCCTCGGTATGAAAGTTTGATGGGACCGAAACTATAAGCAAACATAAGCAAAATTCCAATAAGGATAACAATTAAAGGAAGTGCACTGCCGACAAGTGCGCTCAGATATATGCCGGTAGCTATGCTTAAAAACGCCATGAGGAATGCGCCCTTTTTGAGGTCCGCCTTTTTAAGTGCTCCCTCCACAAGGACACGTGACCCGCCGGTGAAAGGTGTGAACGTCAGATTGATCGTATCGGTTTCAAAATCCGCATAATCATTGGCATAAACGATAAACAAGTGCATGAAGACCCCATAAAGGTGCACTATAATGAATGTTGCAATGGAAAGCGTGTAGTCGCCTCCAAAGGCATAAAGACCCTGCCCAAGAAGAAGCGCTGGAAAAATAAACAGTTGCGCCGGTAGTCGCGACGCTTGAAGCCACGCGCGCAGTTTCATCAAAATCATCCCCTTTTTTACATTAAACCATACTCGAGAATTTAAATGGTCCCGCGCGCACAAAAAAAAATAAAAAGATTTAAATTCAGGGTTGTCAAACACAAAGAACATGTTATCATATAACAGTAAGTGCATATAACTGTAGAGGCATATAACTTTAAAACATATAAAGAAAGAGTTGATTTAGGTGACTATATTAGAAAGTATCTGGGAAGTTATTTGGGATGGAATTATCTTTTTGAGAAACTACGCATTTTATCCCGGTGATGGTGAGACCTTCTCACTAATGCGTATTTTGTCACTGTTCATCGCCTTTTCCATCTCAGGTGCGATCGTCTCGTTTTTATCACAGGCAAAAGTACTTCAGTTCTTTGGCAGAGAAGCAAAGAAATCACTGTCTTATCTCATTGCTTCCGTATCGGGGTTCTTGCTCGCGGTATGTTCGTGCAGCGTGCTTCCGATGTTCGCTTCAATCCGTAAAAAAGGCGCAGGCATTGGTCCTGCGGTTGCATTTTTGTTCTCAGGACCCGCCATCAACATCTTGGCGATGACCCTGACCTTCAGTGATCTCGGCCCGCGTATCGGGTTTGTACGCATTGTCAGTGCGATTGTTCTGGCGCTGGTGATCGGTATCGCGATGGCTGTCATATTTTCCAAGTCCGAAAAACGTGACATGGACGGTGAGTTCCATGTGGCCGAGGAAGAAGATACGTCCTCACTCAAGGACTGGCAGCGTGGAATGTTTTTCATTACACTGCTCGCGATGCTGATATTCAGTGTATATGAACCCTTGCCCACGCTCATCTTCGCAGGCTTCTTGGTTATCCAGCTCATTGCATTTTTCTCTTTGGAGGATATGAAAGTCTGGGGAATTGAAACATGGTTGCTCGCTAAAAAGATTATTCCACTATTCATTGTGGGTGTATTCTTTGCCGGTGTGCTTCAATCCGTGCTCACAGAAGACGCTTTGGCAACCGTCGTCGGTGAAAACACCTACATGGCCAATATCTTTGCCAGTGGCTTCGGTGCAGTCATGTATTTCGCGACGATGACGGAAGTCCCCATCATTCAATCGCTGATTTCCTCGGGCATGCACCGCGGACCGGCGGTCGCATTGTTGCTAGCTGGCCCGTCGCTTTCACTTCCCAACATGATTGTCATTGGGAAAGTCATGGGCGCTAAGCGCTTGGGTGTGTACATTGGGTTGGTCATGGTGCTCTCAGCATTGATTGGGCTCTTGGCCGGTATGTGGATCTTATAACCATTGAATAAAATAGCTATGGATGATTAAATATAATTAGAAAAGGAGAGATACTATGGTACTTAAAGTATTAGGTAAAGGTTGCAAAAAATGCGCCAAGCTCGAGGAAAATGCCCGTGCGGCACTCGATACCAAAGGCATGGAAGCAACCATTGAGAAAGTGACTGACATTGATAAGATTGCCGAGTACGGTGTTATGCAAACCCCGGCACTCGTCATCGATGAGAAAGTCAAAGTTGCTGGACGCATTCCAAGCGCCAAAGCCATCGAAAAAATGCTTGACTGATTCATTAACCACGCACGCGAACAAATCGCGCGCGTGGTTTTTTTGTTGAGTGTTGCACTCAATTCACAATTAATCGTTTAACCCCATCGTTTGATAGTGTATAATCAAAATTGGTTTTCAAACTCAACTTTCACGGAGGTCAAAATGGATAGGCAATTCGATGTGATTATCGTAGGCAGTGGACCCGCGGGCATTTTTTGCGCGTATGAACTGATGGAACTTTCACCGAATAAGCGCGTGCTTCTCGTTGAAAAGGGCGTTTCTCTTAGGAAGCGTCAGTGTCCGATTTTAAAAGGACGCATCCAGCAATGCCCCACGAACCCCAAAGGCTATGCAGGATGTTATCCGCATTGCTCGATCACCAGCGGATTTGGTGGCGCTGGCGCCTTTTCCGATGGAAAATTCAATATCACGAGTGAATTCGGTGGATGGATGAGTGATTATTTAACCGATGCGACGGTGCAGTCACTCATCGAGCACGTAGATTCGATCATGCTTAACCACGGCGCCCCTCAGTCGATTACCGATCCGCAGACTCCCTTCATCCGTACCATAGAAAAAGAAGCGATTTCGCATGGTCTGAAGCTCTTGCGTGCACGCGTGCGGCATCTGGGTACTGAGAACAACCTCGACATCCAACAAGCCATTTGCGATACGCTTGCAAAGCATGTTTCCATGCGTTTTTCCACAGAGGTGGACGATATTGTCGTTGAAAATGACACAATCAAAGGCATCACGCTGAGTAACGGTGAGGTCATCAACGCTGAACACGTGGTGCTCGCCCCGGGAAGAGACGGCGCGAGCTGGCTTGATGATCTTTGCGCTACTCACGGCATTGTGCAGACAAACAACACCGTTGATATCGGTGTGCGTGTGGAAACATCAAACGCGGTGATGGAAACAATCAATGAGCATCTTTATGAAGGAAAATTCGTTTATCAATCCTCCTTAGGTACCCGCGTGCGCACGTTTTGTTCCAATCCGAGTGGGCACGTGGTGATCGAAAACCACAGCGGCACCATGCTCGCCAACGGGCATGCGTATCACGACGCTGCCATGGGGAGTGACAATACCAACTTCGCTTTGCTTGTCTCCCATGATTTTGATTCACCTTTCCGTGAGCCCAACAAATTCGCCCACAGTGTATCGAAACTCGCCAACATGCTGTCGGATGGGTCGATCATCGTGCAGTCTTATGGCGATCTGACGCGCGGCAGACGCAGCACTGACAAACGGATCAAAGAAAGCTTCATCACCCCCACACTCAAAGAGGCCAGGCCCGGTGATCTCTCGCTCGCCTTGCCTTACAACACCCTCGCCTCAATCCGCGAAATGATTGAAAAACTTAACATGGTCACCCCGGGGGTCGCCTCTCCACACACCCTGCTTTACGGAGTGGAAGCTAAATTTTATTCCGCCCGTCCGAAAATGAATGATCATTTTGAAAGTCCGATTCACAATCTATATTTCGCAGGTGATGGCGCCGGTCTCACGCGGGGCCTCGCCCAATCATCCGCAAGCGGCGTTCATGTGGCGCGCGCTATCATAGACAAGGAGGGCAATCAATGAAGACACACGCTGTCATAGGCGCCCAGTGGGGCGATGAAGGCAAAGGAAAAATCACCGATGTTCGTGCACAAAAAGCGGATGTGATCGTGCGCTTTCAAGGAGGCGACAACGCAGGGCATACCATCAAGTTTTCCGGTCAAACCCATACCCTTCACCTCATCCCTTCGGGCATATTTTCACAAGGAACGCTCAATGTGCTTGCAAACGGCATGGTAATCAACCCATTCAGTTTGCACCATGAACTTGAAGTGCTCAAAGAAAATGGCATTGATACATCCATGATCGCCATTTCTAACCGGGCGCATGTTATTCTTCCCTTTCACCAGATCATCGATTCACTGCAGGACCATAAACGCAGTGATAAAATCGGGACCACTGCCAAGGGGATCGGTCCCGCGTATGGTGACAAAATCTTGCGCCGTGGCTTGCGCATGGGAGAATTCATCAGTGAACGCGCTACTTCTCAGTATCTCCTTCAGACGCTCCCCCGAGTCAATGCCGCCATGGAAGAAGCGGGAAAAGCCCCGTTTGACAAAGCGACACTCGAAGCGGAGATTGCCCGGGTGCGGACGTTTATCGCTCCCTTGGTTCGCGACACGTCGAAACTGTTGTTTGATTATTATAAGCAAAATAAGCGCATGCTTTTTGAAGGCGCACAGGGAACCATGCTCTGCATTGACCACGGGACCTATCCATATGTAACCTCATCATCGCCCACCGCGGCCGCAATCCCCCTGGGATGCGGACTTCCCCCGCAAGTTGTCGGTTCGGTCGAAGGCGTCGTCAAAGCGTATACCACTCGCGTTGGCGGGGGAACTTTTCCCAGTGAAATCGAAGGCTCCATCGCAACGCGCATAAGACAAAAGGGCAACGAATACGGTTCGACCACCGGCAGGCCGCGGCGCGTAGGATGGCTCGATACCGTCGCCTTGTCACATGCACTGCGGGTCAATGGATTTACGACCCTGACCCTGACCCTTCTGGATGTGCTTGAGGATTTCGATACCATCAAGGTGTGTACGAGTTATAATCTCGATGGTACCTTGATCGACTATGTCCCAGCCTCTATAGAGGCCTTTAATCGCTGTGAACCGGTATACGAGACGCTTGCTGGATTCAAAGGACCCATCGGCCATGTGCGTGATTATCACGACCTCCCAAGTGAAGCCAAAGTGTATATCGCCTTTATCGAAGCGACACTCGGGGTACCTATAGGAACGGTTTCTGTGGGGCCTGACCGCGAGCAAACATTTGATATCATCCGTGTGAGTGATTTCCATGATTGAACGCTACACGCGCAGTGAAATGCGTGAAATATTCAATGAAACAGAAGGCTTCAATCGCTATTTAAACGTTGAACTTGCTGTGCTTGAAGCACTTGAGGAAACACGCAAAGTCCCCAGGGGGACCGCCCGGACAATCAAAGAAAGCGTCACCATTGACCCTAAAAGAATCCGTGAGATAGAAAAGACTACAAAACACGACTTAGTGGCCTTTGTGAACCATATCGGTGAACAAAGCGATGCAGCGTCGCAGTGGTTGCACTATGGACTGACGAGCACCGATGTAATCGACACGGCACACGCCCTAGCATATAAACAGGCCAACCGTCTTATTGAACGCGGCATCGAGCGTGTCCGCGAGACTTTGAAATCCTTGGCACTTACCCACAAGGACACACTGATGATGGGAAGGACGCATGGAATGCACGCCGATGTGACGACATTCGGCCTTAAATGCGCCCAGCACTACGGTGCGTTTACCCGCAGTCTGGAACGCTTTCAACGCGCACGGTGCGACATTGAAACTGGAAAACTTTCCGGTGCTGTGGGGACCCATACTACCATCGACCCCCAGATGCAAGATAAAATTCTTGAGTCGCTGGGACTTTATACGCCTTCGCTAAGTACACAGGTGCTTTGGCGTGATGCGCACGCGCACTACGCCTCCGTACTTTCCCTGATCAGCGGTTCCATAGAACAGCTTGCTGTGGAAATCCGTCATCTCTCTCGCAGTGAAATTGGAGAAGTCCGCGAAGGATTCGCCAAGAACCAGACGGGCTCCTCGCTCATGCCGCACAAAAAAAACCCCATCGCTTCTGAAAATTTAACAGGGTGTGCACGCATGATGCGCGGCTACATGCAAATGGCGCATGAAAATATTGCGCTATGGCACGAACGCGACATTTCTCATTCAAGTGTCGAGCGCGTCGCTTTCATCGACAGCATTATTCTTCTGGATTACATGCTTGAGCGTCTGGATGGAACTTTGAAAAAGCTCCATGTGGATGAAGACACCATGCGAAGACGCGTTGAAAATAGTGGGGGAACCCACATTGCCCAGCATCTTCTTCATGCCTTGATCGATTCGGGGATGGCGCGCAAGGATGCCTACGCCCGTGTTCAAAAACTTGCCTTTGATGCGGAGGCTTCAACCTCGGACTTTATCACCCTGTGCAAAAAAGACGCCCTCATCACAGGCACACTTCCCACATCAACCCTCGAAGCATTGTTCGACAATAAAAGCGTCCACGCGCATATCGACACGCTTTTTAAAAGAGTCGGCATACAATAGAAATGGCCATCCTAAGCGGATGGCCATTTCCTTATGTAGAAGAGAGATTAGAGGTCCAGAGGACCTGGACTCCATTCCTACCAAGCACTTTACCACGCAGTAGTGGTGGTATAGATACATTGTACCACACCACAATTTATCCACAAGCGTTTTAGTAATTAATTATTAATCAATCGCATCTAAAAGACTATCGTCATCGGAGAATTCACTGACGGATACATAGGTATCTACAGGAACACCGAACTCGGTGCTGTTAAAATTCTCATCAGTGTTTACTGAGGGTGAGGAAATGATGATGACTGCGCCATTGGGAAGCGCGACCGGTGCGATGGAAGATGCGCCACCAGCGCTTTGTTCACCGATGAGTGTTCCCAGTTCCATATCCTTGAACGTCTGGGCCATCATGTTGCCGGCGCTATAGGTTGCTCCCGAAGTGCGCAGATGCCATGAATACTCCGTGCGGGCCTCGACATCCGAAGCATAGGAGGTTACAGAGGTCGTGCCATCAGCGGCGTTGAGAGTGTGGAGGTCGATGGGCTCATCGCTCATGTGGCCCAGTACCTGTATCATGCCGCCTACAACCCCACCGGTGTTGCAGGAGAGATCAACCACGACATCGTCGACAGTGGCTTCCAGTGCGTCCAGTGCGTCTGCGAAATCATTGCCTGTGTCTTCGTCAAATCCGGGGATGCTGATGACGCCCACGCGGCCATCATCAATGGTGCGTACGGTCACTTCCGATCCGCACAAGCCTTGTTGATTCACGGCGGTCAGTGCCCCTTGAAATTCCTGAGAACGCTCACCCAAAACATTCATCGTTAAACCAGGCAACTCGTCCGTGGTGTACATGCCATTAAGCGGCATTGACGTGTGCATGTCGTCCAAACCGTAAATGGCGTTAAAGAGATTAATGTAGTGGGTGTTGCCGGTGGCCATGAAATCGTCTTTGTCAAATACGTCGTAGTAAGTATCGACACCTTGGTCCTCTTTAAGACCGTAGAAGTGGTCGAATACGAAGGCTGTGTAGTCATAGGTGTATTGTCTGCGCCGCTCTTCGATGGTTGCTTCACTTCTTGAAGAATTGCGGATTGCACTGGCGGCGCGTGTGTAGCTATACCCGTCATACCCTATGATCTCATCACCCAGGTAGTGGATGTCATACATTTGGCCGCTAAAAAAGGTGTTGGCAAGGTGGAAGGGTAAATAGACCCCATCCTCATTGTCGAAGATGGTCATGTTATAATCATCAAGGTCGAAGGTGACCCCATCGCTATAATCAACGGAATAATCAACCACATTGAGGTCCTGGCCGAAATCGGTCAAAGGAGGTGTGGAGAAGGAGTTGAAAAAGTCGAACTTGTTTACCTCGACTGTGTTCTCCTGAGTGTCAATCACTAGAGTGTAGGTCCTGTCCTCAGGCGTGTAGCCCGCCTCAGGGTCCTCTTCCTCCGCCTCATCGCCCTCAACATGGTTGGTGATGGTAATCACCCCGTCTGCGCGGTCGATTTCCAGTGCATCCAAGTCAATGGCACCATCCTTCTCACCACCATCGAGCAACTCAAGCGCATCGTTGAGTTCAATGTAGGGAACGGTATGAGGCTCATTGTATACAATCTCTACATCGCGCGCATCGAGTTCGTACTCATCAGCGATGTTTCTGAAGGAGATGGTGCGGGAATGTTCAAGTGTATCACCCGTGCGAAGCTCAAGGGTGAAAGTCTTTGAGGTTTCACCGTCCATGGTGAACGTTACCTCAGCACTTGCGTCCCCTTCGTAGTAACCAGGCACGTCGAGGGTGCCTTCTTCAAATAGTGATGAGGAGGATTCATAGGTGACATCAAAGCCCTCAAACGTCGTGGGAAGGCTCACTTCCTCCGTGTGCGTAGTGCCATCAAATTCACTGTGCAGTGCTTGTGCAGCGTCCTGAAGATCATCGTCCGTTTCATTTTCAATTTCACTTTCACATGCACCCAGTGCCAGTACCACCAGCAATAGTGCAATCAAACGTAGTCGCATTCTTAAATCCCCTTTCGCTTTATGTTTACTCAAGCATACCAAATTTTTCCTTCATGCGCAAAAAAAAGCAGTGAGTTGTGAAAATTGTTGGGGCTGAGCGGGTATGATATAATACTCTTAACCATAATACATTTACCCAGTGCGCTCTTGCGCACAGGCGAAGGAGGCTGCTATGAAGGTAACCAAACAAACCTTGCATTTACCGCTTTTAAAGCGTGAAGCCACACTGTATATCGCTAGGCCCGATTCCCTGGATGAACGTGCGCGCTATCCTGTGATTTACATGCATGATGGACAGAATCTTTTCTTTGCGGAGGATGCTTATAATCAACGCCCCTGGAATGTGCAAAAAGCCCTTGAGATGCCCGGCATGCCCGAAGTGATTGTAGTAGGCATTGATTCGCCTAAGGACGAGCGAAGACTTGATGAGTATTCGCCGTTTGTCTTTGAAATCGATCATGCACGCGGGGGAAGGGGTGATCAGTATATCCGTGACATAAAAGAAACCGTCAAACCCTACATTGACGCGCACTATCCCACTGACCCCTCCCCCGCGAACACGGCGCTTATCGGCGCTTCAATGGGCGGGAATATATCGCTGTATGGCCTGCTTGCCCATCCTGATACCTTCACGCGCGCAGCATCATTGAGTGGAGCCTTTTTCACTGCGCCCTCGGCAGTGAAAAAGTGGCTGAGCACAGTTGATTTCACTCATGTGAATAAACTTTACATGGATTGCGGGGACCGGGAAAACCACCATGCCTCAAGTGAGGATTACCTCACGACCAACGGAATGGTTGCGGCGCATATCACCAACATCCTTGATAATTTCTCGTTCCGCTATGAAATCATCGCGGGGGGCACACACAACGAGGATGCGTGGGCTCAGCGCATCGGTGGCATCATCCGTTATTTATTCAGTGACTGACTCTGAAAGATCACAAACCTTTAGTTTTTTTAGTAAAATCGTTATAATGGCTAGTAAGTCCCTGCCCCTAATCCTCTGGAGAAAGGAAGTGATCCGATGAATATCATCGTTGCTTCAACCCCTGGTGAAGCGAGTGAATATGTTGCCAAGCGAATATTAAACATCATCGACGCCACCCCGGCGCCCGTCCTCGGCCTTGCCACAGGCGGCACACCCAAAGGGGTTTACCAGATGCTGCGCGATGAGCGCGCCAAGGAGGGAAGAGATTTCTCCCATCTCACCACCTTCAATCTCGATGAGTATGTCGGTCTTGACCCGGCGCACGCTCAAAGCTACCGGTATTACATGAATACGCATCTATTCGATCACATCAACATTCCTTCCCCACAAATTCACTTTCTCGATGGTCGCGCGAGCGACCTTGCGCGCGAATGCCTCACCTATGACAAGGCGATTGAAAATGCCGGAGGGATTGATTTTCAACTTTTAGGCATCGGCCATAACGGGCACATCGGTTTCAATGAACCATCGGGAACCCTCCAGTTCAACACCCATGTGACCACGCTCGATGAAGCCACTATCGAGGCGAACGCCCGCTTTTTTGACGCTCCCTCACAGGTTCCCTCCCAGGCGATCACCATGGGTGTTGAGCCCATCATGCACGCCGAAGAAATTGTACTTATGGCTTTTGGGGAGGACAAGGCGGATATTGTCGATGCACTGCTTAACACTCCCACACTCGACCCGCAACTTCCCGCCAGTATTCTAAGGCTCCACCGCAATGTTACTATCGTCCTCGACAAGGCGGCTGCGAAAGTGTATCAAAATCACCAAAGTGAAGAAGGGATACAATGAAACAACTCATCCACAACATCCGTCTCATTCATGAACACGGCATCACCCCCGACAAAGCAGTGCTCATCGACGGTGAGCGCATCGCCGCGATTGTCGATGCACACTCATATGACCATGAGTCTGTTGACAAAGTCTACGATGGGCGCGGACGATACCTTGCGGCTGGATTCATTGATATCCATACCCATGGAAACAGTGGGTATGACACCATGGACGCGAGCCCTGAAGCGATTGAAGCCATGGGGGAATTTCATATTCAAAACGGCGTGACCAGTTTTCTTCTCACGACACTGACAAGCACGCCTGAAGCACTGAAAAAAGCGCTGAAGACAGCAAGAGAATTTATTGATGAACAAGATTCACAAGATACGATCGCCCGTGTGCTGGGCGTCTATTTCGAAGGCCCTTATTTTAACGAAGAAAAAAAAGGCGCGCAGCCAGCAAGCGCCATCGCTACGCCCGATGCCAAGCAGATGGATGATTATATCCTGAGTTCAGGGGGGACGATCAAAGTTGTGGCGCTCGCCCCTGAACTCGAGGGCGGCATCGATCTGATCAAACAGCTCTCCAGTGCACGCATCACCACGTCGATTGCACATACTAACGGCACTTACGAAGACGCCCAGGCGGCTTATGCCAATGGTGCTAGCCTTACCACCCATCTATACAACGGCATGCGCGGATTTTCTCACCGCGAACCCGGCATCGCCGGCGCCGCGCTGACGCATGATGCCTTTGCAGAACTGATTGTGGACAGACACCATCTTCATGATGCGGCTGTAGATCTGGCATTGCGTGCGAAAGGCTCCGATCAACTGATTTTGGTCAGCGACGCCATCCGTGCCACCGGGCTTCCAAGTGGCACCTATGACCTTGGCGGACAGCGTATTACCGCTGAAGATGGCAAGGTCACCCTTGAGGACGGCTCACTCGCAGGAAGCACTCTGACCCTTCCCATGGCCATCCATAATATCACTACCTATAACAATCTTCCGCTTTTCGAGGCAGTGAAAATGGCGACCATCAATCCCGCCAGAGCGATTGGCGTGGATGATGCGTATGGATCCGTTGAGAAAGGCAAATATGCGGACTTGGTCATGTTTGACGATGTACGCGAAATCACCACTGTATTTAAAAGCGGCGAAATCATGGAATGGAAAAAATAAGACAGGCAGGTGTTACGAATGGATAAAGGAACCGTTGCCTCAGGTGGTCTGGCCATCGGCAAGGCTTTGACGATGGTCCAGCCCTCCTTGGAGGTTGAAGACAGAACGTGTGACGATGTGAAAGCGGAACTTACTTTGTATGAAGACGCTGTCAAACGTGCCACAAAAGACCTTGAAAAACTACGCGAAAAAGCGCAGGAGACCATGGGGAGTGAACAAGCGGAAATCTTCGATGCACATATCCAAATGGTCAGTGACCCAGAAATAAAAGGTCAAGTTGAAGCGATGATCGAAAACGACAACAAGTGCGCAGACGTTGCCTACAAGGCGGTGAGTGATCAGTTCATTGAAATGTTTTCCCAGATGGATGATGAATACTTCAAAGAACGCGCCGCCGATATCAAGGATGTGCAATCGCGCATGCTTACGCATCTGCAGGGCAAAGAAACCAAGGACATGGCGCTTTTGGACGAGGATACCATCGTCATCGCCCATGACCTTACGCCTTCCGATACGGCAAGCCTTGATTTAGCGAAGGTCAAGGGCTTTATTACGGAAGTGGGAGGCTACACCTCCCATACGGCCATCATGGCCCGTGCCCTGGGAATCCCCGCACTTGTTGGGGTTTCAGGTGCCTTAGAAGCGATCAATGAGGGTCAGCATGTGCTACTTGACGCCGAGAACAACACTGTGACTCCCGACCCCGACGATCAAACGCTCAAAGCGGCGAAAGAACGCATTGAACAAAACAAAAAACGCAAGGAGCAGTTGCGTCAATACGTTGATAAGCCCACCACGACAAAAGACGGGACATCCATGCCGCTATATGCGAATTTGGGCTCCACAAAAGAACTTGATGCCATCAAGCAAAACGGAGCTGAGGGCATCGGGTTGTTCCGCACGGAATTTTTGTTTATGGAAAGTCAGTCAATGCCCAGTGAACAAGCACAAGTTGATGCATATAAAGCGGTATTTGACGCCATAGGTCCTGTTATTGTACGCACACTTGATGTGGGCGGGGACAAAAATATCCCCTACATTGAACAAAGTGATGAGGATAATCCGTTTTTGGGTAAACGTGCTGTGCGCCTTTACTTCGATGAAATCGACCTTTTCAAAACGCAGTTACGCGCCCTTTTGCGCGCCGCAGTCGATAACGACGCGGTGCGAATCATGATCCCTATGGTCGCGCGCAAAGATGAAATTGACTGGGTCAAAGAAGTGCTTGACACTGTTAAGACGGACCTTAAGAATGAGGATATCGCCTATCAGGACAATGTCTTGCTCGGCATCATGATCGAAATCCCTTCAGCTGCCCTCAACGCGGAATTTTTGGCGAAACATGTCGATTTTTTCTCCATCGGCACCAATGATTTGATACAATATACCTACGCAACGGATAGAATGAATGAGAGTGTGGGCTATCTATATGAGCCCTATGACCCCACGCTCTTGCGATTGATGAAACACACACTGGATGGTGCGCACAAAGCGGGCATCCATATCGGAGTGTGCGGTGAGATGGCGGGTGATGGTGACCTGGCGCTCGTGCTCGCCGGCATGGGGATGGATGAACTCTCCATGAGTCCCTCCGCGATATTGCCGATCAGAGAGACACTGAGCACCACGGATTTTCGCGCGCTCAAGCAACTCAGTGAAACGGTTTTGACTTTGAACGATGCACAATCGGTCAAAGACACAATACAAAAATTTAAGGATGATAAGCGATGAAGGAAAAACATTTGATCATTACCGATGAAGCGGGACTCCACGCACGTCCGGCGTCGAAAATCTCCAAAACCGCAGCGGAACAAAAAGGCGAAATCACACTTACTTATGAAGGCAAGGCGATCGACCTTAAAAGTATTCTTGCGGTCATGTCGCTGGCAGTGCCCTCAGGGGGAGAAGTGAGTCTCAGCGTTGAAGGCGGCGATGAAGAAGCAATTATGCAAAAGCTTCTTGATGCCTTCAAGGAACAAGAAATCGATATCAAGGAAAAATAAAAATTCGCGTACGGATGGATGTCCGTACGCGAATTTTTTTATTCTTTGGGTGTTACGCGCGTGCTTCTGTGTTTCATTGCGCGTTTGATGCCTTCATCAAGCAGTTTCACAAATTCGTCCTCTTCATTTTTGTCAATAAGGATAGCCATGGTGTAGCGGCGGAAGTCGTCTTTGGATTTGAAGGAGAGCGATACTTTATAAAGGCCGTGAATGTTGTAGGCGATGCGTGAGACGTTGAATGTTTTAAGCTCCATGAAGGTGATGTCATATTTTATTTTGTTGCCTTTGTAAAATCGTAATGCATCACCATCAAGGGTGAGCGTTGCATTGTTGAACTTGCGGTAATCACCGCCATAATATGCAGCGGAGAGTCCCGACCCAAGAAGATAGACAACCAATAAATTGAGCACCGGCATCCCCTCAATGATCTGCCAGGTGTCCATGATGGCACGCTGCACCACGGTGATGAGGAATGCACCAATAAATCCTCCGGGGAAAATGAGTGCAGCCATTTGCTTGGGTGAAAGTGTCTTGCTTTTCCATTTGTGCATGGCTTCTTACCTCCTAAATGATGAATGAAACAATTAGCATCGCAGCTCCGATTAATGTGAGTGTAACGGCGAATTTGAAACTCCAGGTGATTGCGGTTTGATTGGGTGCATCCAGATTCTTGCGTTCGGCGGTTCTTGAGAATAAAATTGCCAGCACTGCAAAGGGGATGCCGTAATAAAGCATGTTGGAAAACATCGCGTCCCCTCCGCCGATAGCACCGTGGATGCCCATGGCGAGCATGATGATGAAGCTTGCGAAGGTGAATAAAACTGAGACTTTGATGTCACGGTTGAGACGGTTCAATGCAATTCCTCCTTATTGATAACTCTTGGAAATGAGAATGTAGTGTTCTGTGTTGATGTAACCTGTGGTGGCTTCGAATATGCGTCCGTCATGCAGATACACAGTGACATCCACTTTAATGATGGGTGTGTATTCACCGATTTCCAGGGGCCCTTGATAGGTTTTTGGGGCGAAAGTCGCCTGGAAGCGCTGGTTAGCGGTAGCAATGTTAAGGCCCAGAATATTGGAGATGTATTCATAGATTGACCCTTGGACGGCTTCTTCATTGAGCGTGATAATCGATTTGGGGAAGTGCGCTTCATCAACCATGATGGGGACGCCGTTTTTCTTGCGCAGGCGCGTGACTTTGTAGATTGGATCGTCAACGGCGATGTTGAGCCGCTTGGCGATATCTTCGCCCGCACTGGTGAGGGTGTATTCAATCAGTTCATTGGAGGGTTTTCCTCCGCCTGCGCGCACTTCGCGGCTAAAACCAAAGAAGGCATCGACTTGTTTGTAGATTTTTTTATCCGTAGTGAAGGTGCCAATCTTGTTTACTCTGTAAAGCTTGTTTTGGGCCACAAGGTGGTCAATCGCCTTGCGTACCGTCATGCGCGACATGTCATAGCGTTTGACGAGTTCGCGTTCTGAAGGGATCATGGTGTTAGGGTCCATCGATTCAATGAGATCTTCGAGCGTGTGTGCGAGCTGCAGATATTTCGGCTGCATTCTGGATTCCTCCTTTGATACCAGTTTGCGCGCCTGGATTGATCTGGTCTAGCGCGCATTTACATTTTTACATGGTTCAGTGTTCCCTGTATTCAGCATGGTTATGCTATAAATCATGAAGGTAAAATGATGAAGATGCTTATAATTGTAAAAGGGCTTTCACTCATCTGGTCTATACCTCATTATAAAACTTGTGAATTCCAAAAGTCAACTGGCAAGGGAAATTTCACAATGATTTGACAACGGCATACGTATTTTTTATAATGAAGTTGTAATTGGGATATACCAGTTTTATTCAAAGGAGGAAAGCGATGGCACACATTAAACGTGAACACATGCAAATCATTGATTCAATAGACTCATATGAAGCGGCCATCACCCACGCGGCACAACCACTTGTGGATGACGGACTGATTACGCATGAGTATATCGATCAGATGCTTCAAAGCATTGTGGATCATGGAACCTATATCGTCCTGACCGATTATTTCGCACTTCCTCACGCCAGACCCTCCGATGCTGTTAAAGAGAATGCGCTATCGCTGCTTGTGGTGCGCGAGGGTGTCGACCTTATCGGCAATGATATTCGCTTATTCATCGTGCTTGCGGCCAAGGACAGCACAACCCACATGGAAACACTTCAGTCACTCGCGGAGTTTTTGATGAACAAACAAAACATTTACGATGTGATTGAAGCCAAAGATACAAAGACCATTGAACAGATTCTTGAAGAAAGGTGGTAAAGCCAATGAAAATTCTTGCCGTCTGCGGATTTGGCGTCGGATCATCGATGATTCTCAAAATGACTATTCAAAAGGCACTTAAAGCCCTTGATATCAAAGGCGAAGTCATCAATACCGACATCTCTGATGCAGGCAGTTACAAAGCGGACGCAATCTTTACATCTCCGGATTTCGTCAGCGACCTACAAAAACGTGTCAAAGCAAGACTTTATCCAGTGAAAAAGTATTCAGACGTGGATGAAATCAAGGGACAGGTTGAAAAACTGCTTGAAGACATGAAAGAATCCTAACGGATTTAATCAATTGCAAGGTACAAAGCAACAAAAATATAAAAAGGAGACGTGTTGATTCATGGATTTTATTATGACCATCGTTAATGGGATTGTAGAATTCTTCCAAACGCCCCCGTTCTTGCTGGGGTTTGTAGCAATCGTAGGTCTGATTGCACAGAAGAAACCCATTAATGAAATTTTACGAGGCGGCTTTATGGCCGCATTCGGTATGTTCATCATCGAAATTGGTGTGGACATTCTAATCGGCTCGATCGGTCCGCTCAATGACCTTTATGCAGGCATCGTCCAGGACCCTGATGCCGGAGGCATCGGTGAGGCGTCCTACACTGAGCAATACGGCAGTGATATTGGCCTTGCGATGGTTATCGGTTTCGCACTCCACATCTTGATTGCCCTTTTCACCAAGGTTAAGACCATCTTCCTTACCGGTCACTTCCTTTGGTGGATGCCCTTCATCTTCGTCGCAGTCGGTGTTGGTGTAGGCATGGAAGGGTTCTCGCTGGTACTTTGGGGTGCTGTGCTCTCTGCACTCTATTGGTCATTTATGCCATACTTCCTGCGCCCTTATTCACGCGCAGTCCTTGGCGACGATTCGTTTACCCTGGGTCATCCTTCCGCGATTTTGGCACTCATCAGTGGTACAGTTGCGAAATATGTGGGGAACACGGAAAACTCCACAGAAGACATCAACTTGCCTCAGAGCTTCTCATTCTTCCGTGAGATCTCCATCATGGGTGCACTTATCATGTTTATCACATTCATTGTAAGCGGCCTGTTTGTGGGTGAGGGCTTCGGTGCCATAGGCGTTGAACAGCCATTGTTCCCTTACGCACTTGAACAAGGCCTCCGCTTCGGTGTTGGTCTGCTTGTATTGCTTTATGGTGTGCGCTTGCTTGTTAACGAGATTGTCCCCGCATTCGAGGGTATCTCCAGCAAAATCATCAAAGGCGCGCAACCTGCGTATGACGCACCACTGTTCTTTAACTTCAAGCCCAACGCTGTTATCATTGGCTTTATCGTAGCGATGATTACAACAACAGTATTCATTGTACTGTTTAACACGATCGGTCTATTCCCTGTGTTCCTCGTGCCATTGATTATCCCAAGCTTCTTTGAAGCGGGCGCCGCATCGGTTATCGCAGAAGGACAAGGCGGTATGCGCGGTGCAATCATCGGTACCTTTGTCGCATCGGTGTTCATGGTGCTTATTCTCGGTATTTCCACGTATTTCTTCCGTGAAACCATTCAAGACTGGATCTTGATCTTCGGCGGTAATGACATGTCACTGTGGGGCAGCATCACCGGTGGTATCGCTGAACTCTTTTCAGGCGTCTTTAACTAACACGCATGCCTGATCATAGAGCATATTTCGCTCATGTCCAATCCCTGCTAAGTGACATCATCGACAAAGAAGCCCACAGTCTAGATGCAGCAGTGGACATGCTCAGCGAAGCGACCAGGCGCAAAAACAACATCTTCATATTCGGGGCATCCCACGCCGGCATCCTGAGCCAGGAAATGGCTTACAGGGCCGGTGGGCTTGCTACTGTCAATCCGGTGTTCGACTCGAATCTGATGCTCGACCAGCGGCCGATCACCTACACATCGAAGATGGAGCGCTTGGAGGGCTATGGCACACTCATAGCTCAAAAGACACCACTCAAACAAGGCGATGTCGTCATCGCCCACAGTGTCTCAGGACGCAATACCGTCATGATCGATTTCATTAACAAAGCCAAAGAACAAGGCGTGAGCGTCATCGCCATCACCAATCTGACCTATTCCAAACAAGTTGATTCGCGCCACCCTAGTGGTAAGCGATTGTTCGAACTCGCCGACTTGGTCATAGACAATCACGGTGACAAAGGCGATGCGGCCATCAAATTCGATGGCTTGACGCAAAAAGTGGGTCCCACCAGCACCGTCATCGGCGCAAGCATAGTCAACGCGCTCGTCGTCGGTGTGACCAACAAGCTGTTGGAAGCCGGCATCGACGCCCCCGTGCTACACAGCGCAAACGTTGATGGTGGCGACGCACACAATCAAACCATTTTCAAACAATACAAAGACAACATATTTTATCTGTAACCTCCCAAACTCCCTATTCCTACCTTAGCGCATCCACCGCCCCAGTGGATGCGCTTTTTTATGTCTAAATAATTATGAAGGTTTTATGAGATTTGTTATAATAGGAGCATAAGGGGGAATAATATGAAACGAATCGAGTTGAAACAACACGCACGTGAAACACTCCGCAAGCACCGTGGGAAGGCCATTTTGGGTTTGGTTATACCGATGGTGGTTGTGGCGTTGGTCATGGGATTGCTCATCGCTTTGATCGCGATAGAGGAATTCGTTGGATTTGTCTTTTTGCTTTATTTTGTTGCCATTATTGCGGCAGTCCCTATCAATGTCGGTATTTTCTATTTTTACCGCCGTCTCACCAACGAAGGCGATGCGGCTGAATACGGGGACTTGCTTAAGGGTCACACGGACAATTTTCCACGCAATCTGGGACGGTTGGTGCAGATGCAGATTTTCATCAATCTATGGATGATTCTTCTCATTGTCCCGGGTATTATCAAGGCGTTTTCTTACGCAATGACGCCTTATATCCTTGGTGATGACGACATCAAAAAGGACGCCACTTCTCCAAGCCCCATCACCATCAGTCGCTTGATGATGGATGGGCATAAGATGGATCTGTTTGTTTTGATTTTGTCATTCATTGGATGGTTCATCCTGGGCGCCATAACCTTGAATATTTTGACAATTCTCTTTGTAGCACCCTATTTCCATCTCACGCTGGCCCGTTTTTATGAGACGCTGAAGGCGGACCTCGATCCACAGTATCTGACGTCTTCGTAATTGACAAAAGACACAGACCCGCGGGTCTGTGTCTTTTTAATATACCGATCAATAAGGGTATAAATTCATTATGCATGAAAAAAGGGGCGGCATCTGGACCGCCCCTTTAAATGTGAATTATCCAGCGCCCATTGCACCGTCGATACGGTACTGTGAACCGCTGATGTAACATGATTCATCGCTGCCGAGGAATAATACAAGGTCAGCGATTTCTTCAGACTCACCATAACGTCCCATAGGAATGGCACTTTCAAATTGTTTCTTCACGGCCCCTGGGTCGTCGCCGCCCAATCCGCTTTCAACACCGCGCATCATGCGTGTGTCGATTGGTGAAGGGTGAATGGAGTTTACGCGTACATTGTCGCCTGCATATTCAAGCGCTGCGTTTTTTGTAAGCCCTACGACACCGTGTTTGGATGCCACATAAGGCGCGAGGCCGGGGAATCCTTGAAGGCCTGCAACACTCGAGGTGTTGATGATGGAGCCTGCTTTTTGTTTTTGCATGACGGGCCCGACATGTTTTATGCCTAAGAACACGCCACGCAAGTTGATGCCGATGAGCTTGTCGAAGTCCTTGACATCAATGTCATTCAATCCTGCGGGCTTACCTTCGATGCCTGCGTTGTTGAAGAAGATGTCGATGCGTCCAAATTGCTTAAGGGTCTTTTCGACATAGTTCTTTACATCAGCTTCCTTGGCGACATCAGCTTCGATGCCGATAACGTCACCATGTTGCTTGAGGTCTTTGACTGTTTCATCAAGTGCGTCCTTGTCGATGTCCACAAGGGCGACTTTGGCGCCCTCGTTCAAAAATTTCTTTGCGGTCACCTTGCCGATGCCGCCACTTCCGCCTGTGATTATGCCTACTTTGTCCTTGAGTCGCATTGAATCACTCCTTTAGAAAATTTTGAATCTTTGTGTTGAATTGAATTCCATCGATTGGGAAACGCACCTCACCTCCTTATCCCTTTCTAACTACATTATAATAAAGTTTTAGCGTTTTGTTAAGTGATAATGCTCACATAAATTATTTGACAGTATGCCTTCTTAAATTCGACGCTTCGTGCTAAAATAGTCCCTGATGTTCCGGTAGCTCAGCTGGATAGAGCAACAGCCTCCTAAGCTGTAGGTCAGGGGTTCGAATCCCCTCCGGAACGGTTTTAAAAATACATTTACTATTACAGGAGCGACTCATGAGCGAACTAGACGTCATCAACAAGACTCAACAACCCATCACCAAATCACAACTCAAAACACTATACACCGATTTAGGCATTCAAGCCACAGACACTGTGTGTGTGCATACCTCACTTTCGAGTCTCGGCTATGTTATCGGCGGGGCGCAAACCGTCCTTGAAAGCCTTCTTGAAACGCTGAGCGAAGGTACGCTTCTCATGCCTTCTCATTCAGGGGATGTTTCAGACCCGGCATACTGGGAAAATCCACCAGTCCCCTCCTCGTGGCTAAAGACCATCCGCGATACCATGCCCGCGTTCAATCCAGAGACTACGCCCACGCGCGGCGTGGGCAAAGTGGCCCAGCAGTTTTTAAGTGTTGAGGGTGTGCGCCGTTCATACCACCCCGAAGCTTCCTTCGCAGCTATAGGTAAAGCCGCCCACACACTCACTGAAAATCATCCCCTCACGCCCATGCTCGGCATTGACTCCCCTCTGGGGCGCATGCATACCATGGGCGGTAAAGTGCTCATGCTCGGTGCCCCACTGAAAACAATGAGCGCGCTTCATGTGAGTGAAGCACTCAGCGGTGTTGTAAAGATGGAAAGTAATGGCGCTCCAATTATCCGCGAAGGGAAGCGTACGTGGGTTGATTATGAGGATTACGCGTATGATGACGATGACTTTGAAACCATTGCACAGACACTGGTTTATGAAGGCATCCTCACCAAACACACCTTCCACTGCGCCAATGTCTATGTAGGCGACATTGCGGCGGTCATCACACGCGGCAGCGCGCTGGTGGAACGGTTGCGTACAAAAAAAGCATAACAAATTCATCAAAGTAGGTTGAGTTTGTTATAATGGGAATGAAAGGGGAATGATTATGGGAATACTCTCATGGCTCATTTTTGGTGGACTGGTCGGATGGATCGCGACCATTCTTATGGGAACGGATGACCGCCACGGACTTTTATCCAATATAATTATCGGTCTTGTGGGTGCCGCGCTTGGAGGCTTTTTGGCCTCGGAGTTTTTGAGTTTCGGCGGTGTGCGCACCTTTACTTTTGAAGGCTTTGTTATTGCACTTCTCGGCAGCATTCTGTTACTCGGTCTTATCAATCTGCTCCGAAAATAAATGAAATTAGAAAGTTAGGTGACACTGTGGCACGCATAAGTAAAGAACAGATTCTCGAACTTTTTGATCACGTGCTCAATCTGGAAAACAAGGAGGAACTCTACAAGTTTTTCCAGGATCTGACGACTCAGAAGGAAATCGAAGACATGGCGTTTCGGTTTTATCTGGCCCGTCAGCTTTACCAGGGCAAGACCTACCAGCAAATAGAACAGGAAACCAACACCAGCGCAACAACCATTGCACGGGCGAACAAGATGCTCAAAAGTGACATTGGTGTGGTAAGAAAAGTACTCGCACAGACCACGCAGGAGGAGTAGATTCCATGGCCTTTTTATTATCGCAGATGCAAGTGACTTCCGAGTCGTTTCATCACATGGGAAAAATCCCTAAAAAGTATAGCGGTGAAGGCGAAGACATTTCACCGCATCTTACCTGGGAGGCTGCACCCGAGGAAGCGAAGAGCTTCGTCGTTATTGCACACGACCCCGATGCCCCGCTTTTGCAAAACGGGATTTTCGGGTTTGTCCACTGGCTGCTTTATAACATTCCAGCCGGTGTGCATACGCTCGAGGAAGCGACGTCCTTTTATACTAAGGGACTCACTGATGCGGGAACTATGGACTATGTTGGCCCCATGCCCCCCAAGGGGCACGGACGCCATTATTATTACTTCATGGTCATCGCTCTCGATGAGGACTTGAGCCTCAACAGCGGCCTCACCATCAAGGAACTGCTCAACAAGATTGAACCTCACGCACTTGGTATGAACCGCTTGATTGGATCGTACGAACGCTAAA
>CAZOPM010000002.1:0-110854 GCA_964581705.1 uncultured Candidatus Izemoplasmatales bacterium
AAGAAGCGTAATCGTCGATAGTATAAAACCAAAAAAAATGCACCGCTGCCAGCTCATTGGCGGTGCATTTTTTTAGTTTTTAAGCGCTCGATATAGCTTTTTAAGTTGAATTATGAGCGATTCTTGCTATAATAAATTTGTTATGCTAAAAAATTTAAGGGGTCGGATGTTATGTCAAAACTTATTGTTGTATTTATCATGTTTTTTCTCTTGAGTGCATGTGAGACTGAGGAAGTGCCTCAGGCCATTGAAATTGACAGTGCTTCATTAAAGGACGCATACTACATCAGCACATTTGAAACCGATTCGATTGATGTGCGTGTGCACTACAATGAAAAAACTTTGACACTGCCACTTGATGAATCAATGATTGTTGGTAATTCTGAGCTATTACACACCGAAGGGACCCATACCATTGACATTGAATATGAAGGGCTCAGTACTTCATTCACGCTTACGTTGGTGGATGATTCGAAAATTATGAACAGCGCCCGCATCTATAACCGAAATTTGCTTGTGACTATGAAGGATGGTGTCGCCCACAATCACGGCCCAATTGACACGATGCCCATCAGCGTGTTTCAAGACGTAGCCGTTAATGAAGATAACGCCCTTGAACTGACCTATGCCGATGGACGCGTTGAAACACTTGAAACACTTGAGGATTATCATATTGTCCATTTCAAGGATGGAAGTCATTTGCTTGATGTGCAGTTTGTCAAAGACGGCGACGCTATGGATGACTTTTCGATTGAAAAAGCGGGACATACCTTCGACACGTGGGACCACCCTCTTGAGTCTGTCGGTGAGGACATCGTTGTCCAGGGACAGTGGATTCCTGAGGAACACATCGTGATGGTTTATGATTCGTATGATAATCTCATCGACTATGGCAAAGTCGCCCACGGAGAATCCTACGTGATGCCAGACCTTGACGTTCCCGATGGGTTTATATTCGTAGAGTGGAGCGAAAGAACCCACAGTGTCAAAAGTGACCTTTTCATCAGGCCCCACCTTGAGCACGACCCCGATGCTTTGGGGTTAGTTGAGTACTCGAGGGACCAGTCGATTGCCTTTGGAACAACCCTGTTTACTTCCTATACCTATCGTGACACCCTGGATACGCATGCCATTAGTTCTGCATTACAAAAAGAATCCTCCCGTCTGGAATCGCTTTTACAGCATGAGGCTCCAGTCGCTGAATATACTAATCTTTACACCATCAACAACGCCCCTGGAGAATGGCACACGCTCGACCCTGATCTTTATGCGATCATTGAAATGGCTGTGGATGCTCATGCAAAGACCAATGGGCGTTTTGATATAACCATGGGACCCATCAATGCGCTTTATGATAAGCTTGACTCTGGAGAATCCCCTTCTGAGGATTCGCTGCAAAGCGCTGCAGAAAACACTGGCATCGACCGCATTGAACTCGACCCTCAGGACAAGCGCGTGCGAGTGGAGGAGGGAACAGTACTCGATTTGCGGTATATACGCCTGGGACTTGTCGCTGATGCACTGAGGGATATCCTGAACGACCAAGACGGCATCGAGTATTTCAACATTTACCGAGACCTAGACGATGGCAACTTTCAGGTTTTTGGCAACCTCGACGTAAACACCGAGGAGCAGATAAGTTATCACCAATTGACGATTCCAGACACACAACCCTCGCGGCGTCTTGGTGTCTTAGAGATCACCAGCGGAACGCATCTGAGCAGCATCTATGCATCAGGTAATCCTCAGCCTTATGGTGAGGTAAGTGACTATGTCCTCACCGATCCATTCACGCTTGAACGATTGGACTCCTACCCTCTACTTACCCTCAAGACACAAAAGGGTTCACTGTGGGCTGATGTCTATGCCCATATGCTTTATCAGATGAGTATTGAAACAGGCATGACCTTTGTCAATGATATGGAAGACCTTGAAGCCTTATGGTACGTTGAACAAAGCAAAGAATCGGTTCAATGGCTCCCCGAGGAATCTGAAGGAGATTATGTCTATGGTGAGGGGTTCACTGTGGTAGTGACCCATGGATTTAGTGACGCAGTATATAGTTTCACTGAAGAGATTGAGGGGCCCAGTGCGTATTTTGAGCGTCTTTTGGCCGATGGCAAAGAAGCCTTAAGTATTCCACTTGCCGATCTCGATGCCGTGGATAAGTTCTTGTTCCTCCCAGAAGAAACGATTCATGGAATTTCTGTGGAATGGGACAGTGACTCAGAGCATATCGAATTGGGCGGAACCTACGGTATTGAAAGTAGGCGCAGTGCGAAGAAAGTGCTTGCGTCAATAAGTGATGTGGAAGAGCCGACTCCCTTCAGTCTGAGTGCGACGCTGCAAATCGAAGGCATCAGTGAAACAAAAACATTCACAGGGACGCTCGTGCCATAAAAAAACGCCCATCATTGTCGCTTTGATGGGCGTTTTATCTTTAGAATCTGTAAATTGCGGCGGCACCGGTGGTAGTGGGCATGGTCTCACCGGGGATCACGGTTGCACGTCCGCCATTTTGGATGACGAGGTCGAGAATATCATCAAGGGCATCATCGATCTTGGTGTTGTGTTTTTCCTTGTGTATCAGGGTGCCGTGGGCACTATCAACGCGCCCGGGGATTTGTCTGTGGGCCTCGATGAGAATCGTGTCAATGCGTCCAGCGGCCGCTGCTTTAGCAATGGCGTGGATGTTGTGGGAGCCTATGCCTTTTTGATAGGCTTTGTTAAAGCGGTCCTTGAGTGCTTCGATTTCTCGTTGATAGCGGGGTTCGATGACCGACCATGCGAGGTCCTTGATATCATGTTCATCCAAGTCTCTTGGTGAGCGTTTGATGCCTTCGTTGATCAACTGCGGGTTTTTGGAAATTTTCCTAAAGGGTTCGTGGTATTCGGGCAATGCTAAAAGGATGAGCGGTTTTTTCGATTTGTTGGAATAGTTTTCCGCAATATGTCTATCAAGCAGTTTCAAATAGCGTTCGTTGTCCTTGTCGACTTCATCTTTGCGGGATTTGTGACCATGAAACATCGGCGTTTTTCCAACCCCGCCGTAAGAGCCTTGAGAGAGGTAGCCTTCTGTGTATTCATCCCCCAGAAAGTCCTGGATGGTCTTGGGGTCGCTTTCTTTGAGAAGGATTTCACGGAATCCCGTACGGTTTCCTTCATACAGCGTATAGGTATAGCGGTCCAAAGCGAGGACGTGATAATCATCAAGACCCTGTTGGTCGCGAATAAGTGGCTTGGTGTGGAAACGCTGACCAACCATTGCGATTTCCTTGGGTTGATTTTGCAGGATGTAGACGACAGTGTCGTAGGCGTTGGCAAAAACCGCCAGCCCGTCCTGGCGTTGGTTCCAAAGCGCACGGTCGTTTTTGAGTCCGTTGAGCGTATCGATGATCGTTTTGGTCGTATGTTCATCAAATGAGTTTCTGAGTTGCTTCTCTGTGGATTTAATCAAGTTGGAGAGGCGGATCTTGTCCTCCTCATTTTTGTTCACATCCCTGTGGGTGGGACTGTAGATGGAAACATTTACCGTTTCCTTCGTGTTTAAGATAGGATGTGGATATTCAGTAGCGATTGTGTAAGCCATGACAACCCTCCTTGAATTTGGTTTCTAACTACATTATACCTTGGAGTCATGGGTGTAAACAAGTTTTATCAACACCATTAAAGATGTGGTACAATAAATTTACTATGAATTAAAAAAGGGAGTGAAAGCCATGCAATGGCTTATTGTAGGGATTATTATAATCATGTATTGTATCGAAGTGTTAACCGGGATACTCAACTATCGCCATAGGAATGCACCCCTTCCTAGCAACGTGCAAGGACTGTATGACACCGCGCAGTATGATAAGTGGCTCGAATATTCCATGTGGAATTTTAAATTTTCACTGATTCAAAAGACACTTAATGTCGCTGTGCTTTTAATGCTTCTTATAAGCGGGGCTTTTGGCATGATTGAATCATTCATTCCACCACAGCCCAACGCGATTGTGCATTCGGTAGTTTTTTTGGCCCTTTACGGTGTGATTCGCCTCATCATAAGCATTCCCTTTGATTATTACGCCACGTTCGTTATTGAAGAGGCGTTCGGCTTTAATAAAATGACCATCGCCACGTTCTTCAAAGACATCCTTAAAAGCGTGCTTCTGAGTGTTGTGGTGGGTGGTGTGATCATCATCGCACTCAACGGCCTTTATCTTTGGTTCGCACAATCCATTGTCTGGTTTGCTTTGGGTGCATTCGCACTCATCACCGTGGTGATGGTCGCCTTATTCATGCTCAATGGCGTGCTGGTGCGTGCGTTCAATACGCTTAAACCCCTCGAAGAAGGCGCGTTGAAAACAGAGATTGAAGCGCTCGCAAAGCGTCTGGGGTTTTCCATTAAAAAAGTTTATGTTATGGACGCATCGAAACGCTCATCCAAACTTAACGCGTTTTTCACAGGACTTGGAAAAACGCGCGAAGTGGTACTTTTTGATACCTTGGTCGACCGCATGGACTCACCACAGATTCTTGGTGTGCTTGCGCATGAACTTGGGCATGCGACCTACAAGGATACTTGGCGCATGCTCGGATTACAGATTGTACACATCGGTGTTTTCACCACAATCCTTGGATGGACTCTAAGTACCCCATCCCTTCACGAAGCCTTTGGCTTAAACGGTGTGAATTTCGCCTTCGCCCTTGTCTTGTTCGGTGTACTCGTGCGCCCGGTCAATCTATTTTTATCCCTGGGAAGCAACGCACACTCACGCATTGCCGAATATCGTGCGGATGCCTTCGCTGTTGAGCACACATCGGCTAATTCTCTGGGCGACGCGCTTAAGACACTGAGTGTGGAGAACTTTGCCAATCTTACGCCCCATCCGCTTTATGTGTTGCTGCACTATTCACACCCACCCATCGATCAACGCCTTAGGGCAATTGGCTTCGATAAGTGATTTGCGAAATGCTTACACATCCAGACCAATGTATGCTATAATGCTAAAGCGTAAGTACAAGAAAACCCTTAAAGCGATGCGCGATGCATCGCTTTTTTATTGAGAAAGAAGGAACACTATGCAAAACATTATTAATGTCGGCGTGGTCGCCCACGTCGACGCCGGAAAATCAACGCTTGTCGATGCAATGCTTCAACAAAGCGGAATATTTTCCGACCACGAAACACTCGTAGAACAAGTCATGGACTCTAATGATTTGGAACGCGAACGCGGGATCACCATCTATTCAAAAAACTGTGCGATTGAATATGCGGGGACTAAAATCAACATTGTCGATACACCGGGCCATGCGGATTTTTCCAGTGAGGTTGAACGCATCATTCAAACCCTCGATACGATTATTTTACTTGTGGATGCTTCTGAGGGCCCTATGCCCCAGACACGCGTTCTGCTTGAAAAATCCCTCGCTCGCGGGCTCAAACCTATTCTTTTCATTAACAAAATTGATAAAAAGGATGCCAGAAGCGACCATGTGGTCGATATGAGCTTTGATCTATTTGCAGAACTTGGTGCCACAGACGAACAATTGGATTTTCCCGTTGTTTACGGCATAGCCAAGGACGGGCGCGCCACTATCGATCTTGATAAAGAAAGCGATAATCTCAAACCGATGTTTGACTTGCTTATTGACCATGTGAGACCCTATCCGGATTACGCCTCACGTCCGCTGCAATTTCAAATCACAGCGCTTGATTATGATGATTATCAAGGGCGTATGGGCATGGGCCGCATCACGCAGGGAACCATTAAAAAAGGTATGTCGTGCATGCAAATCAAACGCGACGGCACGCTGAATCGTTCAAAAATTTCCAAAGTGTACGTCCACCGCGGGCTTAAACGCGTAGAAGTCGAAGAAGCGCGCGCCGGTGAAATGGTCATTGTAACAGGGATCGCCTCGATCTCCATCGGAGAGACACTCAGCGATACCGAAGTGATTAAAGCGATGTCGCCTCTGACCATCGAACCCCCTACCCTCACCATGCATTTTCTTGTCAATGACTCACCCTTTGCAGGAAAAAGCGGCCATTTTCTGACAAGCCGTCAGATTCGCGACCGCCTGCAAAAAGAACTTGAAACCAACGTAGGATTGCGTGTAGAGCCCCTTGAAGAACAAGAGGGCTACAAAGTGAGCGGCCGAGGCGAGCTGCATCTTTCAATTTTGCTCGAAAAGATGCGTCGTGAAGGCTATGAGCTTTCTGTAAGCAAGCCAGAGGTCATGCTCAAGGAAGTGGATGGTGTCATTCACGAACCCTTCGAAAAAGTGATGATCACCCTTAAGGATGACTATGCCGGCAGTGTCATCACCCAAATGAATTTCAACAAAGGTACAATGCTGAGCATGACATCCGATTCAGGCTATACGAAACTTGAGTATATCGCGCCTACGCGCGGATTGATCGGGTATCGAAGTGACTTTATCAATTCTACGCACGGAACGGGCATCATGGAGAAAGTCTTTTATAAATTCCTACCGCATGTTGGCACGATTGACCAACACCGCAACGGCGTGTTCATCTCCAAGGATACCGGCACTGCGATGGCGTATTCGCTTTTCAATCTATCTGAGCGGGGAACCATGTTTGTCGACGCGGCAACCGAAGTCTATGAAGGCATGCTTGTAGGACTCAATTCAAGAGACAACGACTTGGTTGTCAATCCTACTAAAAATAAAAAGCTCACCAACGTCCGTTCAAGTGGCACCGACGAGGCAGTGAAATTGATTGACCCCAAACGGTTTACCCTAGAAGAAGCACTTGAGTTCATCGCAGGGGATGAATTGGTGGAAATCACGCCAGAGGCCATACGGATGCGCAAGAAGCAACTCAATGAAAAAGATAGAAAAAATTCCCAAAAACTTGCAAGTCAATAAAGCGTCCGCCGGACGCTTTTTTTTTGCAATTTACGCACTGTCAATTTTCACAGGATGGTAAAGATGCCTTGGTGTTTTATGTGATACCTAGTATAATGAAAATAGAAAATTCCAGATGAAAGGATATCGGCAATGAGCAAAAAAATTGGTGTCTCACTCACCGGCGGTGGTGCGCGCGGTGGCTATCAGATTGGCGCGCTCAAGGCGCTTAGAGACTTGGGCATCCTTGAGAAGGTTCAGTGTTACGCTGGCACATCAATCGGTGCGGCAAACGTTGCGGTGGCGGCCTCACGCGGTGTGGAAGCCGCTGAGGCGGTGTGGCGTAATCTTCCAGAAGATAACATTCCTAAAAAAGATAAAGTCAGCGACACACGTCCACGGTTCAAAATCAATTTACCCGATTTGAAAGAAGGCATGTATTCCATGGATGTTTTTGAAAGGGTCATGAGCGAGTCCATTGATTATGATGCGATGAAGACAAAAGAAGTGTATGTGACCGTCTCCCGGGGCGGCCAGTCCGACCAGAGTTTCTTGAGTATATTTCGTTCAACGTATTCACATTATGTCCGCAGGGATTCTCAGGTTGATTACATGCCTTTGCACAAGCTGAGTTCGAAGATGATTATTCAATCAGTGGTCGCTTCGTGTTCAGTTCCAGTGTTTTTCTCCCCCGTCACCATCAACGATACACAGTTTTATGATGGGGGAGTGTTTGACAACGTTCCCGTCACACCGCTAGTGGAAGCTGGATGTGATGAAATTATCATCATTTATCTCCACCGAAACGGTAAACGTTTCACCAATCCGTCCAAAATTTTTGAGAATGTTAAATTCCACGAAATTAAACACACGGGTCGAAACCTTGGGCGTGTTTTGAAATTTAGCAAAGAACAGACCGACAGACTCATTGCACTTGGCTATGAAGAGACCATGCATTATTTTGAAACCCTTCAGGAAAGTGAGCCAATGTCTGTCTCTCGCTCGCGCAGTAATGATCAGTCCTATCAATAAAAGCCACGCATGCATCAATTGCGTGGCTTTTACATGACGAAAACAGCGTCGTGTATACTGACAATACTTTGTGAGAAGGCGTAATATTTGTTTACATTACACACTTTATTTGCTATACTATCCATCAATGCGAATGATTTGCACTGGTGGCCCATCGCAATAATAGCTTTTTCATAATACTCCTTTTATTCTCTTATATTTTTTGGCGGTACTTTATGGGCCATCATTGCAAATCATTAGAAAAGCTCTCGTCTGAGAGCTTTTTTTATTTTTGGCTTTATTGAAGTAAAAACGCATGTCCCTTGCTTAGTCGCTTGGAAGAACAGCGTATGATTTAAGCATCATCGTGTTCGCTTAATTGCTTTCGGGCTTTAATCATGCGTTTTGGCATACTGAGGGGGGTTGATAGTTGTGTGTAATCGTTGAAGGCGGCTTTGAGTCCATCCAGCATAACGATTTTTTCAGGGTGAAATTTATTGATTTTTGATACATCGAGGTGAAACTCCATATCTGGGAAAGGGAAATAGTGCGTTACAGGCACATCGGTTTTGGCCGGGTCAATCTCGATTATCCAGGGGGTCTTGTAGGCGGCGTAGCCACAAAGATGGATCCATTCCACTAAGGTGATCGGTGTCGTGTCGCCCACGTTATAGGTATCAGGAGGGACAGCGCCTTCAAGCACGGCTTTGATGGTTTGGGCCAGATCGCGAGCGTATACGAATTGGATGCGATTGGTGCTCTTGGGAACATATACCGGCCATTCGTTTTCAAGCAGATGGAATAAAAGACGTTCTCTTAGAATGTAGTTGAATTCACCGTAGACAAAAGGAGGGCGAAGGATGGTGAGAATTGGCCCTAAAGCAGATCTTAGATAAGTTTCACAGGCAATTTTATTGTACGCATAATCGCCGAAAGGATTGGTTTTGGTATCCACAGAATCACTTTCCTTGTAAGGCGGTGTGCCCTTGGTGCCATACACTGCGGCAGTGGATATGAAGATGAAATGCTTGAGCGCCTCCGTGTCAAGCGCTTCTAGTAAGATTACTGATTGTTCCTGGGTGAATGCGGAGATATCAATGACCGCATCAAAAGTGTGCCCGCTCAGGGCATTTTTCATTTGCGCTACGTCGTTGCGGTCAGCAACGAGTTGGGTAATGGCTTGTGATTGAAGGGGATGGGTGCCTCGATTCAACACATAGATTTCATGTGTGTCTTTGAGTGCGTCGATGACGTGTTTTCCTATGAAATACGACCCACCCATAATAAGTAATTTTTGCATCGTGTATCACCTTTCTTTTGTTGGGAATGATTCCTATTGACAAATAGAGTTGTTGCACATACAATAAATATAGTAGTTGCATGTAAAACAATTATAATTGTTTATGTGGAGGGGTTCAATGCCTAGCCGCGTCATCAGTCGAGATTTGCGAATAATGAACAACTTAATCATGCGCTACTTTGAAAAAGCCAGCACCATCCAATATGTCCAGTCAGTCACAGGGTCCAACACATTCATCATCCGATTTTTGGCCCGTCATGATGGCTCAGCCGTGTATCAAAAAGATATAGAGGAAAACTTTTCAATCACCCGTTCAACCACTTCAAGAGTGCTTGCACTGATGGAAAAGAAGAACCTGATTGTCCGTGAAAGCGTTGAAGGGGACAAACGTTTGAAACGCATCGTCCTTACAGACAAAGCATGGGCGCTGCACAAAAGCATCCTTGAGGAAATCGACGCATTTGAAGCGACACTGACGCAAAATTTGAGTGAAGAAGAGATTGACCAATTTCTTAAAATTCTCACTCAGATGAAAACCAATCTTGAAAATGTGAAATGACCTTACGCCGTGAACCTGGTATCTATGGAGCCGGTTCACTCCAAACATAGACCCACCCTCCTTTTTCTCCCCCGCAGTCTGCGGGGGAGTTTTTTATCCAAGGAGGTCTCGTCGTTTATATAAAATGAAGCCACAGGTGCCAAGTGCGATGCCTAACATAACGCTCACCAAGGCATAATAACCTTCAAAAGCCTCAATCGGATAACTGGGAACATAACCGAAGGGCGTCAGGCGCTCTATGATAGGGGGCAAATCAAGCAAAGTGCCAAAATATATTGCAATGAAGCTGTAGATGAGGTAGATCCACACAAAAACGGTTTTTTCGGGAAACGCTCCGACCAAGAGTGTGCTCAACCCTATCATGAAGAAAATTGGTGGCCAGTGTACGAATACACTACCCACCACATCCTTAATGGCGATGGGGTCGTCCATCGATACTGCAATTGTCACAAATGTCCCAAGGGCACCGCCCAGCAGGAATATACCGCTTACCACAACAGCGAGTGTTAGATGCGCCGCAAGATTGTGAGTCCGTTTCATAGACGTGGCATAAAGTGCTTCGGTTCGATATTTCTTTTCTTCACTTGAGAGTTTAAGCATCACAAGCAGCGGTCCGATCGCCGCGGTGATGGCAATTACTTGCATAATAACTATCAAAAACTGCAGTGTTATATCCCCGGCTAATTCATCGGGGATAAGGTCCATAATGGCCTGGTTTTCACTTAAGAATGCGTCAAGATCGCCAAATATCGATCCATACGATGCTCCGAGAATGAACACTGTGATTCCCCAGGCGATAAGCGTCGTACGCTGGAGCCTCAGTGTCAGACCCAAGGGGCTGAGCAGTGATTTTGGCGCCTCCGCGCGCCCGTCTTTTCCATGGAAAAACCCACTTCCAAGATCGCGCATGCTATTGAGTTTAAAAGCAAGTGATGTCAATGCAACCGACAAAAGCGCAACAAGTCCTAGAGGCCAAATATAGTTGTTGACCATCACCTCACTGTGCATGATCCATCCTAGGGGACTCGCCCAAGACAGTGCGGGTAGACTCACATCACCAATTGCACGCAGAATGTAGAGCCCAATCAGTGTCATAAAACTCCAAATGAGCGCCGCTCTGGAGTGATCAAAGAGTTGAACGAATACCGCTGCAAGCGTCCCGAAAAAAATTCCGCTGACCATGATCGCGCCCCCGAAAGTCAGTGCGTGGGCGGGGGTGATGCTTTCAATGCCAATAATCGCGAGCAATCCGCCATATCCGGCGCCAATCAAGAAATTGAGCACCACAAGAGCGAGGAGTGTCGCTGCGAGATTGCTCATCCGTCCAACGGGGAATGCACGGATTATCTCCATGATGCCTTCATCCTCGTTGCTTCTAGTGTGACGGACCACCATCATGATCGACATCACACCCGTGGTGATGAGCATGAACACCAGCATCTGGTTGGCATACATGGCCGCAACCGTGTAGTTATCCACGCCGTAAGGGTGCCCGACCATGGCGATCATGGCCGGGTTTCTCATCGTCTCACCCAGTGCCATTCGTTCTGCTTCACTGGGGTAAAGATTTGGATACGCCGCCGCCACACTCACTCCAAAGGCAGTGATTGCAAAAAACCATATGGCCATGCGCACTGCGTCCCGCCTGAAAATGGTTTTGAATAATAATGGCGCGTTCACGAAATACCGTGTCATTTGTCGCTTGTCTCTTCATAATAATGCATGAAAAGATCTTCAAGCGTCGGCGGAGCGCTTTGAAAGAGGGTCACATCGTAGGGGGCGAGTGTCTTTATGATCGATCCGATTTTGTCGCGATCGGCTTGAAAGGTGTGGGTACCATTTTCACTGCGAACTGCGTGAATGCCATCAATGCTTTGCAAAGCATCGATGGGTTTGTGTGTTTTAAGGGTGATGTTAAGACGTCTCAAGTGTCTGAGAGATTCAAGGGTTCCCGTCTCAATGATGCGTCCTTTGCGGATGATGCTGAGTGTATCGCAGAGTTTTTCAACTTCACTGAGACGATGTGAGGAAAGGAAAACGGTTTTGCCTTCGCGTTGAACCTTTCTGACTTGTTCGTGAAATACATTTTCCATCAAAGGGTCAAGCCCGGTAGTAGGCTCATCAAAAATGAATAATTCCGCATCTGAGGCAAATGCGGCAATCAAGGCAATCTTTTGGCGGTTGCCTTTGGAATAGCTGCGGCATTTCTTTGTGGGGTCGAAGTCAAAGGACTGCATGAGTTCGCGCTTTCGCGATATGTTGCTACTATTAGTGAAGCGCAAAAACAAATCAATCACTTCCCCGCCTGTGAGGTTGGGCCACAGATTCACTTCCCCAGGAACGTAGGCAAGGTGCTTATGTATGATTACCGCATCGTCCCATACATTGTTTGCGAATATCGAAGCCGTCCCACTATCTCCTTTAATAATCCCAAGCAACACACGAATAGCAGTGGTTTTTCCAGCACCATTAGGACCAATGAACCCATAGATTTGTCCTTTGTGTACACTCAGGTCAATGCCGTCAAGTGCTTGGGTGGAGCCAAATCGCTTTTTCAAATTTTGGACGTTGATTATTTCCATACACTTACCTCGTTTCCCTAAAGGGCGTATAAAACAGATACATTTCTATTTTATCATAGGTTGAATAATGCTTGAAAAGATATTAAAAAGAGCCGGTAAAACCGACTCTTTTATGGTATTACTGCAAAATCCATCCTCCATCAACGGGAAGGATAGCACCGGTGATAAAGCGCGCTTCATCACTTGCTAAGAAGAGCGTGGCTTCTGCAATCTCCTCACTCGTTCCATAGCGTCCGATGGGTTTGCTCTCAACCATGTCCAACATTGCCTTGTCTTTAAAAAGTTCCTCGGTCATGCCACTGTGAATGGCACCGGGTGCGATGGCATTGATTTTGACGCCCTTGGAGGAATAGGTGTAGGCCAAGTGGCGTGTGTAACCAATCAGACCGTGCTTGGAAATTGTGTAGGCGGTTCCCCCACCATTGCCCATCAAACCGGCGATACTGGCGATATTGACAATCGATCCGTGCTCTTTTTCAAGCATATCGGGCAAGACGGCTTTTGTGAGAAAATGCACGCCGCGAAGATTGACACCGATAACTTTGTCAAACGTCTCCTCATCAAGGTCAAGCGCGTTTTTAAAATTGTCCAGGATGCCCGCGGTATTGATCAAGATGTCAATGGGTCCATAGGCTTCATGCGCTTGTTTGATGACATGTTCAATCTGTGATGTGTCAGAAACATCGAAAACGATGTCGATGGCCTCGCCGCCATTATTCCTGATTTGCTTGATTGTTTCCTTGAGGCCTTTTTTGTTGATGTCGGTCGCAATTACTTTCGCGCCCTCTTTAGCAAAAAGTTTGGCCTGGGCTCTTCCCATGCCCGATGCACCGCCTGTGATGAGTTGTTTCATTGTATCCCTCCCAATGTCAAAATCTATATGGACATACTACCTTTTTTACTCTTTCAAACAAAAAACCCCTGAAATATGCATAGCGATCCTTGTTCCATGCGGCGCCTCTTTCAAGGGGCTTTCTATCTGATAATAAGTTGTTAAACACATTGTCTTTCGCTTTGAACCATGGTATTCATAGATCACCGTGACATGGTTCTGCAATGCGCGGTCATCGATGTATTCGGTGGTCCTTGGCACATGAACCGTCTGCAGGGTTTAGTAGGAGAAGGCGAAAAAGTTCACGGCCCTCATGGTACACGGTAGATGAACTGTCTCGATGCGCGTCGCCTCCTCATAAGACCAGTGGGCGAATGTGAAGTGAGGGATGTACGCAAGCGGATGAGAGCGTGTGGACACCGCCAGAATAAAAAGCACCGAAAACCTGAACCAAGCCTGCAGTCGCCTTGATGTTTTCGATGTGGATGGGAAATGCTATACCGAAAATGAATGGACACCGTTGTTATGAGGGAAGGTTCACCGGTTCCATCATGCATCACAGAGTCACACCTTTGACCCCATCCGAATCAAACGCTGGCACAATGCTTGATGGACACGTGGTTTGGAGGTCTTTTAAATCTTTGTGAGGAAAATATCAGACAAATACTAGAGAGGATACATTCTCTTATCAATCCCAATAAATAAGGGTCAAGGTATTGGTTGAGAAAGTCGTCTTATTCCAACACTTAGGACAGCGTACATCGTTCAGTGCTTTTGATGCATTAGATATATGCAGAAGTTCAGTTTCACAATGGGCACATAGATAGTCAGGCTCATATACACCACCAACATGCTTCAATTTGAACCAGAAAAGGTTGTAAGGCACTTCGCATTCAGGACATTTATAAAGGGTATGATATGAATCTTTCACTACGTTGATGGTCCCATTCTTATGCTTGATCAGTGTTTTAACGTATGATTGAATCCGTTTGGAATCAATCAGATGAAGAATATTGATTCCTGTGCTTGATAAATCATCAAGCCCTCCATACATCATGCCAACACCAAACCTGATGATCATTTCATAGCCGCATTGTGAACAAGTCACTTCCATGCCCTTTCCCATAACTTTCACCTCAGGGTCATTTGTTTGTATCGTGTATGTTATCAGTGATGTCATCCATTATATTATCGACGATTGTTCTCAATTCCGGTGAATCTATGAAACGATGCTGACTAACCTGATGGACACCAAAAACAGTGACGCCACGCTCTTTCAATGATTGTGCGACCATTTTTTCAACTGTCGCAGTCTTGTCGCGCTTGTGTTTATGATCTTCCCAGTTGAAGGCTTCAAAAAACAACGGGCCAAAAGAGAAAAAATCAAAACGGCATTCCCCTACAGCGATTCCCTGCGCATGTAGGTGCTTAAGCAGGGCATTTGCTTTGGGGTTTTTTGAGAGATGGGAGGAAAGACGTGAAAAAGGGGAGGAAGCGTTCAATGAGGAACTGTCCCCTGTTCTACCCACATAGTAATAAAGATTGGATGTCTTTCTGTCCTCCACTTTCCAAATGTAAATCCAGAATCCACGTTGAAGCAAATCACCATCAAATGTCAATTGATATTTAGAAGGCACTTCATCACCTCGATTTTTAATGGGGTTAAAATTCTGAGAGCTTTTTTGGAATCAGTTTTATGATTTCTAACTGTGTGGTAAATGTCGTCCTGCATGAGTTTATGCGTTTGTTTGTAATAGCGGGTGAATACCAAAAGGAACAGAACCGAAGACCCCGCCCTCAACGTCAGTTTCACATCATCCCCAGGGGTCTAATCACCGAAGGCGGAAAACCCGATGCCGTAAAGCATGGGAAAGGGAAAAAGTTCCCCATGCTATTAAGCAAGAGGCAAGTCAACACAAAATACATTCTGCTTCTGTTCGTCCATCTTTTTCCATGGTCACACCCTTGTTTTGACATGCATTCAATGATACAAAGACAACCACTTCATATTTAAACAGTTGAAAACAACCGAAACGCATGCAGGGAGCGCCCACCGGGCGTCATGGTTCTTCCGAAAAGAAATGATTCAAGCGACACTCATGCGTCTTTTCCCGATGGCTTCAAATGGAGTAGACCACGCACGATGAGCCAAAAGATATCCATGCCTACCAAAAAGATCAAGGGAAGGATGAATAACGCACCGCCCCCTGTGGAGAACACGTCAGTCTGAAGCATGAAATTAATGAAAAGACCGGTCGCAAGAAGCGATGCGACAGCGGACCAGAGAAGGGACCGATGGGCCAATTCAATGGCGACCATCACTGTCCCTGCCACAAACATGAGAAAAAGCAGGAAATGGTACCACTGTGGAAAATCAAACCCCTCGGATTCCAAAAGATGAAGATAAAACCAAGAAAGAAGCATGAGATAAACAAGGACCGCGAAAACTTTCATGACGGTTCTCAAGCAATCACCCCCGACACATTCTCAATGCCAGATTAGTAATGTAAAACAAACACACGAATTAAGATGCAACAGAAAACATCCTGCCTTAGCGTTTCATGACCGGTTGACTTTTCACTCTATTCCTTGTCTTTCACGTTGTTTGAGACTTGATGAAGGCGTTTTTCAAGACTTTGAATACGTTTTGTGGTTTTTCTATGATAGTCAACACCATAAGCGTTTATGCGGTAATGGATGATATTCGCGACACCGGCGGCGAACGCGAGCAATAAAAGAATCGTTCTCAGATACGCGAAATCATAAGTGAACGGCATGAATAATAACGTCACCGAGATTAACGCGATTCCGTTTATAAGCCCCATAAGCATCCTCTATAATATTTTAGCGTTGAATTGTCCACCCTGGATGTCAATTCATTATATCATTTCTTTTCACAAACCCTAGGGGAATGAAACAAACAAATCATTGCAGTGTTATGCCCCCATCCACGGGGAGGACTGCGCCAGTGATGAAACGAGCTTCATCACTGGCTAAAAACAGCGTCGTCTCAGCGATATCACGCGCAGTTCCCATTCGTCCTGCGGGTGCGCTGCTGGCAACGTCCTTGAGGGGTGTGTGTCGCAGATGCGACTCAAACGTCCCGCTGTCAATGGCACCGGGAGCAATGGCATTGATTTTTATGCCTTTGGCCGCATACGTGTACGCCAAGTGTCGTGTATAGCCAATTACAGCATGCTTGGCCATTGTGAACGCTGCGCCCCCCGCGTTGCCCAATAATCCTGCAATTGATGAAACGTTGACAATCGTACCATGATTCTTCTGAAGCATATCAGGGAGTACCGCCTGTGTTAAAAGGTGCATGCCTTTAATATTGATGCCCATAATCATGTCAAAGGTTTCTTCATCCAAAGCCATTGCATCCTTGAAATGATCGAACGCGCCAGCAGTGTTGATCAAGATGTCTATTGAGCCATAGGTTTCATGCGCGCGCTCAATGACACGCTCAATCTGCGATGCATCAGAAACATCAAGGGTGATCCCGATGGCCTCACCACCATTATTCCTGATTTGCTTGATTGTTTCCTTGAGGCCTTGTTCATTGATGTCTGCTGCAATCACGTTCGCCCCTTCCTCGGCAAAAAGTTTGGCCTGGGCTCTTCCCATGCCTGATGCACCACCAGTGATGAGTGTTACTTTGTTTTCAACACGTTTCATCATATGCCTCCTTCTTAAAATAACAACCCTATTTATTCACCAATAGTATATCACACCCATTGTGCTGGCGTTTGATATCGGAAGCAGTAAGCAGCCTCTGCCTATGAATAATCAATCAATTTATGTTCATGCAACACGTGGTAAATTTTTTGTAAGACAGCCGCTATTGTTAATGCGAATGATTTGCATTTGCATAAAAGTATGCTATGATTTGGCTACAATAAATTTTAGGAGTGATTACTTTGAAACGTTTTTTACTAGTCTTGTTGCTTGGGCTTGTCTTCGCAATGAGCGCATGCACAACAAGTGAAGAAGATAGTGGTGAAGTGACGGTCTATTCCTCGCTTTTCCCTCAATATGATGTTGTTCGCGCACTTGCCGGAGATTATGTGAACAATGAATTTTTGCTCTCATCGGGTGTGGATGCGCACAGTTATGAACCCTCCCCCAGAACCGTGGCGGATATTTTCGAATCAGATGCGCTCATTTATACCAATGCAGCGATGGAACCATGGATATCCACTTTCATTGAGGAACATGATAATTACGGCTACACGTTATTGAATATCAGCTCAAATATTGAAACCATTGGTCACGATGACGATCACGACGATGCCCACGATGACGATCACGACGAGGCACACGATACTCACGATACTCACGATGATGATCACGACGATGCCCACGATGACGATCACGACGATGCCCACGATGATGATCATGACGATCACGATCACGGTGATTATGATCCTCATGTTTGGACGTCCCCACAAAACATGGTGCAAATCACGCGTGACATTGAGGCGCTCTTATTAGAATTGGTGCCCGAACATAGTGATGTCATCAGCCAAAATGCTGATGAATACGTCGAATCACTCAACGAATTGGATTCAGCGTTTCATGACACGGTTGAAAGCACTGAGCTTGATAGCATCATGCTTGGTGGACACAATGCATTAGGATATTTCACTGAAGCTTATGGACTTGAGCTCATCAATCCTTACCGAGGGTTCTCCACCGACAGCGAACCAACCTCTCAAGCCATCGGTGAGATGATTGACACTATGAAGGCCAACGAAATAGAGCATTTATTCAGTGAGCATCTCATTTATCCTGACGTCGCCGATATAATAAGCGAAGAAACGGGCGCAGAGATTTTATATCTTTACAATGGTGCCAATCTCGGAACGGACGATTTTGATAGTGGCATGGGTATGATCGATATATTTGAACACAATCTTGAAAAAGTACGCATTGGCTTAGGCTACAGTGAATAAGTAAAAAAGCATACAAATTGTATGCTTTTTTCATACTATAGGCTTCTAAAGTACATGAAAAATGCTATTATGAAAACTATAGTACGTTGATAAGAAAGTACGGAAACAAGATGAGACTGCTCGGGTGCAATCGATTTTAATGGAATCGACAAAAGTCGTCACAAACACCTTAGCATCTCGATATTTTTGAGCAGCTTGGCTATCACTATGCCCAGGCCCTTTTGAATGATTTGAACACCCCATCAAGCGGTGTTATACTGTGAATGAAGGAGGCTTGCGATGATTAAGACATATACTTTTGAAATCACAACCCAGCGCCCGCAAATCATGCAACCCATCACTAAGGAAATCAAACAGTGTTTGAAACAAGCATCCATTCAAAATGGACACATCACGGTATTCATCCCTCATACCACAGCGGCGGTGACCATCAATGAAAACGCCGATCCCGATGTGGAGGGTGATATGATTATGGGCATCGATGCAGCGTTTCCCGACCGTAAAGCATTCAAGCATATGGAAGGCAATTCCCACGCACACATCAAATCATCGGTAATCGGTGTTGAACAGACGATTCTCATAGAAGCGCAAACGATGTTGCTCGGCACGTGGCAAGGCATCTATTTCTGTGAATTTGACGGTCCGCGAACCCGCAAGGTTCATGTACAAATCACCGGAGAGTGACGCCCGCAATAGAAGTCAGACACGAATGCGTAAACGCAGATTGGAGGCATGCAGTGTGCATACTGTGTATATTGAACTCAATGGCATGGTCCAGGGCGTAGGCATGCGCTTTTTCATTGCCCAGCGCGCTAAGCGCTATGGCATCAAAGGCTTTGTGCGCAACCGCAGGGACGGAAGCGTCGAATGCCTCGCCCAGGGCAATGAAAAAGATGTAGAAGCGTTTATGGAAGCATTGAAAAAGGAATCCCCTGGAAACATCACCGATTTTCACGCGACACCCACCAGCCCCACCGAGCCACACAATTCATTCGATATTCGCCACTGAAAGAAGGTTCCCCATGCTTAAAACGATTTTCCAGAACTACACACCGAAAAACGAACAGGAAACCATTGACCGTACTACCATTTTGGCTTTCATTGACAATAATCCCGATGCGCTAGAGCGCACAAACACCATCGCGCACATCACCGTCAGTGCGATTGTCATCAATGATGAAGCGACACATGTGCTGTTTGCGCATCACAACATTTATAATTCCTGGGCATGGGTGGGCGGCCATGCTGATGGGAATCCTGATCTATTGGAAGTAGCGCTCAAGGAAACCCGTGAAGAGACAGGACTCAAAGACGTAGCGCCGGTTTACAAAGACCCTTTCATGGTCGATATTTTGCAAGTGACCAATCATATCAAGCACGGCCGCTATGTGGGGGACCACCTACACCTCAACGCAACCTATCTTCTACGCGGAGATGCCACGGCGCCCTTGAGCGTCAAGCCAGATGAAAACAGCGGTGTTCGCTGGTTCACGCTTGATGAAGCGCTCACGCGCGTCAGTGAACCGCGTATGATCCCTGTGTATCAAAAAGCATTCGACGCCATCAGGGAAATGACCCGTGATGATTTTGCTTACAGGAGGTTCAATTAATGAAAACAATTGATTGTACAGATTCCTACACTCTGCCTTCACTGGAAGATTTCACCCGCGAGGCCTTTGTAAGAGAGATTGTGTATGAAGGTGTGATCAACGCCCACAAAGCCTATGATGTTTTGGAGAAAAGCCAGGAAGTGCTTAGCGGCACCATCGATGTGCGGTTCAATACTTCAACCAATCAATTGACATTCATTGACCGCGCCCTGGGACTGACCGCCGATGAGATGGCGCGCGTTCTCCCGGATTTCACCACCGCCTCAAAAGGCCATCCTTTTCCAAACGGGATTCGAGATGGCTTATTCATCAGTGCCAAAAATGGCGGGGAAGCCGCAATTAAATCAATCAAAAACAACCGGTTTTACCGTGCGGATTTCAATAGTGATACCGCCCACACCATCACCATCAACACCATCCATGCCAACATGGACGCCTTCAGATATGTGCACGGCATTCCTGCACTAAGCAACGGGACCGTCACCGCTCTTAACCTTCCCCACCCCCTTCCTTTTAAAACGCTTAATGCATTGCGTGAGGCGTTGCTTGAAGACCGGCGCATCAAAGCGCTCACCCAAAATCCTCACAGAGTCATCACCTTGGCGCTTGATAATGAGGAAGTAACGCTTTAAAGCGTCCGCGGACGCTTTTTACTTTGATTATCAAATAAATTGTTAAAATTTCTGGGTGAAACCTTATCATATTGATAAATAATGATACAATGATGAGTACAATGAACAATTTTTAAGGAGTGAAAACATGATAATCAAACCAAGCATACGTACCAACGTATTTACCAATGCCCATCCTCATGGATGTCGAATCAACGTAAAAAACCAAATTGATGAAGCAAAAACCAAACCCGGTTTTGACGGGCCTAAAAACGTACTGATCATCGGTGGATCCTCAGGCTATGGCCTGGCAAGCCGAATCGCTCTCGCCTATGGCGGTGGTGCAAACACCATCAATGTCTCTTATGAAAGCGCCCCCAAAGGCAAGCGCACCGGTACCGCCGGATGGTGGAACAATATTCACTTCCAATCCTTCAGCGATGAACTGGGAACCATTCACCGTGATTTTGTGGGTGATGCCTTTTCCACGCAGATGAAACACGATGTCATCGCCGCCATCAAAGAACATTTCGGAACCGTTGACCTTGTAATCTATTCGCTTGCGGCCGGTGCGCGCAAAGACGAAAACACCGGTGAAATCATCAAAAGCGCCATCAAACCCGTAGGCGAAAGCGTCGAGGGGCGAACCATCGATATTGCGAATGAACGCGTTGATACGCTTCGCGTCGACCCAGCAACTCCAGAAGAAATCGACAACACCATCAAAGTGATGGGAGGCAGCGACTGGGCACAGTGGCTGGATACCCTCGAAACCTCAGGTGTCCTTTCCCACGGCGTCAAAACCATCGCCTACACTTACATAGGAAGTGACACCACCGAAGCAATTTATCGCGGAGGCACGCTGGGATACGCGAAAAGTGACCTGGAAAAAACCGCACGCACCCTCAATGAAACCCTTAGTGCAAGCCTTGGAGGTGAAGCGCTTATCTCTGCATCCAAAGGCGTTGTGACCAAGGCCAGTGTCTTTATTCCCCAGATGCCCATTTATGTTTCAGCGCTTTATGATGTAATGGTCAAAGAAGGCATGCACGAAAGCATCCTCGCGCACAAGTACCGTCTGTTCGCCGATATGGTTTACGGTGAAAAACGCCATACAGACAGCGAAGGAAGATTGCGCATGGATGCATACGAACTTGATGAGACCATCCAGAAAAAAACACAGGAAATCATGCATAACACCCCAGATGAGCAGCTCTTTAACCTCAGTGGCACCACGCGTTTCATCAACGATTTCTATCAAATCAACGGTTTCGCCTTTGATACGATCGATTATACTCAGGATGTCGACATGGAAGCCCTCAGTGCACTCACGCTGAAATAATCAAAGAGTGAACGACACAAACAAAGCAAGTTTCAGGGTAAGATTGTTAAAACCATTCAACGCATGAAGGAGGAATACGATGAGTATGCTTAAGGAAACATTCACCCTTTACAATGGTGTAAAGATTCCCAAAATCGGCTATGGTACGTGGCGAATCTATAACGGACCCAATGCCGTTGATGTATTCACAAAAGCCATCCAAGCCGGCTATAGACATCTTGATACAGCCGCTTTTTATGAAAACGAACAGTCCCTGGGCGATGCCATTCAACAAACTGGAGTTCCCCGCGAGGAACTGTTCATTACATCGAAAGTCCCATCGAACATCAAGACCTATGCGCAAACAATGGAATATTTCCATACCACCCTTAAAGATCTCAAAACCGATTATCTCGATCTGTACTTGATCCACGGTCCCGCCCCAAGAGAAGAACGCCATGACACCCGCCCCTACGACGCGGGCAATCTCGAGGTGTGGCGCGCCCTTGAAACACTATACAGTGAAGGCAAGGTCAGAAGCATCGGCGTTTCCAATTTCGCGGTCCGCGACCTTGAAAACTTAAAAGCCAATGCCAATATTCTCCCCATGGTCAATCAAATCCGCTATTTCATCGGCTTCACCCAAGAAGCAATCACCACCTTCTGTAAGGCCAACGGCATTTTGGTCCAGGCCTACTCTCCTCTTGGTCGTGGTGGCATTTTTGACCACCCGCAAATCAAACGCATTGCCGAAAAGCTTGAAGTCACCCCTGCGCAGCTCGCTGTTCGCTTTTGTCTGGAAAACGGCACCAATCCGCTTCCCAAAAGTGAAAATCCACAACGCATGCGAACCAATGCGGATGTGGATTTCACCATCGATGCAGTGTCGATGAAGGCACTCAACGCCATTGACTTCGACCCTGCTCGCGATCCCCTGCCAAAGAATTAACCCCCTTTGTTGACACATCCTTGCCAGTGTGGTAAAGTTTAAACCAATCATGAATAAAAATTCTGTGTAGAATGAGGCCGCGCGCGATCAATCACTATGATGGGTCCGCGCCGAAGTGCACTGCGTGTGCACTGGGCTTGCGTTTAATAGACGCAAGACTGCAAAACCGCTGTCCCCAACAGTGGTTTAGTGCGCTTCTATACGGCGGGGCAATCGGGAAGCCGTGAGCCTTTGCTCATGGCTTTTTAATTTGAAAGGGGCGCTTAACATGCCTACACTTGAAGCAATGGTTACAAACGAAAGGCGCCACCTGCATACAATTCCCGAGATTGGCTTTGATTTGCCCAAGACGCAGGCTTACATCAAACAACGACTGCGTGAAATGGGCTATACGCCACAAACCATCGCTCAAAGCGGGGTCTTAGCCAAAATACCCGGAAAACAAGATACCGCCATCGCCTTCAGAGCGGATATGGATGCACTGTATGTCAGTGAAGCCGCACATCACGATTTTATGAGTCAACATCCCAAACAGATGCACGCGTGCGGGCATGATGGTCACATGGCCATGCTTCTGGGGCTCGCTCACTATCTCAGTAAAATCCCCACGCCTCAAAAAACAATCGTATTGCTTTTTCAACCAGCCGAAGAGGGTCCTGGAGGTGCGAAAGTAATTGTTGATGAGGGCGTAGTAAGCACCCATGCCATCGAAAGCATCTATGGATTTCATCTTTATCCTGAACTCCCAGAACACACCATCGGTATGAAAAGCGGCCCCATGATGGCACAAAACGGTGAGTTCGATGTGCATGTGAAAGGCGTGAGCGCCCACGGCGCCCATCCCCATGATGGTAAGGACGCCATCTCGGCGATGGTGAATCTTTATTCCCAGTATCAAGATCTAATCACGAAAATGATCGATCCTCTGGTCCCCTCAGTGATTGCTATAGGCACCATCCAGGGCGGTCAGATGCGTAATATCATTGCCGCACAGGCAGGGTTTGAAGGAACGATAAGAACGTTTGAACAATCTACCTATGACGCAATTAAAACCACCATGCACCGCCTAGCAACACACACAGCCCGTGCTTACGATGTAGCCATCGACCTTGAAATCAGAGATTTCTATCCCGCAGTATATAATGATGAAACTCTTCACGCTAATGCACAATCAGCACTCCAATCCTTTGAAACGCAGACGGTGAGACCGGTGATGCTAGCGGAGGATTTCGCCTTTTACCAACAAGCGATTCCCGGGCTGTTCATGTTGCTGGGGACGCGCAATGAATCACGCGGACATGTGCATCCTCTTCATTCAGAACGCTTCAATTTCAATGAATCGGTTCTCACAACAGGCGTGCGCGCCTATCTCGCCATCCTGATCCATCAGCGCATCATTGAACCCAGTTCAGTAAAATCAATCACACAAAACGAATAAATACCGCAAGCAACGAGGCCGCGCCAGACCATGAGTAACCGTGTAAAGGGGTCGGTGCCGAAGTGCGAATCCGCACTGGGCCTGTGTAATAAGATGCACAGGACTGTTCTCCCAGAAGGCCCGATTCTGGGGGGAAGCGCTTATTTGTGGTGGGCGAAAGGACTGGTCATGTGCTTTTGCTCATGACCAGTTTCTTTTGAAAGGAAGATTGACATGTATCTATACGACCAACAAACTATCGATGAAACAGGAATGCTTCACATTGGCGGTGTGTCTGCAAAGACGCTCGTCGACACATATGGAACCCCGCTTTATGTAATGGATGAGAACGCGATGGTAACACGTATGCGTGCCTTTAAGCATTACTTTTCCCACCCGAAACTTCAAACACGTGTGCTTTATGCGTCAAAAGCATTTTTAACCATTGCCATGTGCAAGCTGGTGGCCAAAGAGGGCCTCCATCTTGATGTGGTGAGTGGCGGAGAGCTTATGACGGCCATCAAAGCAGGATTTCCCATGGAAAACATCTATTTTCACGGCAATAACAAATCCCCCGGAGAAATCGATCTGGCCTTGGACCACGGGGTAGGGACGTTTATCGCGGACAATCCCCTTGAAATCGACCGTATTGAAGCGCGCGCGCAATCTCCGGTTCGTGTGATGTTGCGTTTGAATCCCGGCATTGAAGCCCACACCCACGAATATATCGCCACGACCAAGAATGATTCCAAGTTCGGCCTTTCGGTCTATCAACCCTCGACATATGAACTCATAAAACGCATTGAAAACAGTGAACACTTGATTTTCGCCGGCGTGCACTCTCACATTGGCTCACAGATTTTTGAAGATGAATCATTCAAAGCCCATGCGCGCGCTGTGATTGAAGTGATTGCTACGCTTCATCAGGATTATGACATTATCACTCCGGCGATTAATCTGGGCGGGGGATTCGGGGTGCGCTATACCAGCGAAGACACTCCGGTTGAGCTTTCTTTTTTGCCCGCCCTTCTCACCACGATCAAGGCCATGCTTACGCGCCACAATCTTCCCAGCCCCACCCTCATGATAGAACCGGGGCGCGCGATTACTGCCAATGCAGGTGTCACCCTTTATACAGTCGGCGCAATAAAGACAACTCACAGCACAAAGCGCTATTGCTTTGTGGATGGGTCAATGGCCGATCACTTGCGAACCGCACTGTATCAAGCAAAATATGAAGGAGCAATCGCCAACCGTATGCATGCGGCCCATGATACGTCCTATGCAGTAGGCGGCAAAGCCTGTGAATCAGGAGACATCATCATCACTGAGACGCAGTTGCCCACTCCGCAGACGGGGGATATTCTTGCCGTGTTCTCCACAGGCGCCTATCATCACTCCATGGCATCAAATTACAACCGTCTGCCTCGCCCTGCGGTGGTACTTACCAAAGATGGAACCCACCGCACAATCGTCCGGCGCGAAACATATGAAGATCTGTTGAGAATGGACGTGGAAGCGTAATGGTCGTTCAAAAATACGGCGGCACATCGCTTTCAACCATTGAATCCATGCGCAACGTGGCAAGACGCATCACGCACACAATCAGGCAATCCGGTCCGATTGTAATAGTGGTAAGCGCGATGGGGCATACGACCGATCAGCTTCATTCCCTGGCAATGAAGGCCTCTTCAAATCCTTCGGCAAGGGAAATGGACATGCTGCTTGCAACTGGTGAACAAGTATCAAGCAGTCTATTGACAATGATGATTCGCGACCAGGGCCTTGATGCAGTTGCACTCAATGGAACGCAAGCAGGCATTCAAACAGAGGGCGCGTATTCAAAAAACAAAATCAAAGCGGTCGATGTTCAAACTATCAAAGACCATCTGACCAATAATCGCAGTGTGATTGTCACAGGATTCCAAGGTGTCAACAGCACCGGTGATATCACCACCCTCGGACGCGGTGGTTCAGACACGTCCGCCGTGGCTTTGTCCGCCATGCTTGATGTGCCGTGTGAGATATTTACAGATGTAGAGGGAATCTACAGCATCGACCCGCGGCGCTATACCGCTGCACAAAAACTTCCCACGATTACTTATGAAGAAATGAGTGAACTCGCATCCCTGGGCGCCAATGTATTGGAAGCGCGCGCTGTGGAACTCGCCCAAAAATATACTGTGCCACTCACTGTCGCCCATGCGCATACGCACAGGAGTGGAACAACCATCAAGGAGCATTCAACCATGCTTGAACAACGAACAGTGACCGGAGTGAGCGTTGTCGATGACATCGTACTTGTCTCTATTGAAAATGTGAGCGCTCCCCACCAGACAATCCCAAAACTATTCAACGCGCTTTCACACCGTGACATCAACGTTGATATGATTTCGCATTCCTACACCTCTGAAAATGGCCTCAACATATCCTTTTCCAGCAAAACGGAAGATTTTCCAGCGCTCAAGGATGCGCTTGAAGATTTTCGCCACCACCAGCCCCGCATCACTGTTCATTTTGATGAAACCCTCTCCAAGTTGTCGGTTGTGGGCATCGGCATGCGTACACAATCAGGGGTAGCTGCTGAACTATTCAGTTTGCTGGGGGCACAAAACATACCCTTTAAACTGGTCACAACGTCCGATATATCGATTTCCTACGCCATCCCCAAAGCCTGCGCCAATGACGCAGCAGTTGTCATTGCCGAAGCCTTTGGACTGTGAGGTGAAGTCATGAAAATATATAAATACGAAGCAACCGGCAATGATTTTATCATGACGACCAGTTCTCCCAATTCCCCCAGCGATTTTGCCAGACACTGGTGTGACCGTCATTTCGGTATCGGCGCCGATGGTCTAATTTTCCCCCATATCGACGCGCAAGGCATTCATATGCGCTATTATAATGCCGATGGCTCCATCGCGCCCATGTGCGGAAACGGCATGCGTGCGTTTGTACGTTTCTTAAATGACACAGGCCTGCTTACAAAGCATAGCACCACCATTAAAACCCTCAGTGGAGATGTCCCAATCATTGCAGAAACTGACGGAACAATCAGTGTTGACTTGGGACGCCCGCAGTTTGAACTCGATGAAACCCTCATCCAGGGTGGTCAGTCATTCCTTCATCCCATTACGCTTAGTGCAGCAGGCATGCATGCTGAATTCCTGATACTTAACTTGGGCACCATTCATGCTGTGCACATGGTTCCATCCCTTGATGCTCTAGACATTTCACAATTTGGGACGGCGTTTTGCGGTCACTCCATGTTTCCCTCAAAAATCAACATCAATGCAATGGAAATGATCAATTCCGACCACATCCGCATGAAAACCTATGAACGCGGCGTAGGTCCCACGCTTTCTTGCGGCACGGGAAGTGCGGCCGCCGCAGTTATCGCCGCGCAAAATAGCGACGCACAAACCATCCGCGTGGATGTGCCCGGAGGCACACTGCGTGTTGAGGTGAACGAAAGCGTGGTATTGAATGGTCCCGCGCGAAAAATCGCCACAATAGAAATAGAGGAGGAATATCAGTGAAACGCATTGCAATCATCGGCGCCACAGGCAAAGTCGGGCGTGAAATGCTCAGCATTTTACACCAACGCCACATCCCTGCGGACGCCATCGAAGTATACGCCTCCAAACGCTCCAGTGGGACTAAGTTGCCATATGGTCGCCATACCCTTGAGGTGAAAACGCTCGATGAGACATCGTTTAATACCGTTGATGTGGCCCTGTTTTCTGCAGGCACCGCAGTCTCCAGAGCATTCGCTCCAATCGCACGCGAACGCGGCGTACGCGTAATCGATAATTCAAGCGCGTGGCGTATGAATGACGGAGTCCCTCTTGTTGTTCCTGAAATCAACGCTGACACCATCGGTGAGGCGCCCATTATCGCCAATCCCAATTGCTCAACGATTCAATCAGTCATTCCCTTGCGCATTATTGAGGAGATTGTGCCTGTAAAACGGGTCGATTATACAACGTATCAAGCTGTGAGCGGATCGGGTCAGGGTGGCATCGAAGAGTTAGAACGGACCCTTGAGGAAGGGTCAGCTCAAAATTATGAGAAGCCGATTGCTCACAATGTGTTGCCCGCCATCGACGCGTGGCAGGATGGCAACACGACAAAAGAGGAACTAAAAATGATAGACGAGACGCGCAAGATTCTAAACAGCGAAATCGAAGTGGGCGCAACGTGTGTGCGTGTGCCTGTGATGAATGCGCATGCTGTGAGTATGCGCATCGAGTGCAGCCGTCCCGTTGACTTAGAAGCGGTTGAAGCGGCTTTTGAAGCTGCTTCACCAATCAAGCACTGGCCCGCCCACACCTATCCCACGCCGCTTGATGTCGATGGCGATGATGCGGTGCATACCGGGCGGCTTAGATTAGACCGGTTCAATCCCGCGATCGTGCATGTGTGGGTTGTTGCGGATAATATTCGCAAAGGCGCCGCGCTCAATGCGGTGCAAATTCTATTTTCCCAGGAGGATAAAGCATGAGTATTTTCAAAGGGTCGGGTGTAGCCATTATCACCCCCATGAACGAAGAAACGATTGATCTGAGAATGTTTGAGCGTTTGATTGATCTGCACATTGAAGCTTCCACCCAAGCGATCATTGTAGCTGGGACCACAGGAGAGAGTGCCACGCTTAGCGAGGCGGAGAAACTCGAGCTTTTTAACACTGCTGTAAAACGCGCCCGTGGCCGTCTTGCAGTCATTGCAAATATCGGTACCAATGCAACCAAGCAAAGCGTGGAAATGGCGCAGAAGGCTCAAGCGCTCGGTGTCGATGCATTGCTCGCTGTAGCGCCTTATTACAATAAACCCTCGCAGAAGGGGCTCATCGAGCATTTCACCCAGATTGCCGGTGCAGCTACGGTGCCAGTAATCTTATACAATGTTCCCGGACGCACCGGCGTCAACATCGATGTTTCCACTGTTCAAACCCTCAGTGCACATCCCATGATCAAAGGCATCAAGGAAGCCGCAGGCGACACGGAACAAGTCCGTGCCATGATCGAAGCAACACCGGATGACTTTGCGCTTTATTCTGGCAATGATGATTTATATTATGACACCTTAGCCTTGGGTGGCGATGGAGTCATCAGTGTTGTTGCCAATATCGCAGCATCACTATCACAACAATTGTATGAACAATATCTTACCGACGCTGCGGCAGCGAAAAACATGCAAGAGACGCTCGATATTCTCAATGAGGTCATGTTTATCGGGCCCAACCCCGTTCCAATCAAAACAGCGCTCACGCTTCACGGATACCGCGTGGGAGGGACACGCCTTCCTTTGGTAGGACTAGATGCGCGTGAGGTCAAGTCATTGCGCGCGGCGATGGAACGCTATGGAGGCTTAGTGTGAAACGTATCGGAGTCGTGGGTGCCAAAGGCACCATGGGCCAGCGTGTAATGGCCTTGCTTGAGGTCCGCGGATATGAAATCATCGCCATTGACCCCATGGACGCTACAGTTCCCTCGCGTCTTAAGGACGCGCCAATGGTGGATGTTGTAATCGATTTTTCCCATCCCGCTAATTGCGAAGCACTGCTTGAGGATGCAGCGCGCCTCAATACGCCCCTCGTCATTGCGACGACTGGTTTCAGTGAAGCCCAGCAAGCAGCAATTGAGAAAACCGCAAATCATCTAGCAATCTTTCAAAGTGCGAACATGGCCTTCGGGGTACATGTGCTAAGGCGCATTATCTCCCAATATGCGGCTGTGCTCAGTGATTACGACATTGAAATTATCGAACAGCACCATCGTTACAAACAAGATGCGCCCAGTGGCACGGCAACCATGCTTGCACAAACCATCAACGAAACGCTTCCCAGTCCACGCACCCTCACCTCTCAGCGCGCGGGAAAACGTAGCGATGATGCCATTGGCATGAGTGTCGTGCGTGCAGGCAATATCGTGGGCAAACACGATGTCATGTTCGCCTCCAGTGGTGACTCCATCACAATTTCACACGAAGCGTTGAGCAAAGATCTCTTTGCCGAAGGAGCCCTTAAAGCCGCAAAATTCATCACACAAAAAACCAGCGGTCTATTTGGTATGGACCAGCTGATCGAAGAAAGTGGGCAAACCCATGAGCAGTGAACTCAAAGACGCATATGCAATTTCCAATTTTATTAAAAACGCCACGAAAACCACGCCAGTCAAACTCTACCTCAAAGGGGAATTATCCTCCGTTGATGCCAAGGATGTCAAATGGTTCGGCGATGATGCATCGGCGGTTGTCTTCGGAGAGGCTGGTGAAATCGATACGCTGCTTGAGCGCTACAGTGATCGCATCAGTGAGTATGAAGTCGAATACGACCGTCGCAACTCTGCGATTCCCTTGCTAGATACACGCACCATTGAAGCGCGCATCGAACCGGGTTCAATCATCCGCGACCAAGTTGATATCGGCAAAGGCGCAGTGATAATGATGGGGGCAACAATCAATATCGGTGCGGTCGTTGGGGCGCGGACAATGATTGATATGAACGTAGTTGTCGGCGCCCGCGGAACCATCGGTGAGAACTGTCACATCGGTGCTGGAACAGTGATTGCTGGTGTTTTAGAACCCCCAAGCAAGACACCCGTTATCATCGAAGACAATGTCGTCATCGGTGCCAATGCAGTCATACTAGAAGGAGTGCGCGTGGGTGAAGGCGCGGTTGTCGCTGCTGGGGCGATGGTGACCAAGGACGTTGCGCCGCGCACTGTTGTGGCGGGGACACCGGCACGCTACATCAAGGATAAAGACGAACAAACATCGGGCAAGACCCATATTCTTGATGAACTGAGGGGATGATCCCATGTCAAAACTGCTAAAAACCTACCGCCCATTCGATATCGATATCGAATCCGGACAAGGCAGTGTGCTCAAGGACAAAGCGGGCAATACCTACCTAGATATGCAAAGTGGTATCGGTGTCAACGCCCTTGGATATAATCATCCGGCCATTATTCATGCTATTGAGACTCAGGCGCGTCGACATCTGCACATCTCCAATGTCTTTGAAAGCGATGCTGTGAAATCTTATGCGTCCGCTTTGAGTGACCATACCGGGTATGACAAGGTGTTTTTCGCCAATTCCGGAGCTGAGGCGAATGAGGCCGCGCTCAAACTCGCGCGCAAGCGCGGACGTAGTGTCCATCCGGATAAAACTACGATCATAGCCGTTGAAAAAGGGTTTCACGGTCGCACGAGTGGATCGATGGCGCTGACGGGAACCCCTCGATACAAAGCGGCGTTCGCTCCTGGACTTCCTGGCGTTCGCCACGTCGCTTTCAATGATGCAGATGGGCTTTCAGAAGCCTTTGATGAGACAGTTTGTGCCGTGTTTGTCGAAGTGATACAAGGTGAAGCGGGGGTGCGCCCAATCACTAATGCGTTCGCCCAAAGCATTCAATCGCATGCCTTGGCACATGATGCGCTTGTTGTCGTTGATGAAGTGCAAACCGGACTCATGCGCACCGGAAGCATGCTTGCAAGTGATGATTTACCATTCACCCCAAATATCATCACCCTTGCAAAAGCGCTGGGAGGAGGAATTCCCCTGGGAGCTATGCTAGTGGATGCTATGGGGGACGGCGTATTTGAACCCGGTGATCACGGCTCGACATTCGGGGGCAATCCCCTGGCGTGTGCAAGTGGGCATGCTCTACTTAAAACCATCACCGCTCCATCCTTTCAATCAGCAGTACAACACAAGGCAACGGTACTGTGGCACGGACTCAAACAACTTCAAAGCCGCTATCCTCAGTCTATCCGCGATATTCGCGGCCGTGGACTCATGGTGGGTGTTGAGCTTACTTATGACGCCTTACCCCTTCGGTGTCACGCCCTTGATAAAAACCTTATTCTCAATGTGACCGCTGGCAATGTCATTAGGCTTTTACCACCACTCACCATTGAAAAAACTGAAATCGAATGGTTTTTAAACACTTTTGAATCACTGCTTGCTACAGCATAAAAAAAGGAGATGCGAATTCGCATCTCCTTTAATATTTAGAGGAACAATCCAGCGAGCAAAATGATGATCACCGCGGCTGGGGTAATGTATTTGATCAACCATTCATACCATACGCCAAGTTTGAATGAAACAGCATTTTCATTGGCTGCTTCGCGTGTCTTTTTGGCTGTATAGACATAGCCGGCGAAAACAAGAGTAAGCAAGCCGCCGATTGGTAGAAAGAATGTCTCTTGAAGGTAATCAAGAAAACCGAAAAAAGGCATTCCTAAGACGGTGATGTCGACTGCGCCCATGCTGAGGCTCGCAGGCACACCCAGAAGGAAGATGATTGTGGTGACGATTGCTGTGGCTTTGATGCGGTTCATTTGTTTCTCATCAACCAACCAAGCAACAACAACTTCCAACAGACTCAGTGCGCTTGTCAAAGCGGCCACAGAGAAGAACAAGAAGAAGATTGAACCGAAAAACTGACCAAAAGGCATTTGAGCGAAAACAGCAGGAAGCGTTATAAATGCAAGACCAGGGCCATCGGCTTCGGAGAATCCAAGTGCGAATACAGCGGGGAAAATTGCAAGACCGGCTAATAGAGCAATGACCACATCAAGTCCCACAATCCAGCTTGCACTGTTTGGGACGTCATCCTCTTTACGCAAGTAACTTCCATAAGTGATGATCGCGCCCATACCCAAAGAAAGGGTAAAGAATGCTTGCCCGGCTCCATCGAGCCATGTACGCCAAGTGATTTGCGAGAAATCAGGCTGCAAGTAATACTGAAGGCCCACAGACGCTCCCTCGAGCGTTACACCGCGGATGACAAGCATCAAGATAAGTACGAATAATACGGGCATGAGGTAACGCACTGCGCGCCCGATGCCCTTGACGATGCCCAGTGCAATAATTACACCAGTCATGATCATAAACAGCGCATGCCACGCCACCGGTGCGAAGCCTTGCGAGACATGGGCACCAAACGCAGCTTCAAAATCCGTTCCTTCCTGAAGATTGCCAAAGACGGTCTGGAAAAAGTAAGAAATACCCCATCCAGCCACAACAGAATAAAATGACAGAATGACAAACCCGGCCAATACACCTAGTGCACCGACCAACCACCAAGGGGTGTTGGGGGCGAGTGCTTTAAACGTTCCGATAGGGTTTTTCTTAGTTTCTCGACCCAAAGTGATCTCGGTAACCATCAAGGGGAACCCGATCAATGCGATGATGATAAGAAACACAATGACGAATGCAGCGCCACCATTTTCAGCAGTAACGTAGGGAAAGCGCCAAATATTGCCCAGCCCTACTGCGCTACCCGCGGCCGCAAAGATAAATGCGAGGCGCGTTGTCCAACTTTCACGTTCCGGTTTCATAGTAACAACTCCTTTAGTGTATTAAAGTGTTTTTGTATACTATCACACATGTCTTTGAATGTGTAGGCCGTTGCAACATGAAACAGTTTTCATTACAAAAAAAAGACCGCACCGTGGGTGCGGCCTTTAAATCAGCGTTCCTTAATGCGGATGGGATCGAGATTTTTCTTAATGGTATCTGCATCTGCGCCGGCGCCAATAAGCGATGCAACGACATAGGCGCCTTCCACAAAAGCAGCGTTGGTTATAAAAACCGATTTATCACTCATTTCAATTGCCATGTCCAAATTGAGTTTGGCACTGCCGAGGTCATGAAATGCATAGAGTGTCTCAGCGGGATTGTCCTCGATGGCTTTTTGGATCGCTTCGAAATTGGTACCCACACCGCCTTCGTCCGTACCACCGGCAATGGTGATGGGTATATCACCGGCGACTTCCTTAAGCAATGCGCGCAACCCTTCAACCATACCGGCTGTGTGTGAGACGAGCACGATGCCCATCATGATAGCACACCGCTGTCGATCATGGTTTTCATAAGCAGCCCCGAAGAAGTCGCACCCGGGTCGATGTGTCCGATGGAACGCGCACCCAGATACGCAGCGCGTCCCTTGGTGGCCTGCATGTCCTTGGTCGCTTCGACCAAGGCATCAAGCTTGTCGTGATCAAGTGTCTTGCCGTTTTTGAGTGTCTCTACCGCTGGCGCCCAAAGGTCGACCATGGTTTTTTCATTGGTGGTAGCTTTGCCACGGGTCTTGATTCCATTGAGTCCCGCTTCGAGTACGCCTGTCAGGTCGGACGCTTCCAGCGTTTCTTTGGATCCTGCAGCCTTTGACATGTTCAAAAACGCTGTTCCATACAGTGGTCCGGCGGCGCCGCCCACTTTAGAGATCAGACTCATGGCGACACTTTTAAAAACATCACCGGGGGTGGTAAAAGTTGCATTGTGAAGGGATTCCTTGACGGCGTTCATGCCTCTGGCCATATTGTGACCATGGTCGCCATCGCCAATGGGGTTGTCAAGTTTACTCAGGTGGGCTTTATTTTCATTGATGGCATCGGTGAACGCATCCATCCAGGCAAGTGCGGTCTTTGTATCTAGCATGCTTACCAGGCGGGTGTTTCCACAGGGGCATTGATATCTTTGAGCCACTGCGCATCTTTCACGCGCAGAAGTGTGAGCGAGAGGCCTGCCATTTCAATGGATGTCATATAATCGCCCACCATTTTCTTAACCACCTTGATGCCATCATCGTTCATGAGTTTTAACACATCGTTCATAAATATGTATTCTTCCATGAGCGGTGTTGCGCCCATGCCGTTGACAAGCACGATGAATTCATCCTTCTTGTCAAGATCATATGCCTTTTTAATCCGTCCGTAGACTTCCTTGGCTATATCGTGGCTTTCTTTGAGTTTTACACGTTCATATCCTGGTTCACCATGAATGCCGATGCCGAATTCGATTTCGTCATCGCCAAGTTCGAAGCCTGGCGTCCCTTGTTCGGGGACCGTGGCGGGTGAAAGGGCCAGTCCGATGGTTTTCATTTCCGGAATCATTGCTTCGGCGGTTTTTTTCATTTCCTTGAGTGAAGCACCGCGTTCAGCCATTGCACCGAGCACTTTGTGAACAAAGATGGTTCCCGCAACGCCGCGGCGTCCATCAGAGAAGGGAGAGTCATCTACGGAAATATCGTCGTTGGTCACGCAATACTCCACGTCGATGCCTTCAGCTTCGGCCATTTCCTTGGCCATTTCAAAGTTAAGGACATCACCCGTATAGTTTTTGACAACCATGAACACACCAGCGCCTTTGTCGGCGGCCTTGATGGCCTCATACGCTTGGTCGGGTGTGGGCGATGTGAACACATCGCCAAACACTGCGGCACTCAGCATGCCTTTGCCTAAAAATCCAGCATGGGTCGGTTCGTGACCGGAGCCACCTCCACTGATGATTCCGACTTTGTTTTTACCTTCATAGTTTCTAGCAATCACGCGGGTTTGTCCCACACGGTGTACAAGATCGTCATGCGTTTGCGCAAACCCCTGCATCATCTCTTCGACAACATTTTCGGGGTTATTGAGAATTTTTTTCATTGATACATCACCTTTCTAAAATGAGATAGTTTGAAACGATGAAACAATGACCATGAATCTTGACGCAAACAGATTTTCATGCATCCCTCCAATTTCAGGATGGATTATGCAGTACACCCACAATGAGCGGGGTAGCGGACCCACATCTATAAACTACCATAACTCCCCCCGATTTTCAATTGAAGGCGGTGGTTGTTGGTGTGCGAAGCTTTAAAGTCGCGATGCATTAATCATTGCGCAGCGCGTTGATGGGTGGGCGTTTTGCGGCGTTCTTTGAAGGAATGAATCCCGCTATGACGCTGATGAGTGCGCTTAGCGCTACTAGCAGAAGAATCGCCCACCATGGCACCCGCGGAACTTCTGTGATTTCGGGGATGAGCCACCCTACGCCCATGCGGAGGACAATAGAAAGAAGTACTGCGCTCAATACGCCTATGATTCCACTGAAAAGTCCGATCATCAGTGTTTCCATTCTGAAGAGGCGCTCGATATCGTTACGTGTGGCACCAAGGGCACGAAGAATGCCGATCTCACGCGAACGTTCATTGACCGATGTCTGTATGATGATGCCGTTCATCAATGCGTAGACGACCAGTGAGATTGCCGCGATGGCGACCAATCCCACACTCACCAGCCGGATCAATACCCGTGAAATATTGGTGAAAACACTGGCTAAATCGGTATAGATGATGGCATCGTCGGTGTCGCGTCCCTCATTATATGCATCGAGATGGTCGATGATCTGGGATTTTTCTTCGACGCCGCTTGGAAATATCCGGATGCTGTTTGGGACGGTAGTGCTGCCTAGGCTGCGCAATTTGATCGCCCGCTCCTCAACACTGAGTGTGCGCCCGCTCAACACCGAAGTGTCCCTGTCGTATTGGGCCGCTACCACATCGCTGTGGCGTGCATCAGATATAAATGCCTCCTCAAGGTCGGGATGGAACTTCAAACCAAGTGATAAAAAGTCGTTCATTGTATCTTCTCGTGCTTTGGCCACACCAACCACGCGGAAATTGAATGCATCATCGCTTTGATATAGTGCTTCAATATCATCAGTGACTTCGAAAAGGTCGGTGGAGGGTGTGTAGGTGTAGTAATCATCGATTCTTGGGACGCTGTAGCGTAGATTCAAAAACGCATCCATTTCCAAAATAGTCGAATCATCCTCAACGCCCAGCGCATCGAGGGTCTCACCGGGGAGTCTGTTAAGCGCATCGACGATCACGATGGCTTCATGCTTATTCTCGGGTGCGCGCCCGCCGATCATTGTGTAGTGGTCATTGAAAAAGTCAGTGTTGCGGGTGGTCGTTTCAAAGCCGAGGGTTTCAGTATCAAGCGTTTGCCCTTCCCCTGAGTGTTCACCTATTAATGGCATCCGCACGCGTCTGCGCACCATGATGCTTTCAACCCATGCATCCTCTATCGCATCGAGGTGAGCCATGTAGCTAAGAGAAATCTGATTGGTGTGGTGTGCGGGAATGATTGCATGGTCATCGTAGCGATACACCCTGCCTTCTTGGGGGATGTGGCGCCACGGGTCGCCGGGGACAATCCCAAATTGCCCCTCGAGTGTGTTATCCGCGGTGGTGGGGGAAGGGTCGATGCGCAGGGGAAGACGCGCCAGGGTAGGCTCAAGTGTGTCAATCTGGGTGGTGAGACCGCTTGTGAAGCCGATGACAAGGGCGACGCTTAGAATGCCGATTGCCCCTGCAAGGGCACTTAGGAATGTTTTGAAACGCTGTTCGACAATGTTGCCTTTGGCCAAGGAAAAGACGTGGCGAAAGGGCATGCGGGTTTTGGGGAAATGGATGCGTGTAAAGCGTTTCCCATACGTATGGGACGCATTGAGCGGTGCGGAATCCTCACCGATTGTTCCGTTGTTCAGGTGAATATGACGTTGCGCGTGCAAAGCTGCGAGCGCCTGGTCGTGGGTGACCATGATGAGTAGGCGGTGGCGGGCGATGCGCCCAAAAATCTCCATGATCTCCAACGCGCTGTCGCTGTCAAGTGCGCCGGTGGGCTCATCGGCGAGTATGATCGAAGGGTTATTGATAAGCGCGCGGGCGATGGCAACTTTTTGCATCTGTCCGCTTGAAAGCGTGTTAATGGGGGAGAGGGCGTACTCGAGCATGCCGACGTTAAGAAGCGCGTCCGTTGCCTTTTGCATGGTTGTAGCGCTTGATTCTTCGGAAAAACTCGCACCCAAAGCGACATTGTCGATGACATTGAGGTGGGTGATCAGGTGGTAGTTTTGAAAGACAAACCCAATGGTGTGATTTCTGTAGCGGTCCCAGTGTTCACTCTTGAAATGCTCAGTGGAGCGTCCATTGATTAAAATGGAGCCCCCACTCAGTGTGTCAAGCCCGCCGATTACATTGAGCAGTGTTGTTTTCCCGGCCCCTGAAGGGCCCATAATCGCAACGAATTGTGCGGTGGGGAAATCAATTGAAATTGATTTCAAGACCTCGCGTCGTTCATTGTTGAGTGTGTAGTGTTTTTTTACCTGGTTGAGACTAAGCATGACCATCCCTCCCCTTTACATTTATTATACCAAACCTCTCAATTTTTAACACCACAGTATGCATACGCATACGTTCCCTGCATATTGTCGGGTGCATTTTCCGCAAGCTGCATGCTATAATGGTCAGGTGAGGTGATTCGCAATGGATGAATACACACGCATGAAAAAGGGTGAACTCTATACACCCAATGATTCACGGCTCAATGATTTACATGAAAAAAGCCGTATATTGCAGCATCGTTTCAACGCAGCGGACCCCCTGGCGTATGACATACGCCGTCAAGCCCTTGAAGCGCTTTTAGCTGCGTTTCCTAAAAGTGCCGTCATCGAACCGCCCTTCAAATGCGACTATGGTGAAAACATCACCATCGGCGAGCATGTGTATATCAACACCGGCTGTGTGTTTTTGGATGTCAATGCCATTACAATCGGTTCGCATGTGTTAATCGGACCGTCTGTTCAGCTTTATACAGCCGCGCATCCGGTTGACAAGATGGTGCGTAGAACCTATGAGTACGCCCTGCCCATCACCATCGGCAATGATGTGTGGATCGGCGGGGGTGCGATTGTCAACCCGGGTATCACCATCGGCGATGATGTCATCATCGGCAGTGGTGCTGTTGTAACGAAAGACGTCCCCAGTGGTGTGATTGTGGGGGGCAATCCTGCACGGGTGATTCGCAGCATCACCGATGCTGATAAAGCTTACTGGCAACGCCTCAGTGAAGCACGCCCCTTGCCCGCAAGCAAAAAATAAAAACCGCGCACAATCGTGCACGCGGTTTTTAGCGGTTAGTTCATTTCGTGAATTTTTTTACGGACACGCGGGACGATTTCTCGCGCATACAGCCGCAACATGTGCTTGACCGTGTCAAAATCGACGCCGCCGAAATCCAGTTGCGCCAAAAACCGAGTGTGTCCGAAAAGTGTGTATTGGTGCATCAGTTTCTTCACAATCAGATCGACACTTCCAACCATGAGCGTGTCGTGATAATTGCGCGCCCGCTCAAAGACTTTGGAGGGAAACCCACGTCCATTGATTGCCATGAGTCCATTGTTAAAGGGCTGAATCGCCTCATAGATGGCTTGTTCGGTGGTCGTGCCGATATACATGAGCGATGTGGTTGCGAGCTTGAGTGGTGCCTCGGCGAACCCATGGGTTTTTAGGCCCTCTTTGTACACATCGATGGTTTCTTTGAAGGCTTCGGCTGGGCCTGCGAGTGTTGCCATGGCCATGGGGGACCCCACTTTCGCCGCCTTTTGTGCACTGGGCGGTCGCCCGCCGACTGCACGCCAAATTGTGAGGCTTTCCTGGTAGGGTCTGGGGCGGACTGCGACATTGTTTAGGGGTGCGCGATGCGCGCCCGACCATGTGATTGTCGCTGAGGCGTTTAGCTGATTTAACAGATCGAATTTTTCCTCGAACAGCGTATCATAATCATCAAGGCTGTATCCGAGCACATCAAAGTTCCCGGTGCGCGAGCCTCTCCCAGCAATAATTTCAATGCGACCCTTCGATATCAAATCAAGCGTCGCAAAATCCTCGAACACACGCACGGGGTCGAGGGTGGAGAGTACTGTGGAGCCACTGGTTAACGTGATTGTCTTTGTTGCATGGGCGATGGCACCCAGGATTGTTGTGTGTGCCTGGGAGGTGAATTGTTCCTGGTGGCTCTCACCAAGGGCAAAGACATCAAGCCCTTCGCTTTCTGCGAGCTTGGCGAGTTCTATGATCTCCTCGATGCGCTGATGCGCTGGGATACGCTCTTTAGTATAGGGGTTTTTAAGATGGTCGCCCAATGTATAGACGCCAAATTCAAATGGTTTATTCATGGTATCAATCCTCACCATTATTATACGCCTGCACAATAAAACCACCAAAGAATATACATTGTATAAACACACCATAACAAACTTGTGAAAGGATGATTAGATGGAAACAATGAAAGTCGGCGATGTTACCCTCGCCTATGAGTATTACACGCACTTTGAGTCCAAAGGGACGATTGTGTTCTTAAATGGAGTGATGGCGTCATACTCAAGCTGGAAACCCTACACCGATTATTATTATAACCGAGGCTACAATGTGCTCGTGCATGATTTCAGGGGCCAGCTGATGAGTGAGAAGCCCAACGGCCCTTACTCATTCAAAGTGCACAGTGAGGACACCTTCGCCCTTATGGACGCACTGGATATCACCAATGCGCATTTGATCGGAACGTCTTATGGCGGAGAAGTCGCGATGAAAATGGCGATCTTGGACGGTGCACGCATCAACAGCATGATCATCATCAACGCTGTAAGTGAACTCGACGAGACCCTTACCTACAAAGTCAGACAGTGGAAGACCCTGGCGCAGTCCCACGATGCCGTGACGTTTATGGAAGGCATGATGGGGGATATCTACTCCCAGTGGTTCATCGAGGAAAACCGCGCGATGATCAACAAGCGCATTGAAGCTATGCAGACCCTTGATTCAAGCTATTTTGAAGGACAGATCGTCCTTTATGACACTTTCCTCAATGACGTGACCATGACCCAGGAACTCAAAGGCGTCACAATACCCACGCTCGTCGTAAGCAGCGAGCATGACACCCTCAAACCCTATAAATTCTCCCAGATCATTCACCACGCCCTGCAGGAAAGTGAACACGTCATGATTCCTGGGTGTGCGCATGTGACGATTTTCGAAGCACCCAAAACACTTATGAGTGTGATGACGGGATTCCTTGAAAAATAAAATTTCCATCCTGCGTGTGAACATATTTACATCATGCAATGGCTTGCACTTTCCCACGCAGTATGCTACATTTAAATGTTAAAATCCCCAAAAAAATAAAAAGGTGATAACATGAAAAAACTACTAATGATGATTGTCGTGCTCGGCGGTGTATTCACCCTAGGCGCGTGTGACATGGTTGATTCAACCGAAGAACTGCCCGATGTGCGCACATGGCACATCGATGAAGCGCGCGAGGAACTCCAGGATCTGGGGTTTGAGTTGTATGTCATTGGCATATATAACCACAGTTACGGCCAACCCGACCTCGTGGTCAACTACCAGGATTATGAACCCGGTGATGAAGTGGAAACCGGCACAGTGCTGAGTATTTTAATCAGTGATTTTGAAGAGGACCCGCAGCTCGACCCCGCTCCACGCACCCCGATCGATCATGGTGGGGCCTTCATCGATGCTGAGGATGTCGCACTTTACGTGGATACGTACGAAGAACTTCCGCAAAACTATATTTCCCGTGAAACTGCAAAGGGCGAAGGATGGACACAAGAAGACGATCTGCATGAGTATTTTGATGATGATGCCATCATCGGTGGTGATGAGTGGGATGAAGCTGACGCATATGACGACATTCCTCACGAGGACCGCACGTTCTATCAAGCCTGGGTCAATTATGAAGGTGGCATCATTGATTCGCCTGAAGCCTTCCTCTTATATAGTGATGATGGCCTGATTTACTCCACAGACGATAACTTTGAGACCTTCACGCAGCACTTCGGAAACGAAGACCATCCACCCCTGGACCCCGATGAGCGCTATACAGACTTGGAGGATGTCATGCTTTATATCCGTACGTTTGGCAAGCTCCCCGTCAATTATGTCATTCGTTATGAAGAGCACGTAAGCAATTATCAGTCCCTTTATGGATATACCCCCGATTATGCCGAGGATTATGATTTCCCTCGCAGTGTTGGTGATATGCGCGACGAACACGGAGAAGATGCGTATTTCGGGTATTGGACCTTCTCAAATTATGCAGGACAGATGCCTGATACATCGCAATTTTACATGGCGGATATCAACATTGCCTACCCAAGTACCTCACGCGGAAACTCCCGCATTGTTTTCTCCCCTGAGGAAAAAATCGCCTACTACACGCCTGATCATTACAATACTTTCGAGTTATGGTATGGCGATGCACGCGAAGACTAAACCAAAAAGGATGGCTTTTAGGCCATCCTTTATTTTGTAAAAATAGCGGGCGTGTCGTTGGCGGGATTCCCCACCATCGAATGCACGGGCGTTGTATGCACGCGGGCGATGGCGTGCTGCCTTGTCCATTGGTTCATATCGGATAGGCTCTCGCCTCTGAGGTAGGCTTTGGCTGCCTCCACGCTGAGCATTACGGGCATTCTTGGGTGTACACCGGCCATCGAATCGCTTGCGCCCTTGGTCAAGATCGCCACACCCGCGGGGCTATGCGCGGTGGGTTTGGAGTAAATCGCCGCAAATGCGACCACTCCTTGTTGAGGGGTGATATGATAGGGCGTTTTTCCGCGGTCCCATTCGTAAAATCCATCACTTAGTACTAAGCATCGCCGCCGCGCGAAGCTTCGCTTGAAGGTGGGCTTTTCCTCCACTTGCTCACTGCGTGCATTGATCAGAGGCTTATGCGAAGAATGCAGGCCCACAAAGCCCCAGGGAATCTCGCCTACGCGGTGCGTGCCATTGTGACGTATGATGGTGAGCACCATCTGCGAGGGGGCGATATTGTAGCGGGGGGTGTGGGCGATACCCGCATCATCCACACTGTAATAGGTCCTCAGATGACGCTTTAATGTCGCATCGTCCACACTGAGTGTGAAGCGTCCGCACATTATAAGAACCTCAGGGAATCAAGCCTGCGCATCTGCGCGTCACTCAGGGTGAAATCAATGGTGCCATTGGCACGGATGTTGTGCTTTTTAGAACTTCTGGGCAGGACGACCATCCCCTTTTGAAGCAAATAGCCTACTGCGATTTGCGCGGGATGCACGCCATATTCATCCGCAATGGATCTAAGGGTATCATCATCAAAAAACACGCCGCGTCCCAGGGGACTGTAGGCTTCGATTTGAATGCTGTGCGCGTCGCAAAACGCTTCAGTTTCATCCTGGGGAAAACCAATGTGACGCTTGATTTGATTGACATGTGGAACCATTGAGGTGTGCTCGATGAGATGCGATAAATCATTGCGGTCAAAATTCGATACGCCGATGGCGCGCACAAGGCCGTCTTCATAAAGTTTTTCAAATGCCTTGAAGACCTCGACGTTGCCTGAGGCGTGATCCGAACCGATATCATCGAACGCCCAGGGCGCATGAATCAGATATAAGTCGACATACTCAAGGTTTAGTCGCCTCAGTGAATCGTGAAACGCCGCTATCGTCTCCTCATGCGTCTTGATGCGTGAATCAACCTTGGTGGTCACAAAAAGTTTATCGCGCGCAACGCCGCAGTCCTTGATCGCGCGACCTACGTCGGCTTCATTGCCGTAAGTCTGCGCCGTATCGATATGGCGATATCCTGCGTCAATCGCATGACGCACCGCCCAATAGGCATCATCGCCCTTAAGGGGCGCGGTGCCGAATCCGATTTTCGGAATTTTTACGCCGTTTGAAAGCGTATAGTATTGATTGAGTGTCATTGCTATCCCTCCTTGTCCATAGTGTATCACATGCACGCGTAGGCATGATATGCAAAATACTTGTTGGAGTGAGGGATAGACGCTATAATGAATGTAATTACATATTAATAAATTGCCAGAGACCCAGAGCGCAAAAACAAACCAATTTGTTTTTGCGTGTTTTTTATTTATTTCGAAAGGATGATTTCATGATTGATTTTCTCATTATCGGTGGGGGCGTGGTCGGAACATTTCTTGCCCGTGAACTTTCCCACTATGAAGGCACAACCCTTCTTGTAGAAAAAGAAGATGATTTTTCCCAGATTCAAACGACTCACAACTCAGCGCTCGTGCATTCTCCCGTGGTGACGCCGCCTTCCAAAGGGGAACTCAAAAGCCGTCTTTCCCGCGAAGGCAATGCAATCTATCACGCCCTTTCTGAGAAACTCGACGTTCCCGTCAAAAAAAATGGTGCGATGATGGTCATCGATAACCACGAAGACGAAGCCGAATTGCGCAAGATGATTGATGACGCCCGCGAACGCGGCATCGAGGAGGTTGCTTATCTCTCCCGCGAGGAGGCACTGGCTATGGAACCCAATCTCAGTGATGATATCGTAGGTGCGATGCACATGCCAACAGCGATGACTGCGGATACTTACGCACTCACAAAAGCCATTGGCGCCAATGCCTCGCGACATGGCGCTCAGTTTCACTTCAACACAGAAGTGCTTGATATTACGCACGATGGAACGGCATTTACTATCAAGACATCAAAAGGTGAAATCTTCAAAGCGCGCTATGTTTTCAACGCCGCAGGGGTGCACAATGCTACGATTGCCTCCATGATTGAAACCTCCGTTCCCTACACCATGACCCCCAGGCGCGGTGATTACTATGTACTTGATGCATCGCAGCGCGACTTCATGGGCCATACAATCTTCCCGATGCCAAGCAAAAAAGGCAAGGGTGTACTCATTGTGCCACAACCCGATGGCACCATTCGCCTAGGCCCCACCAGCATTCCCCAGGATTCACTCGATGACCATACCGTTCGTGAGGCGGGACTCAGGGAAATCAAGGAGAATGTCTCCACTTATGCGAAAAACATTCCCTTTGATCATGTTTTGCGCACCTATGCAGGTGTACGCTCAACCATTGACCAAAAAGACTTCTTCATCCAGCCTTCGCGCGAAGTGCCATCCTTCATTCATGTGGCCGGCATAGATTCACCGGGTGTGACCTCTGCGCCGGCGATCGCAAAATACGTCACTGAAACCATCATGCCCAAATTTGAAGTGCTTCGCAAAAAAGACGGTGTCGATCCACTCGCGCAGTGAGCGGTGCACACGTGCCATCCGCGCATCAATCGTTACAATGTGCTAAGATGGAACAGGGGGATTCAATGAATAAACTCCAGGAAATCAAAGAAGAATTGCGCTTGGTCTTAAAAGGCAAAACCATCGATGCGATGGTTCCGCCGATCGTTTTTGCGGTAGGGATTCAGTTTGCTCCGCTGATTTATGCACTGAGCGTTGCACTTTTTGTGGCGCTTTTGGTGAGTGTTTATCGTCTTATTAAGCGCACTACAGTCTTATATGCCATTGGTGGGTTCATCGCAACGGGCGTCGCAGGGGCAGCGGCTTATGCTTTAGGGGAGGCAAGCGGCTATTTTCTTCCCGGGATGATCTCCAATGGAGCCATTGCATTGCTCATCGGCCTCAGCGTCATCATCAAACGCCCTGCCGCGATGATTCTTTCACACATCACCCGGGGATGGCCCATAACGTGGTTTGCGCGCCGTGATGTCTATCCGGCGTACTGGGAAGTATCCCTTGCATGGTTCGTTTTATTTGTGGCGCGCCTGGGATTGCTTTGGACGGTGTATCTGGGCGCGAGTGACGCACTCATCGCTTTGACAAACATAATTCTAGGCTTCCCAGCAACACTGGGTGCGCTGATTGCGAGTTATTTTTACGGCATTTGGCGCCTCCGCAATCTGGGTGGCCCGGGTGTCGATGAGTTCATCAATGACACCGCCCCGCCATGGCGCGGTCAGACCCGTGGTTTTTGAATGAAAACCCTTTAGTGAAAAAAAGTGCGCATTGACCTTGCACGCTCATACACTCAGTGATACTATCAAAGTAACACATCTCAGGAGGCGTTCATCATGAGCCTGATTTCATTAACGATTCTTACACACGCACATCATTATCATCACCGACATTAGGTTTGTCACATTCGAAGTTATTCGATGACAAGCCTTTATTGCGTTGCATGATGTGCTTGTGTCGAATCCCTCATATAAAGTGAGCCGGATAGACATAGTCTGTCCGGCTTTTTTCATACCCCATCACTTTACCATACTAAATTAAAAGGAGCTTACTATGGCACCCACTCAGAAACTTAGTGATCAACTCACCTATCTCAAACGAAAACAAGCCTTACTTGAAACGTATTCAACCCTGGCGGCACAGGAGGGGTACGTATTGTTCGAACCCGAAGATTTTCAGTCTTATGACCGATTCAAACGCATTAATGCGCGCATTGCACCCCAGGATATGGTCAAAGTCACAGACACAGGCGGCGAAGTTCTGATCCTTCGTCCCGATGTCACCTCGCAAGTGATTGACCGACTCATTCCCAAATGGGACGGCAAAAACGCGCTCAAACTCTATTATGACACCACCATCTTCACTCACCGGGAAAACGGCATCGAATCCAAGCGCCAGTTCGGTGTGGAAAACATCTCCAATGATTACGCCGAGGCGGATAAGGCGACCCTTTCCCTTGCTACGCGCCTGCTCAATGAAAGCGCGACAGATTACATGCTTGAACTGGGCAATCAACGCTTTTTGAACGCACTGTTCGACGCGCTTGATGTTTCTGGTGAAGCGCTTGACAATCTCAAGAACATCATCACGTACAAAAACGCGTATGAAATGAAACGCTTCATCGAGCGCGAACCTTTAAGTCCTTCTCAGCGCACTATTCTCACTTCGCTGTTTGAACTGGAGGGCAAGCTTGAGACTATTGAAAAACGCCTCGAACAATTGCCTTTGGATGAAGCGATGACCACTGCGATCGATGAACTCAGGGTACTCAAAACATTTTTGAACGGCGCGAATGTTGCATACGATCTTTCAATGCTTTCGCAGTTTGATTATTATGAAGGCATTGTTTTCAAAGCGTACATCAAAGATGCACCGACTGCGGTACTCAAAGGCGGGCGCTACGCCCCCGGGGGGACGCAAGCCAGCGCCATCGGCTTTTCCATCGACATCGCTCCCATGCTGAAAGGACGTGATTCCAATGAATAATGAACGCCTGATTATTGCGCTTCCCAAGGGAAGACTGGGTCAAAGTGCGATTGACCAACTGATCGATATCGGCATATCCAGCGATATCAAAGCTTCATCGCGCAAGCTCATCTTCACAGATGAAGCGAACAACATCGATGTGATGTTCGTCAAAGCGCTCGATGTCATCACTTATGTTGAGGCGGGTGTGGCCGACATCGGTGTGGTCGGGCGCGACAATATCCTTGAAGAACGCGCTGATGTGTATGTGCTCAAGGATCTGGGTTTCGGTCAATGCAAATTTTGTGTCGCCGGTTACGCGGACCGCGAATATGGCGGTGAAGGGCGCGTGCTCAAGGTGGCTACAAAGTATCCCAACGTCGCTCGCGCTTACTTTGAAGAGAAGAAACAGCCCATTGAGATCACTTACCTGAGTGGATCGGTCGAACTGGGTCCGATGGTTGCTTTGAGTGATGTCATCGTCGATATTGTGGAAACCGGCAATACCCTCAGAGCCAACGGCCTCAGTGTCCTCGAAGAAATGCACGATGTTTCTGCCAAACTGATTGCCAACAAATCCAAATACCGTTTCAAAATGCCAAGAATCAAACAAATTATCAATGCACTGGAAAGGACGTGAGTTTATGATCCCTATTATTGAAGCCACCACCCAAAAAGATGTTGTCAACGCCATTCTCAAACGCACGCAGTTCGATTTCACCGATGTCAACGACAGCGTCGAAGCCATCGTCAACGACGTCAAGACTAACAAGGATAGCGCCGTTCGACGCTACACCAAACGTTTCGACAAAGCTTCGATCAAAACGTTCAAAATCGAACAGGCCACCATCGACGGCGCCTTTGAGCGCGTAAGTGATACGCTGGTTAATGATTTAAAACGCGCAGCGGCCAACATCCGGGAATTTCACCAAAAACAAGCACCCACCGACACAACGTTAAAAGACCGCGACGGGGTCGTCCTTAAAGAAAAGGTTCGTCCCATTGAGCGTGTGGGCATCTATGTCCCCGGGGGCAGTGCCGCCTATCCCTCAACCGTTCTTATGAATGCCATTCCCGCGGTCATCGCCGGAGTAAAACGCATTGTCATGGTTACACCGCCATCCGCTGATGGCACCATCAAGGATGCCCTGCTCGTGGCCGCATCGATCGCCGGTGTGGATGAGATTTATACCGTAGGAGGGGCTCAGGCAGTTGCTGCGCTGGCTTTCGGGACGCAAAGCATTCCCAAAGTGGACAAAATCGTCGGCCCTGGCAATATCTATGTGACAGTGGCCAAACGCATCGTCTCGGGCTACGTCGGCATTGACATTGTGGCCGGCCCCTCAGAAATCGTCGTATTGGCCGATGAAACAACCAACCCGCAATATGCGGCCGCCGACATGCTTTCTCAGGCGGAGCACGACCCATACGCCTCATCGATTGTCCTCAGCACCTCTTCGAGTGTGGCTGCGCGCATCAAAGAAGCGGCAATCGAACAGACCAAAAGCCTCTCGCGCCGCGGCATCATTCAGCAAAGCCTTGAAAAAAACAGCGCCATCATTGTCTGCGACTCCATATCCCAACAGCTTGAATTGTCCAATGCCATCGCGCCTGAACACTTGGAAGTGCTCACCAAGGATGCCGACAGTATTGCTGAGCAGGTGATCAACGCCGGCGCCATATTCATAGGAGCCTACACCCCTGAGCCCGTAGGTGATTATTTCGCAGGCCCCAACCATACGCTTCCAACCAGTGGGTCCGCACGCTTTTCAAGCGCCCTATCCACCCGCGATTTCATCAAAATCACCGCCATCACCAAATACAGTAAAGCGGCACTTGAAGAGGCAGGTGAGGCCATTATCAATATCGCCAATGAAGAAGGTCTCACTGCGCATGCCAATGCGGTGCGACTGCGACTGGAGGAATCATGAATGCGCACAAAGGATGCGATAGCTTCGCTCAAACCCTACAACCCGCCGAAAACCCGTCCGTCGATCAAGCTTGACGCCAACGAAAGTGATAATTTTCTCTTTGATGCGCCCCTCAGCTTCGAAGATGTGCCCCTCAATCTATATCCCGACTCCAATGCCACCGCGCTGCGCCAGAGCATTTCACAGGTCCACACGCTGCCCGCGGAAAACATCATCGTCGGTGCGGGGTCGAGCGAACTGATTGAACTGACCATCAAGACTTACATGAACCCCGGTGACCGTGTGCTCGCCATGACGCCCACTTTCGGAATGTACGAAGTATATACAACCATGCACGGTGGTGTGTTTGACGCGGTGGCGGTTGATGAAAACCATGACCTCCCCGTTGATGAATTCATCGCCCGCGCCGATGCGACAAATCCGGCTTTGATCATTTTGTGCTCCCCCAATAATCCTACAGGTAAACGCATCGCAGAAGAAGCCATCCGCAAAATAGTCACACGTACGAAGGCTCCGGTGCTTGTGGATGAAGCCTACATTGATTTTTCCGGTGAGGATGCCTCACTCAAACACGCCATCCATGAATATTCCAATCTCCTCATCACCCGGACATTTTCCAAAGCCTACGGCATGGCGGGTGCACGTCTGGGCTATATGTTCGCTCCCGAAAAAGTCATCAGCACACTCAACCGCGTGAAAACCCCTTACAGCGTCAATGCGATCACTCAGACACTCGGCATCAAGGCCTTAAACGCCACACCCCGTGTCAATGAATACTGCAAAGGCGTGGCAGAGCGCCGCGAAACCCTTAAAAAGGCACTCGAACAACTCGGCTATACAATCACCCCCAGTGAGGCGAACTTTCTGTATGTCACCACCGACGATGCGACCCTCGGTGACAAGCTCAGCGAAAAAGGAATCGCCATCAGAGCTTATGGGGACAATGCACCCGCGCACTACCGCATCTCCGTAGGCAATACCCAGGACAATGATGCGCTTATCCGCGCGCTCAAGGAGGTCAATTCATGAGAACATCAACCCTCACCCGCACCACCAAGGAAACCGATGTGTCGCTCACACTCACATTGAACGCGGCACAAGAAGGAATCATCGATACCGGCATCGCCTTTTTGGACCATATGCTCACGCTTCTGGCGTTTCACGGGAGAATGAACCTTGACATCAAAGCCACAGGCGATTACGACGTTGATTCCCACCATGTCATCGAAGATGTTGCCATCGTGCTCGGAGAGGCCCTCAAAGAGGCGCTTGGTGATAAGAGAGGCATCGAGCGTTACGCCAGTTTGCACGCGCCCATGGACGAAAGTCTTTCGCGCATCGCACTCGATATCTCCGGACGCTCCATGTTCGTGTTTGAATATACACCAGTACGCGAGACCATCGGTGGGTTCGCCTTGGAAAACGTCCGTGAATTTTTCCAGGCCTTTTCCAACAACGCGGGGCTTACCTTGCACATCAGTGTGCTTTATGGACTTAACGATCACCACAAAGTCGAATCCATCTTCAAGGGTCTGGGCCGCGCGCTTTATGTGGCCACATCAATAAACAACGACACCCTGCCCTCCACAAAGGGCGTGCTTCAATGATCACCATCATCGATTATGATTCGGGCAATCTTGCCAGTCTTACCCAGGGATTTAAAAAAGCAGGCATGGACGTCCGCGTCTCAAGCGACCCTGAAATCATTAAAAATAGCGACGCGCTCGTTTTGCCCGGCGTGGGTGCTTTCGGGGATGCGATGGAGAAATTGCACGCTCGCGGCCTACCGCCACTGATCGATGCGCACGTCGAAGCGGGCAAGCCGCTTGTGGGCATCTGTCTGGGCATGCAGCTGTTGTATGAAACAAGCAGTGAACACGGCACCCACAAAGGCCTTGGCTATTTAAAGGGGGACATCGTCCCCATTGAAACCACGCGCGTGATTCCCCACATGGGATGGAACGCTCTGTCAATCAATGACCATGGCAATGCATTGTTCACTTACCTCAGTGAACCGGCCTATGTCTATTTTGTTCACTCCTATATGGTCGAATCCAGCGGAGAAGGCATCGTTGCAACGACTGATTATGACGCGGTAATTCCGGCCATTGTACAAAAGGACAACCTCACCGCCATGCAGTTCCACCCAGAAAAAAGCGCCCAGGATGGCCACGCCCTACTGCGCGCACTCAAGGAGATGATTACATGAGCATCTATCCGGCCATCGACGTGTTTAACGGCAAGGCCGTCCGCCTTTTAAAGGGCGATTTCAATCAGATGACAGTGTATGATGACGACCCTGTGGCACTGGCCAAACGCTTTGAAGCCGCAGGCGCACAACGCCTTCATGTGGTCGATCTCAATGCGGCGAAAAACGAATCATCCATCAACGAAGCCTGCATCGCCCGTGTGGCCCGCGAACTTTCCATTCCCATTCAGCTGGGCGGGGGCATTCGCACGATTGAACGGGCAACCACCCTTTTAAATGCAGGCGTGGACCGCCTCATCATAGGATCGATGGCCGTGCGCGATGAAGCGTCCCTCAAGACACTCATCAATGCCTATGGCCCACGCATCGCCATCGCCATCGATGCTGAGGAGGGAATGGTCAAGACCGATGGATGGCAAAGCGCTTCGCAGGTCGATGCGTTAACCTTCGCTAAACACATGGTTGAACTGGGTGCACGTACGCTCATTTATACCGATATTGCCAAGGATGGCACCCTCAGCGGCATCGATGTGACGATTTATGACCAGCTCTCCCGACTGGGTGCACGCATTGTCGCCTCCGGTGGTGTCAGGGACATCGACGACATCCGCAATCTCTCCCACCTGCCTCTTGAGGGAATCATCGTGGGCAAGGCCATCTATGAAGGCACACTTGATTTAAAGGAGGCTCTGGCATGCTTGCAAAACGGATAATTCCCTGCTTGGACGTCAGAGACGGACGGGTAGTCAAGGGGACCAAGTTCAAAAACATTGTCGATGTGGATGACCCTGTGACCCTGGGCAAACGCTACAGCGATGGCGGTGCTGATGAGTTGGTTTTTTATGACATCACCGCATCGCACGAACAACGCGGCACCATGCTTGAGTATGTCGAGGCGGTCGCCAAGACAATCGACATTCCCTTCAGTGTGGGTGGTGGCATCCGCAGTGTTGCGGATATGCGTCAGCTTTTAAGAAGCGGCGCCGACAAAGTATCCCTCAACTCCGCAGCAGTCAAGGACAAGACACTCATCACACAGGGTGCACGCCTCTTTGGCAACCAGTGCATCGTACTTTCCATCGACGCGAAGCGAAGCGGAGATTCTTATGAGGTCACCATCAACGGTGGACGCACCCCTACGGGGCTGGATGCCATCGAGTGGGCCAAAGAGGGCGTTAAGCTTGGTGCAGGTGAAATCGTCATCAACAGCATTGATGCGGATGGGATGAAACAAGGCTACGATATTGCCTTGCTCAAGCGTCTGCGCGAAAGTGTCAACGTCCCCATCATCGCCTCAGGCGGCGTAGGAACCATTGACCATTTCATCGAAGGCGCTACGTCTGGCAGTGCTGATGGGCTGCTTGCGGCCAGTGTGTTTCACTACGGCACAATTTCCATTGCGACACTCAAGGATTCACTAATCAAAGCGGGCGTGCACATTCGCCCGATCAAGGAGGAAAATCATGCAAACGATTGATAAGGCAACCATTGATTCAATCGCATTCGACGCCAACGGGCTTGTGCCTGCGGTTGTGCAATCCGTGGATGACAACCAGGTGCTGATGTTGGCGTATATGAACAAAGACGCACTCGAACAAACCCTCACCACCGGCCGCGGGACGTATTATTCGCGTTCAAGAGGCGAAATCTGGGTCAAAGGCGAAACATCGGGCAACACTCAGGAAGTCCGTGAAATTTTTCACGATTGCGACGCCGACAGTGTCCTTCTGCGTGTCAAACAAACCGGTGTGGCGTGTCACAAGCACAAGATGAGCTGTTTTCACAACCCTATGGGGACCACAAAACCTACAGTCCCCTCTCCCAAAATTATCAAGGAACTCTACAGCACCATCGCACAACGCAGGAAACATCCAGTGGAAGGGTCTTATACCAATTATCTTTTCAATGAGGGCATCGATAAGATTCTCAAAAAAGTCGGTGAGGAAAGCAGCGAAGTGATCATTGCTTCGAAGAATCATGCCGCCAGTGAGATGATCGAGGAAATCAGCGACCTTGTCTACCACACCCTCGTTCTCATGGTCAATGAAGGTGTGACACCTGAAAATGTAAGTGAAGCCCTCGAAAAAAGAAGGCCCAGCGATGATTGACCAGCACATTCACACCATCCACTCGCCTGATGCAAGTCCCCGGGCCACGATGCATTCCCATATGGAAACCGCTCGAGCTAAAGGTCTCAGCGCCTTGACGTTCACCGACCATGTGGATTTTGACTCCCCCGTTGACTTGTTTAAGACCTTGCCCGATTATGATGCTATCTTTAACGATGCAGCATCTTTAAGAACCAATGCCCCCACCCCGCGAATTGGTGTGGGCGTGGAACTGGGATGGCAAACATCAAGTGAAGCCTCAATGCGCGCCCTTGTCAAGCGCTATGATTTTGACTATGTCATCATGAGTCTGCATGTGGGCGATGGTCTCGATTTTCACAACGGTGACTTTTTTGCTCACTATGGACGCGAAGAAGGATTCAAACGCTACTTCCAGTTGGTGTTGGAATCATTGAAAACATACGATGATTTTGATGTGTATGGTCACATTGACTACATTTCACGTTACGCACCAAATGCGCCTTATGATTATGGTTTCAAGACCCATGAAAAGGCCATCGAAACTATTCTTGAAACGCTCATAGCCCGCGGCAAGGGCATTGAACTCAATACTTCGGGGTGGCGCTATGGACTTGAAGCCATGCATCCCAAAAAGGAAGTGCTGCAGAAATATTACGCACTGGGAGGGCGCACAATCACCCTGGGCAGCGATGCTCACGACCCTGAGTACCTTGCGGCGGATTTCGAGGCCGCAACCTCCTTGCTCAAAACAATTGGATTCACCCATATTTGTCAATTTATTCAGCGCGAATGCCAATTTGTAAAGATTTGACAAAACGGTTGTCAAAGCACTATAAAAGTGCTACAGTTAACTAAAGGCGGTGGTCTTTGTGAGACTAATCGGACGTTATTATTACCCGATATGACAAGTAGGAATGCTTCGGCAGTCCTGTTTCATATTGGGCCTCGCCATATCACGTTGCAATCCTGTGGGTGAGCCCATGGGATTTTTTTATTACCCAAACTACTAAGGAGTGTTAACATGATTGTTAAAATGAAAGATGGCGCCTCAAACGAGTCACTCAAGGTGCTCAAGCAATATCTCAATACTCAGGGATTCGAGGTCAAAAACGCCAGCAGTGGTGATACGGTTGTCTTTGGAATCATCGGCGACACCAGTGCGTTCGATGAGGCCCAACTCTATGCGTTTGATGACGTTGTGGAAGTCATCCGCATTCAAAGTCCCTTCAAACAGGCTTCCCGCACATTCAAGAAAGACGATACCATCATTCACATCAAAGATGACATAAGCATCGGTGGCAACGACAGTGTACTCATGGCTGGCCCTTGCAGTGTGGAAAACGAAACGCAGATGCAGATCATCGCCAAAGCACTCAGTGAACAGGGCGTGCGCATTCTTCGCGGAGGAGCCTACAAGCCACGCACTTCACCCTACACCTTTCAAGGACTCGGCAAAGAGGGGCTTGAACTTCTCAAGCGTGTAGGAGAAACCTACGGCATGGCGACTGTCTCCGAACTTCCAAGCGCCGACTTGCTCGGTGAATTCGAAGAATACGTCGACATCATCCAGATCGGTGCACGCAACATGCAGAATTTTCATCTTCTCAAAGCACTCGGCAAAACGCAAAAACCGATATTGCTCAAACGCGGACTCTCCGCAACAATCAACGAATGGCTGATGAGTGCGGAATATATCATCAACGCTGGAAATCCCAATGTCATCTTGATGGAACGGGGCATCAGAACATTCGAGACTGCTACGCGCAACACCCTCGATGTCTCAGCTGTTCTTGCAGTCAAGGAACGCTCCCATCTGCCAGTTCTCATCGATCCCTCTCATGCGGCAGGACGCTGGCAACTGATTGAAAACCTCGCCAAAGCCGGCCTCGCCGTGGGGGCGGATGGCTTGATGGTCGAGGTGCATCACAAACCAAAAGAAGCGCTTAGCGATGGCGCGCAATCACTCAAGCTCGACACGTTCGAACAGGCGCTTACCACCTGGCGTCATCTCGCTGATGCGCTGGGCCGCCCCTTGCGATGAACATCTTCATTGCAGGACTGGGTGTGATTGGTGCGTCCTATGCGCAAAACCTCCACACGCTGGGGCATCGCGTCTTTGGGTATGATCCGTTTACCGAGGCGATGCATTCGCTTGAAAATCATGGTATCCTTAAAGCGTCCACTCCCCGCGCCATGCGCGAATGCGACCTCGTTATCCTTGCGATGCCCCCACGGCTCATGGTGCCGTTTGTACGCACCCACGCTCAGCATTTGACCACGGGAACCATCCTCACAGACGTGGCGGGTGTCAAAGAGAAAACCATTGAAGAAATAAACACCGTGGTACCCAAAGGGGTCCACTATATTTCCCATCATCCCATGGCCGGAAAGGAACAAAGCGGCTATGCTGCGCGCGATGCGCGTATGTTCGACGGTAAAAACGTCATTATGATCGATGAGGGGGATATCGACTTGTCTTCAGCACAAATTCTAAAAAGTGTTCTTCTCGCCATGGGCTTCAAAGCACCTGTGTGGCTGAGCGCTTCGGCGCATGACGATGAGATTGCCCACACATCGCAGATTCCTCACCTTTTAGCTTGTGCACTGGTGGAAGGGGCGGACGCCTCTACGCCGCAAGCGGCGGGCAACTCATTTTATGAACTCACGCGCATCGCCAATATCAACGCTGAACTGTGGAGCACGCTGTTTGTGGATAACACTACAGCATTACGAGAGCGCCTCCGCGCAATGCGCGACGCACTCGACCGCGTCGATGCTCTGCTTGAACGTGGCGATGAACACGCACTTAGCAACTATTTAAAAAGCATCAAAAATAAAAAGCAGTCTTTTTGAGGAGGGCTATTATGAATGTAACCATCACCCCTACCCCACTAAGTGGGACCATCAAAGGCATTGCCTCGAAGTCACTGTCCCACCGTGCTTTAATCGCGGCGGCACTTAGTGAGGGAGAGAGCCGTCTTGAAAATTTGCTGGACGCATCGGACATCAATGCATCGATAGAGGCATTGCGCGCGCTTGGGGCTAGTGCAAAGGGCGCGCGCATCACAGGACCGCTTAACCCAAAGGGCCATCCGCAGATCGACTGCATCGAATCGGGGTCGACTGTACGGTTTTTGATTCCAATCGCCGCAGCCTACGATGTGCCTGTGACATTCACAGGCAGTGGTCGTCTGCCCAAGCGTCCCCTCGATGTTTATGAAACACTGTTCAAGGCCAAGGGTGTGCGTTATGAACGCCCCGAACAAACCCATCTGCCCCTCACTCTTGAGGGCCCGCTGCCCAGTGGGACCTACAAAGTCCCTGGAAACATCAGTTCGCAGTTCATTACTGGATTGTTGTTTGCACTGCCTTTGGTGGAAGGAGATTCAGTGATTGAAGTGGAAGAACCCTTTGAGTCCAAAGCGTATGTCGACCTTACCCTGGCGACCCTTAAACGTTTTGGTATCAAGGTCACTCCCACGCCAAGACGCTATCAAATTCCCGGTAATCAGACCTACACCCCTGCAAATATGCGTGTAGAGGCCGATTATTCGCAGGCAGCATTCTTCCTCGTGGGCGGCCTCATCGGCGAGCCCATAACAGTTGAAGGGCTCCACCCCGAATCCATGCAGGGGGATAAGAAAATCATTGAACTTATCACTGCGATGAATGGTCGTTTGGAAATGGTGGGAAGCACGATCACTGCCAAGCCTTCCAAAACCATCGGCAAGACGATTGATCTTTCTCAAATTCCTGATCTAGGTCCGATTCTCATGATCTTGGCCGCTCTTTGCACAGGCAAGAGTCGCTTTATCAATGCCGGGCGCTTGCGTCTTAAGGAATCGGACCGTCTTCAAAGCATGCACACGGTCCTTGAAGCGTTCGGTGTGCCCGTCAAAACCATGGAAACTTCCATGGAAATCACTGGCGTCAAACAGTTAAAAGGCAACATTACCATCGATTCGGACAACGACCACCGTGTGGCCATGGCCGCTGCTATTGGTGCCATCCGTGCTGATGGTCCGGTGACGATTACGAATTTTGAAGCTGTAAATAAGTCCTACCCCAATTTCTTAGCGACCCTTAAAAACTTAGGCGGCACATTTAGGAGTGATGAACAGTGAATACAACCGGCAGCCTTTTCAAAGTGACGCTGTATGGTGAGAGTCACCAGCGCGCCATCGGCGTTGTCATCGACGGTGTGCTTCCTGGCACACGGATTGATGAAGCGGCTATCCGCGAGGACCTCAAGCGAAGAAACCCCAATGCGGTAGGAACTACCCCTCGAAAAGAGGCGGATGCCTTTACAATCACCTCGGGCGTCGTGGAGGGTGTGGCCACGGGGTCTCCTGTGCACCTGACAATCGAAAATACCAATGTGCGCTCCAAGGACTATACATCACTTAAGCACCATCCTCGCCCTGGGCATGCGGATTACGTAGCCGCAAGAAAATATGGCGGCTTCCATGATTACCGTGGGGGTGGGCGCTTTTCAGGCCGTCTGACCGCCCCGCTTGTAGCGGCGGGCGCGATTGCCAAGGGAATGGTGCCCATGAAATTTTCCCATCATTTGGTTCAGCTGGGCTCGCTCAAGGATTTATCACAGATGGATGCGTATCTCCAGACGATCAAAGACGAAGGAGACTCCGTTGGTGGCATCATTGAACTCACGGTCACTGAAATGCCCGTGGGACTGGGCGAACCGATGTTTAAAAAACTTGAAAGTGAAGTCGCTTCGATTTTATTTGCAGTGCCTGCAGTCAAAGGCGTGCAAGTAGGGACTGCCTTTGACGGCATCGAAATGAAGGGCAGTGAATTCAACGATGCCTACACGGACGCAGAAGGCACCACAAGGACCAATCACGCCGGCGGCGTATCGGGCGGTATTTCCAATGGCAATCCCCTGCGTGTGCGTGTGTTTGTCAAACCCACCTCCTCGATCAAGAAGGAACAATCCACCTATCACAACCAAGAAGGCAAGGAAGCATCCATGGCCATTAAAGGGCGCCATGACGTTGCTATTGCTCGGCGCGCAGGCATTGTGCTTGAAAACATGCTCGCACTAACCCTTGCCGACCTATATTTACTCAAACGCGCCAATGAAGTTCCTACAAGCACCATTCGCTGACCCAATGCCACTGAGCATTGGGTTTTTTTGTACAGCGTTTTTCAATAACGATTTGTAATACAAAATAAAAAGGTGTAAGATGGGAATAGATAGAACAAGGGGGTCCAATCATGCAGAAGAAAAAATCATTTGTCGCAATGTTTATCGCATTGCTTTTCCTTTGGATGATGCTTGCACCGAGGCTCAGCGTTCCACAGCTAATCATCGGTTCTGGTGCATCGCTAATTGTACTTTTTTATAGTCATGACTTGCTTTTTAACAATGATGAAGCGGCTGTGTTCACTGTGCGCAACAGTTTTACCATTATTGGTCTTTTTGGTATTTTGCTCAAAGACATTGTTGTTGCCAATATCGACGTAGCGCGTATTGTCCTGCGTCCCTCGCTGCCAATTGAACCTACGTGGCAGTCCCTTCGCCAGCCGCTTAAACGGCCCTTGCTTCAAGCGCTTTACGGCAATTCCATCACGCTTACACCGGGGACGCTGAGTGTGATTGTCAATGAGAATGAAATTTTGATTCACACGCTTACGCAGAGTGCTGCAAAGAATGTTGCTACATCGAAAATCAAAACCATGTTTGAACGTCTCGATGGCGGTGGTGCACGGTGAATACCTTTTTGCTTGTTATAGCTTCGGTGCTCATCGTTTTGTCATTTGCGAGTCTGTACCGGGCCTTTAAGGGACCCACAGTGGCTGACCGCGTGGCGGCGATCAATGTTGTTTCTATTAAAGTAACGGCAGTGATTGTGCTGTTTTCTGTGGCGATTGATGAATTGGGCTATATCAATGTGGCGCTCGTTTATGCGATGATCGCTTACGTAGCCACCCTGGGTGTGGCGAAGTATTTACGTAAAGGGGCGCTTGATTGATATGGATAGTGCGATGAATTTGTTGAGTGCCGTATTGATTGTGCTGGGCGTGTTTTTCTTTTTTGTCGGTGTTGTAGGTCTGATTCGCATGCCCGATGTTTTTTCCCGGCTGCACGCCACAACCAAGGCTGATACCCTTGGTGCCGGGTTGGTGATTGTGGGTCTTGTGTTTCAAACGGGAATATCACGCGCAAGTGTGAGTCTGTTGATTGTGCTCGTATTTGTGTGGCTCACCAATCCTACCGCCGCGCATACGATTGCGGCGGCGCAATATGAGCGTGTTCAAAGGGGTGATGGCGATGATTGAGGTATTTAATGTCATACTGGTGATCTTTTTGATCGTATGCGCGCTCGCGGTTGAGCGGAGTAAGGATTTGTTAAGTGCCGTGGTTATTTTTGGAGCTTATTCTTTCATTATGGCCTTAATATGGCTATTGTTGAGAAGTCCTGATGTTGCCTTGACAGAAGCGGCGGTGGGCGCAGGGGTTACTACGCTGCTTTTCATCGGCTTGATTTCACGCACAAGGCGGTGGGAACAATGAAGAAACTTTTCGCTCCCTTTGTCTTTATCACGCTGTTCGTTGTTTTGGCCTTCACCATTCTCTCCATGCCTAGCAGTGATTCCGTGGCGGGACCCGATTACAACGAGACCACTCATCATTATCTGAGTGAAGCCTTGGAAGAAACCGGTGCAACCAATGTGGTCGCTGCGGTGCTGACTGATTATCGTGCCTGGGATACGCTTGGTGAGACAATTGTGCTTTTCACAGCAATCGTCGCAGTGGTCAGTGTGCTGCGGAAACGTCCGACTGCGGAGGTGAAGCGTCATGAATGACGTCATCGTCAGAGTCATTGCGCGCATCATGATTCCTTTTATCCAGCTTTATGGTATATTCATCATTCTCAACGGTCACATTTCTCCAGGTGGCGGATTCGCCGGTGGCGCTCTTATAGGGGTGTCATTGATCATCTACACCCTTGTGTACGGCGTTGTGCCTGCGGAAAAGAAATTTTCCCATCGTCTGGGGGACCTCGCTGAGGCGGGGGGCATTTTGTTTTATATACTGATCGGTATGGTGGGGGTTGCCCTGGGTGGCGCTTTTTTAAGCAACCTGGATGTAGGGTTTCCCTCCGGTGAAGCAGGGGCGATTCTCTCTGGGGGAATGATTCCTTTGTTGATGATTGCTATTGGAATCAAAGTCACCTCTACCATCATTTCACTCTTTCATGCCATGATCGAGGAGGATCCACAATGAGTGTCTTTAGAAATATCATCGATCACATCAATCATCTCGGCGCGGCTGCGTTGATTGTCATCGGGTTATATATTGTGGTGATGCACACCAATATGATCAAACGCATCATCGGCATCAATATACTGGGGACGGGTGTGTTTTACTTTTTTGTCTCAATTGGTTATGTCCGCGGTGGACGTCCTCCTATTGTCGGTGGGGAAGAAGACGTCTTGTATGTCAATCCCCTGCCATCAGTGCTCATTCTCACTGGCATCGTCGTGGTCGTTTCAATCACGGTATACGCAATGAGTTTGGCTGTCAAAATCTATGAAGGCTATGGCACCATGGACCAATCAGTGATTACCACGATGAAGGACGAGGGTGATGACAATGGTTGAAAATCTTCCTCTAATCAATCTTATGGTAATGCTGCTCACAGCGCTTTTGATTGTCTTTATTCCTATTAAAGGGTTCAAGACAATCAAAATCATTGGGAGCGTATCGCTGAGTGTGGTGGGTGTCAATTCGGTATGGATTTTGCTCCATACGCTTCAAAACGGTGCGTTTTCCTATGTGTTTGGCAACCACGCGCCCTTTTTGGGTGTAGAGATGCGCATCGATGTTTTCGCTGCGCTTTTCACGCTTTTTATCGGCGTGCTTGCTTTGCTGACGTTCATATATTCGGTAGGCTATGTGCACAAGGAAGTTGAACACAATCAGACGCCCCGTTATTATGTGCTCATGTTCATATTGTTCTTTGCGGCTTATGGCATAATATATACCCATGATCTTTTCAACACGTATGTATTTATGGAAATCCTTTCAATCACAGCGTGCGGAATCGTCTCCATCAAGCGCAAACGTAGAAATTACATGGCGGCGTTTCGCTATCTCATCTTGAATGAAATCGGTTCGCTTTCCTTTTTGTTCGGTGTTGCGCTGCTTTATATGATCACCGGCTATACGAATATAACCCTTGTCAATGAGACGTTGAATGAGGTGTGGCATCTTTATCCCGCCAATATCATCGTTGCCGCAGGCTTCATGCTTACGGGTGTGGCGATTAAAGCGGCAATTTTCCCCTTTCACGTTTGGTTGCCTGATGCGCACTCCTCTGCGCCGATTCCTTCACATGCGATCTTATCGGCCGTCGTGCTCAAACTCAATCTATTGGTGTTTGTCAAGATTCTCTATCAGGTGATGGGGCCACAGATCATGACCGAACTCAATATTTCCCCCTTCATCACACTCATCGCCGCTGCGGCGATGATCATGGGCAGTATCTTCGCGATTGCCCAGCATGATATCAAGCGCATTCTAGCCTATTCATCGGTTGCCCAGGTGGGTTATATTGTCCTGGGGATTTCGCTGATGAGTCCACTTGGACAAAGTGCGGCTTATTATCATGTCTTTTCTCATGGAATGATGAAAAGCGCGCTCTTTTTCTCTGCGGGGTGCATTATTTATGCAACCAATATTCGCGATGTGCGCAAGTATGGTGGTTTGTTCAAAACCATGCCGATCACTGTGAGTGTGTTCTCCATCGCTGCAATGGGGATGATAGGCATTCCTCTGACCAGTGGTTTCTTGTCGAAATACTACCTGGGCATGGCCGCAATGGATGGGCATCTGCCCATTCTTGTGGGCGTTATTATTCTCTCTAGCATCCTCAATGCCGTTTATTATCTACCCATCGTCATCCGTGCGTTGCTTTATGACAATGCGGAAGAAGAAAGCCTTTCTTTGGACCGCGTGCCTATGAGTATGCTGGTGCCTGTGGGGATTTTTGGGGGCATGACACTTGTGCTTGGCATTTATCCCAATGTTTTGCTTGAATGGATTGAATCCGCGCTGATTGTGGCACTGGGGGGATGGATGTGAGTCAGATGAGAAAAGTCAAAAAGCCTTTGAAATATCGCCTCCACGATCTTTGGTGGAATTTCACGCTTCAGTCGGCGGTGTTAATCACTCTGAGCATTGCCATGCTTGGCGTGTTCATTCTTGCGTGGTTTGACGCAGGCGGTGTGCGAAGCACTGTGCTTGATGCGCGCTTGATCGATTGGTTGGTCCATGCGGATTTTCTGCCCTTGATCATTCTCGCTCTGCCGGTATTTGGTGGGGTGTCACAACTGTTTGTGGGCGGTAAGACGTGTCACCGCCGCGATCTCACTGTTGTCCTCAGTAGTTTTGTGACCATTGCGTTCATTTTGCTCACCTATCCCGCGGCGCATGGCGGTGGATTGTCATGGCGCGCTGAATGGTTCATGGGGATGGGCATCAGTTTTCATATCGACATGCTCGGATTTACCATGTTGCTGCTTACTGGCATATTGTGGTTTTTGGTGGGCGCGTATGGTCATGCTTATATGAAACACGAAAAACGCTGCAGTCGTTTTTCGTTGTTTCTCGCACTCACGTATGCTTCAGTTTTAGGGACGATTATGTCGGGCGATTTGCTCACGATGTTTATATTTTTCGAACTGATGACACTAACGTCCTACATGCTTGTGGTTCACGCACAAAAAACCAGCGCCTATAGCGCCGGATACAATTATATTTTTATGGGATTGCTCGGTGGCTTTGCTATTTTGGCAGCGCTGATTCTCGTGCAGTTTTATATCGGCGATTTAACCTTCACAAGTGCAATTGCACGCCTTAGTGAGCTTGGGTCAATGCGTTATGTGATTGTGGGCTTGTTGTTTTTGGGATTCGGTGTCAAAGCAGGGATGGCGCCCGTACATGTGTGGCTCCCCCGCGCTCACCCTGTCGCCCCCACACCTGCGAGCGCGCTGCTCTCAGGTGTCATGATCAAAGTCGGCGCATTTGGAATGCTTCGCGTGGCGACAAGTTATTACTTCCCTCCAGTGGCCGAGGCGAGCGAATACTTATGGGAAACCTCGGAAATGATTGGTGCGGTTACGATCTGGGTCGGTATTCTCACGATGGCTATTGGTGTTTTTATGGCGCTGCAACAAGCCAATATTAAACGAATGCTCGCTTATCATTCGATTTCACAGATGGGATATATTGTTATGGGCATCGGTATTGCGCTTTATCTTGGTGACCTCGGTGCGATGGGGTTCACCGGTGCGCTTTATCATATTATTAACCACGCGCTATTCAAGTCGCTTTTATTTATGGTCGCGGGCGTCATTTACCTTAAAACCCGCGAATCCGACATGTACAAACTGGGTGGGCTTTACAAGGTGATGCCCATGACGGCCTTCCTTTGTCTCATCGCGGCCCTGGGAATTACCGGTGTTCCCTTTTTCAATGGCTACGTATCCAAGACCATTCTTCACCACGGCATTGTGGAAGCCTATGAATATGGCCACGGCATGTTTCGTCTGGCGGAATTTATGTTCACTGTCATTTCTGCGGGGACCGCGGCGAGTTTCATCAAACTCTATTACTATGTGTTTTTGAGAAAACGCACCACCCCCTACGCCCTTGAAGCGGGCAATGTCAGAAGCATGCATCTCGCCATGGGCATGATCGCTTTGCTTATCGTAGCAATCGGTGTCTTTCCGCATTTCATCCTCAACGCACTGATAATCCCTGAACTGCAAATTATCAGTTACTCACCACAATTCATCGAAACCTACATCCAGGGCATGAGTTTGTTCACACTCTCCGATTTCGTTTCGATAGTGATCGCCTTTGCCCTGGGGACGCTGATATTCGTTTATGGACGCAAGTGGCATTTGTTCCATTTGAGACTGCCCGCATGGTTGCGTATTGAATACATTCTTATGTATCCACTCAACCGGTTGATGAAATTTGCATGCAAGCACATGGACAACGAAGTATGCAGACTCGATTTAGTCAGCGAAAAGAAAATGAACCTCAAAGGCAGCGAAGACGTCGGTTTCTTAGAGCGCTTTATTATTGCAACAAACATGTTCACCCGCCGCTATGAGACGCCGATTATCAAAAGCGATGCCTTCATCTATACACTGTTTTTAACGGCACTGATCATCTTCATGACGGTTGTCATTATGTTATAAAAAAAGTCCGCGTGCGCGGACTTTTGATTAGTAAGCTTTAAAAAGCAGTTTAACGAGTTCGGATACGACCACGGTGAGCAAGAGCCATATCATATAGGCGATGATTACGTGGAGGATGTGACCAAAAAAGAGTGTCATGAGTGAAATTGCCAGTGCTCCAAGAAGCAGTTTGGGCATTATTTCATATTCCTCTTGTATTTGTGTGCCAATTAAGTAACCGGAGAAAATGCCGTAGCCAATCTGTAAAACAAATATGAATATCATCGAATCAGTCCTTCTTAGTCTATTATACTATACTCATGAAAGTTTTTACAGAAAAATTGCAAAGCATGGCATGTTAACAAAACTAAGCTTATGGCTTATAATGACATTACGACTTATATGAAGGTGATACAATGCACAAGACGAATAAACGATTATTACCATTAATGCTCATCTTGCTTATCACGCTGACTCTGTGGGCCTGTGGAAGCGGTGGAATCATTTCTGAGGTTCACAATCCCGACGCCATCAATGCGCCGCGGTATTCCAGTATTGATGCCATCGACTTTCCGCAAAGCGTGGAGGTTACACTTGAAGATGGCGGGACGCAGAGTGTAGAGGTGCTTTGGAACACCGGTGAGTTTGATGGCTCGAAAGTCGGCACTATTACAGTTCCCGGCACAATCGTGAGTGATGCGCATGACAATCCCGATGATCTTCGCGCGACCCAGGCGATTGAGATTGAGCCTGTTTCTCTCAGTGAAACGCTCCAGGCGCAGGATGATTACGATTTGTTTGTAACGGCGCTAGAGGAAAGTGGTATTGCAAGTGAACTGGGTGAGGGACCACATACTTATTTTGCTCCGACCAACGATGTGTTTGAGGATTTGATGGACGCGTTTGATTTGAGTGAGCGCGAATTTATGAATCTGGGCTTCCTCGAAACCATCGTTGAACGCCATATTGTCGAAGGCAATTATGGCGCTGCGGATTTCCAAGACGGGACAATTGAAAGCATTGGCGGGGAAATGATTAGTGTATCGGCCAACGATGCGGTTGTCTTGGATGATGAAGCAGTCATCATTGAAGGAGACATAAAAACCACTGAGGGCATGGTCCATGGCATCGATGATTTCTTAGGCGATGATGATGCCTTTGGCGGCATTGATGAGGATTTCTTTGATGATGAGACGTTTGAAATTCTTCTTGAATCGCTAGAAGAGGCGGGACTGGGCATTGAATTCTTTTTAAATGAGGACTACACGCTTTTCCTTCCCAATGAGGCTGCGATTGATGCGTTTGCTGACTCCCTTGATAAGACGCCTGAGGAGTTACTGGAGCTGGATGAGCTTCCAGAGCTTTTGGCGAATCATGTAGTAGAAGAGACGTTTACTATCGATGAAATTGTGGATGAATTGCCCAAAGACGTCACAACCTATGCCGATGAGACATATACCATTGATGAAGTCGATGGAGCGTTTATGATTGACGATGCGACCATATTGGGAATCGATGATTTTGAAGGCGACATATTCTTCCATGAAATCGACAAAGTCCTTGTTCCTGAATCGATTGAGGACGATCTGTACAATTGATAAAAAACCCATTTGCTTGTGAAACTGAACTGCACCCCAAATATTGGACATACCAACTCCAATAAAAAGGGTGCAGTTTTTAAATGGTGTTTAGTCAACACGCAGCGCAGCCACAGGATCTTTGCGTGCTGCTATGCGCGCAGGGATGAGTCCGGCGATGAGGGTGAGCGCCACAGCAATCACAATCAGCAAGCCACCCGCCAGTGGCGGCATGATGGCAATACGCTCAATCTCATCGATCTGGGTGCGGATGATCGCATTGATGGGGAAGGTGAGCACATAAGCGATTACAATGCCCATGATTCCACTGAATAGGCCGATGATGGTGGTCTCGGCGTTGAATACTCTGGAGATATCGCGCTTGCGTGCGCCGATGCTTCTTAGAATACCAATCTCCTTGGTACGTTCCAATACGGAAATATAGGTGATGATACCGATCATGATTGATGAAACGAGGAGGGAGATTGCACTGAAGGCAATGAGAACGTAAGAGATTCCATCGATGACATCGCCGGTGAGTTCAGTGATTAGCGATGCGAGGTCAGTGTAAATGATATGATTCTCTTCTGCGCGGTCCTCATTGTATGCATCAAGGTGGTCAATGATTGCTTCCTTGTCGGCGAAGCTGGTTGGATAGATGAGAATCTGTGATGGTGCGTCGATGACACCCCAGCGTTTGAGCTGATCATCTCTTGCGCTTGGCGACATCGGCAACCCTGTGAGCACGGAGTCCTCACTGTCCTTTTGCGCCTGACCGATTTGAGATTGTTCGGCATTGTCCATGTAATGATGGGTGAGTTCAGGATGGTGTTTGAGGCCAGTGGACAAAAAGGTTCCGGGTGCGTCCTCACTGATGCGCGCGATACCGCTGATTGTCAGTTGCACACTCTGCTCTGCGTCCATGAGTCCTTCAAGGTCGTCGTTGACCTCATAGCGTTCTGCATCTTCGTTGTAGGTATAGTATCCATCAAGCATGGGCACGGCGAACTCCATGCCGATGACTTCGGAGAAGTCAACCGCATCCGCAGAAGCGTCGATTCCAAGCGCATTGAGCCTATCGGTTTGCAGGCGGTTGTATTGATCAACAATCAATACGAGGTCATTTTTTTCCCTGGGAGCTTCGCCCTCGAGCATATCGTAGCTTTCATCAAAGAATGCTTCATCGTTGAGCGACGGAGAAAAGTTGACATCGGATGTATTGAGCTGATTGACGCTGTCCTCCTGTTGCATCAGAACGTTCATCGATACGGCTCGGTCAATGCTTATTTCATGGTGAAGCGTCTCATCCATGGTATGCAGATAATCGATGTAAGCATCATCGATGGTATTGGTGTGGGTGGAAAATTCAACATGTTCTTCGAAAGGATAAATCTCGCTGTCTTCTGGATATTCTTCCCATTCCTCCTGCGCAATTTGTGCGGCCAGGGGCCCTTCGCGCAACGCATCCACATCGATGGGGCGCGGGTCGATTTGAATGGGGAACTCAGCGAGTGTAGTGCGCTCGAGGGTATTGATTTCTTCGTTGAGACCGTTGGCCAGTGAAAGCACAAGCGCGATGCCGATGATGCCGATCGACCCTGCAAAAGCTGTAATCAGGGTGCGAAACTTTTTGGTTCGCAGGTTGGAAAAAGATAACCGCAATGCCTGAGTGAAGGCCATGGCGGTTCCCTTGAAACTGAGGGCGGCAGTTCCGTTGGTCTTTTTTTTATAGGGATTGGAATCATCGGTGACGCGTCCGTCTTTAAGATTGACGACACGGTTGGCATGCGCGTTAGCGATGGCTTCATCATGGGTGACCATGATGACGAGCTTATCTTTGGCGATGCGTTTGATCAGCTGCATGATCTGTTCACTGGTGGTTGAGTCAATCGCACCGGTAGGCTCATCAGCCATGATGATAGCAGGGTCGTTGGCCAGTGCGCGAGCGATGGCCACACGCTGCATCTGTCCGCCTGAAAGCTGATTGGGCTTTTTGTGGACATGTTCACTTAGCCCGACCTCACCGAGTACTTCAAGTGCCCGCGCACGCCGTTGCTCGGCGTTCATCCCGCTTAAGGTCATGGCAATTTCCACATTGGCCAAAACGGAGGTGTGGTTAATTAGATTGTAGCTTTGGAAGACAAAGCCCACCGCATGGTTACGATATGCGTCCCATTGTTTGTCAGAAAAAGCCTTGGTTGATTTTCCATCAATGCGCATATCACCCTGGTCGTAGCGGTCTAATCCGCCGATAATGTTTAAAAGTGTCGTCTTCCCTGAACCCGAAGGGCCGAGGATGGCAACGAATTCACTGTCGCGAAAACTCAGTGAGACCCCGTCGAGCGCAGTTTGGTCGAAGGTTCCTATCTGGTAGCGTTTTTTGATATCGCTTAGTTCAAGCATGGTGATCATCCTTTCACGTGTGCTGCATGCGTTTCGTCTATTTAATTATAGTAAAGCTTGAGCGCGCGTGCACGACGAACGCTCGCCGTAAAAAAGAGCACCGCGGGGTGCTCTTTTTTTGAACGATTATTTTCTTAAGGGTTTGAGCGCACCCGCCCAGTCAATCACTTGGTTGAATAATCCCTGAAGCGGTTCTTTGTGGACATCCTGGGGTGTGAATGTCTTCATTTTTTCAAAATCATTAAACAGTGAGAAAAACACATGGGCGCGTACATCTGCAATGTTGAGTTCACCGAGAATGCCGCGAACATGCTCAGCTGCGCGTGTTCCTCCAGCAGAGCCGTAGCTCACGATGCCAGCAGCCTTGTGCCACCATGCCTCGCGGGCACTGTCAAAGGCGTTTTTGAGTGAAGCAGGAAGGGAATGATTGTATTCCGCTACCACGAAAATGAAACCATCGAGGCTATTCAATTTTTTATTCCATTGTTCAACGCCCTTAGTATCTTCACTTTCACCCAGCAGTGGAAGCGCATAATCCTTAACATCCACTATTTCAAAATTCGCACGGTCATTGGACGCTGCTTGTTTTAAAACCCACTCGCCCACTTGGGGTGAAACACGGCCTTGGCGCGTCGATCCTAAGATGATTCCAATATTGAGTTTGTCGCTCATTGTTGTGCCTCCCTTTTTAAAGCAATTATTGATAATAGTATACGGGGAATCCTCTGTTTAAGCAACGATAATGCTTGATAAACACATAAGTGTATGGCTCCCTCAGGCGGTATCATTATGTTATAATTATATTGAAAGGAATGTGATACTATGCCAATTGTCATAGGAATTATAGTTGTTTTGCTTATGCTTTTCGCCATTTTGATTATAATCCAGCCCAAATCTTCTGTGGTTCATATCGAGCACACGAAAATTAAGCGCTGGGTGGAGCATCACAGAGACACCCTTCCCCTCAAGCATCACAATGCGCTTGATGACAATATCCGTCGCCTTAATGATGCACTCAACAGCCGCCGCCAACACCACCACATGTTTCAAAGCAGCTGTTGTAGGCGCGAGGTTAATGATGCCTATGAAGCGCTTATAGAAACGTTTGTCGAGGCATATACCGCTATGAATAAGAATGCAACGAGACGAGACGCCCTCGATGCGCTTGAACACTACGTTGACCCACGCTTCAGTGTCAATGACGCAGTGTACATCGAACGGTTCGATTTCACCGGCAGCATCACTGCGGTGAATGACGACTTGACCTATACGGTGTGCAACCCTGCCGAAGACTGTCAACGTGTGTTTGAATGGGAAATTGAACCGCTCCACAATACTGAATGAAGGATGATACTATGAAAATGATTTTTACCGGACTCAATGGGACTGTGGCGCCCGTTGTCGCCAATCACTTCAAAAAACAAGGCCATGAAATTGTTCAGTTTGACCGTAATGTTGTCAGCATCGATGACCCTGAAGCAATTGAGACATTCATACGCACAGAAGAACCCGACATGGTCATGCATTTCGCAACCGGCCCAGAAACCTGGAGTGAATATCTCAGTGAAATCACGCACCGTCTCAATGTCAAGTTTGTATACATAAGCACAGTCAGTGTTTATGGTGACCATCAGGAGGGGCCCTTCGATGTCGATCTCACCCCCCAGCCCACTGATGACTACGGACGGTATAAATACAACAGTGAACGCATCGTCACCTCCGCCAACAAGCATGCGTGGATTATCCGAATCGGCTGGCAAATCGGTCATTATCCGGGGTCCAACAACATGATCGATTTCCTCGATAAGACAATGAAGGAAGACGGACAGATTACAGCCAGTGAGAAATTCTATCCCGCAACGTCGTTCATTGAACATACTGCAGAAGGCATCGAACAGGCAATCGCCATGGCCCCGAGTCTGTATCAGGTGGATTCTAACGATGGACTGTCCTTTTACGAGATTGTAAACAAACTTAAAACACGCCATCCCTTTCTTAAAGTCAAGAAGAGTGAATCGCCTGCAAAAGATATCCGCATGCGTGATTCGCGCATCACCATTCCCGCTTTGAGCGATGCGATTTAAACTTCGCAAGGACGTCTCATTGAGCACGATAGTGTTTTTGATGATAATCGTCGCGCTTTCCACCATCAGTGTCAATCTGCCCGCCAATCCATTGGTGCACGGCATCCTGCTGGGGGTAAGCATCCTTACTAGCGCAATGTTGATTTGGCTTTATATCGATTGTTACTACATGCTGGGTGAAACCCATTTGACCATACATTTCGGATTCATCCATGAACGCATCGAACTGAGTACGATTGAATCGGTTGAACCCGTCAAACGGCTGCGTATCTCAACGGCGCTTTCGCGCTATCGGTTGAAGCTGCAGGCCAGTGGACACCCACCTTATGACATCGCCCCGCTTGATCAATCACTTTTTTTGACGGAACTCGCCAAGCGCATCGGGGCCGAAAAAATAAAACATCACCGTTGAGCAGTGTCATGTTTAAATCTAAGCGTGTGTAGTGGTAGAGTTGAAGCGCAAACACCTGTACCATGTCAAAGGCCCTTATTTGATCAATAATTTCAATTGCTTTTTGAGAACTGGTTGTTATTAGGAACATTGCTCACAATCAAAACAAATCACGCATTGACATCATCAACAAATGCCAAAACCCTTCAACCGTCCTTTTAAGCATTCACGCGATTTGCACGTTGTAAAAATGGCATCATCATCTTGCTGCCCTCTTTTCATTATTACATTACACACGCGGTTGGTTTAAGGGTGAATGCACTGAATTTTGCATCCATAAGGAGGGGCATTATGCATGTGCGTATAGGCAACATCTCCATTGAAAGCGTTGTGGGCGATATCGCCCGCCAGCACGACATTGACGCAGTCGTCAATGCAGCGAACAAGGACTTAAGACCCGGTGGGGGTGTGGCCGGGGCGATTCACCGCGGGGCCGGAGAAAAACTTGAATCCGCCACCCGTCCTCTCGCACCCATCACGCCTGGGGAATGTGTCATTACGCGTGGGTTTCGTTTGCCCAACGGACATATCATCCACTGTCTTGGGCCCATTTACAATGTCGATACCCCCTCAGCGCATTATTTGGCGATGTGCTACACCAATGCTTTAAAAATCGCCCAGCGCCATGGAATCAAAAGCATCGCTTTCCCTATCATTTCTTCGGGCGCATTTGGCTATCCTATGAAACCCGCGGTTGAACTCGCCATTGATGCGGCGTTAAAGCACGCAGAGGCAGGCGAGAAGCCTTCGTTGATTCGCTTTGTGCTTTATGATGCCGTAACGGCGGATGTGTTTGACGCGGCTCTCAAAGAGAAGACGCACTGATGTACAGCGCTTTCACTTTAAGTGTAGTCATGTTATAATTTAGCTGTTAAACATCAGTGAGGTGAGTTCATGCGTAAGGGGTACCGATATCGCTTTGAGTCCCATTCCATCCTGTTTCTCTCCATGATGATGATCGGACTTAACATGTTTATTTTCACTGTGCTTTCGATCATTAACTTTTACTTGGTAGGGTCATTGACACACGCCCTAGTGCTTACAGGGGTTGCAGCACTTTTATTTTTCGGTCCGTTTTTCATGGCTAGGCGCGCCCACGAAGAACCAAAAAGAATGGGCGAAACGCTCAAAGATGATTTGTTCATGATGGGGTTTTCCCACGCATCCATCCTCATTGGAATTTATTTGATGTTCTATATTGGTTTTCCTGCATAGGAAAACAGAAGGGAAATGTTGATTAATATGACTATTTTCACACTTGTTGGAATTATATTCGGTGGCTTGTTGATACTAGCCGTGCTTTACGGTGTGCTCAACAATAATACGCCTGAAGACTATGTATCGACGTACACGAAAAAAGGCAAAACTGCCACACCAAAGAAAAAATCGCACACCCATAACAAGCCGCCCTACTCCGATACGCCCTCTTACCCAGACCCCTCGGCGATGAACTCCCAAACATCGGGGAGTGAGTGGCATATCTATGACGAAGACGACCCCTTTGGGACGGACGAAGACGCTTTTGACGCCTATTACAGACGCCAGGGAAAAAAAGATTCTAAAAAATGATTCAATTTTACAAGCCGCACGAAACCGTGTGGCTTTTTTATGGAAAAAACCCTTTCACAAGTCAATTGTGTTGACACACCCATGCTAGGTCATTATAATGACGCTACATACAAATATTCATTCAGAGTCGTGGAGGGAGAATGCCCATCGAAGCGACAGCAACCTATTCAATTAGGTGCTTGCATTCAGGGGCAGAGCCCAACAATGATAGGAGACTACAACCGTTCATTGGGCGGTTGTTTTTTCTTTAATGGAGGCAAAACATGATCACATTCAATGGAGTTCACAAAACATTCTCCACCAAACATACGCACACTGATGCGGTCAAAGACGTTTCTTTGACCATCACCCAGGGCACCATCCATGGGATCATCGGTCAAAGTGGCGCGGGAAAATCCACGCTGATTCGGCTCATCAATCAGCTTGAGGCACATGATACGGGGACCATCAATGTTCTGGGGTACACAGACATTCGCAGACTCAACAAGGAGTCAATGCGAATGCTCAGACGGTCGGTGGGCATGATTTTCCAGCATTTCAACCTTCTGGAAAGCAAAACCGTCTTGGACAATGTGCTGTTTCCCTTGAGTGCAAACAATCTCGATGATGAAAAAAGCACCGATAAAGCATTGACACTCATCAAGCAAGTGGGGCTTGAAGGCTACGAACACACTACGCCTGCCAAACTCTCCGGGGGCATGAAACAACGCGTGGGAATCGCGCGCGCACTCATCAACGACCCAGCGATCCTGCTCTGCGACGAACCCACAAGCGCCCTCGATGTGCAAACCACCGGCGATATTCTTGATTTGATACGCAACATTCAAAAATGGCGTGACCTCACAGTAGTGCTTGTCACCCATGATATGCATGTCATCAAGGAAGTCTGCGATCATGTGACAGTGATGCACGAAGGGCACATCGTTGAAGGTGGCACGCTCGATGATATTTTGTTCAATGCGTCCCATCCGGTGACACAGACACTCACCTCTGCAATCGGCTATAACGTCAAAGCCATCGCAGCAGCCCATGCCCACCTACCGAATCTCACACTTTTACGGTTTCCCTCGCGCATTACAACCGATGAAATTCTGAGCAATGTTGTGCGCGATCTCAGTGCGAATATCAATATCCTTTTCGCCAACATCACGCCTTCAAAAGAAGGATTGATGCTTGTGAGCATCAATTCCGACGTTCCCCAGCAAGTAAAGACGGCGCTCACAAACAAAGGAGTGAGCATAGTTCATGATCAGTATTGACATATACCGCACCGCCTTGTTTGAAACCATGTACATGACCTTCGCCTCAACGGCGCTGGTTTTGGTATTTGGTTTCATTGTAGGCGCGCTGCTTTATTACAGTAGTGCGCAAGGTCTGAAGCCCAATAAACTGCTTTACAGTATTCTTTCATTTATTGTGAGCATCGGCCGATCGATTCCTTTTTTGATTCTCATTGTTTTGCTCATTCCGGTGACACGCATCATAGTTGGGACCATTTTGGGTCCTTCAGCGGCCATCCCTGCCCTTGTGGTGGGAGGAACACCGTTTTACGCACGCATTGTGGAACTCGCCCTCAATGAAAAGGGTGAAAGTTTAAGGGAGACGGGGGTCGCATTTGGATTGTCGAATTTCAAAATCATTACCAAAATCCTGATTCCTGAAACCCTTCCCGCGCTAGTCCGCGGCATTACAGTTACTTCAATCACCTTAGCATCATTCACCTCGATCGCCGGTGCCATCGGCGCAGGTGGCCTGGGCGATCTCGCCTATCTTTATGGATACGCGCGCAATCGCCACAGTGTCACGCTCATTTCAACCGCATTGGTCGTCGCGCTCGTAGTCACCATTCAGTTGCTTGGCGATTTGCTCGTCAAACGTCTGAGTCCCCAATCAAACTAAAAAAATATAAAGGAGTTTTCACCCATGACACTTAAACGTTTCTTTCTAATAACCCTTGCAGCACTCACCCCTTTCACACTCGCCGCCTGCGGTGGTGAGGATGTCTATACTATCGGCGCCTCTCCCACTCCTCACGCAGAGATGCTTGCTCAGGCCCAAGAGGCCATCGGAGATGACGTAGAATTCGACGTTGTGGAATTCAATGATTATGTCCAGCCCAATACCGCTTTATCAGAAGGTGAGATCGACGCCAACTTTTTCCAGCATGTGCAGTATCTTGATGGTCAGCGCGAAGAACACGGCTATGACTTCGAAGTTGCTGAAGCTGTTCACATCGAACCCATCGGTCTTTACAGTGAGGTGCATGACACCCTTGAGGACCTACCCGGTGAACTGGAAATCATCGTCTCCAACTCCCCGTCTGATCGTCCCAGATTGCTCGAAGTGCTTGATGACAATGGACTATTGACCATCAACGATGATGTCTCTAGCAGCGACATTGTGGAGATCAACGTCAACAATCTTTCCGAACTTTTCGAATCACAGTACACCATCGAATTTACCGAAGTAGACCCACCCCAGCTATATACGAATTATGCCAACCAATCAGGGGACCTGGTGCTGATCAATGGCAACTATGCTTTGGATAACGGCCTTAATCCCCTTGAAGACGCACTCGCACTAGAAAGCACTGACGCACCCTATGTCAATGTCATTGTCACGCGCAGCGGGGAAATCGATGACCCTGTTTTAGATGCCTTGATTGAGTATTTCAACTCCGAAGAATTCCGCACATGGGTTGAAGATACCTATGAAGGCTCCGTTGTCTTAGCGGACTGACATTACCACCCATATCTATGAAAACCCAGTGCATTTTACACTGGGTTTTTTGTATTTAAGAGCCAATCAAAGCGTTTTGTGCTGTATTTTTAAAGAAAGTAACACCCTGAACGTCGCTGTTTTTCCCCCCTACAATCCGCGTTACAGCTCCTTTAAGCCCTTCAACTGACTGAAAACCCATGAAAAAAATTATGTGGTCAGTAAAACGTTTACACAAAAAAATATCGTGAATAGGTCATGTTACGCATGCATTAAAGCCCTTTGTTAAGCCATATTATAGTAAAAAATCGTAAAACTTGCAAAAATTGTTGATTATGTTATATTATTGACATGAAATAAAAGGCAATTTATTCCAACGAGATGGGCTGTTAGTTTTATAAAATCCTTCATTACGCGTTCTTGTAAATAATGCAAGAATGTTTTCTGTGATATGGGAACATCTGCGTTGATATTTGCTTAGGAGGTTAATGAATGAGTCAATTAGAAGTCAAGAACTTGTACAAGATTTTTGGCCCCTCTCCGAAAAAAGCATTGGATATGAGTTTAAACGGTAAAACGAAAGATGAGATATTGCGTGAAACTGGCAACACCATCGGCGTTAACAATGCAAGTTTTGAAGTAGAGGAAGGCGAAACATTTGTCATCATGGGACTTTCGGGAAGTGGGAAGTCGACATTGATTCGTAACTTGAATCGTCTGCAGAATCCTACATCCGGTGAAGTGCATATTGATGGCAAGAACATTGTAGAAATGGATAGTGATGAATTGCGCCAAATGCGACGCAAACGTATGGGTATGGTCTTTCAGAATTTTGGTCTTTTCCCACACAGATCGATTCGCAAGAACGTAGATTATGGCCTCGAAATTCAAGCCGTCCCTGAAGAAGAGCGCAAAAAGCGCGCTTATGCCACCCTTAAATTGGTCGGTCTTGAAGGGTACGAAGAAAGTCGCCCTTCCGAGCTTTCCGGTGGGATGCAGCAACGTGTGGGCCTAGCCCGCGCACTGGTGCTCGACCCCGATATTCTATTGATGGATGAGGCGTTTAGTGCACTAGACCCGCTCATTAAGCGTGACATGCAAGATGAGTTACTCGCGCTCCAAGAAAAAGTGCAAAAGACAATTGTCTTTATTACGCACGACTTGGATGAGGCACTTAAACTCGGTGACCGCATCGCGGTCATGTACGAAGGTTCGATTGTGCAAATCGGAACACCAGAACAAATTCTTACGGAACCCGCGAATGACTATGTTCGCAATTTCGTTGAAAACGTTGACCGTTCCAAAGTGCTCATGGCCAGAAACATCATGGCCAAACCACTCGCGGTCGTTGAATCGCGCGAAGGGCCACAGGCCGCTGCGCGCCGTATGAGAAACGAAAAGCTTTCATCCATCTTTGTGGTTGATAAGAACCGTAAACTTCGCGGCATCGTCAGTATCGACGATGCGATCGAATTGGCTGACAAGGGTGAGAAATCACTCAAAAAAGCCATTAAGACCGATGTCTTCCACAGAACCGGTCCCGAAACCTTGATAGTTGATTTGCTTGAACCCGCCAGCAAGGCGAAATACCCAATTGCTGTAGTGGATAGTGAAGATAAACTGCTCGGCGTCATCGTACGTGTGTCAGTCCTCTCTGGCATCAAGCGCACCAATAGCAAAACTGCAGAAGAAGGAGGGGATGAAGCATGAGGCTCATGAATGTAGTATTCGACTGGATTGATGCAATTCCGCTTCCTTCCATACCACTGGGGGATTACTTTGAAGCCTTCATTGATTTTTTCCAAGAATATTTTGGCATTATCTTTGATGGAATCAGTAGTTTCCTGAATGTCAGTGTTGGAGCCCTTGAAGGATTTTTCCTTCTATTGCCTGGCTTAATTGTCATGATTTTGTTCGGCGTTCTCGCTTGGTATATCGTGGGCAGAGTGCTTGGAATCATGACGGTAATCGGTTTGTTGGCGATTTATTCGCTGGGGCTTTGGCCTTCGGCGATGAACACGTTGTCCCTCGTTCTTGTAGCGTCTTTAATTGCACTCACCATTGGGATTCCCATTGGTATACTTGCTGCGAAGAAAGACAGCGCTGATCAGATGATACGTCCGGTACTCGACTTCATGCAGACCATGCCGGCATTCGTTTATCTGATTCCGGCGATTACGCTCTTCGAACGCGGGATTCCCGCAGGGGCTATTGCGACCGTTATCTTCTCCATGCCACCGGTGGTGCGCATGACGAACCTCGGTATCCGTCAAGTGCCTTCAGATGTGCTTGAGGCTGCTCAGTCCCTCGGTTCAACAGGATCACAGCTTCTGCTTAAAGTGCAGTTGCCCATCGCCCTCAAAACTATTTTTGCGGGGATTAACCAGACCATCATGCTCGCCCTCTCCATGGTTGTTATTGCATCCATGATCGGTGCAGGCGGACTTGGTAGTGATGTGCGCCGCGCGTTGTCACGCGTTGACATCTCGTTTGGTTTCGAAGCCGGTCTTGCGGTCGTTATTCTGGCGATGATCATTGACAGAATGACCCAAGGACTCGGAGATAAAGCATCACGAGTTTAGTAAGTTTGAACCACAATTATTAGCAACAATGCATCATAAATATAGACGCATGATGTAGTATTAAAAATTATAGGAGGAATTACAAATGAAAAAAGTATTAGCTTTAGTAGTAGGACTTACCCTTGTTGTGTCACTAGCAGCATGTGACACAGACGAGCAAGAGACCATCAGTCTTGACTATGTGAATTGGGCCGAAGGCATTGCAATGAACTATTTGGCTCACGTCATCTTAGAAGATGAAATGGGATACAACGTAGAATCAACAGAAGGTGACCCAGGTGTTGTCTTCACATCCATCGCTCAAGGCGATGCAGACTTCTTTGTCGATGGTTGGTTCCCAAGCACACATGGTCAATATATTGATGAGTATGAAGATCAATATGTAGACCTTGGATACAACTTTGAAGAAGCACCAATTGGCCTAGTTGTTCCTGATTATGTCGACATTGACAGCATCGATCAACTGAATGAATATGCGGATGACTTCGATAACGAAATCGTCGGTATCGACCCAGGTGCAGGACTTATGGCTGCGACCAACGATGCAATTGATGAATACGAGCTCACACTTGAGCTTCAAGATTTGAGCGGCCCAGTTATGGTTGCCGAACTTGCAGAAGCGATTGAAAACGACGAGTGGGTTGTTGTTACTGGTTGGGAACCACACTATAAGTTTGCCGACTATGACCTTAAATTCCTAGATGACCCTGAAGGCGTTTACGGTGAGCCTGACAACATTCATACCATCGCAAGTCTTGATGCTTATGATGAGCATCCTGACGTTGTAGAATTCTTCGAGAATTTCTACTTTGACAGTGCAACGCTTGGTGATCTTATGGGTCACTTCAACGTTCACGGTGATGAAATGAGCGATGTAGAAGTTGCTCGCGACTGGAAAGATAATAATACTGATGTCTGGGAAGACTGGGTCGTTCAATAACCCACTCCCATACGAACCGCCCCTACTCGGGGCGGTTTTTTTATTGAGAATTGATTGCAAGCGGCCGTCTCTTTCTTATATAATACATAATAAAGGAGTTGATACCATGCACGCACTTTTCGTATTTTCCAACAACATGGAGGACATTGAAAGCATTGGCACACGCGGATTGCTTAAGCGCGCCGGGTTCGATGTCACGACCACAACCTTCAATGAGTCAACGTTGCTTACGACGAAATTTGACCAGGAAATTAAGGTCGATACCCTGGGCGATAGCATAAATGTGAATGATTATGATTTTCTTGTGATTCCCGGTGGACCTTATGTCAAGGAAACCGTTGATGCCGACACCAAGGTCAAAACACTCGCCAAATCTTTTAGTGACGCCAACAAACCGATTGCCGCCATTTGCGCAGGCCCACGGTTTTTAGGACAGGCAGGCTTACTTGATGGCAAACGATATACTGCTTTCACCGGCAGCGACAAAGACGCGCCCAATGGCATTTATGATCCATCGAAGAAAGCGATGCGTGAGGGCAACCTCATCACTGCGCGCGGTGCGGGGGCCGTGTATGCGTTCGTGTATGAAATTGTCAAATATCTCAAGGATGAAGCCTCGGCAGATCAGCTGATGGAATCGATCTTGTATTAATGGATTTCAATAAATCCAAGGCACGCACAAACACCCGCTTTGGGCGTGCCTTTCGCATGATGTTCATTCGCTTTACCCACCTTGGTGGCTATAGTGGAAGACGCGAATTTTGGCATGCGCTGCTTATTGCTTTTTTATTGATGGGAATAATAGGCTCAATTACTGTTTGGGCTGCGCAAATGGTTGGAGCGTTTGTGATTGTTATTTATGGTGCTACGCTGGTGTTTGTTAGTCTAGCGATTTTAAGCATGCTATTCAGGCGGTTGCGCGATGCGGGGTTCCCAGGGTGGTTTCCTCTTGCTTATGTGGTGATTGCTTTACCCGGCAATGTCCACATGATTTCAGGTTATAGACTTACCCTCGGTGACATCGGCGGCATGGTGGTCACGGTGTTTTTCCTTGTGCTCGCCGTCTTTCCCACCAGCTCACGTTTAACAATCATCAAACCCGGTGAGGAAACGGAAACTGACATGAGAAAGGACACACATTTATGAAACTCGCACATTTAGCAGGCTTGGCCTTTTCCCTTATTTTTGGCCTTACATTTATGTTTTCTACCGTCGCCTTAAGACACGTAGAACCGATCGCACTCATCGCATACCGGTTCCTAACCGCGTTCTTGGTCTTTGAAGTCTTAAGGCGCACCGGCATTGCCCCAGTGCGTTTTGCGCGGGAAAACATCAAAGCGATCATGTCGGTGGCGTTGATGCAGCCGGTGCTTTACTTTTTGTTTGAAACCTACGGACTCAACCGCACCACAAGCGCCGAAGCAGGCATGATGATTGCGCTTATACCGATATTTGCAACGATTTTTTCTAGCATCATTCTCAAGGAACGCCCCCGCATTGTTCAAGTGTTTTTCATCCTTATGAGCGTTGGAGGCGTGATTATGATTCAGTGGATGAATGCGCGCGGCGGCATCGATGTCGATGTGTTTGGATTCACACTGTTGTTGCTGGCGGTAATGAGCGCGGGGATGTTCAACATTGCATCGCGTAATGCCTCCAAACGCATGCGTCCGCACGAAGTCACCTATTTCATGATGATGAGCGGTGCCATTGCTTTCAACGTCATATATATCGGCTTGCTTGTGTTGCGCGGTGATATTGGTGCTTACCCACGCAACATTGTCCATATGGAAGTCATCGGCCCCGTACTCTTTTTAGGTATTATTGCCTCAATCGGCGCATTTGGATTAGTGAATTTCGCTCTTTCTCGCCTGGAAGTCCACATCAGTAGTATTTATGCCAACATTTCTACAATCGTGGCAGTGATCGCGGGTGCTGTCATACTCAATGAACCGATTTTTTGGTATCACTATATTGGCGCCATCATGATTGTTGGCGGTGTGTATGGAACCGTTCAGACCAACCGTAACTATAGACGGCGCCTGACGATGAAAGCCCAATGATTATGGCTTGAAAGCCGTATTCAAACTTTGCGTTGGTTAATGCGAATCTCGGTCCGCCCCGCAAGCATGATCCCCAAAGAGTGCATCCATGTTTAACGCATTGAAATGCATAATAAAAGCATTAAGACATGGAGTGCGGGAATCATAGATTACGCATTCAAAGCGCACTAAATTGCAAGCAGGCAATCTCTGCAATGCTAGATACTGGGCAACGCCGCCTCAATGAAAGCGATGTTGTCATCATGGATGTCTTGAGTGAACAGAGTACACTGATAATCTTTTCATATATGAAAGGTTAAACGAAGCCCACGGCGCTATGTTGTTTAAAAACAATAAATTACTGGTAGTGGACGCTATGAGCCGACGATGGTAAAGCTTATCCCTCCACGCGGCGCATCGAATCGGTTTCAAGCGAAGTACATAGCTAGGCTTATACCCTTTGGCTTTTTGGAATGTACGCATTGAACACATCCCGTCCAAGTGTATAGAAATAGAGGATACCCCGGCATGTGAGGAAAACATCCACACTGGCGCTTATAAGAAGACGTGATGATTTTAAAATGATAAAGACAGAACGCAGGTGCGTTTTGTCTTTTTTGTATGTAAACCCTTGCTGTGTGCACCTCGCAATAAAAAGGAAAACGGTTACAGCCACTCTGCGGCCCTTGAAGTCGTCTTATCATGCGATTTAGGCTTCCACATACTTGCACACTGAGGTTTTATTGTTTAGAATATAAAGTGTTAGGGTTTTCACTTCGCGAGACGACTTCTGCGTTTGACTATCCGTACACTAAGAACCGATATTTAAAATTTGAAAGGAGTTATACACAATGAAAAAGAAATTGTTTGCAGCGTTTCTTTTGGGTTTGTCTTTGAGTGTCGTTGCCGCGTGTAACGGTGAAGAAGAGACTGATGTAGATGGCACATCGATTCAGTTTTTCAACTCAGAAGGCTGGTCTGAAGTATACGCTACTGCACAAAATGCTGAAGGGGAAGAGCTTTTAGGCGAATTCCCAGGTACAGAAGCAACACCAGTGGATGGTGCTGATGACTTTTATGAAGTCGAGGTTCCCGTTGAGAACGTACTCAACAATCCTGTAACCATAGTATTTAACGATGGTGACAGCGAGGAAGCCGAACCTTCAACAGTCAACCACCCCGATTTCCTCTTTGTAACTATGGAAGAGGATGGTGTCTATGGGTCCAGAAGCAATGCGCGTTTTTCGATGAGAGAAGTTGAAGATACACGCGTGTATTTCTACAATCCACATGAGTGGCAAAACATGAATGTGTACTCATGGACCGATGATGGTGAACTGTTCGGTGGATGGCCAGGATCTGGCGAAGCTGTTCAGGAAGATGACCGTGATGGTTGGTACTATGTTGATGTACCTGAAGAGGTCGATGAAAATGAAATTGGCCTTATCATTAACGGTGAAGATGCCGATGGTGAAGATGCTCAAACAGAGGATATTCTCATCAACGATAGTTCTTTAGTTTTTGTGCATCCTGAAATTCCTGATGAAGAATACGGCTTTGACTCTTATGAAGCTGCAGAAGATGACTTTGATACATTGCAGGCTCAAACAGAGGTATATTTCTATAATGCCGCTGTAGATGGCACGGATTTCGAAGGCTTTGACAGCGTTTATGTTGATGTTGTTGATCATGACGGCAACCAAGTATTAGATGGCGAACCAGTAGAAGATGCTGAAGAATACTGGTATACAGCGGTTATTCCATTTGCATTTGGCGACGCTGGTGAAGACGCTTATCTTGAGGTTACCTTCCATGATGGTGATGGCAATGAAGCAACCACACAAACCATTGAAGATGAAGAAAGCGTTTATGTCACTTACGATGCACTTTACGATGATCAAGGTGAAGCTGAGCGCGTTTCCAGCGGTGTAACCGTTGTAGAATTCTATAACGATGCAGACTGGGATAATGTATATGCCACTGCAGAAAACGGCGATTTGGATTTCACTGATGTTGCAGCGGATGAAGATGAAGACGGATGGTATACAGTTGAAGTTCCGTTGGTTGTATTTGAAGATGATGCGGACGCATCATTCGACATCTATTTCCATGACGGCGATGGCAATGAGTCACCTACACAGACCATCGAATCAGCTGCTACTGAATCCTTCTTGTCTAGCGATGGCGTATGGTCAGGTCGCGACGTCGCGGAAACATTCATCTATGCTGAGGCGGATGAGTTCCTAACATTCCACTTCTACAATTATTTCGAGTGGGACAACGTACGTGCCTATATCTGGAGTGAGGCTGCTGATCAAGTGCTAGGCGATTGGCCAGGTATGATGATGGAACACGATGAAGGCGATTGGTATACACTCGATATCCCCATTGACTTGGCGGATGAAGAAGTGGATATCGGCGCCCTTGTATTCAATGGTGTCTTAGACGGTGAAGATGTACAAACAGATGACATTACTGTTGATGATGAAAGCAATCTTTATTTCACAGCCACAGCCGGTTCTTATGAAAACCGTGAGGCTGCTGAAGCCGGCGTAGAAGAGGCCCTTGCAGGAACTGAAGTTTCCTTCTACAATTCTGAGAACTGGGACTCAGTCCACGCAACTGTTGATGATGAACGCTTGGATGAAACGTTTGAAGTGGAAGCCGATGAGGATGGCGAAGGTTGGTTCAGTGTCAATGTTCCATTAGTTTATGAGACTGACTTTGATGATTCCTTTGACATCACATTCCATGATGGAAACGGAGAAGAAGTGACAGCGACAATCGAAAATGAAACTTATGTTTATGTCACGGAAGATGACGTTTATTCTTCTCAAGATGCTGTTGAACTGATTTACGCAACCGATGAAGATGACCTTGTTGACATTCACGTTTACAATTCACAAGATTGGGATGGCATCCACACCTATGTGTTCCCTGATGGTGAACTCTTGGGTTGGCCAGGTATTCACATGAATGCTACGGAAGATGACGGATGGTATCACACTCAATTACCTCTAGATATTGACAGGGACCTTGATGTTGATTCCGACGAAGATGATGCCGATACTGAATACGGTCTAATTTTCAATGACGCATTAGGCGACGATCAAACAGAAAACTTTTACTTTGATGATCTTGATGAAATGTATTTCGTTGTTGTAGAGGATGTCGATGATGAAGATGAAACAATTTTTGTTATCGAATCATATGCAACACAAGATGATGCAGAGGCAGCGCTTGAATAACTAAATGTTAAAATATGTGGAGGCAAATGTGCTTGGCTGTGCATTTGCCTCTTTTCATTAAAATATGGGAGGAAACACAATGTTTAAACGCATCATGGTTTTAAGTGTGTTTGCACTGTTTATATTCGGGATGCAAGTCAGCATCCAGGGTGCAAGTGAAACACAGACCCTCAGGGTCAATTACCACCGCTTTGATGATGACTACTCCGTATTCAATTCACTCTGGCTTTGGCCAAATGAGCCTGAAGACGGTGATGGCGAGCGCTATGAATTTAACGACGAGACAGATTTCGGGATGCAGCTTGAACTCGATCTAGAAGGAACAAACCTGGAAGATTCTACTGAGATCGGTGTGATTGTCCGCGGTGAGGCATGGGACGATGGTCGCGATGTCAATCAGGATTTATTCATCGATTTGACACAACCCGACGCTGATGGCGTTGTAGAAGTGTTCATGGTTCAAACGGACCCCACAATCTATTATTCTGAGGACGAAGCAGATACCTCGCACCGAATCATGCATGCATCGTTCACTGATGAGCAAACCATTAATTTCCGCGCCACTGCAATGATGGATGAAGATGATTTGAACGTGACCGCCGATGAGGAAGACGTGGCGATTGAATCTGTTGATCTCGATGGGTATGAAGGCTCTGTGACAATCGATGAAGAGGTCGATTTGTCTAAAACTTACAGACTCATCGGCGATTTTGGCGAGGATGGCACATCTTCGCGCGTTATCGGATTTGACGGTATTTATGATTCAGAGGCATTTAATGAAGAATACGCCTATGATGGCGATCTAGGTGCGCTATATAGCGAAGCGTCCACTGAATTCAAACTTTGGGCGCCTATCAGCGAGTCCGTTGAACTCAAACTCTACACTGAGGGGCATACGGCTTCTCACACAGATGATGAGGGCAATGCCGGTGTTGATGAGCCTTATGAGACACATGAGATGGAACAGCTTGATAAAGGTGTTTGGTCTGTAGAAATTGAAGGGGACCTTCATGAAACATATTACACTTTTGATGTGGACAATGGCGATGGCGCCGTTGAACTGACGGACCCCTACGCTAATGCAACAGGCCTCAATGGACAGCGCAGCATGGTAGTCGACTTTGACCGCCTGAATCCCGATGGTTGGGAAGAAGGCCGCTCACCCCATGAATTTGAATCATATACCGAGGCAATTCTTTATGAGCTGCATACACGTGATTTGACCAGCCATGAAACATGGGATGGTCCGGAAGAATACCGTGGAAAATTCCTCGGTTTAGTTGAAGAAGGAACTGAATACGAAGGATACGCCACAGGACTTGATCACATCAAGGAACTTGGCGCCACCCACGTGCATCTTCTGCCAGTGATGGATTTTGGCATGGTGGATGAGACGCGGCTTGATGATGAGGATTATCACGGCGTCTACGACGGAATTTTCAACTGGGGCTACATGCCCAGACACTATAATTCACTCGAAGGAAGCTATTCCACAAATCCATATGATGGATCCTCGAGTGTCCGTGAATTCAAACAGATGGTCCAAGGCTTTCATGATAACGATTTGGGCGTCGTGATGGACGTGGTGTACAATCACACAGGTCAATCAGCCGAATCGAACTTCCATCAAATCCTTCCGGGGTATTATCATCGAATGAATGAGGATGGAACGTTCTCAAACGGCAGTGGCACAGGCAATGAAACTGCCTCAGAACGCGAAATGTTCCGTAACTTCATGATTGATTCCATGACATTCTATGTTGAGGAATACAATATTGATGGCTTCCGTTTTGACCTAATGAGTCTTCACGATACCGAAACAATGAACAAAGTCGTCGACGCAGTCCATGAGATCGATGATTCCGTGATATTCTATGGTGAACCCTGGACGGGCGGGGAGACGCCACTGTCTGATGATTTGGCTGTTTCCAAGGAAAATCTTGATGATACACCCGGAATCGCCGTATTTAATGATGACTCACGTGACGGCATCGCGCAAGGCCACTGGGCGGACCATAGTGAAATCGGCTTTGTCCAGGGACGCAATACCCGTAATCCGGCGGTTATGCTCGGGGTTACCGGCGGCATCGATGTTCCCGGACTCCCCTTCAATGACCCCTGGGCTCAACAACCTAGCCAAACCGTCAACTATGTCTCGGCCCACGACGACCTGACCCTCCATGACAAGCTGGTTTATACTACCGGTGCCGACATGGATGACCCTGATGATATGGCTACCGTTGCGCGGATGCAAAAACAGGCCAATTCAATTGTACTCACATCACAAGGCATTCCTTTCTTGCACGCAGGGGTTGAAATGATGCGGACGAAACCGCTCATCGATCCCGAGGTGCAGGCCAACTACATCGATGATGAGGACTTTCCTTTTGACCCCAACACTTATCGTTCCCCTGATGAGTCCAATCAGCTTGATTGGAACTGGAAAGTTGATAATTACGATGTCTTTGAGTATCATCGCAATCTTATTCATATGCGACGAAGCCTTGATCAGTTCTCTTTGGGAACGTCTGAGGAAGTACAGGATTCCTTGCGTCTGCTCAGCAGGGAAGATGGCATGGTCGCCTATGCCCTTGAAGCAGAAGACAGCGCTTGGGCGACGACCCTCGTCGTTCACAACAATGGCGATGCATCGCGCACATTCGACATGCCTGGGGGACCTTGGAATGTTGTAGCGACCACTGATGAAATCGGTGATATCGATGAGGACAATGTGTTGTCTACACTTTCCACTGTCGAAGGCGGTTCCACGCTTGAGATGGAGCCCAACGACACTTACATCATGTATAGTGAATACGACATCGATGTCTTTGCCGATCCAGCCCGTTATGAGGATTTGGATGATTCTGGCAATCTCGCCTGGATTATCGGCGCATTGAGCGGTGTGGTAGTCATTGGTGCAGCAGCTGGTGTATTCATCTTCATGAAACGCCAGTAATCTAAATGCTCTCTCCCTAAAATTCAAACCGCATCCCAGTCATTGGATGAATCATACCAATGAATGGGTGCGGTTTTTCTTTTAATGCCTATTATGTGATAAAATGATGAAAACGTACAAAGGGTGATACGATGCAAGAACAATCATTACACTATCCCTATTCATCGACACGCAATGTTGCGGTCGCAAAACACGGCATGGTCGCCACATCGCAGCCTCTTGCGGCTGATGCGGGACTTGAAATGCTCAAACAGGGTGGAAACGCGGTTGATGCGGCAATAGCTACAGCGGCTGCGCTCACCGTGGTTGAACCGACGTCCAATGGCATCGGCGGCGATGCCTTTGCGATTATTCGCTATGATGGTGCACTTTACGGCGTCAACGGCAGTGGAAAATCACCGGCCTCACTAAGTAAATCTGCATTGCAAGGGAATGGTCCAAATGCAATGCCGCGCTTCGGTGTACTTCCCATCACCACTCCGGGCGCTGTGAAAGCATGGGGAGAGATAAGCGAACGATTTGGCAGTCTTGATTTTGCCACATTGCTTGGTCCTGCCATCCGGCACGCCAAAGAGGGATATGCGCTGAGTCCTACGCTTGCACAAAGCTGGGCCAGAGCGCTCAAGGCATATAAAACCCATTTTACCGGTGCGGTGTTTACGCCTTTTTTTGAGACTTTCGCTAAAGATAATGCCACGCCGATGCCAGGCGATGTCGTGTACCTTAAAGACCACGCCAGGACCCTACAGGCAATCGCAGATACAAAAGGTGAAACAATGTATAAAGGCCCCCTTGCACAAACCATTGCAGAATTTATCCAGGCTCATGGTGGGTATCTTTCCACAGACGACCTCGCCAATCATTCCACACAGTGGGTCGAGCCACTGTATATGAATTATAAAGGGGTGAATGTCTATGAGCTCCCTCCCAATGGTCAGGGGATGATCGCTCTTTCTTCCTTAGGCATGCTGCAGGGGGACGAGATTGGTGATGATCCCCAGAGTCTGCACCTCCAGATAGAGGCGCTCAAACGCGCCTTTAGTGATGGGAATGCGTATATCGGCGATCCACAAAAGATGAATACCGACCACTCGGAACTTTTAAAGGAAAGCTATCTTTTAAGCAGGCGCCGCAGCATCACAGCTCACGCGCAAATTCCCAAACACGGAACCCCCAGTGCCTCGGGAACGGTATATCTGAGTACGGCAGATGCGCAGGGCAATGCGGTCAGTTTTATTCAGAGTAACTATATGGGGTTTGGTTCGGGCGTTGTGATTCCGGGCACTGGAATTGCAATGCAGAACCGTGGTCACGGTTTTTCCATGACGCCGGGCCATCCCAACGAAGTCGCCGGCAACAAGCGTCCCTATCACACAATCATTCCTGGTTATCTAGAAAAGCCCGGCGAATATGAAGGCCCTTTCGGTGTAATGGGCGGATTCATGCAACCACAGGGCCACTTGCAAGTCATAAGCAGTCTTGTCGATAACGGTCTCAACCCGCAAAGCGCTTTGGATAAACCACGGTGGCACTGGGTCAAAGACACCCACGTTCAAGTTGAACAAGCCATGCCCAGTGCAACGGTGCAGGCTTTGATGCGACGCGGACATAAGGTGGAAGTGCTGGGGGATCCTTCAGTGTTCGGCCGTGGTCAGATAATTCTCCGCCTCAAAAGCGGCGTGCTGATCGGGGGCACGGAAAAACGAACCGACGGCGCTATCTCACTCCATTAAAAAAGGCGTCCGCAGTGGACGCCTTGAAATTGTATAATGGACTGGAGCTAACGGGGCTCGAACCCGTGACCTCTAGCATGCCATGCTAGCGCTCTCCCAGCTGAGCTATAGCCCCTACGATTGATTATTGTACACCACAGCCCCCCTTTATGCAAGTGGGAAATAGAACTTTTGCGTCGATGAAAGCCTTTGATAATGGGCAGTTTTAATTTACTTTAATTCCGCCGCACTATATAATGAACAAAAGGAGGCGGTACCATGCCGACCATAAAAGATGTAGCGAAAAGAGCGAACGTGAGTGTGGCTACAGTCTCGCGTGTGCTCAATAAGACCGGCTATGTCAATGAAGAAACCAAAAAGCTTGTCGACGCTGCCATCAAAGACCTTAACTATATCCCCAATGAACTCGCGCGGTCCCTTTACAAGCGAGAATCACGGATAATCGGTGTGATTATTCCGCATTTATCGACCTATTTTTTCGGTGAACTCATCGAAACCATTGAAGAATATTTTGTGGCTGATAATTATAAAATCATGATATTCAACGTCCGTGAAGACTTATCACAGGAAGAAAAAATCTTCAATGTGTTGAGTCAGTATAATATTGACGGACTCATTTTAATTACCCATTTGCCTAATATGGAGCGGTATCTTAAGCTTGATATTCCTATCATTTCTATTGATCATCGCTCAAATAATGCATTGCCCTCGATTTCATCGGACAATGTCGAGGGTGGCCGTATGGCCGCGCGTCACTTGATTGAATGCGGTGCGCGCACGCTTTTGCATATCCGGGGTCCTTCCGTTCTCTCAACCGTTCAGGATCGAACCCAGGGGTTCAGGGAAGTTCTTGATAAGGAAGGATATAAGGTTGAGAGCTTGGATGTGGACTTCCGGACGCCTTCTCTCACCCAAATTCAGGCATTCATCACTGACAATCCCCAAGCCGATGGCGTATTTTGTGATTCGGATACACTTGCTTTTACTGCCATGCGCGCCATTACCCTCAACGGCAAGAGTATTCCTGGTGATATCCAGGTAGTGGGGTTTGACAATATCGAAATGAGTGAACTTTTCACCCCCTCACTCACAACAATCGAACAAAACATCGACAATCTCGCTAAAGCGGCCCATGAAACACTTATTAAAAAGATTAAGAAAGAAGATGTGGCCAATGACCACATTACACTGCCCGTGAGACTTATCAACCGTGAGAGCACCCGCCGCTAAAGGCCTGCGGCGGGGCTTTTTATGGCTTGTAAGTCATCTGTACGTGTGTTAGTGTTAGCAGGGAAATCAACGAAAGGAGCCAGCTATGCTGGATGACTACTATGGAATTGACAAGTCTTTATCACGAAGCTAAATCAGAATTTGCATATATGTATGATGCACAAACGGTGCATCTGCGTCTAAGAATAAAACGTGGGGATTACCCTGATGTGAAGGTTATTTATGGAGACCCCTTCATCCGCGGTAAATCTGAAGCGGGAAACAATCAATGGCAACCTTACGGGGATGGGCTGCCCATGGAAATAGAAGGAGATACAGAGGAATACACTTACTACTTCATTGCCCTCTCACCAACACATTTGCGCATGAAATACGCCTTTGTTATCAATGACACCTATCTATATGGCCCCAAAGGAACGCTTCCCCTACCTACCGAACCGTCTTACCGCTATGACCTCGCGCATTATTTCAACTTTCCCTTCCTCAACGATGAGGACCGTTTCCAAGCACCGGCGTGGGTTGAAGAGCAGATATGGTATTCGATTTTTCCAGCACGGTTCAATAATGGCGATGCGTCGCTTGACAGCGAATCGACGTTACAGTGGAATGCCTTTGAAGATGTCAGTAACGCCGATGATTTCGGTGGAGACCTTCGCGGCATAATCGATCGTCTGGATTATTTAAAGGCTATTGGGTTCACCGGCATCTACATGACTCCCATATTCTACGCTTCTAGCAAACATAAATACGACACCATCGATTATTACCGCATCGACCCGGAATTCGGAACGAACGAGGATTTCCGTGAGCTCGTGGAAAAAGCGCACGCCAAGGGCATGCGCATTATGCTCGATGGTGTGTTCAATCATTGCGGATTTCACCATCCGTATTTCCAGGATGTGCTAAACAATGGAAAAAACTCAGAATATTTCGAGTATTTTTATATTATCGATGAACACAAGCCCTTGTTGCCGTTTAATCCCGATGATAAAACGCTCTCTCGCGATGCCGTCCGTGAAGCCATCCGCCGCAATGGCGGGCTCAATTACCGTACTTTCGCGTTCACACCTTTCATGCCAAAACTTAAAGTGATGCACCCGCCCCTTAAATCAACGCTTCTAGATATCGCGCGTCACTGGATTGAGGATTACGGGGTCGATGGATGGCGTCTTGATGTATCCAATGAAATTCCTCATGCGTTTTGGCGCGAATTTCGCCAAACCGTAAAACACGCAAACAACGATACCTACATCGTCGGAGAGAACTGGGATAATTCCTGGCCCTGGCTGATGGGCGATCAGTACGACGGCGTGATGAATTATGAGCTGCTTTATCCATTGTGGAAATTTTTCGGGACGGAAAATCCCATGAGCGCCCTTACCTTTTCGCGCGCGGTCAACCGTGTGTTGTTTTCCTATCCAAAACACGTCACACGCGCGCTATATAATCTTCTTGATTCCCACGATACTCCGCGCATCATGCACATATGTGGCGATGATCAGCGCCGCGTCCGCCTTGCCTACACATTTTTGTTCACCTATCCCGGAGCTCCCAGTGTGTATTACGGCGGTGAGCTTGGACTCTCGGGTGGGAAAGATCCCGACAACCGTCGCTGTATGCCGTGGGAGGTAGCAGAAGACGCTCCGCTTAAGCGCCACCTTTCGAGGCTCATTGAGCTTCGTGGGACCAACCCTCAGTTCAAGGATACAGACTTCATATGGCATCAGCGCAATGACGCCTTGCTTGCATATGAGAAGGGCTCAACACTCATCATTCTTAACAATCAAGACACTACCGCATCCTTCACACTCCCTCGTGCCTTCTGCGAACGAACGCTTCAAGAGCTGCTTTCCAACGACACCTTTAAAGCAACATCATCCATTACGCTCAGTGCGTTTGAAGCCATGATTTTAACATAAAGAAAACCAGCGGGAATAGTCATGGTGACGTTTCCCGCTGGTTTTTATTTTTTCTTGCGAAGGATCAGCGCGTCATAAGGTGCCAGTGACTTTAAATCAGTAGTGTCGGTATTGGTCATATACCGCTCGTAACCTTGTGCCCTAACCGCTGCGCCGTAATTAATAGTATCGCTCGTCAAATTGGCGATCACTAGATAATCATAGTGGCGTGTGTGGACCTCGTATGTGAAACTGTGTGGATCGTGTAGTGCATGGAAGGTTGCTGTGGCAAAATTGATGCCGTCTGATTTTCGCAGGTGAAGCAGCCGCTTGTAGGTATTGAGAATTGAATTCTCTGCATCAGCTTGTTTTTTGACGTTGATGGTATCTGTGTTTTTATTCACCTTGATCCAGGGGAGACCAGCGGAGAAGCCGCCCTGGGGTGAGTCATCCCATTGCATGGGGGTGCGCGCATTATCACGCGCACGGTCCTTGAGTGCTTGAAGTGCAGTTGAATGGTCTGCGCCGTTATTGATGAAATTCTTGTATTCCGTGAACACTTCCACATCTCGGAAATCTTCCAGGGCGTCATAATCGACATTGGTCATGCCGATTTCCTCACCATAATAGACAATGGGCACCCCAGGGAGCATGTAAAGAATATAGGCCAGCATTTTTGCGCTTTTTTCCCAGTATTCCCCATCGTCCCCGTAATGTGAGACAACTCTGGGTTGGTCGTGATTGTGCCAATAGATGGTATGGAACCCTTCATTTTCATAAGTGTCGATCCATTTGGCAAAGCTTTGTTTGATTGCGGGCCAGTCAATCGTCCCTTTGGCCCATTTTCCGGGTGTGAGGGTGTTGGAATCATCCACATCGGCCCAGCAGTGTTCAAACTGGATGAGCAGGGAAAACTCTTTGGAGTCGTGACCTGCATACTGCAGTGCTTCTTCGCGGGATGCGCCGCCGGCCTCACCGATCGTCAGCAGGTCATTGGGGAGGAAAATTTCTTCGCCGAGTTCCTGGAGGTAGTCGTGATGCTTGGGGAGACTTGAGAAATTTTCCTGGCCGGGGTCCCCCTCAGGGAAGGACCAGTTTTTCTCGAGGTGATTGGACGCATCGACTCTGAATCCATCCACACCCAAATCAACCCACCACTGAATCATGGCTTTGAGTTCTTCACGCATAGTTTTGTTTCGCCAGTTGAGATCGGGCATTTTTTTAGAGAATATGTGAAGATAGTACTCATCGAGCGTTTCAACATACTCCCATACGGGCCCGCCGAACCAGCTTTTCCACTGCGTTGGCATGGTGCGTTTCCCACCAGCGGTTTTCGGAGGTTGCCAGATATAGAAATCCTTGTATTTGTCATGTTCAGGGTGATTAGGGTCTTTGGCCGCTAAAAACCAAGGGTGCTCATCGGATGTGTGGTTGAGTACGAGGTCGGTGATGACTTTCATGTTGCGTGAATGCGCATCGTCGAGTAAATCCTTGAAATCATCGATTGTCCCGTAGTCTTCGCTGACTTTGTAGAAGTCACGCACATCATAGCCATTGTCATCCATCGGTGAATCATAATGCGGACTGATCCACAAAACCTCCACTCCCAGAGACTGCAAGTAATCAAGCTTTTCAATCACTCCGCGGATGTCACCGATGCCATCGCCTGTAGCGTCGTTGAAGCTTCTTAGATAAATTTGATAAATTGCGGCGTCGTGCCACCATTTTTGTTTCATAATCATTCTCCTTTGTTGAGCGGTTTTTTTATGGAAAGTCATCCACAGTAAGGGTTTACACAATGGAACAAAGTGTGTTGCAAACCCTTGGGGGCGAATTACAAATCCTGATAAAAGGGCATGAACAAGCTAAATATTACCCCTTCTTCAACTTAATAATACATGGTAAACGGCAATATTGAAACATGTAAACCGTTACCTATCGAATGCATTTGTATAATAGGGTTAAAGCGTTTACAATAAAAAGTGTGTTTGCTAGACTTATCCATAGAAAACAATGGGTAAAAAATTGACCTGAAGGGATTTTGTTTATGAACGAGACACCATTGATCCAGCGAATCGGACAAGCCTTCAAGCGACTCGGCCAGAAGATTCTCAACCGTTTGATTGGCTTTTTTCGTTCCATTGGCATGTTTTTTGTCGTGATTGTACGAAAAATTAGAAACTTCTTTGTAAGCATCTACCGTGCTGCGAAGGACAATCCGAAAGCATTCAGAAAGGGACTGTCGAGTTTCTTCCTTATGGGACTTGGACAGTTCAGAAACAAACAATGGTACAAGGGTGTGCCCCTTATGGGCATCCTCGTTGTTGTGTTATTGGTGGAATTCATCAGTGGCGATTACATTTATGCAGTTGGTGAAATTCGTCAATACCCTGCGGAAGACACACTGTATTTCTTCCGTGATTACGGCGGATTATTCACTCGCGGGGTGTGGGGATTTTTATCTCTTGGTGCCCTAACCATCGGCATGCAGTATCGTGGACGTCTAATCGTCAATGAGGATTACGCCTATGGCTGGCTTCAGGCTGACAACTCGCGTACGCTCATGGGCGAAGGAGTCATTGTTTTCGTTATTGTTCTCATCATCATGGCACTGTGGATTTTCTCTATACGCGATGCTTATAAAATGGACCTTAAGATCCGTGCCGGTGCCCATGTGGAACGCGGCAAGGAGTGGCTCCAGCGTATCTGGGATGAATATTTTGCCTACATTATCATCCTGCCTGCGGTGGCGCTTATCGGTCTGTTTATTCTCATTCCGTTCGTGTTTTCATTCATGGTCGGTTTCACCAATTATGACTCAGCGATTTCACTTCGCGCCGATCTCATACAGTGGCATGGCCTCACGACGTTCAGAGACGTCTTCGGTGCGGACCCGGCCTTCAGGGATTTCTTCCTGATTGTGCTTAGATGGACTGTGTTTTACGCTATTATGAGCTCTGTGACTGTGTATATTCTGGGGCTCATCCAGGCTTTAATCATTGAAAGCCGTTATGTGAAAGCGAAAAAGGTTTGGCGCTTGATTCTCATTCTCCCCTGGGCCGTACCGGGGATGATTTCACTGCTTGTCTTCTCTAACGTTTTCGGCACCGATGGCCTAGCTAACAGGCTGTTGTCTGATTGGGAAATGATGGGAACGGTCAGGACCATGCTGGAGACTGTGGGACTGATGCAAGCCGGAGGGTCTGGGTCCATTCAATGGTTCACCAACCCCACCAATCCTCAGCTCGCTCGCTTTATCGTACTGCTTGTTAACTTGTGGATGGGATTCCCCTTCTTCATGCTGCTTATCACCGGGGTCCTCTCAACTATTCCTCAAAGTCTCTATGAAGCAGCCGATATCGATGGTGGGTCGGGTCCACAGAAGTTCAGATTCATCACGCTGCCCTTCGTTATCCGTGCCACCGCACCGGTTATCATCACTACATTTACGTTCAACTTTAACAACTTTGGCGCGATTTACTTCCTCACAGGAGGTGGTCCGCGCTACAGGATAGCTGATGTGCCGCAATCACTGCGAGGCATCGAACCTGGTCAGACGGATATCTTGATTTCGTGGATCTACTCCATGGCGTTTGAATCGGGGGACCACGATACGTATAACCTTGCAGCGGTGTACTCCATTTTGGTTTTCATTCTAGTGGCCGGTATCAGTATTTATTATCTGTCTAAACTGAAGTCATTTTGGGAGGAAGATTAATATGAAATACAAAATCAATGCAGCACTTGCCACAATCTTCTCATATAGCTGGCTTATAGTTTGGGTGGCCATAGCGCTGGCACCGATTTCCTGGATGGTGTCTGCGGCGTTTTCCGATGAAAATCGTATCCAAGATGTCCCTGTGATACCCAATCTTTCAAAATTCTCCTTGGGCAACTACCGTGAAGTCTTTACCTACCGCTCTTCAACAGGTCAGATGCTCCCGGATTTCGTTGATAGCTTTCTTACGACGCTTTTCATTGCGACGTTATCAACTGTTCTGGTCGTTATCTTCTCGGCGCTTGTTGGTTTTGCGGTTACACGTTTCCGTTTCCGCGCTAAAAAGCCTACCCTTCTTTTGATGCTCGGGCTTCAGATGTTCCCAAGTTTCATGGGGATGATTGCGATATTCATCATTTTCCGTGTGTTCGGATGGTTGAACAATCCGTTTTATCTCACGCTCATTTATGTTGCAGGGGCGATTCCCTTTAACACCTTCATCGTTCGTGGGTTCATGCGCAACATCCCGCGTTCCTTGGATGAGGCTGCGATGATTGACGGTGCGACCAACCTGCAGGTAATGGTCAAAATCATCGTCCCCCTCGCCGCACCTATCATGGGATTTATCGCGGTCAATGCCTTTATGGGCCCTTGGCTCGATTATATCCTGCCATCGATCGTCATGCCTAACAACGAGACGGTCGCGATGTGGCTCTTCCGCATGCAAGAACCCACACCGGGCCCTTACGCACCCATGCTGTTTATGGCGGGCGCACTGTTCCTGGCAATTCCAATCATGATGGTACAGATTTACATGCAGAAATATATCACTTACGGTCTAACTGCTGGTGCGGAAAAAGGTTGATCGTAACATTCCACAACCGAAGTGGTGACGTATGAAAGACAAACTTTTGTTATTCGTCAAATCTTTTTACCGCAACGACTTGCTGCTTAAGGCTTACAAACTCGGCGGTGGGCTGACGTTTGTGCTGTTGATTATCAATATTATGCTCGTCAGTGTTCCACCGGTATTGGGCTCGCTTACTAATACAGCCGATTATGAAGATTTTCCCGCGATCAACGAAGCGTTTGCAACCCTTTATGACAAGGAAATCGATTGTGTCCTTGAAGACTCACAGATGCAGTGTGAGACTGAGGGACCCATCGAAGCGGGGGAATACACATTCGAATACGTGGATTCCATTCCACAAGCATCACAATTCGATTCGTCAAAAATTTATTTCACCCCCAATGACACTGCGATTGTCCATGTTGATGGGGAAGCGCAAACAATCTTGAGTGCTAATTATGCCACACAGATGGATTTAGATTTCTCAGAAGTCGCGCAGCGCGCGAGCGATTCAGGGGACGTTTCACAACATTACAATACCCAGACAGAAAACTTCATCAACAATCTGTATTTTTCTAGCGTCGGCTCGACAATGATGGTCGTCTATCCTGCTCAATTCGCACAGATGGGCACATATATCGTCTTAGTCGGCTTGATGCTGATGATTACGAACTACAAAGCGAAGTTCAAGAAAATCACTGTACCCTCAGCAATGAAAATAACCATTGCTGCAATGACGGGCCCAGCACTTCTCACAGCAATTCTGGGGCTTGTGGCGGCGCAGTGGTCATTCCTGATTTTCACGATAGTCTATCTTGTGAGAATCATTGCAGTCTACTACAGAATCAATGCAACGGAAGTTCCATTATATTAATAAATATTATTAGGAGGAGTTTTACATTATGAAAAAATTTATTGTCATGGTCCTAGGTGTTCTGAGTGTATTCACCCTAGCAGCCTGTGAACGCGAAGAAGTGGAGTCCTCAGTCATCTTCGATGAAGACGAAGGACGTTTTGAACTCGAAGAAGGCGCCGAAATTCAAATCGGTGTTGACTCCGATGATTTGGGTCAAGCGATTGTTGATCAGTGGGAAGAAGATTATCCCGAACACGCTGATGTTTTGAGCGCAACCAACTATGACTCAGTCAACTCTGAATCCGGCGGTATGGAAGGGCTTGAACTGATGGAAGACGAAGCACCGGATGTCGCCCTCGTTATTGATAACGAAGTCATTGGTCGCGAGCCTGCCGCGCGCAACTTGCACGAGTATTTCCCCAATGAAATCTTCGACCAGACCAATCCAATTCAAGAAGACATCAACCAACTAGGTGATTTCTACCTTCCAGCATTCTATGACGGCATGGTGTTCTCATGGAACGCAACTATGCTTGAAGAACTGGGAGTGGATACAGATGATGTCACACAAAACAATCTCCCTGCTGAACTCTCCACATGGGAAGACATCTTCCAATTTGTTGAGGATGAGTATGGTACTGAAAGCGATGAACGTCCAGAATTCGAAGGAAATACAATCCGCGAATTTTTCCCAGTCAGCCTTGCTGAGGCATGGTCGGGTTATCCACAGCTTTCTACAGGTGGATGGCAAATTTATGGTGAAGGCGATTATACAGACCCTGAGTTCGATTCACCCGAGTTCCTTGCCGGCCTTGAGTTCCTAGAAGAATTTTCCAATACAAATATGAGTGTCGATGAAACAGGTGAGATTCGTTCCTCCGGTGAAATGGATTGGCGCTGGGAAAACTACCTTGAAGGCGACTATCCTTTAGGCCTCGTTGGTACATGGATGGATATTGAGGGCCAAATGGAAGATACCGGATATGATTTTAGATTCTCAACTATGCCAACTTATGATGATATGACGCCTGCAACCCTCTACAAAACCAAAGGATTTGTCATCAATGCAGCAACTGAGTATCCTTCAGCTGCCAATGAGGTGCTTCGTTGGCTCTATACAGAAAACACACAAACCAATATGATCAATAACTCTGCTTATTTGCCGGCTGTTGAAGATGATGCTGAAATCTTCCCAACCATTGAAGAAGATTATAAACAAGGCATGACCGAAGGGCTACAGCATTCTCACCTTGAGCCTGCTGAAACCCTACCCAACAACCCATCCGTACGTGCGATGAGTGTATATTACAACATCGGTGTTGAAGATTACATGATGGAACTTTGGGATGGTGCACTAACCCCACAAGAGACCCAGGATGCCATTGCGGACGCTGCAGATTCCTGGATTGAAGACAACAACACACTAGACTAGAACCGTTTCAAACTAATAATCAATAAAAAAGGCTTGCAAAAAGCCTTTTTTACAAGAAAGAGGTAAAACCATGTATAAAAAAATATTGTTAGGGCTCCTCACGCTTGTCGCTTTGGTTACCCTCGCTGCGTGCAACGGCAATGGCGAGGCGCCATCACAGGATGTTCCTGACATGCGTGATGCAAGCCCGGATTTTTCACAAAATGCTGATGTGTGTTACCAGATTTTTCCGATTTCCTACGCCGATAGCACTGGTGATGGTGACGGAGATCTCTTAGGCATTGCTGAGAATGTGGAGTATTTGTCCGAGACACTCAATGTTGACTGTGTCTGGCTCAATCCTTTCAACCCATCTCCAAGTTATCACAAGTACAACGTCACAGATTATTACGGCATCGATGAAACCTTTGGGACCATGGAGGATTTTGAAACATTCATGGACGTTATGGATGACCATGATATTGACGTTGTGATGGACTTTGTTATCAATCATACGGACTTCAATCACATTTGGTTCCAACGCTCACGAATGGAAGAGGATGACTATGGTGAATGGTACAACTGGCTTGATGCCGATGAGCACAGTGAATGGCACAACACTGGGGGATGGCACGAGCATGAGGGCCGTTATTACTATGGATCATTTTGGGATCAGATGCCCGAGTTGAACTATGACCATCCCGCAGTACGCGATGAAATCTATCGCATCGCTGAATACTGGATTGACAAGGGAATCGACGGTTTTAGGATTGATGCTGCGCGGCATATTTATGATGATAACCAATACCCCAGAGAATTTGATACCCATCAGGCGAATATTGATTTTTTCAAAGAATTCAATGACGCCGTGAAAGATGTGGATGAAAATGTCTATATCGTGGGTGAAATATGGTCCTATAACGAACAATACGTTTCCACGTACCTTGAAGGCATGGACTCAGCGTTCAATTTCGGCTTTGCCGATTCCCTTAAAAGTGCGATTCTCAACAGCGAACACCACGATGTCATCGATGAATTGATCGACACACGTGAAGTATACGACGATGTGCGCGATGATTATATCGACTCGGTGTTTTTGACCAACCATGATATGGACCGTGTCCTTAACGAATTCAATGAAGATACGGGGCGCGCCAAACTCGCTGCTCGCATTCTTCTTAGTCTACCAGGCACAAGTTGGATTTATTATGGCGAGGAACTGGGAATGAGCGGCGAAAAACCCGACCCTGATATTCGCCAGCCATTCATATGGGGTGAGGATAACCCTTATAATGTAGAAGGCTCAACCGTAACGGGCTACCACGGAGATATCGCTGCGTGGGACGCATACAATGAGTCTCTTGATGGTGTGGACGCACAGCTTGAAAATCCTGACTCCATTCTCAATGCCTACATTGATATGATTGATCTCAAGCAGACCCACACACCCCTGAACAGTGGTGAGCTCATCAGTGTATCCAACGATACCGATGAAATCATGGCTTACCGCCGTGTCAGTGAAGACAGTGAATATCTCGTGCTTCACAATATGTCACGCGTAGAGGCCACGGTGAATCTCGACATGGATCAAACGCAGGAAATCTATGCGTCCCATCCCATGGCACACGATGGACAAACCATGACCTTCGAACCACTCTCAACTATCATTTATGAGATTGAATCTGGTTCGAGCGTTCAGATAACCGATTAATGAAAATGGCGCACCCACTTATGTTGGGCGCGCCATTTTTTATAATAGTTTTTCTATGTGGGGTTTGATTTTTTGCGGTTTGCTGTAAGGACTGAATCGCTTGACGACATTACCGTTGCGGTCGATGAGAAACTTGGTGAAATTCCACTTTATGCCTTTGGTAAGGATGCCGCGTTTGACCGTTGTTAGCCAATCAAACAGCGGATGAATGTTGTCGCCTTTCACATAGATTTTGTCAAACAATGGAAAAGTGATTTCATATTGCAACGTACAGTGTTTTTCAATCTCCTCACGGGGTTCGGGTTCTTGGTTAAACTGATTGGATGGGAAGGCCAACACCGTGAATCCCTGGTCCTGATAGGTATCATACAGTCGCTGAAGCTCATGAAATTGATACGCCAGTCCACACTGTGTTGCGGTGTTGATTACTAGTATCACGTTGTCTTTAAACTCGCTCAAATCTTTCATTTCGCCTTTAATTGTTTTTGCTTTAAAATCGTATAATGTTTTCATAGCCGCCTCCTTTACATAAATTTTAACATATTCCCCTCACCGTGTCGCTTTCATTTTGGTTTTTATACAAAGTCGTGTGCGGTATGGTATAATTTTCTTAGCTTGAACAAGGAGGTTATCATGAAAGAAGCAACGGTAGAACAATTACGAACCCTGCTTACACGCGGTGAGACTACGTCTGTGGAACTGATCGAACGCTACTGGAAAGCAATTCAAACCCACGAACCCTCGCTCAATGCCTTTATCGATCTTAACCATGAAGCATTCAGCGAAGCGCGCGCGCTTGATATTGAGCGACACACAACCGGTGTGCGCTCACCATTGCATGGCATACCCGTAGTCATCAAGGATAATATCTTGAGTGCGGGCTCTATGCGCACGACGGTCAATTCCCGAGTGTTCAAAGATTTTTTCGCACCCTTTGACGCCCACTTGGTCACGCGTTTGCGTGAGGCGGGCGCAATCATACTTGGGAAGACGACGCTTAGTGAATTTGCTTACTACATGTCCAAAACAACGATGCCCTCGGGTTATGGATCGCTGAGCGGGCAGACTGTTTCGGCTTATGACAAAACGCTCGACCCTCTGGGGTCCTCAACGGGAAGCGCCGTTGCGGTCTCTGCGGATATGGCACCCATCGGCATTGGTACGGAAACGAATGGGTCGCTGATGTCACCGGCGATCAATAATTCACTTGTGAGCCTTAAACCCACTGTAGGACTTGTCTCCAGACATGGTATTTTCCCCATCAGCAGCTCACAGGACACCGCCGGTCCTCTTAGCAAAACCGTTGCATGCAGTGCAGCGCTTCTTGATGTCATCGCTGGATATGATCCTGCTGATGCGGCGTCGCTTCAAAAGTCCGCTACCTCCTATGAAGAGGCGTTGAGCCGCGATTTGCATGGCATGCGAGTGGGCGCACTTGTTTTTAAGGACCACACATTGAGTGATGCACAAATTACGGCATTTGATGAGGCGAAAGCCGTGCTTCGTGAAGCCGGGGCAGAGATTGTAAAAATAGAGCACACCTACGATATTCCCAACAATACCCACATCCTTTCTCCTGAGATGAACCGTGACATGAACCGGTTCCTATCAGCGCTTCCCAATGCGCCAGTAAAGACATTTCGTGAACTGACCCGGGCAAACCGCAGTGAATCCCATCTGAATTTAAAACACGCGCAGGGACTGTTTTTGGATGCCCTGGGGAGTGACATGCGATTAAAGGATGCTAGATACCTAGATGCGAAACTCAAAACCAAAGCCGCCGTCGATGGATTCAACGCTTTATATGGCGCGCATGGTGTGGATGTAATCATCAGCCCTCACTATCAGCCCTACGCCGCAGTTGGTGGCACGCCTTCGATGGTCGTCCCTGCGAGCTCATTACTAAAAGGATCTCCTCTGAGCATCATGTTCGCCGCACCAGCGCTTCAAGAATTTCCCTTGATTAAAGTGGCGTATGCCTACGAGCAAGGGACGAAGCATAGGCGTCCGCCAAAATTATTGTGAAAATTTCCTGGTCCCCTTTTTATTTTATTGCAAAATGTTATAATCGGTTAAAAAGAAAAAAGGTGATTGTACGATGAAAAAACTATTTGCGATTCTTGCCTTTGCCTTGGTCCTTACACTCGTCGCGTGCGAGGAACCGACGCAGGATAACGGTGAGGACAACACTGACCCCACTGATCCAGATGAGGGCGAAGAAGAGGACAACGATATTGAGGAAGAGACACATTATACGGTGACATTCACCGATGATGATGGTTCAACGATTGAAACACAGGACGTTGAAGCCGGCGGCATCGCCGAAGAACCGACTCCCCCGCGCAAGCATTGGCATGTGTTCAGCGGATGGGAAGGCGACCGCTATAATGTGGATTCCCCAAGAACACTGGAAGCGACCTATACATCGCTCGATGATGTAGATGCCGTTGAGGCCGCGCGGCTGGTAGCAAATGAAGCAGATTATTACACTGAGACCACGCGGATGTATCTTAATGAGGAATTCCAGCAGGAGAACACCTTTGCCCTCACGCCCGAGTCCTTCAAGTTCTCCTCAGAGGACAAGGAAGGAACCTATAATGAAGCGATATTTCATGAAGATGGAGACGAACATGTTGAACACGCCTATGATGAGGCGCTGGAATGCTATGAAACGCAGCTAATCAGTTTTATGGAGTATAGTGAAATCCGGCGGACGCACCAGTTCAATTATATTATTCCTGATGATATTGAAAATGAATGGTTCGAAGCGGATGAGAATGATGGTTATATACTCAAGGAAGCCTATCATGAAGACGTTTTGGAACCGGACACAGAATTTGAACTCAAGACGTATGCAATCGAAGTAGATGACGAGCAAATCCATCTTACTGTTGAGCTGGATGACGGCTCACAACAATCGAGTTATCACATCACCTATGCGCACATCGGCGACACGACTGTCGATGTGGACATTGCGGAGTGTGAATGAAGGGACTAGGCGAAGCCGACAATCATGAGTGTTTTAGAAATTAGCAACCTTACATTCGGATATCAGGGTGAAACCCTATTCAAAGGCGCTTCCATGCGCCTTTTTGAAGGTGATCATGCATGTTTAGTGGGGCCCAACGGAAGTGGGAAATCCACGCTGATGCGGTTGCTCAATGGTGATTTGAAGCCTGATGAGGGCAGTATCGCGGTGCAGGGCAAAAAGGCCATTGGCTATCTCGACCAATATCAGACGCTTGAAGGGGACATGCGCGTTCAAACCTATCTGTATGATGTATTTGAACACCTTTTTGAAGCTGAAGCGCGCATGGAAAAACTTTATGAACAAGGAGCCACAGCCGACCCGGAAAAACAAGAGAAGCTACTCAACAGAGCCGCTACCATCGGAGAAAAACTGATTGAAGCGGACTTTTACTCGGTCAAATCGCGTGTGGGTTCTATCATTCACGGCCTGGGGCTTGATTCAGAAGTTTTAAAACAGACAATCAAGACACTTTCCTCAGGTATGCGATCCAAAGTGATTTTGGCAAAATTGTTGCTTGAAAAGGCGGATATTCTTTTACTCGATGAGCCAACGAACTTTCTGGATGTCGAGCATATCGAGTGGCTGTCGTCATTTTTGAATCAATACGAAAAGAGCTTCATCGTCGTCTCCCATGATGCGGACTTCCTGCGTAAAATTACACGCACAGTGTTCGCCATAGAGGCTGGTGAAATCATCCGCTATAAAGGCACGTATGACAATTACTTGCAACAGCGCGCAATTCGCAGACAAAATCAGGAAAAAGCCTTTGAGAATCAACAGGCATTCATCAAAAAGACTGAGGAATTCATCCAAAAAAATATCCATCGAGCGAAAACGTCGACGCGCGCCAAATCCAGGCGCAAAATGCTCAACCGAATCAACCGTGTACAAAAACCCAACAAGGATGCGACCTATAAATTCAACTTCCCCATGAGCAGACCTTCAGGTGAGGATGTTTTAGATATCACCAATCTGGATATCGGCTATGAAAGTCCCTTAGTGGAACCGATATCCCTAGAACTCAAAAAAGGGGAAAAAATCGCTATTACCGGGGAAAACGGCATCGGTAAATCCACCCTCGTCAAAACGCTTTTAGGCTATATTGAAGCGCTGGGTGGGGGATTCAAGTGGAGTGATACTGTCAGAATAAGCTATTTTGAACAGGACTCCACGCTACCTTCTTCCATGACGCCTTTTGAGATTATTCGCGAAACCTATCCATCGTTTGATAACCAGGATATCTTTTCTTTGCTTGGCGGACACGGCCTCGATGCCGGATTGGCGCTTCGTCCCATCAAGACACTTTCTGGTGGGGAAAAGGCCAAAACTCGCCTGGCGATCTTAAAACACCAAAAGGGGAATGTTCTGATTGCCGATGAGCCGACCAACCACCTGGACGAACAGGCAAAAGCAGCCCTCAAAGATGCCTTCATTCGCTATGAGGGGACGCTATTGCTGGTGTCGCACGAGCCCGCCTTTTATTCCGATATTTGCGATTATGAAATCAGTCTCTATCAAAACGGGGAAAAATCTTGATTGACACTATTGAGCTTTCCCATTTTGTCTGTTATACTTTATAAGGCAATCAAGTCGCGGGATGTGGCGCAGTTTGGTAGCGCACTTGGCTGGGGGTCAAGTGGTCGCAGGTTCAAATCCTGTCATCCCGACCATTATTGTCTTCAAAAGGACCTTTTCGGGTCCTTTTTTTATGTGTTTGTCACACGGAAGCTGTGTTGTATAATGAAAGTGGAGGGATTCGCATGAAATCTATAGGCAATGAATTTTTGCAATGGACCAAGCACCGCACCATGCCCACATCTGCTGAAAAGGCGGGCGCCCCCACGCCGCCCATTGAAACCTCGGTGGAGGGCCCGCGCATCGACTTACCCAGTGTTGATACACTGAAAGTTCCAGATTTATCGCTGGACGCGGCATTCAATGCGCGTCAGTCCCACCGCGCTTTTAAGGACAGTGCAGTAGCCCTAAGCACCTTATCGTATTTATTGCATGTCACACAGGGCGTACGCAAGGCCGGGAAAAAAGCAACGCTGCGCTATGCGCCTTCGGCTGGCGCCCGCCATGCCTTTGAATGTTATATCGCTGTGAAGAATGTAGAGGGACTGAGTCCCGGAATTTATCGCTACCTAGCGATGGAACACGCGCTCGTCAATATTCGCGAAGGTGATGTGTCGCAGCGTCTGAGTGAAGTGTGTGAAGGTCAGGCGTTTGTTGGCGCAGCACCGATGACGATCCTCTGGGTAGCCAACGCATACCGAATGACGCATCGTTACAGTACGCGCGGTTACCGGTATTTGTTTATGGACGCAGGCCATGCGGTTGAAAATCTGTATCTGGCGTCTACGATGTTTCAAGGCGGGACTGTAGCAGTGGGCGCGTATGACGATGATGCGGCCAATGCACTGTTGGACCTTGATGGTTCACAGCGGTTCGTTATTTATATCACCCCTTTTGGGCATGTGTAAAAAAAACTGCACCCTTCTGCGCTGATTTGCGTGAGGGTGCAGTCTTTTTATTTTTCATCTTTGGTTGGTTGGTTGATGGTGACTTGAGGAAAGGGGATTTCGATGTTGTGTTTGTTGAGAATACGTTTGATGATGCGGCGCAAGTCGCGTTCCGCCTGCCACTGGGACATGCTCTGCGTCATGGCGACTACGCGCATGGTGACACCCGAGTCAGCGAGGTCGACAACGCCGTGTACTCTGGGGTTTTCCATCAGCTCACTAATTTCCTCACGTGCAACTGGGAGGTTTTCAAGCAATACTTTCGTGGCGTGCTCCACATCCTCCTGATAGGCGATATCAAACTCGACAACCGCAAGTGCGGAGCTTATGGAGAAATTGGACACTGGGTCAATGCCACCGTTGTTAAACACACGGATTTCTCCTTTGAAATTCCGGACTTTGGTGGTTTTGAGTCCAATATCGATGACTTCGCCCATAAAATCATTGATTTGTATCCAGTCCCCTACATCGAAGTGGTGTTCAAAAAGGATGAAAAATCCACTGATGAGGTCATTGATGAATTTCTGAGCACCCAGACCGATTACGATTCCTAAAATCCCAAGGCCGGCGAGTGCCGGTGCTACATTGACACCCCATACTGAGAACACTACCAAAATGGTAATGATTCCGACAATGTATTTTGTGATGCTTGCGGAGATTTTTGCAATCGTTAGCTTGCGTCGCTGGTTGGGCGTGGGCTTACGTCCAACGCGCTTGAGAGATATTGTAGTGATTTTCCAAATCGTCATGGCCACAAAGATTACTACAGCGGTCGCGATCAAGCGCGGAACATGCCGTTCAATCAAGTCAGTAGCGTCCACACCAAGCCCGCTTACGAAGGCAAGCATATCATATCCCCAGATATAAAGGATACCGATTATTGCGATAAAAACAATGAGGAAATAAACAGTGAACATTGCCACTACCGTGCGGTTTTTAATCACCTTATAATATTTGCTTAATAATGTCTTGTTAATATAATAGATGATGAATACTGCTAAGACAATCGACACTGTCAAAGCAATGGCCGGAAAAATGGTGAACGGCATTTCACGTCCGTCTATCATATGGAGCACCATCCCTTCTTTACTAGGTTTTGTCTATAGTATACCAAATCATAGCGCAACTTGAAACGTTTGTAAGAATTTCACACCTTCATTTTGTAAAATTATGAAAAATGTGGTAAAATCGCTTAAACGCTTTATTCATCTATAGCGTCAAAGGAGGGGCTAGATGCTGACAACATTCAAAGAAGCCATGGCTCACATGCGGTGGTATCAAAAAATTGCCACCGGTGTGCTTTTTATACTCGGCACAGGATTCGGAACCAGTGCGTTCACCTATTTTCCGCTGGCCGGGGCGTTCTTATTGTTAGAAAAGTACAAGGTTGGTACCGTTTTAAAGCCACTCGTGCTTGGTGCGCATCTGGGCATCGTCGGTTCATATATTCTATTAGTGACACTTTATATAATGGGTCCAAATACACAGCCAATGATGCTGGTTTACGCTGTGCGTTTGTGGTTTGAAGGCTACATTCCTCTGCAATATGGAATGGGGTGGATTTGATGGACAAGGAGAACACCTCGCCTTATGCGAGTATGTATAAACGGCGCCGCAGTGTGAAGAATCCTCAAGCGTTCGTGGAGACCAGGTCTTTCGCCAGACGCCTAACCGTTCGGACACTCTTTGTCATGATTGGCATGCTTATGCCGTGGATTGGGTTCCCCGTGTTTATGATTATCAAGGACCACCGTCCAGTTGATTCTAAATTTATGCTGGGTGGGACCGTCCTCGGAATTGTTTATTTGTTATTTTATGTTTTGGGTATCATGATATTGCTGGATCCCGGATGGTAAAATTGTAAATTTGTGTGATTCACTGTGATATTTTGTGATATAATAGTCAAAATACCTTAAAAGCAGGAGGCGGCGCGGTTGGAAAAACTGGTGGTCGTTGTTGCGATATTATTGATAATTATAAGGTGCTCACCTAAGTATGACAATGCGTTTGAAGCACTCAAAATGTGAGGGTTACTGGTAAGTTGTGCGTGCTCAAGTCCCTTTTGATGAAACATTTAGTCAATCATTGCATGTTGATGGGGAACTGATGCGATATGAAACAGCTGGAGAACAGTTTTTCATAGACGCCCCAACACAACCAGTAAAGATGATAAGAGAAACCTCAGATCATGTGATTTCACTTGAATCCAATCCCATTCAACCCTACATTGCTTTAGAGATTGTTGAGCTTTCGATGTTTGACCAAAGCGTGTACAATTATCAACCAAGGGATGAACTTTTGGATAATCGCGTTATTATCGGCCCCGGGGATATACAGCGTGTCTACTTGACGTTGGATGATGACAGTGTCAGATTCACCGTATTCACCATTCCTCCACAATAGATCCGTGAGATATGGATAGACATCACCTATGACGGCATTGACGGCACAACCGTGACATTGCCTTGAATTTCAATATTCTGCGCATTCTGTCTTGATTGTCTACACAGAAAAATGACAAATTTCAAAAAAAGTGTTTATCTACCTATAGTTTTATTGTATAATATATACTAACCATTCTTATACCCGCATAAAGAAACAGTGTAACCAACGCTTCCAAAAATGAATGTCACTATTCGTTTTTGGCACCCATCCTTATATAGGGGTATAATGTGGTTAACAAACTTGTTTATAAACTCTAGGTGCTTGTGCGGATATGCACTCTGGTTCTAACCTAGAACATCTTTTATTCGCGCGTGAGATTCTCACATATCGAAGATAAAGGATGTTCCCGGTAAGGACTAGACCATATCCTAAAGGCCTCTAGAGATTTTATAAAAATATTAAATCAAAAAAAGGAGAGAGATTTAATGAAAAAGCTATTCATGTTTCTAGCTTTTGGCGCTCTAGTGTTCTCCCTTGCTGCTTGTAATGGAGAAGATCCGGAAAACGGCAACGGCGAACCAGGCGCACCCACCATCAGCGGTGCTGATGATGTGGAAGTCGGACTCGACTCAGACTTCGTTCCGATGGACGGTGTAACAGCCGATGATGATGTCGATGGTGACATTACTGCTTCCATCGATGTAGAAGGTACGGTAGACACCAGCGAACCTGGTGATTACACCTTGACTTACAGTGTAGAAAACAGCGAGGGACTAAGCACCTCTGTTGATCGTACAGTTACTGTATTGGGTGTACCCTACGCAGACGGAACCTATGATTTCGGGTTTGCGGACGAAGAAACGCGTAACACGTTCTTCGGTGCTGCAGAACGCTACTTGCTAGAGACTGGCAAAGGCGGAATTCCCCTGTTCTCAAACTCTGGATATATCATGTACAACACTGATCGCATGGACCTTCCAGTAGATGATGCAGTCCCTTCACTTAACTGGGCACCTACTTATGCAGAATTCCTTGAAGATGACGAAGGCTTGCAAATTGAACCAGGCGTTCAAGGACAACCCGGTGAATACACCTACCGCACAGGGCTTCAAAACAGTCCCACTACCATGCATCAGTGGGAATATGATGATGCTGACTCTGCGGATATGATTACATTGTTCCAAGATTCCCTTTATTATTTCGGCCTCAATGATGCGGCTGATAACTGGGAAGTAAAACCAGGATTGGCCTCAGATTTCCCTCAAGGACAAGACCTTGCAGAGAACCAATATGGCCAAATGACCGGTCAAGAGTTCAATATTCCTATCCGTGAAGACCTCGAGTGGGCCTATCATGAAGATACGGACACATCCGGATTTGCCGATGGCCATGAAAATATAACAGCCCATGACTTTGAAGAAACATACAGAAAAGCCATGGAAGAAGGATGGTTCCGCGCAGTAGCTGGGGGCGGAGACTTCGGTAACCCAGGGCAACGGATTTTGAATTCTCGTGAATTCATTGATGGAGAGGTTGAATGGGACGAAGTCGGTATCGAAGCGACCGATGACCATACCCTCGCACTTGAATTTGAAGTTGAAATGGATACGTGGAGCGTTCAATATTGGCTAACCAGCTTTGTTATGACACCAATCAACCTGGAAGTTTATGACTGGGCAGAAGAAGACGGCGGCGCGTATGGTACGCAACCTGAATATGTCGCGGCCCACGGACCGTTTGTCTTAGATTATTGGGAGGATGACGTCGTGCTTCGTTTCAGCGAAAATGAAAACTTCCATGACCCCGACCGTCATGACTTCACGAACCGCGTTGTACGCGTAATTGATGGGAACGACGTGCGTTTCCAAGAGTTCCTTGAAGGCAACCTGGACGCTGCGGCTGTACCCGGTGAAAGTTATGAGGAGTATGCCGAGCATGACCAAATTCACTTCATTCCCGGTGAAACCACCTTCCGCATGATGATCAACGGACTGCAGACTCAAGAAGCCCAGCAAGAACAATTCCCAGGAAGCACTTATGACCCTGAGGCCATTCTGGGCTATGAATCATTCAAACAAGCGTTGTACTTCAGTATGGACCGCGAATATCTTGCCCATGATGTCATGATTACATCAACGCCACAAATGTATCACTTTTCAGATGCATACGTGGTTGACCCTGCAGGCAGCGGTGTTGCATTCCGTAATACTGAAGAGGGTGAAAAAGTTGGCGAAGGCCTCTCACCTGATACATACGGATACAGCCCCGACCTTGCGCAGGACCTTGCACATGAAGCAATCGAACAAGGCGTTGCTGATGGATTCTATTCTGAAGGCGACACCATAGAGATGAGTTTCTATTTCTTCTCCGGTTCGGCTCCTCAAGAACAAATGGGAGCCTACATTGGTGAACAGATTGAAGATCTCTTCCCACATCCTGAGCTCGACATCGATTTCGATATCTCAGTCGAGTCACAAGACTTCCCAGCAATCTATTTTGATTACATGATGCCTGGTGAATTCGACATGTCAGTTGGCGGTATCAGTGGTTCTACCCTTGATGCGGCAAGCTTCCTCGATGTTTACTCAAGCGATAACCGTGGTGGCTTTACTCTTAACTGGGGCATTGACACATCACAACCCGACATTGAAGTAACTTACGAAGTAGATGGAGAAGAAGTGACTGAACTCTGGTCATATGACGGCATCTTTGAAGCCTTAATGGGCGAAGTTGAAATGGAAGCCGGCCGCGAAGCGGAATAAATAACTTTATAATTTAATTGCAATAATTCGTACCATATTCTAACAACAGCAAACCATCCGG
>CAZOPM010000003.1:0-102840 GCA_964581705.1 uncultured Candidatus Izemoplasmatales bacterium
CAGGCATTCATTGTATAAAAAAACCGCCAGAATTGGCGGTTTTTTTGTTAGTCGAGATCAGGAAACAATCTGCGATTGTAAAATTCATTGAGTGATTCAAGACGTTCTAGCTGATGGTCGTGTGATTGTGCGAACGTTACGTCATTGTCTTGCATGATGGTACTCATAATCACTGAGTAATGACCATCGGAGAACAGGGAGTTGAACAAGGGCTGATAATACGTATCCAGAGCCTGTTGTACATTTTGCGGGATGGTGTATTCGGGCGCTTCGCCGGCAAATTGCGCAAGCACATTTTGTGTGTACGCCTCTAATTGTTCAACATTGGGCACATCGGATTCGTTGTGAAGCGCTTCTTGATAATCATCGCTGTCACTGTCGTGGGCAGCGGAGGGTTGGATGTGACCTTCGGGGAGCACGCCTTTGATGAAGTGTAGGCCGAACTGGCTTTGCGCCATGGAGTCATTGGTCATGTAAGGGGCTTCTGTGTCTTGTGTGTAGTCGGTATAGATAGACTGAAGGGATTCGACAAAGGCGTCATCGTAGTTTTGTGTGTTTTGATAAGTCAGTGGTTCACGCCCGCCGTTTTGATCAGGTTGTTGTGGGTTTTCCTGCGCCTGTGAGAGGTCTTCATACATAATGCGCAATCCCGCGTTGCGGTACTTGGCCCATTTGCTGTAGTCCTCGTCTTCTTCATCTTCACCGCGCATTGCGGTCATGTATTCTTCGACCAAATCGTCGAAATCGTTGTCTTCATCCTCAAGCAGCTCACTGAGTTTCGCGTGTAATTCCTCGTGCAGTTCGTCGAGTTCATCTTGAGAATCACTGGAAAGTCCATCGTAATAATCATGGAAATCATCAGGAACGAAATCATTGTCAAAATCGACATAAATCAGAAGGTGCTGAGTGTCGAGACTGAAGTAATTGTCATGATTGTGTTCGACGCGGTCCATGAATTCCGCATAGTCAATGTTGGCGTCGATCATGTCATAGCGGATGGTGCGTTCGACCATTTGACGGAGGAAGTCACGTTCGGAATGGAAGGAATCGGAAGGATCGAAACTGTAGCGTGCAAGAGGATCTTGGGGAATGCCCATCATCTGAAGCAGCTGAGGGCGCATTTGCACGGTTTCTCCGAAAATGAAGAGATATTCGTTCCATGTATAGTTTTCTGTAGAAATGCCGAGTTGTCCGAAGACATCGTTTGCGAACCAGTTTTTCTCGGTTCTCAGATCATTGCGGTGTTGTTGCATGAGTTCTGAGCCATTGTTAAAGACATCCTGGTTGCTGCCGTAGTGGTATTCGAAATGCTCAGAGTCAAAGAGGTATTCCACCTTGGAAAGGTCGGTGCTATAAAGCGCACCCACACGGGAGGTCGCATACTCGAAGAAGTCATCAGCAGAGATTGTCACATCACCGGCTGAGGCGATGATGTGGTCATCGTGGGACTCATAAAGGTCGCGCTGTGTCTGCATTTCATATTTGGTTGCGAGCTTGGAGTCATGGATGCGGAGTCCGACTTCATCGTGAAGATCGAACATTGCCTGTTGCATCTGTTCCTCACCAATCATGGTCTCAACGTATTGTTCGCGCATGGAATCATCATCCATGGCGGCAAAATCGTCGACATCCTCAAAATCGGCGGCATAGAAGAAGGCAATCTCATTTTGTAGCGCCTGAGGCTCGGTGGTATAAGGGGTTTCACTGTCGCGAAGATCGCCCCAGAGCATTTGCGAGAGCGTGTCATAGAATTCATCGCCGCGGCGCTCGCCTAACATCTGTAGGTCGTATTGGTTGAAGTCAAAGGCGTCGATGCCAGCATCCAGGAGCGCATCATCATCAAGGCTCGTATCGATTGCATCGGTATGTTGGTTGAGGTAGTTGTACATGTCGATGAACACCTCGCGCACCTCATCGTCGCTGAGTGCATCGGTGTTGTCCTCATCAAACGTTTCTACATCTTCAATGGGCTCCTCACCGGTATATCGGGCGAATCCCCCGTCGACATCCTCAATGATATCGAAATGATTGAAGACGCTACGCATTTCCTCCTCGTTGTAAAAACGCAGAGGAATGATGGTGGCATCCCCCTGAAGGAAATCGTTGTAGAATGACTCTAGGTCATTCTCATTGATGTAATCAGGGTCCTGTGGGTCGGTGGTGGTGTAGCGCTCGTGTGTGTAATCCATTTGCGCGATGTATAGGCGCATGAAATTCTCGACACTTCCAGTGTCTTCGGGGTTGTATCCCTCAAGGAGAATGCGGTCGTTGAAGTCGAGTTCCATCTCCTCTTTTTCACCTTCAGTGAGGCGCTCTATCTCATCGGCATCGTTGGTGCCGTATTTGAGACGGTTCATCTCCGCGTCGATATCCTCCTGTGTCACTGCGTCAATGTAGTCACTAAGCAGTTGTTGATCGAGGGTGTTGGCAAGATGCTTGATGCCATCACGTGAGCGGATACGGTTGTAGATCATTTCATTGGTGATTTCAATGCCGTCAAATGACATATATGTCTCATCGGGATTGCTGATTTCCGGGTCGTCATCGCCACCTGCTAAGGCGTTGCATGCCACTGAGGCTATGATGACCACGGCAATGATAGAAAATATGCCAATACCGCGTTTAAGTATTACTGATTCCATAGTTGTTCACACTCCTTATTAAATACGCAATTTATAGTTTACCACTTAATCTTTTATAACACAATAATTAAATCAACAAGCATTATGGCTCAATGTTACATTAATCCATTCTATGGTGCAACGCGTGTTGCACTCAAGTGCTGATGATGTATAATGATACAATGAACGGAGGATTGTCCCATGCAAATTACCTTACTCGCAAGCGGCTCGCGAGGCAACGCCGCATTTTTACAAACCCATGATACGAATCTCTTGATCGACGCCGGCATATCCTTCCGCCAAATCAAACTGCGCATGGGGGAAAATGCTCCGGCGCTCAAGGCGCTTGATGGGTTGTTGCTTTCTCATGAACACAGTGATCATTCCCGGGGACTCGAGCAGACCATCAAACAGACCAACGCGCCCATATTCACCGCCCCCAAGACATACACCCGCATCAAACCACGGCTGGGTATGGCGCACGAACACGAACCCATTCATGAATCGGTACCCTTCATGATCGGCTCGCTTGTCATCACCCCGCTGAAGACAAGCCACGATGCCGCGCATTCGTTGGGGTTCATCATAGAAGAAGACGATAAACAGCTCGTCTACATTACCGATACGGGCTTTTTACAGGAAAATGATTTTCATCGTATTAAAAATGCGCACATGTATGTGTTAGAATCAAACTATGACAGCGCCTTGCTTTTTGGAAGTGCGCGTCCATACTACCTTAAAAAGCGTATCGATTCTGTTCGGGGACATCTTTCCAATACCGATGCGGCGTATTATCTCAGCCGCCTCGTGGGAAAGCGGACGCACACAATCGTCCTTGCGCACCCCTCCCAGGAATGCAACACGGAAGACTACGCCCTCGATACGCTAAAAGATGTCTTTGCGGCTTATGAGCTTCCCACGAACGTCTATGATATCTGCGTTGCTACGCAGCATCATCCCACCAAAACATTCAAAATATAAAAATAAATAAGGAGATGTTTTTTCATGGCACTCAGCAATGAAAATCATGAAAAGCTAATCAAGCGCACCACCGCATCAGCCCTCGGCGTCAATGAAGACGATGTTTCCATCGATTTTCGTCTTATGGGCGGCATGTCCAATTTTACCTATGTCATCCTCGCCGGTGAGACGCGCTACACTTTCCGCATCCCTGGTAAGAACGCGGAAAAATTCGTCGATCGCGACGTTGAAAAGACACACATCGAACTGATTAAACCCCTCGGTCTTAACAATGAGACTGTGTATCTCGACACAACCACCGGCATCAAGATTGCCAAATACATCGAAGGCACGCCAATGCATCAGGCGAAGCCGCTTAATTATTTGGAGAAAACCGCAGAGGTACTGCGAAGCGTCCATGAATCCGGTTTGAAAAGTCCGCATGACTACAATCCCTTCAAACGCATCGAAGCATACGAGCAATATGTCAAGGATGAGGGGCTTACGCATGAAGCGCGCTATTATGAATATAAAGATACCCTGTTTTCCTATCAGCCCTTCCTCGATCAGTTCGACAAAACCCTCACTCACGGCGATGCGCAGGTGAGCAACTTCGTAATCACCAACGAGGGCGACCTCAGGCTCATGGACTGGGAATTCACCGGGATGAACGACCCCTTCTTCGATATCGCCCAATACGGCAACAAGGACTTTGACCATGCTGTGGCGCTCCTTGGCGTTTATCTAGGACGCACACCGACCCATGAGGATTTCAAACGGTTGTATCTGTGGCGCACGGATCTGTGTTTGCAGTGGCACAACGTCGCGCTATATAAACACGCCATTGGTCTGAGCGAAGATCTTAAGATTCCGTTTGACAAAGTGGCATCGGCCTACCTTGATAAAGCCGCCGCACTTCTGGGTAAATTGTAAAGTTTATAGATATAATTTAGAAACACCCCTACATCATTTCAAACAGCGAAAGCACTTGCATTTGTAAGTGCTTTCTTTTGGTTAAAAACGATGAATGCTGTTGTTATCAAGCCAACTTTATTATATAATCTAGTTGTATGACAACATCAATTGTCAATCAATTCTTATTTGGAGGTAGTTGCGATGGCTACGAAAAAAGTATTTCAGTCCATGGATGGAAATGAGGCAGCTGCGCACGCGTCTTACGCGTTCACAGAAGTTGCCGGAATTTATCCGATCACCCCATCTTCACCTATGGCTGAGCATACCGACCTATGGGCATCCCAAGGGAAGAAAAATCTCTTCGGCATGCCAGCTAAAGTAATTCAGATGCAATCGGAAGCGGGGGCCGCGGGAACCGTCCACGGATCGCTTCAGGCGGGGGCTCTGACCACAACTTATACCGCATCACAGGGGCTTTTGCTAAAAATGCCCAACATGTATAAAATTGCAGGGGAACTGCTCCCCGGCGTCATTCATGTCGCCGCGCGCAGTGTCGCTGTACAGGCACTGTCAATTTTTGGTGACCACCAGGATGTCATGGCGACCCGTCAGACCGGCTTTGCAATGCTTGCAAGCGGTTCTGTGCAACAAGTCATGGACCTCGGGGGTATCGCGCATTTAAGCGCCATCAAATCAAGCATTCCGTTTTTACACTTCTTCGATGGGTTCAGAACATCCAATGAAGTAAACAAAATCGAAGTGATGGATTATTCCGTCTTTGATCGTTTACTTGATCGTGATGCAGTGAGCGCGTTCAAACGCCGCGCCTTGAACTCAACGGATCCAGTGACGCGCGGAAGCGCGCAAAACGATGACGTTTACATGCAAGCCCGCGAAATTCAGGAGAAGTTCTATTATGACATTCCTGATATTGTCAATGACTACATGCAGGAAATCTCCAAGGAGACCGGACGCGATTATGCGCCGTTCACCTATTATGGCGCCAAAGACGCAGAAGACGTTATCGTGGCGATGGGCAGTGTCACTGAAACCATCAAAGAAACGATCGACTATCTTCAAAAACACGAAAACCGCAAAGTCGGTCTGTTGAATGTTCACCTGTATCGTCCCTTCTCAACGAAGTATTTCCTCGATGCGATGCCCGCATCAGTCAAGCGCATTTCCGTGCTTGATCGCACAAAGGAAAACGGATCGATCGGTGAGCCACTCTATCTCGATATCAAGAGTGCCTTTTACGGCAAAGACAATGCACCAGTCATTGTAGGCGGACGCTACGGTCTTTCATCAAAAGACACTACGCCCACACAAATCAAAGCGGTTTATGATAACCTTCAAAATAAGCAGAAGAATTCCTTCACCATCGGAATTACTGATGATGTGAACAATACATCGCTGCCACTTAGTGAGGAAATCAGTGCCATCGACCCCACCACCACCGAGCTTCTTTTCTACGGCTTTGGTAGTGACGGAACTGTCGGTGCATCGAAAAACACCATTAAAATCATCGGTGAAAACACCGACCTTTACGGCCAAGCATACGCCAGTTACGACTCCAAGAAATCCGGTGGAATCACCCGTATGCATCTGCGCTTCAGTGAAAACCCAATCCGCAGCACTTACCTAGTAAATCATCCGCACTTCGTATCGTGCTCCAAGGATTCCTATGTGTTCAAATACGACATGCTCGAAGGCATGCGTCCGAATGGAACCTTCCTCCTCAACACCATCAAGACTCCTGAGGAGATCGAAGCATTCCTTCCCAACAGCTATAAGCGCAAGCTTGCGGAAACTGACTCCAAACTCTACATCATCAATGCCGTCAAAGCGGCTGAGGATATCGGTCTGGGCGAACGCATCAACACCATTATGCAATCCGCGCTCTTCAGACTTAACGAGCAGATTCTTCCATATGATGAAGCGAAGAAACTCATGAAGGAATACGCGAAAAAAGCCTACGGCCGCAAAGGTGATGAAATTGTAGAACAAAACTACAAGGCCATTGAAAAAGGCGAAGAGTCACTTGTTGAGATTCCTGTAAAGGAAGACTGGAAATACCTCGAAGACGATCCTAAACCCGAAGAAAGCGCCAAACCAAAATATGTAGCGGAAATCGCCGAGCCCGTCAACGCCATCAAAGGCTACGACCTTCCAACCAGTGCGTTTGAAGATTATGTCGATGGTACGATGATGCAAGGGTCCACTGCCTATGAAAAACGCGGCATCGCCAACTATATTCCCGAATGGAATCCTGATACATGTATTCAGTGTAACCAGTGCGCCTTCGCCTGTCCTCACGCCGTCATCCGACCTGCGCTGATGACAGAAGAGGAATATGCAAACGCGCCAGATAACATTAAAACACTCGATGCGCGCGGTAAAGGACTTGAAGGCCTCAAATACAAGATTCAGATCTCCACGCTCGATTGTACAGGCTGTGGCGTATGTGTCTCCGTGTGCCCAACCAACCCTAAATCTCTTGAAATGTCACCCATCGGGGATGAAATCGAAAAAGGCGAAGTTCAAAACGCGGATTACATCTTCAATCAAGTCACACCAAAAGACAACCTTGTCAAAAAGAACAATGCGAAAAACGCCATGTTCGCCAAGCCCCTCTTTGAATTCTCCGGTGCTTGTGCGGGCTGCGGTGAAACACCGTATGTTAAACTCGTCACCCAACTCTTTGGTGATCGCATGACCATTGCGAATGCGACGGGCTGTTCCTCCATTTACGGAGGGTCCTTCCCTGCAACGCCTTATACAACGGACGCAGATGGACGCGGCCCTGCATGGGCGAACTCACTGTTTGAGGACAACGCGGAATTCGGCTACGGCATGCATCATGCTGAACAAGTCCACCGTCTCAAACTCAAAAACCTTTATGAAAACAACAAGGATAAACTGTCAAAAGACCTCCAAGGACTATTCGACCAATGGGTTGAAAACATGAATGATGGCGATACTACAGTAGAACTCGCCAAGGAAATCCGTCCATTGCTCGATACGATTGATGATCCCATCAAAGAAGATTTCATCGATCTCGCCCCATCCATCGTCAAACAATCCAACTGGATCTTCGGCGGTGACGGCTGGGCTTATGATATCGGATTCGGCGGCCTTGACCATGTTATTGCCAACCAAGACGATGTCAACATCCTGATTTTGGATACTGAGGTGTATTCCAACACCGGTGGACAATCATCCAAAGCGGCGGCATCGGGCAGTATTGCTCAGTTCACCGCTGCGGGTAAATCAGGGAAGAAAAAAGACCTTGCGGCTATGGCGATGAGCTACGGTCACGTCTACGTCGCCCAAGTCTCCCATGGTGCCAACCAGCAACAAGTCACCAAAGCCATTCGCGAGGCTGAGGCGTATGATGGCCCCAGCGTAATTGTGGCATACTCACCATGCATCGCCCACAAAATCAAAGGCGGCCTCGGCAACTCCGCAATGCAGGCGAAACTTGCCACGCAAAGCGGGTACTGGCCAACGTTCCGCTATGACCCACGCCTAGAATTCCAAGGCAAGAACCCCTTCCAACTTGACGGCAAAGCCCCCAAATGGGAGAAATACGATGAGTTCCTCATGAACGAGGCGCGCTACGCTCAGCTCAAGGAAATCAATCCAGACCGCGCTGAACAATTGCTAAAAGACAACAAGCGCGACGCGATGCGCCGCTATGAAATGTACAAGCGCTTCGTAGCCATGGATTATTCCCAGGGCGTTAACGCACCAGATTCGAATGACGACGAATAATAGTTAAAAGGGTGCTTTCTCAAAGCACCTTTTTTTCTTTCCACGTATTCATTCGAAAATGTCAACGTTTTCACTGTGAGGTCTTGAAAAATTCATGAATACCATATATAATATATTGTTAAATAAAGACTTACACGATTAGCGGAAAGAAGTGATTCCATGTTTATCCTGACGATGAACCCTGAAGTGAACCTCAATTATATATTGCAGAGCCTTGGACTCACAATTTTGTTCGTGGGACTGATTGGGTTTGAACGCCAGCGCCGCAACAAAATCGCCGGCTTGACCACCCACTTGCTTGTAGCCATCGGCGCGGCGGGTCTGACCATCGCCCAGCAAATGATGGTGCAGGATTCAATTGCGTTTATCAACGAGATGCTCGAGACCAATCCCGAAATGCTTGAACATGCCGATATTCCCATTCAACGCCAACGTGTCGTTGCCCAGATTGTCAGCGGAATTGGCTTTTTGGGAACGGGTGCGATTTTAAAGACCAACGGCTACATCAGTGGACTGACTACCGCATCGACGCTGTGGATCAGTGCCATCATCGGCATCATTTTCGGTTATGGTATGTATGATGTGGGCATCGCGCTTTCACTGATGACATTGTTTGTGCTCACCATTATTAAAAATGTCATTCGCCACAACGTGGATGAATACTCATAAAAGACGCCGCGGCGTCTTTTTTTATGGAATGTTAGCCATGCGCGCTCGCGCGGAAAATATGTTCGTATCATTTCCATTCAATTGAAAAATCTCTTATAATAATGGTTGAGTCTAAGGAGGAATGCACAATGACAACTTTAAAAATTGAAAATCTTCATGCCAGAGTCGAAGACCAAGAAATTCTTCGTGGCGTGAATATGACCATACAAGCGGGTGAGACGCATGCGATCATGGGCCCTAACGGCACAGGGAAATCCACGCTGGCCTCAGTCATCATGGGCCATCCGCGCTACGAGATAACCCAGGGCACCATTACGCTCGATGGAGAAAACGTGCTCGACATGTCTACGGATGAGCGCGCCCGCTCAGGCCTTTTCCTGGCCATGCAGGCGCCCCAGGAAGTGCCCGGAGTGACCAACAGCGATTTCATCAAGACCGCAATTAACGCACGGATGGGCGAGGGCGAGAACATTTCATTGTTCAAGTTCATTCGCAAGTTCGACGATGCGGTTGAGAAACTCAAAATGCGTGAAGACCTGCCCCATCGCTTCTTGAATGACGGCTTTTCAGGCGGCGAGAAAAAACGCAATGAAATCCTTCAGATGCGCTTGCTCGAGCCCAAGATTGCCATTCTCGATGAAATCGATTCCGGACTTGATATCGATGCGCTCAAGACTGTGGGTGAAAACGTTACGGACATGCAGGATGGCAACCGATCGTTTATTATGATTACCCACTATCAGCGGTTGCTCGATTATATTTCAGCCGACTATGTGCACGTTATGATGCAGGGGCGCATCGTCAAAAGCGGCACTACAGACCTTGTCAAACAAATTGATCAGCACGGCTATGATTTCATTAAAGAAGAATTGGGCATCACCGACGAGCGTGTGGTCCCACAAGACAACGATGAACAAGCCGTCCTTGGTACATGTGCCACAGCCGAGGCTATCAAGGAATAATGACACAGACACAAACGCGCCCCGCAAACACGCTCGCCCCATTGTTTGATTCAATCAAGCACCTGCTTTATATCAAGGACGGAAAAATCCAGACCAACACGCTTCCCAGTGGCGTTGAATTGAGTGAATCCACCCCTAAAGACGCCCTTCATGCCAATTTCGTCAGTGATGACCCCATCGTACAAAACAACCAAACGTCCCATGATTACGCACTCACGCTCACATTTGAATCAGGGTATGCTAACGAAGAACCCATCATGGTGATGATTGATGGTACAGGACACGATTTCACCATCAACATCACCTACACAATACCAAGCGACACGCAAGCCGATGTGCATGAATATCTTCATTCTGCCTCGGATCATACCCTTGATTTTCTTTCGCAAAGCTTCGTGGGGAGCGGGTCGACGTTCAAACTAAGTGGCATCGCCAATCTAAGTGAAGCTTCCATCTCCTCTATTCAGCGCCTTGTGCGCAGTGAAGCGTCATCGCATACAGAAGTTCGAACCGCCCAGATGGGTGATGGAAGGACCAAGCAATCCGTTGACATGGACCTTCTGGGTGTATCTGCGTACGGAGAAGTACGCACCGTCGCCATCGCCAGCCACACTCAAGAAGTGGTAATCGACACCCACGTTGAACACAAGGCCAGAGAAACCGAAGGCTACATTGAACACTATGGTGTTGCTGCAGGGGAGAGTTTTCTCGCATTTGAAGGCACCGGAAAAATTCACAAAGGCATGAAAAAAAGCATCGCCCATCAATCCAACAATGGCGTTGTCCTTGGTGAGACCGCCCGCCTCGACGCCAATCCGCTATTGCTGATTGACGAATACGATGTGGAAGCTTCCCACGGTGCTGCAATCGGCCGTATTGACGAAGAACAGCTTTATTATCTGATGAGCCGTGGATTGAGCGAAGCGGATGCGCAACGCTTGATCATTCACGGATTTTTGGCACCGCTTAAAACCATGATGCAAAATGACACCCTGCGCGAACACATTGAAACACTCTTAGCAAATAAAACCGGGAGGTGAGTCCTATGAACCGCACCATTCAATCAGATTTTCCCGTATACAAACGCGGTCCCCTCACCTACCTTGATTCCGCAGCGTCTTCACTAACCCCTTCGCGCGTAATCGAGGCGATCAACGATTATTATACCAATCGTCCCGTCAACGTGCATCGCGGAGTTTATACCCTATCTCACGAAGCAACGAATCACTACGAACAAGCGCGCCAACGCATCGCCGATTTCATAGGCGCGTCATTTGAAGAAATCATTTTCACGCGTGGTGCGAGCAGCGCGCTCAATCTTGCCGCACGCATTTATGGCAGTGCCCACGTTGAAAAGGGCGATGAAATCATTGTCAGCGACCTTGAACATCACTCCAGCGTCCTCCCCTGGCAACAAATTGCCCGCGAAAAGGGCGCGACGCTTGTATATGTTCCTTTAAGCACTAGCCACCGCATAAGCGTCGATGCAGTGCACTCATGCATTACTGAGCGCACGAAAGTGATTGCCCTCACCCATATTTCCAATGTTATGGGCACCATCACTCCGGTGCAAGAGATTGCAACCTTAGCACGCGAAAAGGGAATCATCACTGTCATCGACGGTGCGCAAAGCGCGCCACACATGCCCATTGACGTCAAAGCGCTAAATGTTGACTTTTTCATCTTAAGCGGTCACAAAATGCTGGGCCCCACGGGCATCGGCGTCTTGTATGGACGCTATGATTTGTTAAAAACCCTTCCTCCCCTCGAATGGGGCGGGGATATGATCGATGAAGTGAACCGTCATACAGCGACGTACAAAAACCCCCCTTACGCGTTTGAAACCGGTACCCCTCCCATCGCTGAGGCCATCGGTCTGGGCGAAGCGGCACTGTATCTTCAGTCCATTGGTTTCAACCGCATCATCGAACATGAAAAGGCATTGCGAGATAAAGCAATTAAGGGTATGCAAGCCCTTGAAGGCATTACGATATATAACGAGGATAGCGACACAGGCATCATTACATTCAATCTCGACCGTGTGCATCCCCATGATGCGGTAAGTTATTTCGATGAATACAATATTGCCATGCGCGCGGGCCATCACTGTGCTCAGCTTATGATGAAACATCTCGATGTGGTGGCAACGCTGCGAATTTCGTTTTATCTATACAATACACAAGAGGATGTCGCGCACTTCCTAAACGCACTGAAAGACGCGCGCACCTTTTTCACCGACGTCGGGTTTTAGGAGGAAAGTATGGACAAACTGCGCAACCTATACAGACAAATCATCATGGACCACTACAAAAACCCCCGGAACAAAGGGCTTGTTGATGATTCAACCTACAAGAGTGAACATATCAAGAACCCCTCTTGTGGTGATGATGTGACCATTCAGTCCAAAGTCAAGGATGGCGTCGTCCACGATATCCGCCACGACGGTTCGGGCTGCAGCATCTGTTGTTCCTCTGCGAGTGTACTCAGCGAAACCATTAAAGGCAAAACCACTGAAGAGGCGCAGCATATCACATCTCAATACATCAACATGATCACCAACCAACCATATGATGAATCAACCGAACTAGAAGACGCCTGGGCATATCAAGGCATTAAAGACTTCCCCGCGCGCACCAAATGCGCCACGATTGCCTGGAAGGCGTTTGAAATTACCCTTAAAAAGTAGGTGAGCACCATGAGTGAAGAAACCAAAAAAGAAATTGAAAAAATCATAGGCGATTATAAATACGGCTTTAAAACTGAGACCAAAAGTGTCCGTGACACCGGTAAGGGTCTCACTGAAGACATAGTCAAGGAAATCAGCGAAATCAAAGGCGAACCGCAGTGGATGCTTGATTTTCGTTTGAAAGCGTACCAGCAATTCAAACAAAGACCCAACCCCACATGGGGCCCAGGGCTTGACCATATCAACTTTGATGATATTACCTATTACGTCAAACCCTCAGACCGCATGGAAAAGTCATGGGACGATGTGCCTGAGGAAATCAAAGACACGTTTGACAAACTCGGCATTCCCAAGGCCGAACAGGAATTTCTTGCCGGCGTGGGTGCACAGTTTGAAAGTGAAGTCGTTTATCACTCCACTATGGAGGAACTTGAAAACCAGGGTGTCATCTTCACCGACACTGATACGGCGCTCAAGGAATATCCTGAGCTTTTTAGAGAATATTTTGCGCAGGCTATTGCTTCGGATGACAACAAGTATTCCGCGCTCAATGCCGCGGTATGGAGTGGCGGGTCGTTCATTTATGTGCCCAAAGGGGTGCACGTTGAGAAGCCACTGCAGTCATATTTCCGTATCAACAGTGAACAAATGGGCCAATTCGAACGCACGTTGATCGTTGTTGATGAAGGAGCATCCCTGCACTATGTAGAAGGGTGCACTGCGCCTGTATACACCACTGATTCCCTGCACGCAGCGACTGTGGAAATATTCGTACGCAAAGGTGGCCATGCCCGCTACACCACCATCCAAAACTGGGCCGCCAATATTGTCAATCTCGTTACTAAGCGCGCGATTGTCGAAGAAGACGGACACATGGAATGGGTCGATGGCAATATCGGAAGTGGCATCAACATGAAGTATCCTTCCTGTATTCTCAAAGGTGACCGCGCCAAGGGAACTACGATTTCCATCGCTTTTGCCGGGAAAAACATGCATCAGGATACCGGAGCAAAAATGATTCACCTGGGCAAGGATACAACCAGTTCCATCGTTTCAAAATCGATGTCCAACAAGGGCGGCAAGGTCAACTACCGCGGCATCATCCATCATGGCAAGGATGCGCGCGGGGCCAAGAGCAACGTTGAATGCGACACCATCATTTTAGATGATGAATCCTACAGCGATACCATGCCTTACAATATTGTCAAAAACAATCTTGCGACGGTCCAACACGAAGCTAGCGTCTCCAAAGTCTCTGAGGAGCAACTCTTTTATCTCATGAGCCGTGGTCTGAGTGAAGAAGAAGCCACAGAAATGATTATCATGGGATTCATTGAGCCGTTTGCCAAGGAACTCCCTATGGAATATGCCGTAGAACTCAATCAATTGATCAAACTTGAAATGGAAGGGTCCATCGGCTAAGTCGATGGCCCTTCTTTTCTTCGCCCGTTTATTTTTTTACGATTGTGCGGTATAATACACTGTTGCCATCAAACACAAGACACACTTTTATATAAAGGAGTAATGCATGATGCAAAAAAGTATCGACACGATTCGTTTTCTGGGCATTGACATGGTCAATAAAGCCCAAAGTGGACATCCGGGAATTGTCCTAGGTGCCGCGCCCCTGATGTATCAACTGTATACCAAGCACATGAAACACGTCCCCAATGATCCCAATTGGTTTGACCGTGACCGCTTTGTCCTATCGGCGGGACACGGGTCGGCGCTTTTGTATGCAACGCTGCATCTGAGCGGCTATGAACTCAGCATGGATGACCTCAAAGCATTCCGTCAAGTGGATTCAATCACACCCGGACACCCCGAGTACGGTGAAACCCCCGGTGTGGAAGCAACCACGGGACCTTTGGGCCAAGGCCTTTCCATGGCCACAGGCATGGCGCTGAGTGAACAGTTCCTCCGCAACCGCTACAATAAGAAAAACTTCAATGTTGTCGACCACTACACCTATACCCTCGTTGGTGATGGTGATCTTCAAGAAGGCGTCGCCATGGAAAGTATGTCACTGGCGGGCCATTTAGGGCTGAATCGATTGATTGTTATCTTTGATTCCAATGACGTACAGCTCGATGGCCCCACAGAAGAAAGTGTTTCTGATGATTATCGCAAAAAAGTCGAAGCGATGAACTGGGACTATCAATCGATCGAAGACGCCAATAATCTCGATGCGTTTGACGCCGCGATTGAACACGCAAAAGCGTCTAATAAACCAAGTTTCATCGAAGTCAAAAGCATCATCGGCTATGGGGCGAGCGTGGCTGGAACCTCAAAAGCGCATGGTGCCCCCATCGGTGAAGAGGAAGCGCAAAAAATGCGCGCAGAATTCAATTATTCCTACAGTCCTTTCGATATTCCCCGTGATGTGTATGATGACTTCTCCGAAAAAATCCAGAATAACAACGCTCAGCAACATCTGCAGTGGCAAGAAACCATGGAAGAATACGGCGAAGTCCATCCCAAAACGTTCAATGAACTGGAAAACATCATTCATGGTGTAGCCGATGTCGATTACAAAAAAGTCCTTCCCGAAGTCACGCGCGGTGACGTAGACGCCACACGAGCCTCAGTTGGAAAGGCTTTGGATGCACTCAGCGAAAAAGTGCCACAAATGATCGGCGGTTCAGCCGACCTCTCAGGGTCCACCAAAGTCAAAGGGCTGGATGGCAACTTTACCAGCACCACCCCACACGGACGCAATATAAACTTTGGCGTGCGTGAACATGCCATGGCGGCGATGACCAATGGTATGACGCTGCATAATCTCAAAGCGTTCGCCGGCGGGTTCTTCATATTCTCCGATTATATGAAACCTTCCATCCGTCTGAGTGCACTGATGAACATTCCAAGCATCTTCATCTTCACCCATGACAGTGTCGCTGTTGGTGAGGATGGGCCGACCCACGAACCCGTTGAACAGCTTTCAGTGTTCCGCGCGACCCCCAATATCAACACCATCAGACCCGCCAATGCCTCAGAAGTCAACCAGGCACTGCGCTTTGCACTCGAAGCAAAATCGACTCCCACGGCGATTGTTGCTACGCGTCAGAAAGTTACAACAACCCATGCGCTCAGTTATGATGAATTCAAACAGGGCGCTGCCATTGTCCGCGACGTGAAAACGCCCGATGGTGTGATTGTAGCAAGCGGAAGCGAAGTGGAACTCGCGCTGAAGGCCGCCGATCTTCTCAAAGAAGAGGATATCAATGTGCGCGTTGTTACCATGCCGTCGATGGAACTCTTCGACGCGCAACCGAAAAAACTCAGAGACAAAGTGCTTCCCAAAGACGTCAAAACACTTGCAGTTGAACTGGGAAGTCCTCACACCTGGTATAAATATGCCGATGATGTTGTGGGCCTTGAACGCTTTGGAAAAAGTGGAAAAGGCGATGCCGTCGTTGAAAGTCTCGGCTTCACCCCCGAGAATGTTGCTAAACGATTTAAAAACCTTTAAACCCACTCCCGCCACTCATGGCGGGAGTTTTCGTTGATTATAGTGCATTATTTCTCATTAGCGCTTTCCCCCGCGCACAATGTTTGAGTTTATAATCATTAGGGGAGTGATTGGATGATCGACTATATTGAACCAAGCATGCGCGGTATTATGATTATTCACGGCACACAAGCACAAGAATATGAAGGCAGCTACCGACAGTTTTTCAACGAATGGCTGCTCCAGCAACTCAGTACCCTGGATGGACGCCAAGATGCTTTGAAACGGCTCACGCAGTTTGCGCGCAATGTGCCCGTTGTCATCGATGCATCGCACTGTTTTTACTTCACGCATTGTGCGCGCACGCTTCAGTGGCGCGCAATCAATTACTTTGCAGTAGAAACCTTGCGCCCTGTAAGTGAGGAAACGTGTCGCGTCACATTCCATAGCGGTGCAAGTGTGGTGATACCAAGGCGCTTAAGTGCCTTGATACGTCGTCATAAGCGCATTGAGCGCATGTTTAGTTTATTCTCACAAATGAACGTGAAAGCGTTTTTAATCAAAGAAAGCGTTTTTCAATCCGGTGAATAATGGCATTCGGTGTGGATTTTTAGTATAATGAATATGGATTTGAATCGCTATATTATTTCTTTATAAAGGAGAATCAATCATGGCTAAGAAAAACATTCGTGATTTGGATGTAACTGGAAAGACTGTGCTTGTGCGCGTGGATTACAACGTGCCCATCCAAGATGGTAAAATCACAGACGACAACCGAATCCGTCAATCACTGCCAACGATTCAACAATTATTAGAAAAACGCAGCAAGGTCGTATTGTTTTCACACCTTGGTCGCGTGGAAGACGAAGCGGACAAAGAGGGCAAGTCACTCAAGCCTGTGGCTGATAAGCTCTCTGAACACTTGAACCGACCCGTCAAGCATGTACCCTATACTCGCGGACGCGAACTTGAAACCGCAGTCGCATCCATGCAAGTGGGCGATGTGCTCATGGTGGAAAACACCCGCTTTGAAGATGTAGATGGGAAAAAAGAAAGCAAAAACGATCCCGAACTCGGCAAGTACTGGGCATCGCTGGGCGATGTGTTTGTCAATGATGCTTTTGGAACCGCACACCGCGCCCACGCGAGCAATGTCGGTATCGCATCCAACATGGACACGGTTGCCGCAGGAATGCTACTCGATAAGGAAATCCGCTTTATCGGTGGTGCAATTGAAAATCCAGAACGCCCATTTGTCGCAGTTCTTGGTGGAGCGAAAGTCTCCGATAAAATTGGCGTCATCGAAAATCTTCTTGAAAAATCCGATAAATTGCTAATCGGCGGTGGCATGAGCTATACGTTCATGAAAGCTCAGGGCCTTGAAATCGGCTCAAGCCTTGTGGAAGAAGACAAGATTCCTCTTGCCAAGGAATTGCTTGAAAAAGGCAAAGGCAAACTTATTTTGCCAACAGATTATAAAGTCACTAAGGAATTTTCCAATGATGCGGAAATTCGCGTTGCACAAGCTGGAGATTTCAACGCTGAGGAAATGGGTCTGGACATCGGTCCAGAAACACTCAAGAAATATCAAGAAATCCTCAAAGAAGCGAAAACCGTCGTATGGAACGGACCTGTGGGCGTATTTGAATTTTCTAACTTCGCCCACGGCACGATCGGCATTCTCAAGAGCTTAGCGGCACTTGAGAACACGACCACAATCCTTGGTGGCGGGGATTCAGCCGCGGCAGCAATCAGCCTGGGATACGAAGATGCCATCAGCCACATTTCCACCGGTGGGGGCGCTTCACTTGAATATCTCGAAGGCAAGGACCTCCCCGGCATCAAAGTACTGGGAGAGAAGTGAGACCTATGAAAAAAGAACTGGCAATACAAAGCACTGAAGGCCTCCACGCACAGCTGGCTGCCAAGCTTGTTGATGTCACGACCGCGTTTCACAGCGACGTGCGCCTCGAATATGCCGATCAGACTGTGGATGCGAAAAGCGTGCTCGGTCTGATGAGCCTCGCAGTGCCTGCAGGTGAAAACATCACTGTAGTCGCTGAAGGGAAAGATGCACAAGCAGTCATCCTAGAAATAGAAAAACTATTGGAATAAGGGGTAAGAATAATGCGAAAACCAATGATTGCCGGAAACTGGAAAATGCACAAGACACGCGATGAAGCACTTCAGTTCATTTATAATGTCAATGTTGAAGTACCCAACAAGGAGTATGTCGACAGCGTGATTGCTGCACAGGCACCGGTGCTCCGCGACCTGGTCAAACGCCAGGGCGAACATTTGCGCATTGCTGCGCAAAACATGCACGAAGAAACCGAAGGGGCCTTTACCGGTGAAACTTCGGCCGCCCTTTTGGAAAATATCGGCGTTGATTACGCTGTCATTGGCCACAGTGAACGCCGTGCGTACTACAATGAAACCGATGAATCAGTTAACAAGAAAGTTCATCAAGCTTTCCGCTATGCCATCACGCCTATTGTCTGTGTGGGTGAGTCGCTTGAAATCCGTGAGAACAACGCGACCAACGATCACGTAGGCGGTCAAATAGAAAAGGCCCTCAGAGGCCTCAAGGCGGAACAAGTAGAAAATCTCGTCATTGCTTACGAACCCATCTGGGCCATCGGCACGGGCAAAACCGCCACACCCGATCAAGCCAATGACACCATCAGCGTCATACGCGAAGCGATCAACAAACTTTTCGACCCGTCCGTTGGCGAGAAGGTCCGCATTCTTTATGGCGGATCGGTCAAACCGGCTAACATCGACGAACTGCTCGCAAAAAGCGACATCGACGGTGCGCTAATCGGTGGGGCTTCACTCAACGCCAAGGATTTTCTTACCATGGTTAACGCTGCGGTAAAGGAATAACTTAAAAATATAAAAAAAACTGCACCTTGCACTGGACAAAAGATAGTCCAATCAAGAGCGTGCAGTTTTTTTATGCCTTCGGTTTAACCATAAACCTTCATGACTGGTTGATACCATGCGTCATCAACCGGGTATATTTGTGATAAAATCGCACCGATATAGGCCGCTCGATCACTCAAATTTCCTCCAATGCGCATATTGTCTTCAAGGGCTTGCTTGAAACTTTGCGCATGATAACAGATATGAAGCGCTATAGGCAGTGTTTTATGCACTGAGCAGGCCACAAGATCATAAGTGGATGCGAATGCTTTCGTATCACGTGTATTCAGGCCTGCTTCAAATACATGTCGCAAGTGTTCAGGTGCTTTTTTAATTGCAGCCTCTATGGCTTTTTTGATCCCATGGGAGTGGATGGTTTCAAATACTGTGTCAAGCATCTCATAAAAGGCAATATAATCCGTATCGTCAGTGAAAAGTTGGGCAAGATCCCACGCCTTTTCACTAGACAGACCGTGTTCTTTTGTGACCAAGTAGGGCACCATGCCAACAAGATGGTCATCATGTCGCTCAAAGGGACTCATATGGACCTTAAAACGTTGTGCGATTTTTTGAGCGATTAGTGTGTTTGCGTAACTTTCAACGTACCCTCGATAGATTCCACCGGGCCGCATTTTTTCATAAAGTAATTCTCCGTAATCTTCACGGGATAACGCTGGATTATTCTTCAATGCTTTATAAAGCCAGATCATCACAGACCCTTGCATTGTCACGCTTCCCACTGGAAGACCTTCATACCCAAGATATGCTTCCTTGGCTGCTTTATAATGCTTTTTTTGCTGTGGCACCCATAGAATTGGCTCTTGATTTGCGATGGCTTCAATGTATTCACCATCATAGACCCAGTGAAATCCTAAACTTGCCGCATTGGCACTGAGTGCTCCTTTGAGATATCGTTCCATCATTCATCACCTCATTTGCAGTATAGCATGCTGCGCCTATGAAGACATTGCGCGTGCATTTTAATGGCGCATCAATGTTAAGTTAAACCAAACAGCATAAAAAAAGCTCCCTTTAACGGGAGCTTTTGCTTATCTGTTGTAGTATTCAACGATGAGGTTCTCTTTGATGTCGCTGAGAATCTCTTTGCGCTCGGGAACGCGTGTGTAAGTGAACGCTTTGTTTTCGTCATCGTAATCGACGAAACCAAGACGTTCTGTCACGCTTTCCAGATTCTCCTGAATGGTGGAGATTTTCTGGGCGCGCTCTTTCAAGCTCACTTTGGAACCGACCTTTACACGGTATGAGGGGATGTCGACCTTTTTGCCGTCGACAAGGAAATGTCCGTGATTTACAAACTGACGTGCTTGGCGACGGGTTCTTGCAAACCCTGCGCGGTAAACCATGTTGTCCAGACGGCTTTCAAGAAGTATGAGGAAGTTCTCACCGTGACGCCCTGCCATTTTGTTGGCGGCGTCAAAGATTTTTTTGAATTGACGCTCTGTTACGCCGTAGGTGAAACGCACCTTTTGTTTTTCTTGAAGCTGCGTGGCAAACTCAGAAAGTTTTGTGCGACGCTGTCCGTGTTGACCAGGCGCATAAGGGCGCTTACCGAGTTCTTTGCCGGTTTCCAGTGTCGAATATTTTAATCGACGGGAAATTTTCCATTGTGGTCCAGTGTATCGAGCCATACGTATTGCCTCCTTTGCATAATTTGCGAAAAAAAGAAGTTCATGGCGACTTAAGGACAGAACAATATTACGACAGTTCGTCTCGCCAGCAGAGATTACTATGTTCCCTCATCGGAGGATTGTTCAGCGATCTTAAGATGCACATGTAGCTGCCTTCATTACGCATGCGAAACTATTATATAAAACTCACTGAAGATTGTCAACGATTAGTTTGACAACTTCTTCGAGATAGTGCTGATCACGCTCGTCAAATCGTCCCTTGATGGGGGCATCGATATCGAGCACACCGTAGAGTGCACCCTCTTTAAACAATGGCACAACGATTTCTGCAGCACTGTCTCCATCGCAGGCTATATGCCCTTCGAACTGTTCAACATCATCCACCCTGAGGGTGCGTTGTTGTTTGGCACTGCTGCCCACAACACCACTGCCCATCATAATCTGCGAGCAGGCTGCCTTTCCTTGAAAAGGTCCCAGGTGAAGGCGTTCGCCATCCATTACATAAAATCCGACCCAGTTGACATCATCCAAGAAATAATCGATCACACTTGCAGCGTTGGATAAAACACTGTACCATGCATCCTTGCGATCCATGTAATACTGGATATTTTCAAGCAATTTTTTGTAGTTAGCCGTTTTGTCGGAACTTTTTTCTACAGGAATAAACATCGTATCACCTCGGTGCAATGATATAAAACTTCCCAGTTTTTTGCAATGGATATGATACAATAAGGACGATTCGGAGGTGTCCAATGAACAAACAAATACTCGTTCGCTACGGCGATCTGACACTTAAAGGCCACAATAAGAAAAAATTTATCGATGCGGCTATTGCGCGTATCAAGGAGCGTTTGGGGGATTGCGCAACATACACCCCCCACCACGACCGACTGTATCTCGGGGTTGACTTAGCATCGCTCGATGATGTCATTGCCTCGTTGCAGACAGTCCCGGGACTTCGCAGTTTTTCACCGATTGATTCGGTCGACAAAACCCTTGAAGCCATTAAAGCTATGGCACTCACACACGCAGTGCTCCTTAATGCCAACACGACATTCAGAGTCAAAGTCAAACGTGCGGATAAGCGGTTTGAACATTCCTCCATGGCGATGGAGAAATCCATCGGCGCCCATATCCTTAGTAACACGACAAAACTCAGCGTCGATGTGCACCATCCCCATACCACCATCAATGTGGAGGTGCGCCGTGATGGTGCGTTTGTCTACAGTAAAGTTATACAGGGACTTCAGGGATTTCCAGTGGGGTCCATGGGGGAAGGCATCGCACTGTTATCGGGGGGCATCGACTCTCCGGTTGCAGCGTTTTTGGCAATGAAAAAAGGCATCAATGTGCATCTGGTGCATTTTGAATCAACGCCTTTGACGAGCATTGAAAGCGCACAAAAGGCAGTCGACTTGTCAAAAGTGCTTGCCCACTATGCCAAAGGCAGAACAATCCGCTTGCATATGGTTCCTTTTCTAAATGTTCACCGGGCTATTTTGGACAAAGTGCCCGAGCACTATCATATTACCATCATGCGTCGCATGATGGTGCGTATTGCTGAGCGTTATGCTGAAAATGATCATATTCCCGTCCTTATCAACGGTGAATCAATCGGGCAAGTCGCCTCGCAAACCCTCGAAAGCATGAAAACCACTCAGATGGTCGGTGAGCTACCCATCATCCGTCCTTTGGCGGTCATGGAGAAAAATACGGTATCTGATATCGCCCGTTCAATCGGGACCTACCCTATATCTGTTCGGCCCTTTGAAGATTGCTGCGCTGTTTATGTACCCACGCAGCCTGTAACCAAACCCCGAGATTACTACGCCAGACGCTATGAATCGCTTTTTGATAGTGAAACCCTGGTCAACGAAGCAACCCAGGCCATTCACACGATGCACATCACCCCTGAAACATCGCTGGACTTACCAAATCGCGGGTTCACGCTCACAGAGGCACTGGAGGGATATGATGATTGAATCCAAGCAAAATCCCCGCATCAAAGCGGCGCGGAAACTGATCCAGAAGAAATACCGCGTGAAAGAAAACAAAATGCTCATCGAAGGGGCGCATCTTCTAGAGGAAGCGGCACACACCGGTGTGCTCGAAGCCTCTTTCCACCTGGGGGACAATCCGGATTTTCCTCATGGGGCGCGCGTCAGTGAAGCGGTAATGAAACACCTGAGCGCCTCCGCACACCCACCACGCGACATCGGTGTGGCATCCATTCCCTCTGCTAAGGCCGCGGGGAAACGTGTGCTGATCTTAGAAAACATTCAAGACCCGGGCAACGTCGGCACGCTTATTCGTAGTGCCCTTGCGTTTGGCTTTGACACGGTAATCACCGACGAGAGTGCTGATTGTTATTCGCCGAAGGTCTTAAGAAGCACGCAGGGCGCAGTGTTTCACATAAGTGTGCACGCGATGGATGTTGAAACTTTCAAAAAATCATATCCCGCCCACACCCTTGTCGGGGCCCATCTTCACCCTTCCCCAGTGCGCCCAAGCAAGCCCTTAGAACCCTTTGCCCTAGTTCTTGGCAATGAAGGCAGCGGGCTCAGCGAATCGACTGTGGCAATGCTGGATGTGAGCATTGCCATCCCCATCACCACCATTGACTCACTCAATGTTGCGGTTGCTGGTGGCATTATCATGCACGCCCTCACTGCAAAAGAGCCCTTAAGTGACTGATTGGGTTGCTTTTTACAATAGGCTATGTTAGACTAAATTTGCATATGGGTTAGAGGAGTGGGTCAGCGCCCACTCTTTTTATGCCTAAAAGGAGGCTCGATTATGGATGATTTGAAACCACTCGTTAAAAAAGAAGTTGAAACCATGGGGTTTTATCTTTATGAAATGCGCTTCAATAAGCGCGGTAAAGATTATGTTCTCTCCATTGAAATCGATCATAAGGACCCAATTAGTATCGATGACTGTGTGAAAGTGAGCGATCACCTATCGGACATACTCGATGCCCACGATCCCATCGAAACGGCCTACATGCTTGAAGTCAGTAGCGCTGGTGCGGAGCATCCGCTTAGAACGACCGAAGAGATGCAGCGTGCGGTGGGAAAATTTGTCCATCTCCTGACTAGCGCGGACGCAGTGCATGAAGGCACGCTAATCAGTGTCAATACGGTGCGCGTAGAAATTCTCGACAAAGACAAAAGGCAACCCATCTCGATTAATCTAGACGATATCAAGACCATGCGTCTTGCGATTGAATTTTAGGAGGATCCACCATGAAAGCAAAAGATTTCTACAAAGCACTCGATGTCATCGTCAATGAACGGGGACTGGAAAAGGACCGTGTACTCGAAGTGCTTGAACGCGGCATGCTCAATGCCTTTAAAAAAGAATATCAAAGTTCCGACCACGCGCGCATAGAATTTAACGAAGACAAGGATGAAATCAAAGTCCTCGCCGATTATCTTGTAGTGAAAGAACCCGGTGATTACAACGAGATTACCCCAAGCGATGCTCGTGAAGTTAAAAAGTCTGTCAAAATCGGTGAAACCATCACCAAAGACATTACACCCAAAAACTTTGGACGCATCGCTGCCGTATCGGCCAAGCAGATTTTGACCCAGGGACTCAAACAGCTTGAACGTGAGAAAGTCTACGACATTTTTAAGGAAAAGGAAAATGAGATGATTAATAGTGAAATCGTTGGTTTGAACAAGGATTTCGTCACACTCAACCTTTCCCACGGACTTGAGACCTCACTGCCTAGAAAGGAACTTCTTCGTACGGATGAAGCGCGCATTGGTGCGAAGCTTAAAGTTTACATTACTAAAGTCGATATGACGACTAAAGGCCCCAAAGTATTCGTTTCGCGTACTGACCGCAACCTTGTCAAACGCTTGATCGAACAAGTCGTCCCAGAGATTATGGATGGTACAGTGGAAATCATGGGCCTTGCCCGTGACGCTGGGTCTCGCTCCAAAATCGCAGTGTATTCCCACGATGAAAACGTTGATCCCGTGGGGGCTTGCCTGGGACGGGAGTCCAACCGCAAACGCGACGTTGAAGAAGCCCTCCAAGGTGAGCGCATCAGTTTCTACCGATGGAGCCCAGATCCCTACGAACTCATCCAGGACGCGCTTGCCCCGGCACAAATCGTAGCGATCAATCCCGATAAGAAAACCAAGGAAGCGGTCGTGATCGTTGATGACACCGACTTCACCGGTGCGATTGGCGCCAAAGGCCAAAACGTTCGTCTCGCCGCACAAAGCAGCGGCTGGAAAATTGATATCAAGTCCATAAGCGATGCAAAGGAACATGGCATCGACTATACCCCACTCAATGAGATGGAGGATGGTGAGGACCTTGAAGAAGACGCGTAAGCCTCCCCTTCGTCAGTGCATTGTTACGCGTGAACAAGCACCCAAGGAAGCATTGATCCGCGTTGTGAAAAATAAGCACGATGAAGTAAGCATCGATACAACCGGACGCGCCCACGGACGCGGCGCTTACATCAAAAAAGATAAGACCGTCATAGAACGCGCCCGCAAACGCAACGCCATCGCCAAACATTTCAAAGTGCCCGTGGACGCAGGAATCTATGATGACCTTGAAAGAATAATCGATGCATCCGACGCTTAAGCATCTAGGATTGATGATGCGTAAAGGGGATGTCATCATCGGCGCATCACGCGTTATTGAAGCAATTCAAAAGGGTCACTCCCTTTATGTGTTCATGGCGAGTGAGACGGGAAAAAACACACAAAAGAAAATCCGTGACAAGACGAAGACCTATACCCTTCCCCTCGATGAATCATTCAGCGGTGACGCCTTATCAAAGGCCGTCGGTCAAACCAATATCAAAGTTATTGCCACACCTCCATCTGCATTGATGGAATCAATTGAGCCCAAACAATAGAAAGAGGTGGTTTTCATGGCAACAAAACGTCAGAAATCCAACAAACGCAGAACCAATACGAAAAACAAAACCCAAGCCCCTAGAAAACAAGCACCACCCAAGCCCACAGTCAAAGAAGTCACATTCACCCCGGGCATGACCCTCGGTGAATTTTCTCAGGCGCTTGGCATGCCGATCAATGACTTGATCAAAAAAGCCATGACCCTCGGTGTGATGGCCACGCAAAATCAGACCCTCGACCAAGAAACGGCCGAGCTGATTGCCCTGGAATACGGTGTGAACGTAATTGAAGGCAAAGTGACTGACAAAACGCGCTTTGAGGAAATTGAAATCGAAGACGATGCTAAAGACCTCCAAATCCGCCCACCCGTCGTCACCATCATGGGCCATGTTGATCACGGCAAAACAACGCTGCTCGACACCATCAGAAATGCCCGCGTCACCGAAGGTGAGGCCGGTGGCATCACGCAGCACATCGGTGCTTATCAGTACAACAAGGATGGCAAGACCATTACATTCATCGATACGCCCGGACACGCCGCCTTCACAGAAATGCGTGCCCGCGGTGCGCGCGCAACAGACATCGCCGTACTTGTTGTGGCGGCGGATGACGGCGTCATGCCTCAAACCCGTGAAGCGATCGATCACGCCAAGGCTGCGGAAGTACCCATCATTGTGGCAGTGAACAAGATGGATACGCCCGGCGCCAATCCAGACAAAGTCATGCAGGAACTCGCAGAGTTCAACCTCTTGCCTGAAGCATGGGGCGGACAAACGATTTTCGTTCAATTGTCCGCACTCAAAGGCGACAATGTCGATGAGCTCCTGGAAATGATCTTGCTCACCGCTGAAGTCGAAGAGTTCAAAGCCAATCCCAACCGTCTTGCCAGCGGCGTTGTCATTGAAAGTGAACTTGACAAGGGTCGCGGTCCCGTGGCCACCCTGCTCATTCAAAACGGTACGCTGCAAGTGGGCGACACACTTGTTGTAGGGGATACATTCGGCCGCGTGCGCGCGATGGTTGATGATTACGCCAAAACGCTTGAAAACGCGGTACCTTCACAAGCAGTGGAGATTATCGGACTCAACGATGTACCCCAGGCTGGGGATGCGTTCAGAGTTTTCTCTGATGAAAAAGAAGCGCGACAAATCAGTGAAACGCGTGCGCACAGAACATGGAAAGAAGAACTCGGCGGCAACAAAGCCATGAGTCTCGATGAACTTTTCGAATCGCTTAATGAAGGGGAAATCAAAACGCTCCCGCTTATCATCAAAGGGGACACTCACGGATCGATTGAAGCGCTCAAGGGAAGTCTCGAAACCATTGAAGTCGAAGGCGCCAATGTCGAAGTGATTCGCTCGAGTGTAGGAACCATTACGGAAACCGATGTCACACTGGCGCTTGCCAGTGGTGCAATCATCATCGGATTCAGCGTGCGCCCCAACGCCTCTGTGCGTGAAATTGCCAAAGGCAAGGGCGTTGAAATCCGTCTTTACACCATTATCTATAAAGCCATTGAGGATATCGAAAACGCCATGAAAGGTCTGCTCGATCCCATTTATGAAGAACTCGTCACTGGCCAGGCCGAAGTGCGCGACACATTCAAAATCTCACGTGTTGGCACCATTGCCGGGTGTTATGTGACTGACGGCCATATCGAACGCGACGCGAGCGTACGTGTCCTGCGCGACGGTGTGGTTGTCTATGAAGGTAAACTTTCAAATCTCAAACGCTACAAAGATGACGTCAAACAAGTAAGACAGGGTTTCGAATGCGGCATGACAATTGAAAACTTCAACGACATTAAAGAAGGCGACGTAATCGAAGCGTCCGTCATGAAGGAGATAGAACGCTAATGCAAAAACCCAAAATAGAACGACTCGAAAGCGACATTAAAAAAGCTCTGATGCAAATCATCCGTACAGAGGTCAAGCATCCCGCCATCCAGTTTGTCACTATCACCGATGTCGACCTCACCAATGATCTATCGTATCTCACCGTGCTTTTCACCACACTCGATGATGAGGAAGAAAAGCGCGACAATACGAAAAAAGCACTCGAACAATCCCAAAGTTTCCTGCGCACGGAACTTGGCAAACGCGTTACCATCCGCAAGATGCCTGTGCTGCGTTTTCGTTATGACGATACACTTGAAAAAGCTAACCGCATTGAACGCGGGCTTAAAGCTGTGCGTGAAAACGAAACCAATAATGACGATAAAAAATAAAAGCGAGCAATCGCTTTTATTTTCATACATGAGGGGGTATGGCCTGTGATCAAGGATAAGCTTAAAAACGTTCCCCACAAACCCGGGTCTTATCAAATGTTCGATGCTTATGGCAACATCATTTATGTGGGCAAGGCAAAAGATCTTAAAAATCGTCTGAGTTCATATTTCACTGGATCTCACGACCATAAAACAACCAAGATGCTTACGCATGTGGTTGATTTTGAGTATATTGTGACCACTAGTGAACTTGAAGCGCTCATTCTCGAACTCGATCTGATCAAGAAACATCAACCCCGCTACAATGTGCTTCTTACTGATGATAAAACCTATCCCTACATAGAAATCACCCGCGAGAAACACCCCAAGCTCGTGGTCACCCGCAATGTCAAAAACAAACACAAGAATCTTTTTGGTCCCTACCCCAATGTCAAAGCCGCCCGTGAAACCATCAAGGTTCTCAACAAGCTCTATCCGCTGCGTCAGTGTGGACGACTTCCCGATGAACCGTGTCTTTATTACTACCTTGGGCAGTGTCTGGCCCCTTGCATCAACAAGGTAGAAGCTGCGACCTACCGCGAGATTGAACAGGAAATTCGTGATTTTCTCAAAGGCCGCACGAAACACGTCATCACAAGGCTCAAGGAAAAAATGCAGGAAGCCTCGGATAACTGGGAATTTGAAAAGGCGGAGGAGTACAAGCAGATGATCGATTCGATCACAACCACAACCACCTCCGAACAAGCCGTCAATCTCAACGACATGGTCGACCGTGACATTATTGGCATTGCCCACGATGAAACGCATATCGCTGTGGCTATCATTTTTGTACGCAACGGAAAAATCGCCGCATCTGATAAAAAAATCATGGCGTATTACTCAAGTTTGGACCAGGCAATCACGGACTTTTTGGCACAGTTTTACCAAACATTCCCTACACCGCGCGAAGTCTTTGTACCCACACTTGTAGATATCTCCACGCTCCAACAAGTGATCAATGCTACCATCCATACGCCGCAGCGCGGTGTGAAGCGCAAGCTCCTTGATATCGCCACCACTAATGCCCAAGACACCCTGGAAAATGAACAAAAAACTTCACAGCGCGAGCGTGAGAAAACGTTCGGCGTGCTCGATGAACTCGCAGAGACACTCTCGATTCCCACCCCCTATCACATCGAGGCGTTTGACAACTCCCATACCTTCGGCGAATACCCTGTGAGCAGCATGGTCGTGTTCAAAAACGCTCGCCCCAGCAACAATGACTACCGTAAATACCGTCTTGAAGAAACTGGTGGACAAAGCGGCGATACCGACCAGATGCGTGAAGTTGTTTATCGCCGCTATCGTCGCGTGCTCATGGATGACCTCAAATGGCCCGATCTCATATTGATCGACGGAGGCATCCAGCAGCTCAATACTGTCGTGCAGGTCCTCAAGAATCTGGAGATGGACATTCCCCTGGCAGGGCTTGTTAAAAATGATAAACACAAAACGTCCCATCTGATCGACCAGGATGGCTCCACGTTTGTCATCGACCCCACCAGCAAACTTTTCCATTTCCTCAGCAACGTCCAACAAGAAGCCCACCGTTTTGCGATTACATTCCACAAGGATTTGCGTCAGAAGGGTGTGTATGAAAGCGTCCTCGACACCATTGACGGTGTGGGATCCAAAACGAAAAAGAAACTGCTCACCAACTTCAAAACCATCGCAAATATTAAAGAAGCGTCCTATGCGTCGCTCAAATCACTCGGCATTCCCACATCCACCATCGACAATATCAAAGCCGCACTCACCAAGGAGGATTCCATTGACAATTAAAGGCACAATCATCGCTCATGATGAACACGCACGCACCATTACCGTAAAAACGCAAGCGCGCCATGTGCACATATATCTACAGCGTGCCATGCATACAATGCACGAAAAATACCTTGCTAAAGGCGTTTTTATCGCCGCGCGCATCCATGCGGACAATGGAAAACGCAAGGCCCGTCGCTACACACTCAGTGAAATGTTGACATTGCGGCGTCCCAGGGCGCGGCGTCATCACACCCTGTATTCCTACCGCCGCGTCAAAAACGAGACCCGCACGTTTATCAACAGTCTTGAAAACAAATTGTTTTTGGATTTTGAGATGAGTATGCATCCTTATACAAAAAATCCGAAATTTACTCAGGAACTGATACAAATCGGATATCTGCTTGAAGACAAACACGGCAATATCATTGACAAATATTCCGCCTACATCCGCCCCACACGCCACAAGAAACTCTCCAAACGCACCATCAAATTTCTATCGCTCACCCAAGCCGAAGTCGATGAGGGATTGGATTATCACGATTTTTATACTCATTTCAAAACCGTGCTGCAGACATATCAACCCGCAATTATCGTATGGGGGAAGAATGATGCGCTCGCGCTGCGCGATTCGTACCGCATAAACAAGGTCAAAAGTCTTTCTAAGCTCACCCGGTTTGTCAATCTTTTGAAAATCCATAAAAACTATTTCAATTTTAAAAATGATCTGGGGCTTAAAAAGGCGTTTGAAATGTATGGCAATTCCCTTGAAGAACATCAGCGCCACGATGCTTATGAGGATGCTTGGATGACCAAAAGGGTGTTTGATGGATTTAAGACGTACCTCAACGACCCCGTCCCCACGAAAATCGACATCCCCAAATAAAGCGACTTGAGCCCAGCGCCTACGCAGTGTATAATAAGACTATAGATTAAAGGGGGATTATCGTGGAAACTATCAAAGCATATCACACATCTGTGTTCAACCATACCGCCGCCCACACGCATTTTGCACCGATCCCTATCAATATACTGGGAGAATCCGCCCATACTCTGAGGGGCCCAGTGTTGACAGCGGCCATCAGTGAAGGAATTCATGCGGGCGTCTCTACCCGCGATGATCTCACGCTGAATATCAAAATGAATCTGGCGGGCAGTGAGATTGAGATTGAAATTGATTACAACAATATCGATGCGCCGGCGCACACGCTTTATCAGCGCCTTGTCGTCGCGATCATCAAAAAACTCCAGTATGAAGGCTACAAAGTGCACAAAGGCCTCAACATCTCCATGCGTTCCTCAAAAAATGTCCCCACTAAACTGGGTCTTCACGCGACATTCGAGATGCTGGTGACGCACATTCTCAGTGTGCATCATCATTTCAACTTGTCCGCAACCGATCAGGTCCGCTACACGTTTTCAGCGGAAATGAGCACCAAGGAACTCACCCCTACCATCGCGCAGCATTTCTGTGTAATGTTCGCCAAAGCGGACCACATCATGTATCTGGATACGAAGACACTCAAACATACCCATATCCCCCTCGATAAAACCAAAGCCTTCCTCCACGGCGTCTTTGTCAGTCGGCCCAAATTCATCGTGAATGCCGATATCGCTAAACGCATTGACGCAATTGAATCCGCGGCGCGCGCCATTCGCAACAAACGAAGCATTGAAACGCTCAGTGACTTGACAATCAAAGAGTTTAATTCACTCAAACACTTGATTCCCAAAAAAAGCACAGTTCCCTACAGTGAACACGCCATGTTTGAAATCGAACGAGTCGAGCAAGCGCTCGAGTATTTAAAAGGAGAAGATTTTGTGATGCTCGGTGATGTCTTCGAGCAGTCTCAGCATTCATTAAAATCACTCTATGAAGTGGTCGCGCCCTATCATAGCGACACCGTCAAAACCATGATGCACCAAGGTTCGCTGGGCGCACGGCTTTCAGGCATGGGACACGACCAGTTCACCCTTGGGCTTTTCGAACCAGACACTCCCCTTGATTTTTCTGAGCTTGACAGCATGCTTTACAAGCGCTACAAAAAGACGCTTGAAAGTGTCCCCATCATCCTGGAAAACGGCATTGATGCACAGGAGAAGTAACCGCGAAGTCATTAAACTGCACCCCAAACATTGGACTAACACATCCAATTAGAAGGGTGCAGTTTTTATTATGCATACAAAATGTAAGCTTATTTATAATCATTCTTTGTATCTCTCTGTTAAAGCGCCTTCTTCATTGGTAAAATAGTGATGAAGGGATGTGTTGTAATGGACCGCGCACTAAAAAGAGAAACAATATTTGCAGCACTAGGTGTTGTGTTCATATTGCTGGGGATCATCGCACAAAACGTCTTGAATGAGCACGTGATTGTTGCGGTGCTATTTGCCCTTGCGTTTATTGTCGGTGGATATTATAAGGCCAAAGAAGGCGTTCTTAATACACTGAAGGAAAGACACCTCAACGTAGAAATGCTGATGATCATCGCCGCACTGGCGGCGTTCATCATCGAAAGTTATTTTGAGGCAGCCATCTTAATCATTATCTTTTCCATCAGTGGTGTGATGGAATCGTTTGCTAATAAGAAATCGGAAAAGGAACTCAAAAGTCTCCTCTCCTTAGCCCCGCAAACCGCGGTGCTTTATAAAGAGGGAGAAGAAGAGACTGTCTCGCTTGATGCGGTGGAAAAAAATGACGTTTTAATCGTTAAAGTTGGTGAGCAAGTGCCTGTGGACAGTGTGATTCAACGCGGTCAAACCGGTGTCGACCAATCAGCGATTACAGGTGAATTTGTTCCCGCACCTAAACAAGAAGGCGACACAGTTTATGCTGGTGCTATCAATATGGAAGGCACAATCATTGTGCGTGCGGTTAAGTCACCGGGGGACAGTGTCATCCAAAAAATCATCAAATTTGTGGAAGATGCGCAAAACGATCAGCCCTCCAAAGCAAGCGCAATTGACCGTTTTGAACGTGTCTATGTCTATGTCGTTGTGGCAATGGCGCTTGCGTTCATGATTATTCCGCCACTTACGGGACTCCTGCCACTAGAAGAGGCGCTTTACCGCGGCATCATTGTGCTTGTGGTCGGCTCACCATGTGCCCTTGTTGCCTCGATTGCCCCGGCAGTGCTCTCGGCGCTTTCCAATGCTTCGCGCAAACACATCTTGATCAAGGGCGGGTCAATACTTGAAACCATGCCGGCGATCGATGTGGTGTTGCTTGACAAGACCGGAACGATTACTACAGGGACCCCTGAAGTGCACGCTATTCATGTCCATGACATCGATTCATCTTATGCCGAACGTTTGCTTTATTCTATGGAACGCCAGTCCAACCATCCGATGGCCAGAGCCATCACCAAGCATTTGGAAGGCACCGACACTTTAAAGGAAATTGAGACCAAAGAAGTCCCCGGAAGCGGTATGGAAGCTTCAATTGACGGTCGTCATTATAAAGTCGGACGATTTGAAGCGGTGATGCCCACTCCCCTGCAGGCGTTGACAAAAAGCGAACAGGACGCCGGAAAGAGTTCTGTCAATCTCATTGAGGATGGCCGTGTTGTTGCGGTGGTCTTATTGAGTGACACCATCCGCAAAGATGCGGTGGAGACTATTGCCTACCTCAACGCTAATGACATCATGCCCGTGATGGTCAGTGGCGATACGGAAGCCAGTGCACGCGGCATTGCCCGTGAGGTCGGTATTGAAACCATACACGGTCAGTGCATGCCTCAGGATAAAGTAACCATCATCAATCAATATAAACACGAAGGGCGCACAGTCATGGTCATCGGTGATGGCATCAATGACGCACCGGCACTGCAAGTTGCTGATGTGGCGATTGCGATGGGCACTGCGACCGATGTGTCACTGGAAACCTCGGATATCGTCTTTATCGATGACGCCCTCAATAATCTTGCTCATGTCATGCGGCTTGCAAAACGGCTGCGCACCACCATGACAATGAATATCGCACTGTCAATCAGTGTAATCGCCTTATTGCTTATGGGCAATGTATTTGGTCTGATTACCCTTCCCTTTGGTGTACTCGCCCACGAACTATCCACAATCTTTGTGATTCTCAATTCACTGAGATTGCTCATTAAATAAATAAGCCCGCGAATGGAAATGCATTCGCGGGCTTTGCTTATATGGTTTTGATGACGGGAAGTATCATCGGGTTGCGCTCAGTTTTATTGACGATGTAGTCATTGAGCATGCGGATGACATCACGCTTGATCAGACCGCTCTTAACGGTATCGTATTTTGAAAGGATATTCTTGATGTGGTTGTCTACCATGGAACCCAGTTCCTTAGTAAGCTGTGTATGGCTTTTCATGTAGACGAATCCGCGTGAAACGATGACTGAATTACCCACGAGTGCGTGGTTGGCTTCATCGATGGTGATGACAATGCTTAGAAGTCCATCCTCACTGAGGATCTTGCGGTCTTTAAGTACCACAGAACCAATGTCACCGATGCCCTTGCCATCGATGTAGATGTTGCCTGCGGGAACTTTTCCAGCTTTTCGCGCACTGTTTTTGGTTAGTGCGAGCACATCACCGTTGTCCATGATGAATTCATTGCCGCGTTTGACACCACAGGCAATACCGGTCTCTCCGTGAATTTTAAGCATACGATGTTCACCGTGGATGGGCATGAAGTATTTAGGCTTCATCAATTTGAGCATGAGCTTGAGTTCTTCGCTGCCCCCATGACCCGAAGTATGCGTATCGGTCAGTGGAGAATGGGTGATGACATTCGCATCATGCTTGAAAAGTAAGTTGATGGTTTTGTTTATTGAAGGTTTGTTTCCGGGGATGGGACTTGAAGAGAAGATGACTGTGTCTCCCGGTTGGATCTTGATTTGCTTGTGTGTTCCTTGTGCAATGCGTGATAGCGCGGCAAAAGGTTCACCCTGTGAGCCCGTTGAGAGGATGGTGATCTCATGCGGCGCGAAATGCTTGAGTGCGCGCGGTGAGACGAACGTTCCGTGGGGTGCACGGATGTAGCCCATTTGCTGGCCCACTTCAACGGTGCGTTCCATGCTTCTTCCGAAGACAGCGATTTTACGCCGAGTAGCGATGGATGCTTCGACAATCTGCTGAACACGGTGGATGTTTGAAGCGAATGTTGCAACGACGGCGCGGCCTTCGATGTTTGCAAAAATATCCTTGATGTTTTCACTGACGGTGGTTTCACTTTTAGTGAATACGTCAATTTCCGCGTTCGTTGAGTCACTAAGCAACAAAAGCACACCATTATTGCCAAGTTTGGCCATCTTTGAATAATCGGCGTCGGGTCCGGTGGGCGTGAAATCAAACTTGAAATCGCCCGTGTGCACGATTTTGCCGTGCGGTGTGCCAACGACGACTCCGTAAGAATCGGGAATGGAGTGATTGGTTCTGAAAAAGCCCACAGAAAGGTGGTCGAAACGAATAATGTCGTTTTCGAAGAATTCGAACAAATTGATATTGACGCCCTGGTGTTCTTCCATCTTTTTCTTGATGAGGCCCAGAGCAAGGCCGTTAGAATAGATTTTGGGTATTTTTACATGACGTAAAAGCCAAGGAATCCCGCCAATGTGGTCTTCATGACCATGCGTGATTATCAAAGCTTTGATTTTATCTTGATTTTGCACGAGATATGTATAGTCGGGAATGACATAATCGATTCCCAGCAGTGAATCATCGGGGAACATAATGCCAGCGTCAATAATGACGATTTCATTTTGATATTCCACGACATACATATTTTTTCCGACTTCACCAAGACCGCCTAATGCAAAAACACCCACTTCATGTTTTTTAAAAATTTGATTTTGCATTTTGCGTCCTCCTAATATTATCTGAAAGTGGTTCATTGCTTTCCCATTATAGCTTATTTTTGGCGATAAATAAACGCTTATGTGTTATAATTTTCATCAAAGGTGATGCCCATGCCAAAAAAACACATTATATTTTTCGATGTCGACCACACCCTTTATAGTCCGACCACGCAGCAGGTGAGTGACTCAACCATCGAGGCCCTTCATGCTCTGAAAAAGCGTGGCGATGTGATCATGGTGATTGCAACGGGCCGTGCGCACTATATGCTGCATGTCATCGACCCCATCAAGGATTTGTTCGATGCGTTTATCACCATCAATGGACAAATCATATTTGTCGGTGAGACACTCATTCACGATGAACCCATGGACAATGCCCTCATTAAAAAAAGCAAAACCATCTTCACAGACCACGCCCTGACATACGGTTTCATCGGCAGAGACACACAGGCTGTGAGCCGCTTCACGCCATATGTGAAAACCATGTTCGATGAACAGAACCTTCCCTACCCGAAAGAGGATGGGAATTTTGATGTGCACAGTGCCGTTTATCAAATGTGGGCGTTCGCTGATGAATCGATGCAAAACCAAATGAAAAAATACTTCGATGACGACGTGCTGGTACCGTGGCTTTCTGATGGCATGGACGTCATCGCCCCCGATAAAAACAAGCGCGAAGGCGTATACCGTGTGCTGTCGCATTTTAATATGACGCCCCAGGATGCGGTGTGCTTCGGTGATGGCGCCAATGACTCGGCAATGCTTGAAGCAATGCCGCATTCCGTTGCCATGGGCAATGCTGCCCCCGCAGTGAGAGAGAAAGCCACCCATGTCACCGATACCTTTGAGGCGGATGGCATTGCCAAAGCCCTCAGAAAGCTGGGGTTCATCGAATGAGCGCATCCACAATCGCCGAAGTGATTATCGACATTAAGCATTCTGATCTCGACAAGCCGTTTGACTACCGCGTGCCAAGTGAATGGCTTTCCAGTGTCAAACGCGGCATGCGCGTGCATGTTCCCTTTGGAAACAGCTACATAGCTGGCATTATCACCGATTTAAAATCGCACAGCGCACATACCGCGCTCAAACCCATCCACGCGCTTCCAGACGATGAAGCATATTTTGACGAGGAGCGCCTCACCATGGCACAAACCCTTGCTTTTACACATGTGCGTCCGCGCATGGCGTATCTGAATGCCATGCTTCCAGGGGCGCTCGCCTCAAGCGCCCATATCACCTATCGGTTGAAAGATTCCCGTAGCATTGATTCAGGTGTTCATGCCTACTTTAAAAACACCTCGACCATCGATAAGCGCCACATCGCACCCAAAGACCGAAAGAAATTCAAAACAGCCGAAACTCAGGGTCATTTGAGCACCGAAGTGGCCATTAGACAATCGGCGAACATCCGCACAGTGAAAACAGTCATGCTCATCAAGGACATCACGCCCAAGGGATCGAAACAGCGTGCGATTGTAGACTATCTCAAAACGCACGGTGCGACGGATAAACCGACCCTCCTCAACGATACCGGCGCTGCTAGTGCCTCGCTTAGATCACTTGAGACTCAAGACATCGTAGTGAGTGTTTCGCGCGAACGCTACCGCGAGATCACCCATGCCTACGCGCAAAGAGACAAGGATGTGACACTTACCCATGAGCAGCAGCGCATTGTGGATGCCATAGTGACGCATGCACAGACAACTAAGGAACACCTCATTCACGGTGTGACTTCAAGTGGAAAGACCGAACTTTATATCGCAATGGCCCGCTGTGTGATCGCCCGCGGTGAAAAAGTCATCGTGCTGGTGCCGGAAATCGCCCTTACCCCGCAGCTTCTTGCACGTTTCAAAGCGGTATTTCAAGGGCGCACCGGGGTGTATCACAGTGCCCTTTCCCCCGGAGAGCAGTATGATGAATGGCGCCGCGCGCTTCGCGGAGAAGTCGATATTATGATCGGGACGCGAAGTGCTATTTTTGCTCCTTTCGCATCCGTGGGCCTCATCATCATCGACGAGGAACAAAGCGATGCCTACATACAGCGCGAACAAGCAGAGTATGACGCCAGAGAAGTTGCACGCATGCGTCGCGCGCATCACCGCGGGCTGCTTGTCTATGGAAGCGCAACCCCTTCTGTGGAAACCTATCATGCCTCAGTGCAGGGCACCATCACACGCCATACTCTCTCGCAGCGCGCTTTAGGAAGCTTTGCTCCGGTCATTCGCCGTGTGGATATGAAAAAAGAGTTCAAATCGGGCAATCCCTCCATTCTTTCAAGTGCATTGCACACCGCCATTCATACTCGGCTACAAAACAACGAACAGACGCTCTTGATGATCAACCGACGAGGGCATGCGAATTTTGTGCTCTGCCGCGATTGTGGAAAACGAATCAAATGCCCTCACTGCGAGGTGTCGCTCACCTATCATAAACACACGGATCATCTGAAGTGTCATTACTGCAATCACAGCGAGCCCGCTCCGGCGCGCTGCCCCTCATGCAATTCACGTCACATACGCTATATGGGCCTGGGAAGTGAAAAGGCACAAACCGTGCTCCAGCAAACGTTCCCCGAGGCCAATGTGATGCGCATGGATAAAGATACCACGACAAACAAAGGCGCCCATGAACGCCTTTTGCAATCCTTTGAAACACACGGAGACATTCTTGTGGGAACGCAAATGATTGCCAAAGGTCTCGATTTTCCCCGCGTGACGCTTGTAGGGGTCCTGAGTGCCGATATGGCCCTTTTCATTCCTGATTTTTACGCGGAAAGCGAGACATACAGTCTTCTCAGCCAGCTTGCTGGACGCGCGGGTCGCAGAGACACGCGCGGTGAAATGATTATTCAGGCTTATGATGCCTCACACAGTATTTTAGAAGCGATTGAGGCGCAGGATTATGATGCGTTTTACCGCAGGGAAATCACCTTCAGAAAACAGGCCAATGTCGAGCCCTACGCCAGTCTTACACTCATCGTCATTGCGCATGAATCGTATGATAAAGCCTACACCACCGCACTCGAGATCAAACGAAAGCTCAGCGGCGGCGCACTTGACGCGTTGGGCCCCGCTGATGCGAAAATGGTGAAACGCGGCGGGTTTTACCGTGTGCAACTCCTTGTACGCCACCAAAAGGAACCAAGCGTCTATCCGTTGCTCAATGACACACTAAGCACCTTCAACCACAGTGGTGCTCGCATTAGCCTTACGCATCATCCAAGAATATTCTAGGAGGAATCACATTGAAAATTGTCTTTATGGGCACGCCGCAATTCGCCCGGCACATCGCACAGAAGGTCCATGCCCAGACCCCTATCGATCTTATTATCACGCAGCCTGATAAACCTGTGGGACGCAAGCGCACCCTTACCCCGCCGCCTATGAAAACCTTCGCTTCGGACCACGGCATCGAGGTATGGCAGCCCGCGCGTCTGCACGAAGTGATGAAGGCGCTGCTTGCACGCGATATTGATTTGATCATCACCGCGGCGTATGGATTGATCCTTCCTAAACGCCTCCTATTGCATCCCTCGCTGGGTGCGATCAATGTCCATGCTTCACTTTTGCCGAAGTTGCGCGGTGGCGCACCGATTCAGCGTGCCATTGAACGCGGATATGAAACTACCGGTGTGACCATCATGTATATGAGCGAACGCATGGACGCAGGAGACATCATCGCTCAGCGTGCCACCCCTGTAGCCCCTGATGAGACTGCAGGGCAGCTGTTTGAAACGCTCGCAGACCTGGGCGGCGATTTGCTGTGTGAAGTACTTCTTAGTATCTTTCAAAACAAGATTACCGCCCGCGCGCAAAACGATGATGATGCGACTTACGCCTATACGATCACCCGCGATGAGGAACGCCTTGATTTTACGAAGGATGCGGCGGCTTTGGAGCGTAAAATTCGCGCCTTTTATCCACAGCCCGCGACCTATTTCATTGCGGATGGACAGTCATTTAAAATCTACCGCGCCACTCTTAGCGAGGGAAGTGCGGCCAAAGCCGGCGAAGTCATTGCCCACCACAAGGACGGCATTGTCATTCAATGTGCAAAGGATGCACTGAAGCTTCTTGAAGTCAAACCCGCTGGCAAAGGCATAATGGATGGTGCGGCATTAGTCAATGGCATAGGCAAACAACGTCTCCCCCTTGGCAGCGTAGTAGGTGAATAAGCGCAAAACGCAGCGTTTTGATAATTTATCTTTTTTATGAAAGATGCTATAATATAGTATAATCATAGCGTTTACACTAATCATAAGGAGTTAATTCATGAAAAGAGCATTGTTTTCACGTAATGAAATGATGAAAATGAACATTGACACACTCAATGAACGCGGCGTCGAGGTTTCTGAAATCGCCGAGGTCGCTTATCAGCAACAGTCCAAATGGACCGACGATGTCTCGCGGCAGGACTGCATCGATTCAGTGGAGAAGATACTTTCGCTGCGCGATACGTTCCATCTCCTTCAGTTGGGCGCGGAAATCGACCGTCTTACCGAAGAAAACAAGATCCGCGAACCCTTGCGCGAAATTCTTAACTCCGATCTCGGTTTGTTTGGCATCGATGAGCTGTTTGGCTTAGAGCTTGCCGGTTTGTTTGGGACCATCGGAAAGACGAATTTCGGTGACATCGATGTAAACAAACCCACCGTCGTCGCCAAGCTCAACTACGGGGGTAAGAAAGACACACAACAGTGCCATACATTTTTAGATGACATAGTAGGCGCAATCGCTGCGGCTTCATCAACCCGTGTAGCACAAATCGCCAATGAACTTGAAGCGAAAAAAGACCCGAAATACAAAGACATCAAACTTGATTTAGATCTTTAACACTAAGCGTATGACGCAGCGCGTTGGGATGTGAGACCATGGCCAAAAAAGATAAGTCCCTCGAGGATTTTTTTAAAAAAGCGGACGATGACCCCGAAGAATTACGGGCATACGGCGAATCGCTCAATAAAGGGGAAGACCCCAATAAAACAACGCGGCTTGACAAGGTGGCCATGTTTTTTCGAAATACCTTTGACCGCATCAAAATGTATTCGAAAAAGCGCGAGTCATCACGCAATCCCAATAAGCCTTCAAAAATCCGCCGTCGTCTGCGGCTTTTTTACAAGCTGCTCGTCAAGCGCGCCAGTGAGAAGTTCAACTTCGAAGCCGGCGTTGACATTCTTGATGAGACCAGTGTGCTTTACCGGCGCAACCGCGTTATCAAAAACATATTGATTGTAACGAACGCCGTGTTTTTGATTTTTACCATTATTGGCAATCAAAATCCGAATTATATTGTTATTTTCGGATTTGGTGTGATCATGTTCGCCACCAACACCACGCTTAAGCGCATTATTCGCGAACGACCGCGTACGCTTCTCAAACAACAGATGGCGATGTATATCGCCTCGGTGTATATTCTGCTTGCGAGCTTCGGTGTTTATATTAAATTGCGCCTGGGGGTTGAGGGTTATGACGATGTGTTCGGCTTTTCCATCACTCAAGCAGGGTATGTGCTAATTTACTTTTCACTTGTAGTAATTGCACTTTATCAAAACGCCACGTTGTTGCGCATCCTTTTTAAATGGGTGCTCGTGCTTATGACAGTCATCCACGTCACCATTATGTATCCCTTGTATGAACAGGCCGATTCCATTCAGTCCTTGTACAATTACTTGGTTGTCGAAGAATATCAGATTGCCATCGACATATTGTTGCGCACGCTCGTATTGATCATTTTCTTCATCGCGCTTTATTCATCGGTGGCCATCGGTCAGATGATGAACAACAAGCGCAAGGAAGAACTCGTCAAGCGCCGCGACATGGAAGGTGACTTTAAGGCGGTTGTCGGTGATGTCTTCGATGTCATCGGTGTGTTCAATCTTCATTCTGAGACCCAGCAGCGTCAATCCGCCTACCGTGTGGCGGAAATGGCTTCGCGTCTGGGCAATATACTGGGGCTCTCGCCCAATGTGTGCAGTGAAATCTATGATTACTCGAAAATCCATGTGGACAAGATCCGTGAACTCAGTATCATCGAATACGAGGAAAAGGATGTCCTCAACGAACAAGACTATCAAGTCATTCGCGAAAAAACTATCCTTGGCAGTGTCATTATCAAGCGCCTTCAGCTCAATCAAAAAAGCGAAGACATTGTGCGCGCCCATTTCGAGAAGACTGCGGATAAAAGCTTCGCCGATCGCATGAAAAAAATTCAGCGTTCACAAGAAGGACAGATTATCTTGCTTACGGAAGTGTATGAGATTCTTCGCCAGTCCCGTAACTACAAAACAGCCTTTACTCATCAGCGAGCAGTGGAACTGCTCCACCATGAATTTACCAATTACTTCGAACCCTATATAATCGATCGTTTCTTGAAATATTCCAATGAATTCGAGGACTATTACCAACGCTTTGACCTCAAACGCCACAGTGCCTAAGGAGGGATGATCTGTGACCATCAACCCATTGATGGATGCTTTAATTGTTGTACTGATTCTCATCATCCTTGTCGTGGTGGTTTTGAGACTCAGAAACAAGACACTGATGATATGGAATGAAGTCACAAAACTTGAAGTGACCTTCCATACGAAACTCTTTGAATCCCTGCATGTGTTTTTGGCGCATCAGGCCACGTTTGAACATCACGACCACGACAATGTTTTCAAGGCGCTGAGCTCTTATAAGGAACAAGAGATTCGCGCACTCACACTCCGTGAGCGCCAATACATATTCAAATCGCTCCAGACACTCTATCTTTGCCTTGATGAAACCTCGAGTCCCACGCAGAAAACTCTGAAGCATCAATTCGAAGCCTTGCAGAAGTGCAGGTTGAAATTCAATTCCAAAGTGCTTTATTACAATCAGTTCATCGGCAAATTCCCCATGCGAATGCTTGCTGGTAAGATGCAATTTAAGGAAAAGGAATACTTTGGATAAAAAAGACATGGTTGCATGTCTTTTTCTTTTTACATAAAAATTCGTACACAAAACAACAGTCAGTTAAAAGCTGTTGAAAAACCGTCGAAAAGCCGTATAATGACAGTGTGGTAAGCGGTTACAACAATGAAGTGTCCAAAAAGGGGCCGACGATGAAAACGATGGTTTTCGTATCAAAAAATGCGCGTGATTCCCAAGTATCAGGGTCCGGCGAGACTCATTCTTTCGTGTACAGTGATTTATTGACAGGGGGTGTTTCGCATACGATGTGAAATGTTCCCTTTTCTTGTGATTTTTAGAAAGTAGGTGATTGGTTTGCACACAGTCGTAATCGGTGTGATCGGTGCCGATGTCCATGCAGTGGGCAATAAGATTATCGATCACGTGCTCAAGGAGCACGGGTTCAACGTCATCAATATCGGTGTACTCTCTTCTCAGGAAGATTTTATCAACGCAGCGATAGAAACGGACGCATCGGCCATACTGGTCTCGTCCCTTTATGGTCATGGAGAGATGGACTGCAAGTATATGAAGGACAATATGACCGAGGCCGGGCTTTCCAGCGTCAAGCTGTATGTTGGTGGCAATATTGTAGTAGGAAAGCAAAATTTTAAAAGTGTCGAGGAACGGTTCAAAAAAATGGGCTTTGACCGTGTCTATCCCCCGGGTAGTGATATTGAACGAGCGGTTGAGGAAATCAAAAAGGATTTGTCATGATATGGGCGTTCATCTGCTGGTGGATTTCGGCTCAACCTATACTAAAATTACTGCCGTCGATATGAAAGAAGAAGTTATTGTCGGTACTTCACGTGCGATGACCACGGTGCGTACCGATGTACTTGAAGGGTTCAATCAGGCACTTGACAAGCTTCAAAACACCCACCCGCAAATGGGTGAGATTGAGGCTGTTTCTGCGTGTTCTTCAGCTGCCGGCGGCCTCAAAATGGCGGCGGTAGGCCTTGTGGAGGAACTTACTGCTGAAGCTGCAAAGCGTGCATGCCTGGGGGCAGGGGCGCTAGTAGAGGATGTCTACACCTTTCAATTAAGCAAAAAGGACATCAAAAAGCTTCAGAAAAACACCATTGACATCATTTTACTTGCAGGTGGGACGGATGGTGGCAACAAAAGCACCATTATACACAATGCGAAAAAACTTGCCGAAGCAGCGCTTGACATTCCCATTATCGTTGCTGGTAATAAAGATGCCACCGATGCGATTGATGAGATTTTTGATGCGGCCGGGGTGGATTACCACATTGTCGACAATGTGATGCCCAAACTCAAAAAGCTCAACGTCGATCCGGCGAAAAAAGTCATCCGTAAAATTTTCATCGACAAAATCATCGAAGCCAAAGGCATCAAGCAAGCAGAGGAAAAAACGGGTCAGATCATCATGCCCACACCCGAAAGTGTGCTCATGGCATCCGAACTGCTTTCCAAAGGGTTTGAAGACGAAGCTGGATATGGAGAACTCATGGTGATTGATATCGGCGGGGCAACCACCGACGTCCACACCATCGGGGAGGGCTCTCCCAAACGTACAGAAGTGATTCTTAAAGGCTTGCAAGAACCCTTCGCCAAACGCACTGTGGAAGGCGACCTTGGTATGCGCTATAGTGCCAATGCGCTCGTAGGCCTTGTCAGCCCTTATGAATTTCAGCAGTATTATGATTTCAACAACGAAAAATATAGCGAAGAAAAAATTGAACAATCGGTGGAAAAGCGTCAGGAAAACGTCGATTATCTTCCTGATACGGAAGAGGAAAAGGCATTTGACAAAGCGTTGGCTCGCATTTGCGCCGATTATTCAATGTCACGGCACGTGGGCAGTGTGGAAGTTGTCTACACCCCCCTTGGCAACATGTATTATCAAACGGGCAAGGATTTGACTGATATCAAATACGTCGTCGGGACCGGCGGTGTGCTGATCAATCAGCCCAACAGCAAGGAAATCCTGCGCGAAGTCAACAAAAAAAGCAACAAGAAACTCGAACTCAGACCCACAGACCCAGAATTTTTAATCGATGAGCACTATATCATGGCGGCAATGGGACTGCTCTCTCAGAAACACCCACGCCTTGCCCTTAAGCTGCTCAAACGTCATTTGACATAGGAGTGAGACACAGTGATAACCAACAAGAAACTGTCCTTGGAATCGTTTTTGGCCATCCGCGAAGAAATTCGCACGCACTGGCCCACCGGAAGTGACGAACGCCTGGATTTTGAGAAGGCGGTCGCATTTTTACAAACCATTCCCGACCACAAACATTTCGCCAAAAAGCTCCGCAAGGCCAAGGCAAACGGGGAGACACTGATTCAACCACGCGCCGGTGTGGCGCTTGTGGATGACCATATTGAACTGCTCAATCATCTGAACAAAAAGGGTTCAGCGGATTTCTTGCCTTCCACCATCGATTCCTATACCCGCCAAAACCGCTACACCAATGCCGAGGACGCCATCAAGCAATCCATCAAGGCCAAACGCTCGCTTCTCAACGGCTTCCCCGCAGTCAACCACGGCATCGAAGGATGCAAAAAGGTGTTCGACAATGTCGATGCGCCCCTTCAGGCACGTCACGGAACTCCTGACGCTCGTCTTTTAAGCGAAATCATTCACGCTTCGGGGTGGACATCCAATGAAGGGGGCGGTATTTCCTACAACATTCCCTACGCCAAGAATATTTCCCTGGAGGATACCATTCGCTACTGGCAGTATGCTGACCGGCTGGTGGGGTATTACGCCGAGGCGGGCATCGAACTCAACCGTGAGCCTTTCGGTCCCCTTACAGGGACGCTCGTACCCCCATCCATATCTCATACCGTCGCCATTATCGAAAGCATCCTCGCCGCAGAACAGGGTGTGAAAAACATTACTGTGGGCTATGGACAGTGCGGCAATCTGACCCAGGACATCGCCGCACTTCAGACCCTGGATTCACTGACCAACTATTATCTCAAGCTTTTTGGCTACGACGATGTCTTTGTCACCACAGTCTTTCATCAGTGGATGGGCGGGTTCCCCGAAGATGAGGCGCAGTCCATGGGCATCATTTCCCTGGGCGCCACAGCCGCCACCCTCGGTGGGGCGACCAAAATCATCACAAAAAGCCCCCATGAATCCCAGGGCATTCCCACCAAGGAGGCCAACGCGGAAGGGCTGCGCGCCTCAAAAATTCTCACCACTATGCTTAAAGACCAGCGCTACCCTGAATCCAACGCGCTGAGCACGGAAAAAACCATGATTGAAAGAGAAGTCAAAAGCTTGCTATATGCGACACTCAACATCGGCAAGGGCGATTTCGCACAAGGGGTCATCAAGGCATTTGAAGCGGGCATTCTCGATATTCCCTTCGCCCCCAGTGAAATGAACAAAGGCGCTATTCTTCCTGCCCGCGACACCCACGGCAACATCCGCATTCTTGAATTTGGCAATCTGCCGTTTGACAAGGAAATCAAAGCATTTCACACCGGAGCGCTCAGCGAACGGGCCAAACAGGAAAATCGCAGCGTCAGCTTTCAAATGACCATTGATGATATCTATGCGGTCTCACGCGGTGCGCTTGTTGGACGTCCCAGAGTCAAGGAGGCCAACCAATGAAAATTATAAACGTTGCCAGCGCTCCCGGCGTATCGGGTTTTTATTTCGATGACCAAGCCGCCATCAAAGACGGAGCGACGATGGATCGTTTCACGTATGTGGGTGAAGCGATCACCCCGCATTTTAAAACCATCCGCCAAGCGGGAGAATGTTTATCGATCATGCTTGTGCTTGAAAATGGACAGATTGCCTACGGTGACGCTGTAGCCGTCCAATATAGCGGTGCTGGAGGACGCGACTCTTTGTTTGAAGCCGCGCGCGCGAAACCGTTCTTTGATACCCACATCAAACCCAAACTCATAGGACTGGATGTGGATGCGTTTCGCACCCACGCGCGCAGGTTCGATACACTTAACATTGACGGACGGCCCATCCATACCGCCCTGCGATACGGCATCACCCAGGCCCTTCTGGATGCTACAGCAAAAGCTAAAGGCGTGAGCATCGCCGAGATTGTTCGCGCCGAATACGGCATTGAAGGCACCACCTACGCGCCCATTCCCCTGTTTGCACAAACCGGCGACGCCCGTTATAGCGGCGTTGATAAAATGATCATGAAAGCCGTTGACGTTTTGCCTCACGGCTTGATCAATTCCGTTAAAGACAAACTGGGTGTGAACGGTGAGAAACTCATCGACTATATCAAGTGGCTGCGCACGCGCATCCTCACCAAACGATTGCGCGATGATTATGTTCCGGTGCTTCACCTTGATGTGTATGGGACCATCGGGATGATCTTCGAAGACGATGTGGACAAAATATTCAATTACCTCAAGACGCTCAGTGATGCCGCCCACCCCTTCACCCTTCGCATTGAGGGACCCGTCGACCACGGCAACCGTGAAGACACGCTTGAAGCGCTCAAAGCACTCAGGGAGAAAATAGACGCCGATGACGATGTTCGTGTGGAAATCGTGGCCGATGAGTGGTGCAACACGCTTGAGGATGTCAAGGTGTTCGCTGATGAGCGTGCCGCGCACATGATTCAGGTTAAAACCCCTGATCTGGGTGGGGTGAACAACACCATCGAGGCGCTCCGGTATTGTTTGAAAAAGGGTGTGGGGGCTTATAGTGGCGGCTCATGCAATGAAACCAACATATCCAGTGAAATCACAACCTCCATCGCCATGGCCTGCAACGCCAAACAGGTGCTGGCTAAACCCGGAATGGGGACCGATGAAGGCATTATGATCGTTAAAAACCATATGAACCGTACCCTGGCGCTCATAGAAAGTAGGAAATCCTATGGCTGAGATTGTCACAGTAGGCACACTCGAATCATCCGACTGCATGGTCACGTTGGAAAAGGGAAAAGGCGCCATCACAATCGAGACGGTGGTGCACGAAGCGTTTTATGACCATATCAAAACGCTTGTGGAAACGTTCATGCACACCAACGAGATGCGCGATATCGATGTGCGCATCAACGACAAGGGTGCGCTTGATTATGCCATCACCGCGCGCCTTCAGACCGCCCTTTCACGCTACAGGGGTGAGGCGGATGGCTAGAAGTTATCTGTTTATTCCCGGCAATGTACCCCGTATGCTGCAAACAATGGATGTCTTTGAAGCTGATGCGCTCATCATTGATTTCGAAGATGCGGTCGACCCCGGTGATAAGGACGAGGCCCGTCATCTCACTCGGGCTTTTCTAAGAAGTCATAGTGTTGAGCCCCCTTTATATGTGCGCATCAACACCGACCCTGAAATGATGAAGCGTGACATGGCGTTTTTAGAAGGGCTCAATATCGACGGCATCGTACTCCCCAAAGCATCCCCCCAGACCTTGGAAGCGTTTGATGCATTGAAAGTTCCAATGCCTATTATTGCTTTAGTGGAGACCCCTGGCGCATTTTTTGATCTTCCCGCCATTGCTTCGCGCAGTGATGTGCGTGCGCTATTTTTGGGGGGTGAGGACCTCACTCGTGCGCTTGGGGCAACAAGGACACTGAGCGGAGAATCGATTTTGTTCGCCCGCTCCCAGATCATCCTTGCGGCCGCGGCTTATGGCATCGATGCCATCGACACCCCGCTTGCAAGCACCCAAAGCGACAGCGTCCATGCCGATAGTCAAACAGCGCAGGCCCTGGGTTTTGATGCAAAAGCGGCCATCCATCCCAACCAAGTGCCCTTGATCAACAAGGCCCTCTCACCCTCCCCACAGGCCATCGAACGCGCCCAGCGCATTGTGACCATGCACGACCAGACGGGAAAAACACGGTTTTCTCTTGATGGAGAAATGGTGGATACCCCCATCATCTCCCGTGCACGCGATTTAATCGCTCGGGCAAAACGCTACGGTTTATTGAAGGAGGATGCGTATGCGAAGTCACACACTGAATGAAGCGCTGGACGCCCTAAAGCTTAGAAACGGCATGTCAGTCAGTTTTCATCATCACTTACGCAATGGAGATTATGTCCTCAATATGGTGTTGAGGGAACTCTATGCGCGCGATGTATTAGCGATGAAGCTGTATCCATCGGCAATTTTTCCTGTGCATACAAGCATTATGGAAGGACTCGAAAACGGCAATATCGAATCAATTACCACCAATTACATGCGTGGACCGGTAAGTGATTATCTTTTTGACCATGGCATTGATGGGCAAGTGCGCATGCAAACGCATGGCGGGCGCGCCAGAAGCATCATTGAAGGCGAAAATCCCATCGATATTGCGTTTGTGGCCGCTAGCGCGGTCGATGCGCAGGGAAACGCAAGCGGGCTTGAAGGCAAAAGCGCCTGCGGCTCGCTGGGGTACGCCGCTGAAGACGTTGCCCACGCCGGCATGGTCGTTCTTATCACCGACACCCGTATTGAGACGCTCAAGCACCCACAGATTGACGCAGGCGATGTAGACATGGTCGTCGAAGTCGAAGCAATCGGCGATCGCGCAGGCATCGTCAGTGGTACCCTCAGCATCACCACCGATCCCCTGGGTCTGAAAATCGCGCGCGATGCGATGCGGTTTTTAAATGGCACAGGCATGATCAAAGACGGTGTATCGTTTCAAAGCGGAGCGGGCGGTATTTCCTTAGCCATCACGCAAGCGTTCACCCAGACGCTTAAGCGTGACAATGTGCACGCGTCGTTTTTTACCGGGGGCATCACCCAGCATCACACACGCGCCCTTGAGCAGGGACTGGTGGACAATCTGTACGATGTGCAGTGTTTTGACATGGCGGCAATCGATTCTTTGAAGCGCAACCCGAACCATCATTTTATCAGTGCGAGTGATTACGCCAATCCCAACAATGATGCGCGCAAAATCAAGGCCCTCGACATTGTGATTCTCGGTGCGGCGCAGATGGACTGTGATTTCAACGTCAATGTGACCACGGATGCACGCGGGGTGATCATGGGCGGCAGCGGCGGTCACAGTGACACCGCAGAAGATGCCAAATTGTGCGTCGTTGTCTCTCCGCTTTTCAAAGGCCGAATGCCTTTGATCACAGAGCGCGTCACCACAATCACAACCCCAGGCGCGCATGTGGATGTGCTTATTACCGAGCGGGGAATCGCCATCAACCCTTTGCGCACAGACCTTATAGAACGTTTCAAGGATTCAACGCTGCCCCTTTTCACCATTGAAGCGCTCATGCACAAAGCACGTGCGCTCAGTGGAAAACCAAAAACGCCGAGGGTGCCAAGTGGAACGCTAGGCCGGGTTGAGTCCCGTCACGGTGTCACACTCGATGTTCTACGGTGGAAAGGCTGATAGTCATGGAAATCAAAGATGTGCTTTTGGATAGTGAGATTACCCGCGTACGATCGTTTTTAAAATCCTACGGACTTATATACGAAGATGACATCACTGTGACACTCATCGCCACCGAAGGCGATGAGATTGTTGCGACGGCCTCCGCAGCCCACAACATCATCAAGTGTGTGGCAGTACGGGAATCCTCGCAGGGTGAAGGCGTGCTCAATACACTCATGAGCCGACTCATCAAGCGTCTGCACGCCAGTGATATCAAGCATCTGTTCGTCTATACGCAGCCGGAACTCGTCGATGTGTTTGAATCGCTGGGATTCAAGACGATTGTGCAGTCGATGAATATGACATTCATGGAACAAAACGGAGATATTACCAACACACTCACGCGCGTGAAGAAAAAATATGACGTATCCCCGGCCCCTAAGGGAAGTGTCGTCATCAACGCCAATCCTTTGACCCAAGGGCATGTGCATCTTATTGAACACGCCCGCAAGCATCACGATGAAGTCATTGTGTTCGTCGTCAGTGAAGATCGTTCGTTCTTCCCCTTCAAAGACCGATTTGAAATCATCAAGCGCACCTTTGAAGGCTGTGAAGGCATCGTCATAGTACCGACCAAGAATTATCTGGTCTCCTACGCGACGTTCCCCAAGTATTTCTTGTCCAAGGAAGCCACCATTAAAAAGGAGCACGCCCTCATCGACGTGCTCACCTTCAAACAGTATTACATGAAAATCTTCAACATCACCGCGCGTTACGTCGGTGATGAACCCTATTCCCCCATGACAAGTGTATATAATGCCACGATGCGCGATTATTTGGGCAAGGATCTTAACATCATCGAACGCAAGACGTTCGACGGCACCCCCATTAGTGCTTCCACGGTGCGCAAGCTTTTGAGGAAAAACGGTCTGTCGGCCATCAAGGCCTATGTGCCAAAACCCACCTATGATTATCTTTTCAGTGAAAAAGGCCAGCGCATCATCAGAAAACTCAAGGACCACCATGACAGACACTGATATTCTTAGTGCACGCGAAGCACGCGGCAACCATGTTGCGCGCCTGCGCTCAAAGGGAACGGTCATCGCTATTCATGCCAATATCCCCGGCGCGGTCAAACAAGGCCCCATCGACACTTTTTTGGTGAGTCTTTTCGCGCGCTTGGTCTCTGAGGTCTTTCATTGCACGTTTACGTATTCAGATTCCCCCGATGGCATGTATGCGACCGCCTATGTCTCAAAGCGCGCCGAACTGCTTAAATCTCAGTGCGTCACTATCGAAACGATGCATCCCCTAGGACGCTTGATCGACCTTGATGTGCATGACCCAAATGGCCAGTGGTCGCGCGAAACGCCGCGAACATGTCTTATTTGCGGGAATGATGTGCACATTTGCCGGCGCAGCGGCGTTCATACGACTCAAACACTCACGCAAGCGATCGATAAAATGGTGCGCACCTTCATCCGTGACGCCCTCGCCCGCGAGGCCATCAACGCCCTTCGCAAGGAAGTGTTCACAGTCCCTTGTTTCGCGCTTGTGTCCCACAAATCATCGGGGGTGCACACTGATATGAATATCTCACATTTCTTAACGGCCTTTGACACACTAGAAACAGCGTTCAAAGCATACCTTGATTATGCGCTATTTGATGATTTCACCCTTGAGGGTCTCAATAAAATGGGCCGCACCTATGAACAACGCCTCCTCAGCACCGTGGGTGTCAATACCCACAAAGGCGCCCATTATCTGTTTGGTTTGTTGTTGCCTGTGATGGCTCGCTCCATCATGAGCGGCGATTCACAGGATGGTTTCAACAAGACCCTTAAACATTATGGGCGCACACTTGAAACGCGCGCGCGCACTGCGCCTCCACCCTACCCAAGCAGCGGAGAGCGTGCCTACAGCGATGCCGGCATCCGCGGTGTTCGCGGAGAATTGGCTGAAGGGTTTCCATCAATTTTTGCGTGGCGCACCCCCCATACGCTCAATTGGAGCGGCACGGAAAAACTCATGGCCATCATGCGCCGCCTCGATGATACGACGCTGCATAAAAAAGACGCACTCACGCGCGTCAAATCATGTTTAGCCAAGCATAGCGAACCGGCTGATTATAGTGGTGTGCGTCAGTGCACCGGCGAAGTTTCACCCGGAGGTGCAGCCGATTTACTGGCGGTTGTCTATATGCTCGAGCAGACGGATTATCTTTTTAATGCGGCGCCCTGATACGTATCAAGGGCCCGCATTTTTTTATCGATTTCATTCATGACAACGAATTTTTTCAATGTCCACTGTGGGGCGATGAGGTCTTCTTTGACCGCATCGCCTGTGACCCGCTGAATAATGATCGAAGGGTTGAAGTGTTCGATTTGTTTGATGGTGATATCGACATATTCCTCTAAAGAAAGCAGTGTAAAGGGCTCGCGTTGATAGGCATGCCCCATTGCGGTATTTTTGGTAATATGGAGCATGTGGATTTTGACTCCCTGGACACCCAGGGTGTTGATGTGCTTCGCAGTTTGCAGCATCTGTGATTCATCTTCCCAGGGGAAGCCGTTGATGATATGGACAACGGTGAATATGCCGCGTGATTGAAGGGCGTTGATCGATTCGTCGAAAACGTGCAAGTCATGCCCGCGGTTTATGGCGCGAGCCGTAGCGTCATGCATGCTTTGCAGGCCGATTTCCACTTGCACGAAAGTGCGAGAGGCTAGGGACTCCAGTAAATCGAGCACATCCGGACCCAGCGCATCGGCGCGTGTGGCGATTGAAAGCCCCACAATTGCATCATCGAGGGAAATGGCGGTTTCAAACATGGTCGAGAGCGTCGCTTTGTCTGCGTAGGTGTTGGTGTTGGCCTGAAAATAGGCGATGGTCTTCGCACCGGGCCATTTTTCCTCCATGCGGTCTTTGATGGACCAATACTGCGTGCTCAGATCATCGGTAATCTCGCCGGCATAGTCTCCTGAGCCACTGGGTGAGCAGAATGTGCAGCCGCCCACCCCAGCCGTGCCGTCCTTGTTGGGACAAGTGAATCCGGCGTTGAGTGGGACTTTAAAGACTTTGGATCCGAAGCGGTTTTTTAAAAAGTCATTCATCGTGTTGTAGCGTTTATTTGTATCCATCATCTCACCTCGAAGGCATTTTATCACATGGAATGGAAAAATGATAAAAATATGATATAATCACGTTGGTGATTGTATGTTAGAACGTGTAAGACTCGCACTTGTAAAGCCTCAGGGCCTCATCAAATACCGCAAGGACCGTTTAATCTTTGCGCTTTTATTCATGGCATTTTTTGCGGCATTAATGACCGTCGGTCCATTGATTCGCATCGCTCAGTTTGATTCCATCTCTCCGGGGGCACGCACCTCCATAGAGGAATCATTCGTGTTCCCTGATCAGGACTGCGCAATTGTCGATGCCACCCTTGAATGCGATGAAGAGGCGCGCCATGCGTTGTTCGAAGATACGTTGATGGGGCTTACCTTTTCCGTCTATCTTGATTCCACAGACGCATATGCCCCCGCTGAATATGAGGGCAATCACGTCGTCATTCATGGAAGTACCATGTATATTGCGCTCGATGAGCTCTTTGTCGAACAAGAACTGCAGGAAAAACCAATCAGTGATATGCACCCAAGCATTCATAATTTGGATTTCAATCCCGAACCAAGGGAAGAAAGCGCATTTTTCAACGCGCTGTTCAATGGCATCAACCAAGAAATGATGCAATACCGTTCGCTATGGATGGGATTTAGCTTCTTTACGGAATTCTTTTCTGCGATGGTGCTATTTTTGATATTCGTCTCGCTCAACGCATTCTTGATTCGCCAACGATTATCCCAGATTCCCTTCAAACAGATGTTTGTGATGATGACCTACGCCTCGACACTGTTGTTTGTCGTGCTCGTATTCAACAATCTCATCATGTTCAACTTCATTATATTCATCATTTTGTTGTTTATAGGATTCAGGCAGACTTCGCGTCTCGCCTTTGAGATTCAGCGTCGCATCCACAACGCGGAGACCATTCAAGCGCAAATGAATGCACGCCGTCATTCACAAACAGACAGTGATGAATCAGACGATTCCTCCGATGATGCGATGGACAATGACACCGATCCCAAAGATGATGAGTGACACCATCAATAACCCTTTGAAAAACATTCCATGTGTGCTATGATTGATACAAGCAACAATGCTGACCCAGAAGCAGTAGCCTGAAGTCATTGCAAAGAGACCTGGTGGGTGGTGAAAACCAGGAATGACCACGGTGAACTCATCTGGCGAGTTGCGCATGCAAAACATGCGCCGTCTTCCGCGTTAAGGACTCAAGTGCGCAAGAACAAAGGTGGTACCGCGGATTTTTATTCGTCCTTATGATATAAGGGCGTTTTTTATTTGATAAGGAGGCATGCCCCATGAAATACAACCCAAGAGCCATTGAACGAAAATGGCAGTCCCACTGGTATGAAAACAATTGTTTTCATGCTGATGATCAAAGCGACAAGGAAAAATACTACGCCCTCGTCGAGTTTCCCTATCCCTCGGGCACAGGGATGCATGTAGGCCACATTCGTGCCTACACCAGTCTTGAAATCGTCGCAAGAAAACGCAGAATGGAAGGCTATAATGTGCTTTTCCCCATCGGCTTTGACGCCTTTGGCCTGCCCACGGAAAATTATGCGATGACACAAAAAGTGCATCCGCGCACCGTCACTGACCAAAACATAGAAATTTTTACAGAGCAGCTTAAACGCGCGGGGTTCAGCTTTGATTTTGACAGGGTTGTTGACACCACCGACCCTGAATATTTTAAATGGACACAATGGATATTTTTGAAACTGTTTGAACACAACCTCGCCTACCGCTCCAAGACCCATGTCAATTTTTGTCCATCGTGCAAGGTCGTGCTATCTAATGAGGAAAGCCAGGGCGGCAAGTGCGACCGCTGTGGTAGCACGGTTGTACAAAAAGAAAAAGACGTGTGGTTTTTAAAAATCACTGCTTACGCTGAAAAATTACTTCAAGGACTTGAAGCCCTTGAGACACTTCCCAGAATCAAACGCGAACAGGAAAACTGGATCGGCAAGAGCACTGGCGCGGAAATTGATTTTCCCGTCAATGAAGTCGATGCGACCCTCAACGTTTTCACCACCCGTCCCGATACGCTTTATGGGGCCACGTTCATGGTCATCGCACCCGAACACCCCCTCATCGAACAAGCGACATCCCACATTAAAAACCCAGAGGCAATCAAGCATTACCGCGAAGCGGCGCAGCTTAAAACCGAATTCGAGCGCACCGAACTATCCAAGGACAAGACCGGTGTGAAAATTGAAGGCCTCAGTGCGACCAACCCCATCAGTGGTGAATCCATTCCTGTTTTCGTTGCGGATTATGTCATGATGGGTTATGGGACCGGTGCGATTATGGCTGTGCCCGCCCATGATGCGCGCGATTATGAATTTGCCCAGCAACACGGGCTCACCATCCGCGAAGTTATCGCCGGAGGTGATATTGACCAAGAAGCCTATACAGACACGCAGGAAGGCACGCTCATCAACTCTCCGCTCATCAATGGTCTCGATGTGCCCAATGCCATCGAGACGATGATCAATCATCTGGAAAGCGAATCCATCGGTACGCGCGCAGTTAACTACAAGATGAAGGACTGGGCATTCAACCGCCAGCGTTACTGGGGTGAACCGATCCCCATTGTTCACTGTGACCAATGCGGAATGGTTCCTGTGGACGAGGCGGACCTTCCCATCACCCTCCCGGATATCGATGCGATCGAACCCACCGATGACGGCGAATCGCCACTGGCAAGTGCTGCGGAATTTGTCAATACCACTTGCCCCAAATGCGGCGGTGCGGCTCAACGTGAAACCGACACCATGCCTCAGTGGGCAGGGTCAAGTTGGTATTTCCTACGCTACATCGACCCCCACAATGACAAACAACTCGCCGATTATGATAAACTGAGCTACTACATGCCAGTTGATTGGTATAACGGCGGCATGGAACATGTCACCCGTCACGTCATCTATTCACGGTTCTGGCATAATTTCCTCTATGATATCGGCGTGGTCCCCACCCGCGAGCCTTACAAAAAACGGACTGCACAGGGCCTCATACTCGGCCCCGATGGAGACAAGATGAGCAAATCAAAAGGCAACGTCGTCAACCCCATGGAAACCATCGAAACCTATGGTGCAGACACGCTGCGCGTATACATCTTGTTCATTGGTGATTATAACCAGGCCACCCCGTGGAGTGAATCAGGGGTTAAAGGCGCACGCCGTTTTCTCGATAAAGTATGGCGTATGCAGGAAATCATCGCCGAGAGGGAAGACAAGGCACTTACCTCCCACCTTCAAGACACCATCGAGAGTGTGGACAGCGACATTGAAAACGTCAAATTCAATACCGCCATCTCCAAACTGATGACATTTACCAATGAAGCCCTTGATAAAGGTGCCATCACGAAAGAAAGCTTACGGACATTCCTTAAGCTGCTCAATCCTTTCGCTCCCCATATGGCTGAGGAAATCAACGAGTTGCTAGGCTACACCCAGACCCTGATTGAAGCCGATTATCCCCGTCCCGATGCGTCACTCAAAATTGAAGAAACCATCACCGTTGTCGTACAAGTCAACGGCAAAGTCAGAGAAAAACTCGACGTCGACCCGCATACGGATGCGGAGACACTTAAACAATATGCCCAGGACAGCGACAATGTAAAACGCTTTATTGAAAACAAATCAATTAAGAAAATCATTGTCGTCCCCGGCAAACTCGTCAACATCGTTGCTAAGTAACCCAGGATGCCCATTTCGGGCATCCTTTTTTATGGTTTACGACGGACTAAAGCGCTAAAACAAAGGCATTCACTTTATCGTGGCAAAGAATATATATGACAAATATTTTCATGCGCAGCGTTGCACATCGGAAATAAACATGATATAATTCGACATGTAAAAACGCTTTCATAACTAAGCGTTTAAATTATGATTGAAGAAAATTACTCAAGGAGGCTTTTTTTATGAAAAAATTCGACTACATGGAGAAACACGGCTACGAACAGCTTATCTTTTTCCATGACAAGACTACGGGGTTGCGCGGCATCACCTGTATTCACAACACCACCCTCGGTCCTGCTTTGGGCGGTACACGCCTTTGGGATTATGACAACGAGGACGATGCGACGCTTGATGTGTTCCGTCTGGCTCGTGGCATGACTTACAAAGCTGCGGCGGCTGGTCTCAATCTTGGCGGGGGCAAGACTGTGCTCATCGGCAAGGCTGATGAGGTGAAAAGCGAAGCATATTTCCGTGCATTTGGACGCTACGTACAAACGCTCAATGGCCGCTACATCACAGCCGCAGATGTCAATACATCAAGCCATGATCTGGATTTTGTGAACATGGAAACGGACCACGTGGTGGGCCTTCCCGGAAAAAGCGGGAATCCTTCTCCGGCTACGGGCAAAGGCGCTTTTCACGGTATACGCGCCGCACTTGAGGAAAAATTCGGCACCGACGACATGAGTGGACGGACGTTTGCAGTCCAAGGCGTTGGACAAACGGGCGATTACTTGATCGGGTATCTGTTGGAAGCCGGCGCGAAAAAAGTCTATTTTACGGAAATCAATGATACACACATTCAAAAAATCCATAAAAAGTATCCTGACGTGGAATTTGTGGACCCCGATGACATCTACAGTCTCGATGTCGATGTCTTCGCACCTTGTGCGTTGGGCGCGGTACTCAATGATAAGACCATCCCCACCATCAAAGCCTCCATTGTAGCCGGGACAGCTAACAATGTGTTGGAAGACGAAGAGAAGCACGGTCAGATGCTTTATGACAAAGACATTCTCTACGCACCGGATTTCGTCATTAATGCCGGGGGACTCATCAATGTCTTTCATGAGACCAAAGGCTACAACGAAGAAGCGGCCTACCGCGATATCGAACGCATCCATGACCGCCTACTCGACATTTTCAAACTCTCCAAAGACAACAACCAACACACCCAACGCGCTGCGAAAACTTTCGCCAAACAACGCATTGAAATCATCAATCAGATGACCGCCAACTACGTCAAACGCTGATGCGCCGCATTACAGTCATCGGCGGACACTACGGAAGCGGAAAGAGTGAAATCGCCGTCAACATGGCGCTTGAACATGAGCTAGACATGCTTGTGGATCTGGATGTGGTCAATCCGTATTTTAGAAGCCGAAGTCTACATGAAATGTTTAAGGCTCGCGGCATACACCTCGTCGAATCCACTATCAAAGCATCCTCGGGCAGCGACCTCCCCTATATTTCAGGGGAGGGTGCCGCCCCGTTTCATAACACCCGCTTGCGTGCTGTTTATGATTTGGCTGGCACCCAGGCGGGTGCTAAATTGATGCGTCAGTATGACGAAATCCTGCCTCTGAAGGATGTGGAATTTTTACTGGTGGTCAATATTTTCAGACCCGAAACGCAGAGCGCAGAAGCTATCATCGACCTTGCGGAAACGCTTGAAGGCAGTGCTGGATTACGTTTCACCGGATTGATCAACAACACCAATCTATTGAATGAGACAACGCTTGAGAACATACATCAAGGCCAGCGTATCCTGCGGGATGTCGCGCGCATCAAAGCCATCCCCATTCGCTATACGTACGTGAGTGCGCATCTTAGCGGGGATGAAGACTTCGACGGCGAAACCAAACAACTTACCCGCCATTTGGCCAAACGGTGGTTATAGGAGGCATTTATGGCTGCAAAAGGACGCATTTTAATCGATGAGGACAAGTGCAAGGGCTGCAATCTTTGCGTGCATCATTGTCCGGTCAATATTTTGAAACTCAACACCAGCAAAACCAACAAAAAAGGGTACACGCCATTGATGGTGACCGATGAGGACAAATGCATCGCGTGTGCGTTTTGTGCGATGATGTGCCCCGACAACGTCATCACCGTTGAGCGGTACATCAATGATTAAAGGAGGCCGATTATGGCAAAAGTCTTGATGAAGGGGAACGAAGCGATGGCTCTCGCAGCCATCAAAGGCGGATGCGATGCGTTTTTCGGCTATCCCATCACACCCCAAAACGAAGTTCCCGAGTATCTGAGTAAGCATATGAAAAAGGCTGGACGCGTGTTTGTCCAGGCCGAAAGTGAAGTCGCGGCAATCAATATGGTCTATGGTGCCGCAGGCGCCGGCGCGCGCGTGCTCACCTCCTCCTCATCCCCCGGTATCGCTCTCAAGCAAGAAGGCATATCCTACATGGCCGGCAGTGAACTGCCCGGCGTCATCATCAACGTCATGCGGGGCGGCCCCGGCCTAGGCGGCATTCAGCCTGCCCAGTCCGATTACAACCAGATCACCCGCGGGGGTGGAAACGGTGATTACAAAGTACTGTCTTTTGCACCTGAGACACTGCAAGAGACTGTCAATATCGTCAAAGAGAGCTTTGCGCTGGCCGATCACTACCGCAACCCAGTCATGATTGCAGTCGATGGGCTGATCGGTCAGATGATGGAACCCGTAGACATCGACCAGCCCATTGAAACCAAACCGGCGGCCACCAAAGCGTGGGCCGCAGATGGTATGTATAAGCAACGCGGCACGCGCAACACGATCAAATCGCTTTATCTCGACCCGCAGCATCTTGAGAATCACAACCTTGCGCTGCAAGCGAAGTATCAGACCATGGAAGCCAACGAACAGCGCTTTGAGCTGATCAATATGGACAGCGACCCACAAATTGTACTGGTCGCCTATGGATCCATGGCCCGCATTGCCCGCAGTGCGATTGAAACCCTTAAAGACGAAGGCATCGAGGTGGGCATGCTGCGTGTGATTTCGCTGGTACCATTCCCTCAAAAAGCGTTCGAAGCCCTTAGTGAAAAGACACATACACTGCTCACACTGGAGTTGTCGCTGGGTCAGATGATTCAGGATGTCAGATTGGTCAATAACGGCAAGCGCACAGTTGAATTTTTCGGCCGCACCGGCGGCATGGTACCTGAAAGCGACGAAATCGTCGCCAAGGTCAAATCACTACTGAAGGGGGCGTCCAAATGAAAACCAAGACAGTCTATCAGCCCAATACGGGCCTGACCGACCGCGATTTTTCCTACTGCCCCGGATGCACCCACGGCATCATCCACAAACTTGTGGGCGAAGTGCTGAGTGAAAAGGATTTAATCAGTGAAGCCATTGGTGTGGCGAGTGTGGGTTGTTCAGTGCTGAGCTATGAGTTTTTCGACTGTGACATGCAGCAAGCTGCGCACGGTCGTGCACCGGCTGTGGCAACAGGCATCAAGCGTGTACGCCCAGAACATACCGTATTCACCTACCAAGGCGATGGTGACCTTGCCTCGATCGGCATGGCGGAAATTGTCCACGCCGCGCACCGCGGAGAAAATATCACCGTCATCTTTGTCAATAACGCAATCTATGGCATGACGGGGGGACAAATGGCACCTACGACGCTGATCGACCAAAAGACCACCACCTCCCCCTTCGGTCGCAGCCAGGCTGATACGGGACTGCCACTTAGGATGAGTGAACTGCTCGCCACCATTCCCGGTGCCACCTATTTGGAGCGCGTGAGCGTGCACAACCCTCAACATGTAAGAAAAGCGAAAAAAGCTGTGCAAAAAGCTTTTGAAGTCCAGGAAAACAACCAAGGCTTTTCCATGATAGAGTTTGTCTCCACCTGTCCGATCAACTGGGGCATGAATCCGACTAAGAGCTTACAGTGGCTTGAAGAGAACATGATTCCCTACTATCCCCTGGGCGTCTACAAGGACGCGACCAAAGGCGGCGATCACAATGACCAATGAAAAAATCATTATCGCCGGTTTCGGCGGCCAGGGTGTCATGCTGCTGGGGCAGATTTTATCCTATGCCGCCAATGAAGAAGGGCTTCATACCGTATGGATACCCTCCTATGGTCCTGAAACACGCGGCGGCACCGCCAACTGCAGTGTGATTATCTCTGAAGACCCCATTCACTCTCCAATCGTCAGTGAATGCGACACCTTGATTGCGTTTAATGAACCCTCTTTAAAGAAATTTGAAGGCAAGGTCAAACAAGGGGGGACCATCATCGCCAACAGCGGTCTCATCCCTGAGGACCATGCGTATCCAAAGGGCGTCAATACCTATGCGATCGATGCCTCCAAAATGGCGCTTGAAATAGGCAATCTCAAAGTCGTCAACATGGTCGCATTGGGCGCCTATTTAAAACTCTCCGGGGCCTTTGAAACTCCCGCGATTGAAACGGTGTTTGAAAAACTTTTCACCGAAGAAAAAGCCAAACTGATCAACGTCAACAAACAAGCGCTCCAATCAGGTATGAGTGCTGTATAAAGGAAAGCAGGTGTTTTTTTGCGCATCCTAACAATCAACCCGGGATCCACATCAACTAAAGTTGCTGTGTTTCACATCGTCAAGGATAAAACCAAGCGCATCGCCAAAGCGACCATCAAACACGACGATGCAAAGATGCTTCAATTTGAAACGCTTGCCGACCAGTTGCCATTCAGGCAGGATGTGGTGATGGAATTTCTTCACGAATATGACATCGAGCTCTCCACCATTGATGGCTTTATTGGTCGCGGCGGCTTGCTTAGGCCTCTTGAAAGTGGACTTTATCGTGTCAATGAAACCATGATCAGCGAATTAACGAGCAACACCCACGGGGAACATGCGTCCAATCTGGGCGGACTCCTTGCGCACGCTCTTGGTGAGAGCGTCGGCAAAGACGCGTATATCGCCGATCCCGTTGTCGTGGATGAACTCGACGATGTCGCGCGCTTTTCGGGATTGAATGGTTTGGAACGTCGAAGTATGTTCCATGCGCTCAATCAAAAGGCTGTGGCACGCACGTACGCTGAATCAGTAGGCATTCCTTATGAGAAAATGCATCTGATTGTCGCACACCTCGGGGGTGGGATCTCAGTGGGTTATCATAAATTCGGCCGCGTCGTCGATGTCAACAACGCATTGGACGGCGATGGCCCCATGTCTCCCGAGCGCGCTGGGTCTTTGCCGGTAAGCAGTGTGGTGGATATGTGCTTTGAAGGCAGCCATACTAAACCCCAAGTGCTAAAAATGGTCAAGGCTTATGGCGGCATGTTTTCATATCTCAACACCAAGGATGCCGAGGAAGTATCGGATATGCTGGCGGACAACCGTGTGGAAGCCATCCGCGTTGTTGAAGCGATGGTGCACCAGATCGCCAAGGAAATCGGTGCGCTGCATGCCGTCACGCGCGGGCAGCTTGATGCGATTATTCTCACGGGCGGGCTTGCGTACAATCAGGATTTTATTCAACCCCTGATTGAGACGATCGACCATCTTGGAGACATCAGCATCTATCCGGGTGAAAACGAACTGGAATCTCTAGCATTTAATATGCGTGCCTTTCTTGAAGGGCGCATCGAAGCCAAGGAATACTGAGCAAAAACCTCCTTGTGTGCGTATCATGCACATGAAGGAGGTTTTTTATGCGTGTTTGTAACGCCTGTATGCACGATTTTTACGAACCGTTGACATTCGCAACGCTTTTCAACCACCCACGCTATTGTCCTGTTTGTGAATCCCTTATAACAGCGGCATTCGGTGAAAGTGTCGTTCCCACAGCACAAGGGCAATGCCACATCATCACAGCACACCGCAATGACCATCCTGCGTTGTTTCACAAAATAATGCACCAAATTCACCGCGGAGGACCCATTGTTTTTTATGACGCCATCGAAGCTCCGAGCGTCACAGTATTTCGTCTTTTGAGCGCGCTTATCAAGCCCCTACGCATCTATAGTCCCGGTACGCTTGACCTGGATGCCATCGCCTTGATTGAACAAGCGTAATTTAACTGCCTATTTTCCATTCATTTATTTGTGACTATGTTATAATGAATGTACAAACCAATAAAGGAGATGATGTCCATGAAATTAGAAGTTCGTGGCAAAAACGGCTTTGAAGTGACCGAAGCAATCGAGAATTATGCCGATGAAAAGCTCTCCAAACTCGAACGGTACTTCAAAGAAGAATTGGATGCGGCCGTGGTCTGCAAGACGTACAATGATCACCACCGCGTTGAAGTCACCATCCCCACAAAACTGTTCACCATGCGTGCGGAGGTCAGTGAAGAGGACATGTACGCCGCCATTGATTTGGCCATTGATAAACTTGAAAGCCAAATCCGTAAACATAAAACAAAAGTAAACCGTTCGCTTCGCAAACGCGAAGGCGTCAACGATCTATTCAACGAGGATATTGATTTGGATGCGCTCGAACGCGAACTCGTCGGCCCTCCAGTGAGAAAGAAACTAATCACACCAGAGGAAATGTCCGCAGAAGAGGCCATCACAGCGATGGATATGCTGGGACATGATTTCTATATTTATAAAGACAGCGACACTAAACACATCAATGTGCTTTATCTTAGAAACGATGGCGATTACGCCGTGATTGAAGCAGCAGTGTAAAAATGCGCGGACCCCGCGCATTTTTTTTGCCCGCCCACAAGGCTTTGGCTTTTGTATGCGCCCCCTTTGTGATATGATAGATGTGAAAAAAACGAGGTGAATTACATGCTAAAACAACTCTTCGACCCTAGCCGCCGCGCCCAAAAATCACTCAGTCAGTTTGCGGACAAAGTAGTGGCGCTTGAGGACGAATACAAAGAAAAAACCGACGAAGAACTACAAGCATATACCCAGGCTTTCAAAGACCGTCTTGCCGGTGATGAGACAATTGAAGATCTGGAAGTTGAAGCGTACGCCGTTGTGCGCGAAGCCTCCACCCGCGTCAGCGGGATGACGCCCTTCAAGGTGCAAATCATGGGTGCCCGTGTATTAAATCAGGCGAATATTGCCGAGATGAAAACGGGTGAGGGGAAAACACTCACAGCGGTCATGCCTGCATATTTGAACGCCCTTGAGGAAAAAGGGGTTCACATTGTCACTGTCAACGAATACCTCGCCGGACGCGAGGTAGAGGGCGTGATTGGTGATATTTTCCGCTTTCTTGGACTGAGTGTGGGCTTAAATACCCGCGATTTGTCCAAGGAGGAAAAACGTGAAGCTTATCAAAGTGATATCCTCTACACGACCAACAATGAAGTAGGGTTTGACTACTTGCGCGACCACATGGTCATTTATGAAAAGGACATGGTGCAGCGTCCCCTGCATTATGCAATCATTGATGAAGTTGACTCCATTTTGATCGATGAGGCGCGCACCCCTTTGATTATTTCCGGTGGTGCAAAACAAACCCAGAATCTCTACGAACAGGCCAACGCCTTCGCACGCACCCTTAAAAGCGACGATGTCGACATCGACGAGAAGACTAAAGGTGTCACACTTTCTGTAAACGGTGTGGCCAAAGCGGAGCGCCACTTCGGGCTTGAGAACCTATACGACTTGGACCATGTGACGCTGCTGCATCATATTAACAACGCCACCAAGGCGCATTTCACAATGGAGCGCGATGTGGATTACGTCGTTCAAGATGATGCAGTCGTGCTCGTCGATCAGTTTACCGGTCGACTCATGCCGGGTCGTCAATATTCCGAAGGCTTGCATCAGGCACTTGAAGCCAAGGAAAATGTACAGATCAAAAAAGAGACTTCCACACTTGCGACCATCACATTCCAAAATCTCTTCCGTATGTACGATAAGCTCTCAGGTATGACAGGGACGGCAAAAACGGAAGAAGAGGAATTCCAAAACATCTACAATATGCTGGTCATTCAAATTCCGACCAACGAACCCGTCATACGCGAAGATGACAATGACGTCATATTTGCGCGCATGGAAGATAAATACATCAATCTCGCCGAAGAGATCAAGACCCGACACGAAAAGGGTCAGCCCATGCTTGTGGGAACGATATCGATCGAAAGCTCTGAACGCTTGTCGAACCTGCTTAAAAAACGCGGGGTGCGCCATGATGTCTTAAACGCGAAACAGCACGAACGCGAAGCGGAAATCATTGAATACGCCGGACACAAGGGCTCAGTCACTATCGCGACCAACATGGCAGGGCGCGGAACCGACATTAAACTCGGTCCGGGCGTTGTTGAACTTGGTGGACTTGCGGTCCTGGGAACGGAGCGTCACGAATCACGACGCATCGACAATCAGTTGCGCGGCCGCTCCGGACGCCAGGGAGACCCGGGGTATTCCAAGTTCTTCCTCTCAGGCGATGATGACCTGGTCCGCCGCTTCGGCGGCGAACGCTTTAAAAGTCAACTCGAACGGTTGACTAAAGAGCGCGGAAGCGACGATCATCGCCCTATTAATTACAAAATATTTTCACGCTTCATCCAGCGCGCACAAAAACAAATCGAGGGCAACAACTACGACAGGCGCAAAACGATCCTTCAATACGATGAAGTCCTCAGAAAACAGCGTGAAATCATTTATAAGCAACGCCGGGATGTCCTGACCAAAGAAAGCATCATCGAGATGGTCAAACCCATCACCGAACGTCACATAGAACGCCTCGTATGGGCGCATGTGAATTACGAGGACAAAAATGAGACGCTCGATGTCGATGGTTTCTTTGAAAGCATCAACGGCAAGCTCTTCTTGCAAGATGAAATCGAAAAAGAGGCCCTCAGCACCGACCCCTCACAAACATTCGAGACGCTTAAAGCGCGCGTTGAGGAAAATATCAATACCCGACATGAAAAATACGGCGATGACCGTTTCAATGAATTTTTGAAAGTGGTCGTGCTCCGCGTCGTCGACACCTACTGGGTCAAGCATATCGACCAGATGAGTGAACTGCGCCAAAGCATCGGCTTGAAACAATACGGCCAGCAAAACCCGCTGCGTGAATATCAGGAAGTCGGCTTTCAGATGTTTGAAGACATGGTCGCTTCCATCGAACAGGATGTCACGCGCTATGTACTGCGCGCCCAGATTCGTGAAAATATTCAGCGCCAGCAAGTGGCCAAACCGACTCAGACCTCCTCGGGCAAGGACGAACCCAAGAAACGCACCCCCATCCGCAAACAAAAAGTTGGACGCAACGATCCTTGTCCCTGCGGCTCAGGAAAAAAATACAAACATTGTCACGGCAGATAAAACAAGGACTCAGGGATGGATGCCCTGGGTCCTTTGGACAAGCAAAGGATGATTACGATGGAACTTTATGAAATCAAACAGCATCAAAAAGCATTTAAAACGCGCCTCGAAGATATCGAGACGCTTTTGGACATCGAAGGCCTAAAAAAGACGATTTCCACCCTTGAAGAAAAGACGTATGACAATCAATTCTGGGATGACCATAAAAAGGCCAATGAAACCATTCAGAAACTCAAGCGTCTCAAACAGCGCGTCAAATTCTATGAACAACTCCAAAGCAAACTCGACGATATCGATGTGGCCATCGAACTTATCGAGATGGGAGAAAGCGAAGAAGACGCCGCCTCGCTCATCGAAGAAACGCAGCGCGCCTTCACCAAACTCGAGACCATGCTGTTTTTATCGGAATCCTATGATGCGCTCAACGCGATTGTGGAGATTCACCCGGGTGCTGGGGGAACGGAGAGCCAGGACTGGGCGATGATGCTTTATCGCATGTACAAGCGCTATGCGGAGAAAAAGGGGTTCACGATGGTCGTCAACGATTATCTTGATGGCGGCGAAGCCGGTCTCAAAAGTGCCACGATCAACATCAAAGGCGAGTATGCCTATGGCTTGCTCAAGGCTGAAGGCGGGGTCCACCGGTTGGTGCGACTGTCGCCTTTCGACTCCTCAGGAAGACGCCATACCAGTTTTGCCAGCGTCAATGTCGTCCCTGAGATTGATGAGTCAATTGAAGTGGAAGTCTCTGATACCGATCTCAAAATTGACACCTTCAGAAGTTCGGGTGCGGGTGGACAAAGTGTCAACACCACCGACAGCGCCGTGAGGATCACCCACAAGCCCACCAACATCGTGGTGTCGTGTCAAAATGAACGTTCGCAGATTCAAAACCGTGAACAAGCACTCAAAATTCTTAAGGGTAAGCTTTATGCACGGGAAATCGAACGCCAAAGACAAAAACTTGCAAAAATCAAGGGCGACGATATGTCCAATGCCTTTGGCTCACAGATCCGCTCAACCGTTATGCATCCGTACAACATGGTCAAAGACCACCGCACCGGCGCGGAAACCGCACACGTGGAAGCCGTGATGGATGGTGCGCTCGATGAATTCATCAATGCGTATTTGAAATGGATGATGGGAAAGGGGGATTCCAGTGCGTAAACCCTTGAAGCAATTGTCGTTTGCCCGCCGATATTTTTTCATCACGCTCGGCATTTTTTTGATGGTCGCGGGCATTTATTATTTTATCGTCCCCCCAAGTTACGTCATCGGCGGTGTCAGTGGTGTGGGCGTGTTGTTCGCAGAACTATTCGCCGTGCGCATTTCTACCGTTGTTGCCATTCTTAATGTATTATTATTAGTGGTGGGATGGTTCTTCCTGGGATTCAAATCCTTTTACCGCTCCATATATGGAAGTGCGCTATTTCCGATTTTTTTATTTTTACTTGAGGAATTTTCTCCGCAGCTCCCTATACCCGAAGACCCGCTTTTATATGTGACATTCGGAGGGTTCTTCTTAGGCCTGGGCTTCGGCATCGTCATCAAATACGGTGGGACGAGCGGGGGAACTGACATCCCCATTAAAATTTTGCACCGTATTGCGAAACTCCCGCTGTCCATCTCCATTTATCTTGTGGACGGTATGGTAATCTTATCGGGGGTCATCGTATTTTTCCACGACCCACAAAGAGGCATTGCCATGGGACTATACGCCGTATTGGTCATGTTCATTTCTGGAAAAGTTTCCGATCTCGTCGTCGCAGGAAGCAACACGATGAAATCGGTCCAGATCATCACCGACCACCCCGGGGACCTCAAGGATATGATCTTTCAATCCGTTGAACGCGGTGTTTCCGTCATTCCCGCCGAAGGCGGCTACACCAATCAGAAAAAGACGATGCTCATCACCGTAATCACACGGGATGAATATTATATGATTCGAAAAATTATCGCTAAAATAGATCCCAATGCCTTTGTATTCACCTCACCGGCTACGGAAATTCATGGCGATTTCACACAATATTCGGAGGATGATTAATTATGAAAAAACTATATTTCCTACCCCTACTTTTCGTGTTTGCATTTGCGCTTGGCGGTTGTGACCTCACCGAAAACTCAGAAGAAACATTTGAACCCTCAGACCGTGAAGCGCGTCTTGAGGCGATTATGGATCTTATCGAGCGCAATCACTATTCCCAACCCCAAAGGGAGGCAATGATTGATGGCGCCATTGAAGGACTTATCGATGCACTGGATGACCCTTATACCAATCATTTCTCACAGGAGGAATACGAACAATTCCAGGATTCCATGGGTGAGGAATTCGTAGGTGTAGGCATCACCGTGGAAAACCGGGACAATGATGTCGTTGTACAAAATATCTGGCCCGATTCCCCAGCTGAGCGCGCCGGGTTGCGCGTGGGGGATGTCATCACCCATGTAGATGGTGAAAGCGTTGAGGCGCTGAGTTATTTTGAAACTGTCCCCAAAGTCCAAGGAGAAGAGGGGACGGAAGTAGAATTCGGTGTGGACAGGCCCGGTGAGGGCGATACGCTTTATTTCACCATGACCCGCGAGACCATTCCCAACCCTACTGTGGAGGCCAGCACATTCGACGATGATGGAAAAACCATCGGTATGATCCGCGTCAATGCCTTCGGCGATGAGACGTACCAGCGATTCACTTCCGAACTTTCCGAACTTGAGGAAACAGGCATTGATGGATTAATGATTGATCTACGTAACAATGGTGGGGGACGCCTGGATACTGTGCTCAACTTATTGAATATATTCCTTGTGGAAGATGACGACAAACCGATGTTTTCCATCGAGTTTTACCAAAACGGTGAAGAAGACCGCACGGACTACATGGCCGATGGAGACAGTGCGAAGCCCTATGATATCGTCACCATTATCAACGATTTTTCCGCCAGCGCTTCTGAAGTCTTCGCTGTGGCGATGATGGAACACGGTGGATATGAGGTTGTAGGCATGGAGTCCTTTGGAAAAGGCACCATGCAATCACCGTTCTCTCACGGCACCATGGGCGATGATGAACTGCATCTTTCCAACGGCATCTGGCTGACGCCTGAGGGCAACTGGATAAACGCCGAAGGCGGCGATTATCCGGGAGTAATGCCTACAATCCCTGTGGAACGCACAACCCTTTTTGATATTGCCGGTCCGCATTTGCGCGGCGATGATACCTTTGCCTTTGACAGCGTCTCCCATCACGTCGAAATGACCCAGATCATTTTGAACGGTCTTTATGACAGCGAATTGCGCGAGGATGGTTATTTTGATGAAGCGACCGAGGCCGCACTGGAAAACTTCCAGGAAGACGAGGGATTGAGCGTCACTGGTGAACTTGATGGTGATACAGCCCAGGCGTTAAACGAAGTGTTGTTTGAGTATACCCAGGATTCTGCGAATGATGAGAAAATCCAAGCGGCACTCCAGCATCTACTCAACAACCAGGACTGATGCCATTGCGTAATCGGTTTCCTGTATGAAAGTTTTTTCATCCATGCTACACTTAAGTAAAAGGCTTACATCTGTGAGGTGATTGTGTGCATTCCATTGATTCGATTAAACCCAAGGGGCGTCATTTTTTCACCCTTAAACTCGGGGATGGCCGCACGCACGTGATTCATGAAGACACCGTGTTCAAACACGGCCTTCTGCGCCTCAGGGAACTCTCCTCTTCCACCCTCGAGGCGGCACTCACGGATGATGCTTATCACACCCTCATGCATCGCGCACTCAACAAACTTGCCATGCGTGATTACGCCCGCAAGGGACTGGCACAGGTTTTGAAGGATTATGCGACCAATGGCCAAGTCATCGCCCAAGTGCTTGATACACTTGAACACCAAGGCTACATCGATGACGAAAAAGTCATCAACCGCCTGGTCAAAGAGGCGAGTGAGTTCGGTGATAAGGGCCCCAAGCGTCTGCGCGACGATTTTTTGAAAGACGGCTTCGATGCGCATGCGATTGAAGACGCCCTTGTTGTCTTCACTGAGGAAAAACAACGTGCCATCGTTGCGCGTCTGATTGATAAGCACATGCCGACTTTATTTAAAGATCCTCAGGCAAAAAAACGCCAGAAGCTCATGCAACTTCTATATAGAAAAGGATTCGAGCCCACACAGTTTGAACCACTCATCAACGAAGCGTTGCGTAGTGATTCGACCGATGAGACCGCTCTTTTGCAAAGGCGGTTGGAAAAACTCAAACGCAGCCATGACACAGGGGACTATGAATCCAAACGCAAATTGATTCAAAAATTGATGCGCGAAGGATTCGCCTATGGCGAAATCATCCGCGCACTGGAGGGCGAAACGCTATGAAAGATCTTAGGGAGGACACACTTTATTATCTGGACAACGGCACATTGCAAGACGCGTATGAATTTTTCGGTGCTCACGTTAAGAAAGATGAGAAAAACGATGTGACGGCCACGGTGTTTCGGTTGTATGCACCCAATGCCAAAGCCGTTCATCTCATCGGTGAATTCAACGGCTACAGCGAAACCCACTCGCCGATGAACAAGATTGACAATGCCGGCGTTTTTGAAATAAGCATTAAGAAGGATTTGCGCCGTCAGCCTTACAAATATGCTATCCACACCAAACAGGGTGAGACTCTGTATAAAAGCGATCCTTTTGCCTTTTATAGCGCTTTGCGCCCCGATACGGTGAGCATTGTGGCTGACCGGGATCTTTACACCTGGCAAAGCGCTGCCACACCGAATCCAGCCCCCTACGACCGTCCGATGAATATCTATGAGCTGCACGTGGGCACGTGGATGCAGCGCCCTGATGGAACGTTTCACACCTATGCCAATCTCGTGGATTACCTGATTCCTTATCTCAAGGAGAACCATTTCACGCATGTGGAACTCATGCCCATCATTGAACACCCCTTTGATGGGTCATGGGGATACCAAGGCACCGGCTATTACTCGGTCACCTCGCGGTATGGCACCGTTGATGATCTCAAATATTTTGTTGACCAATGCCATCTCAACGGCATCCGTGTTATTTTGGACTGGGTACCCGGACATTTTGTCAAGGATGCCCACGGCCTTTCACGCTTTGATGGGTCGTATCTGTTTGAATATCCCGATGAGGAACGACGTGAGAACCCGCAATGGGGGACCATCAATTTTGATTTGGGCAAAGGATTCCCTCAGACCTATTTGATTTCTTCGGCCCTTTATTTCATGAAAGAATTCGGCATCGACGGTTACCGTATCGATGCGGTTAGTTACATGCTTTATTATCACGGCAATCCTGAGCGCGGTCAAAACGACGGCGCAGTGGAATTTCTCAAACGCTTATCATATGCGGTATTCGCCCATGACCCTAACGCACTGCTCATTGCTGAGGATTCTAGTGCCCACCCTAAAGTTACCCATCCTCTTGAAAACGGAGGCCTGGGATTTAACTACAAATGGAACATGGGGTGGATGAACGACACACTCAAATACTTTGATAAAGACCCGGTTCACAGAAAATATCACCACGACCTTCTGACGTTTTCCCTGATGTATGCCTTCAGTGAAAACTACGTTCTTCCCTTTTCCCACGATGAAGTGGTCCACGGTAAAAAATCTCTGGTGGATAAAATGCCAGGGGATTATTGGCAAAAATTCGCCAATTTCCGCGCACTTATCGGTTATTTGCACACGCATCCCGGCAAGACGCTTTTATTCATGGGTCAGGAATTTGCGCAAATGCACGAATGGAAGGATTATACAGAACTTGACTGGCACTTGCTTTCCTATCCCATGCATGAGAGTGCTCTCGCGTTTACACGCGCGATGAACCGCCTCACCAAGAGCGAACCCGCCCTTCACACGCTCGATCACTATCCTGAGGGGTTTCAATGGATCGATGCGGACAACAGTGACCAGAGCATTCTCAGCTTCATCCGCTACGGCACCAATCCGCGCGAACACGTTATAGTTATCATGAATCTCACCCCCCAAGTCCACCACGGCATGGTTTTTGGTGTACCGCGCGCAGGAACCTACAAAGAACTCATCAACAGTGATTACGCACGCTACGGCGGCAGTGATCTTTATAACGGCACGCCGCTTCCAACCCATAATCATCCCGCCCACGGATTCAATCAAAGCATCGAAGCGCTCGTATCTCCGCTGTCGGTGACTGTGCTCAAATGGGTTCCTTCCGATGCGTAAGGAAGTTATTGCGATGGTACTGGTGGGCGGACGCGGGTCGCGTCTTGATCCCATCACGCGCCGCAAGGCAAAGCCCGCAGTGATGTTCGGTGGGAAATACCGATTGATCGACTTCGTGCTTTCAAACCTCACGAATTCACAAATCGATACGGTAGGCATGGTGACGCAGTACGAACCCCATGAACTGATGCATTATATAGAACATGGCGCGAGCTGGGATCTTGATCTCATCGACGGCGGCATCCAGTTTCTTACGCCCTATACCGACTATGAAGGTGACCGCTGGCAGAAAGGGACGGCACATGCGATTCGCCAGCACATGCACTTTATCACCCAGCACGATCCCGATCACGTGCTAATCCTTTCGGGCGACCACGTGTATAAGATGGATTATACAGAATTGATTGAAGCACACAAACAAAGCGGTGCGGCCTTCACTATCGCATCATTTACGCCCCATGATACGCTCAGTCGCTATGGCGTGCTTGAAGTCGATGCGGATGGATTTGTGAATGATTTTGAGGAAAAGCCTCAAACCCCACAAGGCTCACAGGCTTCCATGGGCATTTATGTGTTCAAGCGTGAAGCGCTTGAAGCGATTCTCTCACCCAACATGCCCGAAGGCTTTGATTTCGGCAAGGACATCATCCCCAGAGCACTCAACGATAATTATCCCATTTACGCTTATCCCTACGACGGCTATTTCCGTGATGTAGGAACGATTCAAAGTCTTTATGAAGCCAATATGGACTTGATTGATCATCCCGAACTTTTGCGGCTCAACGACTATAAACAGTTGCCCGTGTATACGAAGTCAAGCGATTATCCGCCGCACCATGTGATGTTGCACGAACCCATCCGTGATGCCCTCATCAGTGATGGATGCATGATTCAAGGAAAGGTGGAGCGAAGCATCATCTCACCCAATGTAGTCATCCGCGAAAACGCGGACGTGAAAAACTCCATTGTTTTCCCCGGTGTGACCATCAATGAAAACTGCACGCTTGAAAACGTAATCGTACTTGAAGACACTGTGGTCATGCCCTCGACCCACATTGTCTATGATAGTGTGCAGGTCATCGATAACGCCATACTATGGGCACTGGGGGATGGCAATGAAAAATAGAATGCTCGCAATCATCGATGCGCCGGCGCAAGGTAATTTTGACAAACTCACTTTACACCGACTTCCTGGTGCTTTGCCTTATGCGGGACGCTACAGGCTGATTGACTTCGCGCTCTCCAATATCAAAAACGCCTTCATCACCAACGTGGCTGTGTTTCCCTCGGGCAATTACCGAAGTCTTCAGGACCACGTGGGAAGCGGCAAGCGATGGAATCTTGACAGACGCAGAGACGGCCTGTTCATTTTGCCTCCTAAGAATCTTTCCATGCCTGCAGAGGATTCGCTGTCGTTCATGCGTATGCATGAACACATTGAGTATTTTCGCCGCTCCACTCAGGAATATGCTTTAGTGATGCCTGCGGATATTGTGTGGAACATTGATTTTCTCGAAGTTCTCGATGCCCACATTGCCTCCCATGCTCACATTACGGAAATCAAACATGGAAACACGCGTCTGCAGGCGTTTATAATTTCCAAAAAAGATTTAATCGAATACATCAACAACTACGATGTCATTCCCTATAAAACACTCAACGACATTGTGCTTAAGAAAAAACCGCTCAAATACAATGTCTATGACCACCAGCCCTACACCAAGCGAATCGATAACGCTTCGACGTATCTCAGAAGCAATCTTGATTTGCTCAAATTTGAAATCGGCAATTCGATCTTTTCGCGCAAGCGCCCGATCCTCACCAAGGAAAAATCGGCGCCCCCGGCGCGCTACATGCAAAGCGCGTCGGTGAACAATGCGATGATTGGTAGCGGGTCCTTGATTCTCGGTCGCGTGTCAAATAGCGTTGTTGGCCGTGATTGCGTCATCAAGGAAGGCGCGGAGGTCCATGACTCGGTTCTGATGAGCAACGCCATCATCGAAACGGGTGCGTACGTACACCACGCCATCATCGATAAAGGGGTGGTCGTCAAGAAAAACACCGTGTTAGAAGGCGATCCTGTGCAGCCTTTTGTCACGCAAAAGGAACAAGTCATCACCACCCAGAGCAACCTCAATGTACTCTTCGCCGCCGCTGAAGCCTATCCTTACGTCAAAACGGGCGGCCTGGCGGATGTAGTGGGCGGTCTTTCGCGCGCCCTTTCCAAAAAGGGTGTGAACGTGAGCGTGGTCTTGCCGCTATACCCGGTCATCAAAATGCAGTACCAAAACACCTACACCTTTATGGACTCGCTCACGTTCGATTTTGACGGTGAAGCGCGCAAGGTCAATATATACTGGCTGGAGCGCAAAAAGGTCCGCTATTACTTCATAGAAAACTTTAAGTATTTCGACCGCGAGCCAATCTATGGCCATGACGATGACTGCTTGCGTTTCGCCTTTTATGCCCTGGGTGTAAGCAAACTCGTTGAACGCCTGGGCGGCATTGATATTGTCCATGCTCATGACTGGCATGCGGGCATGGTTCCGCGGATTATGAACCATCATCTTCCCACCCCGCCCAAAACTGTCCTCACCATTCACAATATCGATTATCAGGGCGAATGCGAAGCCCGTGTGCTTCAAGCGCTCAATCTTCCCGCTCCTAACGCAGCGGTCAATTTCCTTGAAGATGGAATCCAGCGGGCGACTAAACTTACCACTGTCTCTCCGACATACCGCAATGAACTGAGGTATGAGTATTTCGGTAAGAACCTTACCGGGGCCATTCTCCGGCGTGAACGTGATTTTTATGGTGTGCTCAATGGACTGTCTAAAGTATTCAGCCCCAACAACGACAAAGTGATCCTCTCGAGGTATGACGCGTCCAACGCATTTGCCAAAACAGAAAATAAGCTTGCCCTGCAAAAGCGGATGAACCTGCCCATGGGCATCGGTTACTTCGTAATTGCCATGGTTAGCCGCATTACAGAACAAAAGGGCTTTGAACTTGTGATCCCTGCTATGCATGCACTCATGGAGCGTCATGACAATGTACAGTTTGTGCTCCTGGGGAGCGGTGATGAGGGATTCATCGAGCAACTCCGCAATCTTGAACAAAAATATCAGGGCCGTGTACGCCTTAATATCGGTTATGACGCCGCGCATCCCAATCATATCTACGCGGGAGCCGATCTGTTCTTGATGCCTTCGCGCGTGGAACCCTGCGGCCTTTCACAGATGATTGCCATGAAATATGGCACCATTCCTCTTGTGCGCCGTACCGGTGGCCTTGCTGACAGTGTCAAGGATTATGACCCAATCAGCAAAGAAGGCACGGGGTTTAGTTTTTATAACTACGATTTCGAGAGTCTCGATGAAAAACTCGAAACCGCCTATGATGTCTTCACCGATAATAAAAATGACTGGCGCAGCCTGATCTTGCGCGCCATGCACGAGGATTTCTCCCTTGCCAGTCAAGCCCAGAAAATACTTGAGATCTATCTGACCATCAAAGCATAGAATCAATCAATAAAAGTAAAATTAAAGGAGCGAATATCATGCAATCCATGCAAACTATATTTACCAAGACCGAGGCGTTCATCGATGAATTCAAACAACGTCTGCGCAAACGCTACGTTGTCGATTTTGAGGAAAGTTCCGACCGCCAGCGCTATCAGGTGCTCGGCGACATGGTCGCAAGCTATCTCAATGAACGCTGGTATGACGATGCCCATTCCTTCAACGAAAGCACGACACGGACACTGCATTATTTTTCCATGGAATTTCTCATGGGCCGTCTGATCACCAATAATATTCACAACCTTGGCGTGCGTGACATCGTTGAGGAGAGCTTTGAAAAAATGGGGCTTGACCTCAATGCTATTGAACACCAGGAAGTTGACGCCGGACTCGGCAATGGTGGTCTGGGTCGCCTAGCGGCATGTTTCCTCGATTCAATCGCCTCCCTTGGACTCAATGGTCACGGCAACGGCATCCGTTACCGTTATGGCTTTTTCGAACAAGGCATTAAAAACGGGTATCAGGTTGAAAAGCCCGATGACTGGCTCAAAGACCAATATGTCTGGGAGATTCGCCGTGATGAAGAGGCTTTGGACATTTCTTTCGGCGGCCATGTGGAATTTCACAATGGCGATGCGGTCTACAGGCCCGATGAGATGATTCGCGCGGTGCCTTATGATGTACCGATTGTGGGGCATGACAACGGTGTGTTCAATCATTTGCGCCTTTGGAATGCCGAACCTACGCACATTTATCCCAAAGACATGCACGCTTTTGAATACAATGATGAGATTCGCTCCATCAGTGGATTTCTTTATCCCGATGATACGACGGAAGAAGGCAAGATTCTGCGCATCAAACAACAGTATTTCTTCTCCGCCGCAGGCGTGAATGACATCATGCAGTCGCACTATGCCCACCATGGCACGTTTGACAATTTCCATGAACTCCATGTCTTTCAGATCAACGACACCCACCCTACGCTCATCATTCCTGAAATGATGCGCATTCTGCTCGATGAGTATAATTATCCGTGGGATCAAGCGTGGTCCATCACATCAAACACGTGCGCCTATACCAATCACACCCTTTTGGCCGAGGCACTTGAAAAATGGCCGCAAAGCATAATTCAGCCCACGCTGCCAAGAATTTATCAAATTATCGAAGAAATCAACCGCCGCTTTACGCAGTGGTTGCTTGAGAAGTATCCAGAAGAATACGACAAAGTACGCGAAATGGCGATTATCGGTGATGGTCAAGTGCGCATGGCGCATCTGGCAATCGTTGGGTCGTTCTCTGTTAATGGCGTCGCTGCACTGCATACCAAAATTCTCACACAATTTGAGATGAATGATTTCTTTAAGCTTTACCCTGACAAATTCAACTCAAAAACCAACGGCATCACCCACCGGCGCTGGGCAGAGCATATCAACCCCAAGCTGACAGACCTCATCCGCGAGCATGTGGGAGAGGACTGGATTAAAAACCTTGAAGCGCTGAAAGCCTTCGCCGAGCAAAAAGACAACGATGATGTCAAAAACGCGCTTAAATCGATCCGTCACGAGAAAAAAGTTGCGCTTGCCAAGCGCATTGAAGCGGAACAGGGCATCGAAATCGACCCTTCAAGCATTTTCGATGTGCAGATTAAACGCATGCACGAATACAAGCGCCAACTCATGAACGCCCTTCATATCATGATGGTTTACAACCGTCTAAAAACGGATGTCGCCTTCCGTGATGCTTATGAACCGCATACCTTCATCTTTGGTGCCAAGGCGGCGAGTGGGTATTACTTCGCCAAAAAGATCATCAAACTGATCAATACCATCGGTGAAACCATCGATAACGACCCCGACACCAGTAAGTATCTCAAAGTCGTGTTCGTGGAAAACTATAATGTCACCTACGCTGAACAAATCATTCCGGCGACTGACGTCAGTGAACAAATCTCCACGGCTACCAAAGAGGCGAGTGGAACAGGGAACATGAAATTCATGATGAACGGTGCGATCACACTCGGGACCATGGACGGGGCCAACGTTGAAATTGCCGAACTAGTAGGCAAGGACAACATCGTCATCTTCGGCATGAATGCCGAAGAGGTCAATGAAACCAAAGCCCAGGGCACTTACAATCCTATGGAAATCTATAACAACGACGGCGAAATTCAAACCGTTGTCGATCAATTGACCAACGGTTTCTTCCCCAGTGTCGACAAGGAAGAATTCCGCGAAATCAAAGACAAGCTGCTCAACCAGGATGAATATTTCCTCCTCAAGGATCTGCGCAGCTATTCCGACGCCCACAACAAAGTCAATGAACTTTACAAGGACCAATCCGCCTGGTGGCGCATCGCCATCAACAATATCGCCAACAGTGGATTTTTCTCCTCCGACCGCACCATTTCTCAGTATGCAAAAGAAATCTGGAACCTCAAACCAAGGAATTAAACGATGGATGATCGTGTAAAGCGCATGACCCTGATCGCCGTATTGAGCGCGATCGGGGCTGTGCTTATGATCCTCGAGATTCCTTTCATATTTATGGCCATCGATTTATCCGACATGGTGGTACTCGTGGCGTTTTTCATGTTTTCCTGGCGCGAAGCATTCGTTGTTGCGATCCTCAAAACGCTTGTTCATTTGCTTTTCCGGGGTGCGGTGGGTCCGATCGCCATCGGCCAGATTTCTGCACTGATTGCCTCGCTTTCCTACGTCGTGGGTCTATCTTTGAGCGTCCACGCGCTAGGGATGAAAAACCGACTACTCATTAGTGGTGTTACCATCACAATCGTAAGCATCGTCATGGTCGCGGCAAATTATTTCTTCGTTACCCCGGTATATCTGGGCATATCACTCAGTGAAGCGCGCTCAATGATCTCGCCCCAAACCTTCGATGTCGGCTTCGTCGAGGGCGGATATTTGTTCACGATTGTGTTTGTCTTTACCATTTTTAACGTCTTAAAGGGCAGTATCATTATGGCGACGTTTTTCGCAGTGCGCCCTGCCATTGCATCTTACCTCAGTTTCAAGTATGATTATGAGTAACACCCCTACAGGAGGCCGACTATGAAAAAATTCGATAATGACTTTTATGTGACCGGTGCCAAAATCGGCAAACAGGCACCCCGATTTGAAATGTCCGCCGTTATGCCCAAGGGAGAGGGCATGGACCGCTTTTCATCGATCTCCCTCGATGCGCTGCTCAGTGAGGGCCAGTGGGTCGTACTTTACTTTTATCCGCGTGATTTCACGTTTGTATGCCCCACGGAAATTCAGCGTTTCAACGAACTCAATGATCGCTTTGAATCATTGGGCGCCCGCGTGATCGCTGTGTCCACAGACAGTGTGTACGCCCATCTTTCATGGCAAATGCACGACACACTGGGGCGTTTGAACCACATTCACGCCTCAGATGCCTCTCATACCGTCAGTGAAGCTTACGGCGTGCTGGATGAAAATGAAGGGCTCGCCTGGCGCGCCACGTTCATCATCGCACCCAGTGGCATGCTCAAAGGGATGCAGGTCAATCACGGAGACGCTGGGCGCAATGTTGATGAAATCTTGCGTAGTTTAGAAGTTTTTCAAAATGAAGCACAAGGGAATATGGTTCCTTGCGGATGGCAGTCCGGCAAAGGGTTCATTGACCCAAAAAACAGTAAATAGGTCATATAAGCCTTCAATCCTTCAAGGATTGAAGGCTTTTTCAATGATTGCACACTATTTAGAAAACACGGTTAGCTGTTGAAAAGAAAAAGGATGTAGGCTATAATACAACTGTTGTAAATATATTCGCTTTAAAGCGGAAAGGCAGGTGGTTTTGTGTGAATCAACGTTACTTGAAATGGCTCAATGAACCAAGTATTGACCCATCAATTCATGATGAACTCAAATCCATGGACGAAGCCACAATTGAAGATGCGTTTTATAAACATCTTTCTTTTGGGACTGGCGGCATGCGCGGCATTGTGGGGGCGGGGACAAACCGCTTGAACATCTACACGGTGCGTCGCGCGATATATGCCTACGCGCAATTTCTTCTTGATCATTATGACAATGCGGCTGCGCGTGGTGTTGCGATTGCACACGACAATCGCAACAAATCCATTGAATTCGCACAAGAAGCGGTGGGCGTTCTTGCGGCGTTTGGTATAAAAAGCTATCTCTTTGATGCATTGCGGCCCACACCGGAACTTTCGTTCGCTGTGCGTCATCACGGCGCAGCAGGTGGCATCATGGTTACAGCTTCTCACAATCCTCCCGAATATAATGGTGTGAAAATGTATGACCACAATGGCTGTCAGCTCACGCCTGAGCTAGCCGATAGGGTCATTGAATTTTTCAATGATGTCAGCAACTTGTTTGCGATTGAATCGGTTGATTTTGACACCGTTGAAGCAAACAAGCTTATTACCACAATTGGTGAGGAAACGGACAGCGCCTATATTAAAAGTGTGCACACACTTCAGTGGCACAAAGGCACGTCCAAGAATGTCCGGATTGTTTTCACTCCCCTTCACGGGACGGCGAGAACTGTGCTGCCCCGCGCGCTTAGGGAGGCGGGATTCGAAGTCATCACTGTAGATTCGCAGATGACCACTGATCCCACCTTCTCAACAGTGGATTCACCCAATCCCGAAAGCGAAGCGGCCTTTGCCAAGTCCATCGAGGTCGGCAAGGCGAACGATGCGGACCTTCTCATTGCGACCGACCCCGATGGAGACCGTCTTGCGATTATGCCGTGGCATGAAGGGAAGTATCATTTCCTAAGCGGAAACCAGACGGGTGCGGTTTTCATCGATTATCTGCTTAAAAACCGCAAAGACAACGGTCTACTTCCGGCCCAAGGTGTTGTCTACAACACGATTGTTACGTCGGATTTTGGTGCAAGCATCGCCAAGTCATACGGCATGGACGTGGTTTCTACGCTGACAGGGTTCAAATTCATCGGCGAACAGATGGAAAAGATTGAAAATACCGACACTGAGTTCATCATGGGGTATGAAGAAAGCTATGGGTATGTCATCACTGACATTGTCAGGGACAAGGACTCGGTACAAGCGGCACTGCTTGGTGCGGAAATTGCCGATGTGCTCGCCAATGATGACAAAACCTTTATCGACTACCTGCAAACGTTATATGCCACACACGGCTATTACCGAGATCGTTTGTTGAGTATCAACCTCAAAGGTCAAGCGGGAGAAACATTGATCACCAACATCATGACACATTTCCGCAGCCTCGATTTAGCGCACCTCAACGACCGTGCCCTCATCGCCAAGGAGGATTATCAACACGGTACGCGCATCACTAAGCAAGGCAAAGAAACAATGAACTACCCCAAGAGCAACGTAGTCAAGTTCATCTTTGATGATGACATGTGGTTTACGCTGCGTCCAAGCGGTACCGAGCCCAAACTCAAAGTCTACATGAATGTGTCCGCAGCAAGTGAAGCGGAAGCAGACCGGCTTTTGGACGCCATGGAAACGAAAATCAAAGGCGATATTGACGCCATACAAAACCAAAAGGGTGTGAAACAATGATTCAAACCAATAAGAAAATTGCTAACTACAAGCAAATTTCAGAAGATTTTGAGCGTGCGGAGCACATCCATCCGGAATATGTCCATATTCCCATGAACCCTCCGCGCTGTAAGGATTGCAAGTCATTTGTCGAGGTGGGCGATTATGTGAAAATCGGTCAGATTCTCGGCGAGAGTCAGGGCCCGTTTTTCAAACTGCCCGTGTACGCGACAGTCAGTGGAACTGTCGAGGCCTTCAGCAAAAAGATCGTTCCCGGCGACATTGAAGATGACATTGTGGTCATCAAAAATGATTTCGAGGATGCATTGGACCCTTCAATCGGAGAACGCACTGATACGGAAATCGAGGCGATGAGCCAAGAAGACGTTGTAGAGATTGTCGGCAACAAGGCGCTTACCGGTCTTGGGGGCGCGGCATTCCCAACACACATCAAACTCGGCACGGATAAACCCATCGATGTCGTAATTGTTAATGGTGTGGAGTGCGAACCCTATCTCAACAGCGACTATGTCCTCATGCAGGAACGTCCCGAAGACCTATTCAAGGGTTTGCGTTACGCAATGGCTACTGTCAACGCTAAACGCGGCGTTGTGGCTGTGAAGGAAACTAAGAAGAAACTTCTCGATATGCTTGAAAGCGAAGCGAAAAAAATCACCGATGTCGACGTCTCAGTTGTCTCTGTGGAGGATTACTATCCTCAAGGATGGGAAATTGCGACATTCAAATCGGTTACCGGCATTGATGTGCCTGTAGGCACGTTACCGATGGAATATGGCATCCTCGGACTCAACAGTTCCACAACCATCGGAATCTACGATGCCCTCAAATATAATATGCCCGTGATTGAACGCTACATAAGCATCAATGGTGATGCAATCAAGCAACCCACCATGATTCGTACACGCATCGGCGCTTCAACGAAACATCTGCTCGATATGAGCGGTGGATTCAAAGACGATGCTGGCGATATCAACATTGTCATGGGCGGTCCCATGATGGGGCAATCCACCCCGCATGAAGATATTGTTATCACCCAGACCACAGCAAGCCTGCTCGCACTTCGCGATGAGAACCCCATTGAGGAACCCTGCGTTCGCTGTGGGTCTTGTGTGTATTCCTGCCCCGTTGACATCCAACCGGTACAAATCATGAACGCGTTCAAAAAAGGTGACAAGAAAGCACTTGAGCAGCTCAACGTCAACAAATGCATCGAGTGCGGCATCTGTTCATACGTTTGTACCTCCAAGATTCACCTCACAGACTATATGCGGAAAGGAAAAAACTTTTTAAGGTGATAATATGGAATTAGTTAAAAAAACAGCTCCATTTGTAAGAAAACCCACCGCCCGTGTCAACCGTTTCATGGGCGATGTATCCATCGCGCTCTCCCCGCTGGTCATCTTCGCGGTCGTCCAGCACGGGCTGAGCGCTGTGTGGATTTTATTGGCGGCCGTATTGTCGATGGTACTTACCGAATATGTTTACTATCAGATCATCGACATCCTTAACGGTGAATCATTCAAACTGATAAACAAAAGTTTCACACTTTCGAACTTCTCAGTGCTCACCAGTGGGGTCATCTACGGACTTACCTTGTCCGATGTGATTCCCTTGCCGGTGGTCATTATCGGTGGTGTAATCGGTGTGTTCCTGGCCAAGATGATTTTTGGCGGCTTGGGACAAAACATCTTCAACATCGCTGCGTTCGCACGCGTATTCGTTGCGCTTTCATACGGTGGCGCCCTCGTATATGAGGCGTTTGTCGATGCGGAAGCCGGTGCGACCGTCCTGGGTATGCTGAGTGTGGATTTGTTTGATGCGAGTGTCACAGAGTACTACAGTTATTGGTCGATGTTCTCAGGAATCGGTTTCCCAGGGTCTCTAGGTGAAACCTCAACGCTGCTCATATTGGTGGGCGGTCTTTATCTGTTCCTGAGAAAATCGTTTGATATCTTTGTTCCGATCACAGTGATCGCAACAGTAGCATTTCTGTCATTCGCCGTAGTATTGACCCAAGAGGATGCAGGGCTTTGGTTTGTGGCCACACAGGTCTTAAGCGGCGGAATCATGTTCGCGGCTGTATACATGGCGACTGACCCCATAACCATGCCCATTACCCGTCCCGGGCGCATTTACTTTGCCTTCGGTGTGGGGGCGCTCACATTCTTCATACGTGTGTTCGCCCAACTTCCTGAAGGTGTAGTATTCTCCCTTGTGCTGATGAATATGTTCGTTCCCGCGATTGATTATCCGCGGTGGACAACCAATAAGTTCACAGTACGCAACGTAGCTATTTTCGCAGCAGTGGTGCTTTTAACCGCTGCAATTGCGGCGGCAGGTGTTAATTATGCTATATAAACTTAGAATTGCAGCAGTTTTGCTCGCAATCGGGGTTATCTCAGGCGCATCGATTGTCCTCGTACACTCACTGACTGAGGAACGCATTGATGCGAATCGTCTAGAAGCGCAATATGAAGAATATCAAGATATGTTCCCCGATGCGGATATGAGTCAGTTGGAACAAGAAGATGTGGATCACGATGTCATTGACCTCCGCGTTAAACTCTTTAATTCTGATGGCGAGCAACTCGGTGAGGTTTACCGCGGGCACGACACCAATAACTTCGGTGATATAAGCGTGCTTGTGGGTATTGACATGGATTTTGAAATTGCAGGTGTGGTGATTACGGCGACGGAAAACACGCCAAATTACTATCAAAATCTCCCCCTTGAAAACTTGGAGGGTCAAGACACTTCTGACATGTCCTATGATACAAACACTGGTGCGACGCAGTCGTATGATAGTGTCCAGCTGATTACGGATTATGCAATTGAAATGTTCTATGAAAATCAAGATATAGATCTGCGTTCCCCCGAGCAACAGGCCTTGGAAAGCATTTATGGTGAAGCCACTGATGATTACATCACACACTTCACGTTCGAAGATGAAGCGGTGAATAGTGAATATCGTGTGGTTGATGAAAACGAATCCACGCTTGGTTATGCTTACGCTTTAGAAGTAGAAGATGAGCTGGTTATGATTGGTCTTTCATCAGATGATGTGATTGAAGGCATCGCCACCCATGAAGAGGCGGACCTCGATGAGATTATTGAAGCGTTTGATGATATTATTGGTGAATCCATTGACGATGTGGATGTTGAAGGTCTCTCAGGCGATGAAGCAATTACAGACGCACTGGGCTTTATTAAGGACCTCACAATGGATACCACGCGCATTGAAGCCGATTATCTAGCACGTTACCGCGAGGTTGATGAAGGCTTCCTCCTCACTGGTTATGCAGAGGGTTACAACGATATGAATGTCGTTGAGGTGACACTCAGTGATGATGGTGAGATTGTTTCCGTTGAACTTGTTCACTCCAACGATACTGAAGGCTATCTTGAAGATTACGTCTATGACAATCTCGATGCCTTCGACGGCGAAAGCGCCATTGACCGTGAAGATGCACTTGACGTGTTCGCTGGTGCTACAAGCAGCGGTGAATCGATTGTCAATATCATCGAAGCGGCCCTTGATTATTATGCCGTGCTTGGTGGCGCAGTTGAATTGATCGATGATGAAGTTCTCACTTCACGGGAGGAATATCTCGTAGATGATGAAACTGAAGGCCTGCTTTATAAAGGCGAAGCCGAGAGTTTCGGTGGAACCAACGTTTTTGAAGTCGCCATCGATAATGATGGAGCAATCCTTTCTATCGAGCTTGTTGAAACAAACGATACAGATAGTTATCTCGATGATTATGTCTATCCTAATTTATCTGATTTGGAGGGCCGAACCGATCTCGATGGGCTTTCCGAAGATGATACCTTTAGTGGTGCAACAAACAGTGGAGAATCCGTATTTGCAATGGTTCAAGCTGTGTTTGACCATTACAGCTTGAACCCCGAATTCACCCCTGGTGATGGTGATATGGATGATGAGGATGAAGATGAAACATACATCGACCGCATCACTTACCGCGATCAATATATAGAAGATGGAGAAGTCAAAGGTCATTTATACCGCGGTGAAGCAAGTGGATTTGGTGGCACGAATGTCATTGAACTTGCCCTTGATTCTAACGGAGAAATCCTCTTTGTCGATCTTGTGGAAAGTGAGGACACCGATGAATATCTAGAGGACTATATCTATCCTAATCTCGACGCATTCGTCGCTCAGGATAGTGTGGATGAAGACACCATGCTCGATACCTTCGCTGGTGCGACCGGCTCAGGTGAATCCATCTACGAAGTAGTCCAAGGCGCATTCTCCTATAATGATGAATATCCTGAACTTGGCGATGGACCGGAAGATGAATACCACATCGACAAAGTGGTGCATCGTGGAGAATACACGGATGATACGGTTGAAGGTCATTTATACCGCGGTGAAGCAAGTGGATTTGGTGGCACGAATGTCATTGAACTTGCCCTTGATTCTAACGGAGAAATCCTCTTTGTCGATCTTGTGGAAAGTGAGGACACCGATGAATATCTAGAGGACTATATCTATCCTAATCTCGACGCATTCGTCGCTCAGGATAGTGTGGATGAAGACACCATGCTCGATACCTTCGCTGGTGCGACCGGCTCAGGTGAATCCATCTACGAAGTAGTCCAAGGCGCATTCTCCTATAATGATGAATATCCTGAACTTGGCGATGGTCCCGTTGACATAGAGGACGCTACCGATGCCATCACTTCAAGTGAGACCACAGATGAAGGCACAAAATATAGTGGTGCTGCGGAAGGGTTTAATAGTGGGGGAACGAATGAAGTTGATATTGTGATTAACGAAGACGGTGTTATCGTAAGCGCGGAACTCGTAGATTACGCCGATACGGATGATTATGTGAATGACTATGTAATCCCTCAACTAGAATCCCTAGAGGGATTGACATTGGCTGATATATATTACTCTGATGCCGAGGACACATTCGCTGGCGCTACAGCCACTGGCGAATCCATCTATGAAATCGTCATCGGAGCCTTACAAACCCACGCACAAGGAGAGGGTGAATAATCATGGCAGAAAAAACTGTTCAAAACCCAAAAAAGAATAAAAAGAAACAAATGAAGCAACTTGATAATTTCCTCAAGGGCATTATCCGTGAAAATCCCATCTTTGTGTTTTTGCTCGGTATGTGTCCCGCACTTGCTGTCACAAACACGCTTGAAACAGCATTCGGCATGGGCGTGCTCGTCATCTTCGTTCTTACTGCGAGCAACCTTGTCGTTTCACTGATGAAAAACCTCATTCCCAATCAAGTACAGATTCCCGCTTATATCGTGGTTATTGCAACGTTTGTAACCATTGTGGGCATGATCACAGAAGCATACGCCTATGAACTTCACCAGGCGCTGGGTATCTTTATTCCCTTGATTGTGGTTAACTGCCTCATCATGGGGCGTGCAACGTCGTTTGCGTCTAAAAACAACCCACTGAGCAGTATTATTGATGGTGTTGGCATGGGAGCTGGATTCATGCTCGCGATGATGCTCATTGGTGTGAGTCGCGAAATTTTGGCCACGGGCGCGATCACGCTGGGGCAGTATCTGCCTTTGCCATTTGAAGTGTCATACATCAACACTGATCTATATCTGTTCAGCATGGATGTCTTCATCGGTCCAGCCGGTGGGTTCATCATTATCGGCATCTGGCTAGCGATTTTTTCCGCCCGCGGAAATTACACCAAACGCAAAAAAGCTGAAGCGCGCCAGGCATGGATTGAACAGAAGAAAAAAGAAGCAGCGGAACGCAAGAAACAAAAAGCTATGGAAGAAAAGGCGGGTGATGCTGCATGAGTATCGAAGTATTCTTTGTAGCGATTATCTCTTCAATGTTAATCAATAACGTTGTCCTCATGCGCTTTTTGGGTGTGTGCCCATTCCTGGGTGTATCCAAACGCACCGAAAGTGCTGTGGGCATGTCATTGGCTGTTATGTTCGTTATGGTCATCGCAGCGATGATTACCTATCTGATTTACTACTATGTACTCGATCCTATGGGCATTACTTATATTTCCACTATTGCATTCATTTTGGTCATCGCTTCACTCGTGCAGCTTGTGGAAATGTTCATTAAGAAATTTTCCAAGAAACTTTACAAGGGTCTCGGTATTTACTTGCCCTTAATTGTGACCAACTGTGCGATTCTCGGTGTGGCCGAGGGCAATATCGCATCGGGCTACGCTGCAGATTACGGTGTGTTCCAGGGGCTTTGGGTTGCTACTACAAGTGCGTTTGGCGCTGCACTTGGGTTCGCCTTGGTTATGTTCGCATTTTCTTCAATTCGCGAGCGTCTTGAACATACCGATGTTCCACCCGCATGGAAAGGCTTGCCAATCTCACTCGTTGTAGCGGGGATCATGGCACTGGCATTCCTCGGTCTTGGAGGCATGGTTTAATGGAAATTTTAACTGGTGTTGCAGTTACAGCGGTGATTGTACTTGTGTATTTGGGCACCTATTTGCTCAATAAGAACACCACATCCCCAATCGATGATGATATTGGTGATGAAGAAACATGTGGCACATGCGCCAATTATTCATGTGGCCTCAAACAACGATACTCCGAGGAGGCGTAATATGACTGAAATTATCGGACCCATTCTAACCCTTGGAACCATGGGTGGCATACTTGGCTTTGGCCTCGCATATGCGGCGGATAAACTTAAAGTGGAGGTTGATCCACGCATCAAAGGCATCCATGAGCGCTTACCCAATCTCGATTGCGGTGCCTGTGGCTATCCAGGGTGCGAAGCGTTTGCCGAGGGCATGGTTGAAGGAGAGGTCAAACAACTCTCTCAGTGCAAGCCCGCGAATAAAAAACATTATCAGGCCATCCTTAAGTTCATCAAGGAAACCGACGACAAGGAAGGCAATCTTAAAGACGTAAAAGAATAAGTCACACCCCCGCTTACATGCGGGGGTGTTTTACGCAATTTTCTATGGAAACGTTTACACTTAATGAGCGCTCAATCACGCATGATGTGGAGACTGTTTCAGTTGAAAAGGCTAGGGGCAAATGATATAATATAGCCGATTTGAGCAAAACAAATTTTTGAACGAAAGGTGAATCATATGAAGAGAATTTACATGTTTGGTGAAGGTACCCAGGACCAAAAAGCACTGCTTGGCGGAAAAGGTGCCAACCTTTCCCAAATGAAGCGTCTTGGTGTTCCTGTACCAGGTGGCTTCACAGTCACAACAGAAATGTGCACAGAGTATTACAAAAACGGAGGAAAAAACACCCCCGAGCTCATTGAAGACGTAAAAACATACGTAAAAAAACTTGAAGAAGAGACCGGGAAGGGCTTTGGCGACAAAGACAACCCCTTGTTGGTATCTGTACGTTCGGGGGCGAAATTTTCCATGCCCGGCATGATGGATACAATCCTCAACCTCGGACTCAATGATGAAGTTGCCGAGGGCATGATTGAAAAAACAGACAATCCACGGTTTGTCAACGACATTTATCGTCGCTTGATTCAAATGTTCGGTGAGGTTGTGCTCAGCGTTGATATGAAACTGTTCAACGATGTAATCGACAACATGAAAGAAGAAAAAGGCTACAAGAGTGACGCGGAGATGACCGCGGACGATTTTGCCTATATTCTTGATCAATTCAAGAATATTTATGAGCGTGAAGTGGGCGAACCATTCCCTCAAGATCCCATGAAGCAACTTTACATGGCCATTGACGCAGTCTTTGGTAGCTGGGATACACCGCGCGCACGTATTTATCGTGACCACAACAAGATTCCACACGACCTGGGAACAGCGGTCAACGTCCAAGAGATGGTATTTGGTAATACAGGTGAACGCTCAGGAACCGGTGTTTTGTTCACCCGTGATCCAAAAACAGGTGAAAATGTCGTATTCGGTGAATTCCTCTACAATGCACAAGGTGAGGACATTGTTGCCGGGGTACGCACACCGCTTGACCTCGAAACTGAACTTTCCGAACGCGACCCTGAGATTTACAAGGAACTCGTTGACATTCTCAACACACTTGAAGAACACTACAAAGATATGCAGGACGTTGAGTTTACTGTTGAAGAAGGCAACCTCTTCATCCTCCAAACTCGGACTGGTAAGCGTACCGCACATGCGGCCGTAAAAATCGCTGTTGACCTTCAACGCGATGATATTATCACCAAAGAAGAAGCGATTATGAAAGTGGATACAGCGTCCATCGATCAATTGCTTCACCCAGTGTTCCAAGAAGACGCGCTTGAAAAATCACAGAGCGTTGCCAAAGGCCTCGCAGCGTCTCCGGGTGCCGCTACCGGCCGCGTCGTATTCGATTCAGAAAAAGCGGCGCAAATGAAAGTTGAAGGAGAAAAGACCCTTCTTTTCAGAAAAGAAACCAGCCCTGAAGACATCGAAGGCATGATTGCGGCTGAAGGCTTTGTTACCCAACTCGGTGGTATGACATCCCACGCGGCTGTTGTTGCACGCGGCATGGGTAAAAGCTGTGTATCAGGTGCCGGTGAAGTCATTGTCAATGAAGCCGAAGGCTACATGACCATCGATGGCAATAAATACGAAGAAGGCGAATTCTTCAGTATTGACGGGTCAACCGGTAAAATCTATCCTGGTAAAATCGATACTCAAGTTCCCGAATTCTCCGAAGAATTCGAAACCATCCTCGAGTGGTCAACCGATGTGAAAGACCTTGGTGTCAAAGCTAACGCTGACAATGAACGCGATTCCAAACAAGCAGTCAAATTCGGTGCTGAAGGCATCGGACTCGCCCGTACTGAACACATGTTCTTTGAAGAGGACCGTGTCACTAACGTACGGGAAATGATCATCGCAGATACGAAAGAAGAACGTGAAAAAGCGCTTGAAAAACTCTTGCCCCATCAGCTCAAGGATTTCAAGGAAATTTTCAAAGTCATGGACAATAAAGCTGTGACGATTCGTCTGCTCGACCCACCACTGCATGAATTCCTTCCAAGTCGTGAAGATGTGCCCAAAGTGGCTAAGCAACTCGGCGTAAGTGAAGAGCGTCTCAACAATGCAGTCAGCAATCTCTCCGAGTTCAACCCTATGCTCGGACACCGTGGGTGCCGTCTTGCTGTGACATATCCTGAAATCACTGTCATGCAGACTAAAGCGATCATCCAAGCTGCGATTGAGATGAAAAAACAAGGCATCACCGTCAAACCAGAAATCATGGTGCCACTCATTTCCACAGTCGAAGAGTTCACCTATCTCAAGGACTACATTAAGGAAACAGCAGACGCGTTAATCAAAGAAGCCGGCGTTGAACTTGATTATCTCGTTGGGACAATGATTGAAACACCACGCGCAGCACTTGTTGCTGATGAAGTAGCTAAAGTTGCAGACTTCTTCAGCTACGGAACCAACGACCTCACACAAATGACATTCGGTTTCAGCCGTGATGACGCTGGTAAATTCCTCTCCATTTATGAGAAAGAAAAAATCTTGCCATATGACCCATTCCAAAGCATTGACCAAACCGGTGTGGGCCAACTTGTCGACATTGCCACTAAACGCGGCAACGACAATAACAAAGACCTTATCGTAGGAATCTGCGGTGAGCACGGTGGCGACCCAGCATCCATCGAGTTCTTCCACAGAACCGGCCTCGATTATGTCAGTTGTTCACCATTCCGTGTCCCAGTAGCAATCGTTGCGGCGGCACAGGCGAAATTAACCAATAAGTAAACTGAAAAAGGCGCTCGAAATTGAGCGCCTTTTGTTTTATCATGAGAGTGAAGGAGGGATGTTTCATGCCTACATGGAAAGAAAAATTGGCTTCAGTCAAACAAAGTGAACGGTTCCAATCAATCCTAGATTCTGTGGCTAGACGCTACAAACAAACGACCGTGTATCCACCACGAGATAAACTCTTCGAGGCCCTTGAACTCACGCCCTACGAATCAGTCAAATGCGTGATTTTGGGCCAAGACCCCTATCATCAACCCAATCAGGCCAATGGCCTGGCTTTCAGTGTAAGTGCGAATGTGTCGATTCCCCCCTCACTCAATAATATTTTCAAAGAACGCCGCGACGACCTAGGTCTGCCCATGCCCAATCATGGTGATTTGAGAAAATGGGCCAAAGAGGGTGTCTTGCTTCTTAATACGACGCTCAGTGTGGAACACGGCAAGCCTGGTTCGCATAAGAAACTCGGCTGGTCATGGGTTACTGATGCCATCATTGAAGCACTGAACGACCATCCCCAGCCCATTGTATTTTTGTTGTGGGGCAATCATGCGGCTTCCAAGCGTCCGCTGATCGATGAGTCTCGTCACTGCGTCATCGCAGCTTCGCACCCATCGCCTTTGGCTGCTCGACACTCATTTTTTGGTTCGCAGCCTTTTTCCAGGGCGAATGCTTTTTTAATAGCGCAAGGGCGAGACCCCATAGACTTTTCGCTTGAAAATTCTTCTTAAACTGTTACAATAAATGCATCAGAGTAATCATTCTGCGTTAAGTGTTGCACCATGGGATGTCGGGTGCAAACGAACACTTGTGTGGCGGTGGAATGATGCGTCCGCTGATCTTACTTTTTTGAGTAATTTTTGTGGACCTCTTGAAATTATTTTTAGGAGGTTTTTTTGATGCAATCGAACGAATGGCTCAGGCGAATCATTTTGAGTGGCCTGTTTGTAGCACTCAGTGTCGTGCTCAAGCAATTTGCGTTAACCACTGCAGAGTTTCGTCTATCATTTTATGATTTGCCGCTGTTTATCGGGGGCATGGTACTTGGCCCCATGGCGGGGCTGGCAATGGGGTTTGCTACGGACTGGGTTTATGTGATGATCAATCCCTTTGCCTTTACATTCAACTTCATGACGCTCTCGGCTATGATGTGGGGGCTGATGGGCGGAGTGTTTTTCCATCCACTCAAACGACTCAATGTCATCATCCTTGTGTTTGTGATCATAGGAACATCCCTCATTGCGTTCACTCTCAACAGCGTGCAGCTTTATATCATGTATGGAAGTGGTATGCTCGCACAATTGCCCCTGCGAATTGTGACCATGCTCATCAAGTGGCCAATCCAGATTTTCGCTATTCATTTCATTTACCATCGTGTACTTGTGCACACGCCCTATGTTTTGTCCAAACCATAACAAAACCACGTGAAATCATTCGATTTCACGTGGTTTTTTATAGATGGGCTTTATATTGGTTTATCGTCTGAGTATAATCTGTTCTATCGTCTGTTCCGCTGAAGGTGAAACATTCACCCTTTGCGCCGACCATGGTTTTAACGATATGGTGGGTCACACGCGGTCCATCAAACATCCATGATTTGTTCGCCCCGCAAGTGAGGACCATGTGCACTGTGGAGATACTCAGTGGCTTGTCATGCGTAAACTTTCGCTCGTAAAGCTGTTGCAGGCGGTTCACGATGCGCATGAGCCTGTCTGTAAGTCCGCCGAAATATACAGGCGAGGCAATGATGAGTGTATCAATAGCTTCAAGCTTATCAATCAAGCCTCCCATTGCATCCGCATTATATTTGCAAGTGGGGGTGTGATGACACACTTTGCAGTCATCACACGATGTAATGTCAATGTCATACGCATGCACAACATCGAGTGAATCCAAATCGAACAATTCACCACTCAAACGCATGGAGTGCCCTTTTTTGTTGGGTGAACCATTGATCACAAGCGTCTTAGATTTCAATAACTTTCACTTCCCCAGGGCCTAAGTGGATATCCAGTGTGTTCATATCGATAAATTGCGTAAATGCACGGGGAGGTTCATGGGTGGAAAACCGCAATTTTCCGCGCTGGCGTTGATTGTTGCGCACGAGTGTGATATCGATGTATTCCTGTTCAGGGTAGAAGGGATTGAGATTGCCAAAGACAAGCATTAGTTTCCCTTTGAGTTTATAGGTGAGCGCAACAAAGAAAGGATTATCACTTTCTATGGCTTTGAAGGCGTTATTGTTGAATCGTGCATGCCCCAGTTCTCGGCGCAAGGGTAGGAGTGATTTGAAAATAGCAGGAATGACATAACGCAATGGATCGAGATAGTGAAACTGGAAACTATCGAACAATGCGAGTTTTCCGTAAAAAGGGTCGTTGAGCGGCAAGCGGCGACGCTCACGGTCTGTGGCATCAAGTCCTAAATTCATCGCTTGTTTTTCCATGACTTCAAGGCCGCTGTTGATGAAGGGGACGGCATTGGGCATGAGCATATTGAGTGCAGCGAGTGTTTTACTCAAAGTTTCGCCACCCTCGCGCGCAGCGGCGCGGGGTGTGTCATGGGTCTCTGGTGCTGCGAATAAGGGAAGGGCGAGCGTGTTTGCTTTGTGGAAAAATTGCTTTGCTGTTCCATCAAAAACGCGTGGCTGTGCGAAAAACCCGTTACCAATGAACATATTGTAACCTTTGTCCTTGGCATCCTTGGCGTTTTTATTATCTAATTCCTCAGCAATGAACGCAAAATCCTCATCCTGCGTGCGTGCACGCTCAACAATCATATCGAGTAGCTCTTTGGGCAAAGCGTGGCCCATGTCGATGCGCGCTCCATCAATGCCGAATGTTTTTTGATAATAAGGTATTACATTGGCGATGGTTTCCCACAGTTCCAGGTTGGGTTTTTTACCGGGATGAAGATTGCTTTTGATGGAATCAAAAAGAATGTAGGGTGGAGTATCTTTTTTGATATAGGGTTTGGCGACTTCCGGGTGGTCGAAGAACATACGGAAGAAGGTTACGTCGCTCCATGGTGGTTGGTTGTCATTGATGTGATCTGAAAACGCCGGTGCGACGCTAAGGCCGAAATTCTTTTCAATCGATTCAAGGAGATTCTCAGAATCCTTGATTGATTGCCAAAGCTTTGGATCTTTATCTTTAGGGTTGAAATCAAAGCGCTCGATGTGTTTGAACGTGGCTTTGTCCTGATAAACTTTCTCCATGTAAGGCCGCGTTGGCGCTGTAGTGTTTTCAATGCCTTCGATATAGGGCGTCGCATAGTTGTCAACCTCGGCTGTCTTAATCCAGTAAAACCATTCAGGATGGTCCTTGATGAAATGAGAATCGATAGCATTGGTTCTTGGTATGATATCGATGAGCACACGCATTTCAAGCGCGTGAGCGGCCTCAACTAGTAATCTGAATTCTTCATCAACGCTGAAGGCTTCACGACTCAAATCATCATGAAGTGCTTCGTCGAGTGCGAAAAAATCCTGGACACTGTAGGGACTGCCCAAATCTCCTTTTTTATGACTTTTAGAAAATGTCATAATGGGAAGTAGATAAAGTGCATCGACCCCCATAGATTTCAAAAAGGGAAGCAGCGCAAGCATTTTAAGAAACGTCCCCGTTTCCTTGATGCCATCGCGGTTGGTCACCTCAAGCACCCCGCTCCTGTCATGGTCCCATGCCGAGGAGGTTCGCACGAGTGAGGAGTAGATGATAGAGTCGCGCACCCACTCACCTGAATCGCTTTGGCCGCGCTGATGTGACAAGGAAGCAATGGAAGAAGGAGCGTTGTTAAGATAGACCTCATCAATCAGTGCTTTGAAAAACTGGTGCGGATCGACAATAATCTGTCCTTGAGGCGTATAGGTTGCATCAATCCCCTCGATAGCGGAGACGTTCCACAAATCAGGGATGGCAAAGTGTTTGATGGAGCCTTCTTTCTTGGCAAAGTAGTCTCGGAATTGTTTCAGTAGATTTTTTTGCATACTGTACCACCTTTCTCACGTCCCATTATACCGCGCATATGCTCAAATGAAACGGCAAACTGAAACAAGTAAACGCTTACGCAACCCCCGTTTTACTAGGAAAAGTGACGGAAAATTGTTATAATCACTATGTGAGGAGATGATTTAATGAAACGACCAACCGTACTCATCATCATGGACGGTTTGGGGCTTGCAAAAGCCACCGAAGGCAATGCGGTGACGCGTGCGAACACCCCCAATCTGGACCGCTTGATGCAGACGTATCCAACCAAGACTCTAGAAGCTTCAGGGTTTGCTGTTGGCTTGCCCGATGGACAAATGGGAAACAGTGAAGTCGGCCACATGAACCTTGGGGCCGGACGTGTGGTTTATCAATCACTGACACGCATTCACAAGGCCATCGAAGATGGGTCCTTTTATGAAAATGAAGCGTACAACAATGCGATCAACCACGTATTTGAAAACGATTCGAAACTTCATGTTATGGGACTTTTGAGTAATGGCGGCGTGCATTCGCACATCGACCATTTCAAAGGCATGGTCGACATGGCAAAGAAAAAAGGGCTTAAACAAGTTTACATTCATGCGTTTTTGGATGGACGCGACGTTGCCCCCTCAAGCGCGGTGACATTCATCGATGAGCTTGAGGCCTACATCAAGGAAACTGACAGTCCCGCAGAAATCGCGTCTGTTCATGGACGGTATTATGCGATGGACCGTGATAAGAACTGGGACCGTATTGAAAAAACCTACAATGTACTCACCAAAGCTGACGGTGCCGCGGCATCGTCCGCTCGCGAAGGCGTGCAGGCGAGTTATGACAATGCCATTACCGATGAGTTCGTCGAGCCCTTCATTGTGAACAAAGAAGGCATCATCGACGACGGTGACGGTGTTATTTTCATGAATTTCCGTCCTGATAGAGCTATACAGCTTTCCACAGCCCTCACCAATCTTACTGAGACAGGGCTTGAAAATGCACAGCCGGTGAATAATCTTGATTTTGTCTCAACCATGCATTATTCCCATACTGTCAAAGGATCGATTGCGTTTGGACTGCAGAAACTCGATGATATGTTCGGCGAGACGGTTTCTGCTGCGGGTCTCAAGCAGCTCCGCATTGCAGAGACAGAAAAATATGCGCACGTTACATTTTTCCTCGATGGAGGAGAAGACAAAGAAATTGAGGGGTCCAAGCGCATCATGGTCCCCAGCCCTAAAGTCGCTACCTATGATATGAAACCTGAAATGAGTGCTTATGAAGTCACTGAACGCGTTATGGAAGACCTTGAACGTGACTTGCATGATACGATTGTGCTCAACTATGCCAACTGCGACATGGTAGGACATACCGGTGATATTGAAGCAGCGATCAAGGCTGTGGAGACAACAGACGAATGTGTCGGCATTGTTTCAAGCAAAGTCGAGGAAAAAGGTGGCGTTTCCATCATTACCTCTGATCACGGGAATGCGGAAAAAATGCGCGATGATCAGGGAGGTTCCCACACTGCCCATACCACCTCGCTCGTACCCATCACCATCACAGATACGTCCATTTCCATTCGGGATGGTGGGGTGCTTGGCGATATTGCGCCCACCATGCTAGAGTATCTTGAAGTAAAACAACCAAAGGCCATGACTGGCCAATCACTAATCAAAAAATAAAGCACCACAATCAATCAAAGGAGAGATGATTCATGCCTTACATTACCGATGTTTACGCACGAGAAGTATTAGATTCAAGAGGAAACCCAACGGTGGAAGTTGAACTGTTCACCGATTCAGGCGCTTATGGCCACGCAATTGTGCCAAGTGGCGCTTCTACGGGTGAGCACGAGGCTGTTGAGCTTCGCGATGGCGACAAAGACCGTTACCTCGGAAAAGGTGTTATCAAAGCCGTTGAAAATGTCAACGAAGTCATTGCCCCAGAACTTGTAGGCATCGATGTGACACTCCAGGCGCTCATTGACCAAATTATGATCGACCTCGATGGTACCCCTAACAAAGGGAAAATTGGCGCTAACGCCATTCTAGGTGTGTCCATGGCAGCAGCGAAAGCTGGCGCAGACTTCACCGGACAGCCGCTTTACACCTATCTTGGTGGATTCTCCGCCACAGAACTTCCCGTACCGATGATGAATATTCTTAACGGCGGGTCTCATGCGGACAATTCCGTAGACTTCCAGGAGTTTATGATTATGCCTGTTGGCGGCGCGACCTTCAAAGAGTCACTGCGTATGGGCGCTGAAGTATTCCACGCACTCAAAAGCGTACTCAAAAGCCGTGGCTACAGTACTTCAGTCGGTGATGAAGGCGGATTCGCACCCAACCTCAAAAGCAACGAAGAGGCGCTCGAAGTAATCATTGAATCCATTAAAAACGCCGGATACAAACCCGGTGAGGACATTGTGCTTGCCATGGACGTCGCCTCAAGTGAGTTTTATGACAAAGACAAAAAAGCCTACAACCTTCAAGGCGAAGGCAAAACAATGGATGCCAAGGAACTCAGCGAGTTTTACGGCATGCTTGCGGACAAATACCCAATCATCTCCATTGAGGATGGTCTTGATGAAAATGACTGGGAAGGCTGGAAGACCCATACACAACAACTTGGGGACAAGCTCCAGCTTGTTGGTGATGACTTGCTCGTAACCAATACGGAAAAACTCTCTCGAGCTATCGATGAGGGAATTGGGAACTCGATTTTAATCAAAGTCAACCAAATCGGTACAATCAGTGAAACCTTCAAAGCTGTTGAAATGGCTAAGCGTGCGGGTTATACCGCAGTTATCAGCCACCGCAGCGGTGAAACTGAAGACACGACAATCGCTGATATTGCGGTTGCGACCAATGCAGGTCAGATTAAAACCGGCTCACTCTCACGCACCGATCGCATCGCCAAATACAACCAGCTCCTTCGCATTGAAGATGAACTCAGTGAAGTTGCACAGTATAACGGCAAGAAAGTGTTTTACAACCTCAAATAACCTACCCCACTACCCATTCCGCCCAAAAGGGCGGATGGGTTTTTTAACGGCCATGTTATAATACTTTTGAAAGAACCGGGTGAAAATTATGAATGGATTGTTCGTGCAATACATTATCCTGGCGGTGCTTGTAGTCTTCGTCACAGCGCGCGGGAGTTATTATGTTGATGAACTTGACAAAAAAACCAAGCTCAGCGGTGCGCTTATCGGTGGTGTGTTGCTTGCGGTTGTCACCAGCCTTCCCGAACTCATCACTACGCTGACATCCACCATCGCCTTGCAAAATCCGGGGATGGCGTTTGGAAATGTGTTTGGCAGCAACCTGTTTAATTTTTTGATTTTGGCCGTTGTCGATCTGTTATTTATCAAGCATTTGTTTTTCAACAAGACGCGCGACAATGTCTCCACCGTTTCACTGGGATTGATAATGTATGTGACTTTCATCCTCCCTATTGTCATGATGGGTATGGGCCTTTTAAATCTCGATTGGCTAGGCATTTCCATTGGGCTTTCGTTCAATGTCATATCTTTGGTGATCATCACGATATATGTTATCAGTGTGCGCAGGATGGGCCATGACCTTTTGCCTAAGTCCGTTCGCGGCAGCAAACATAAACTATCAACAATCAATATGCGCTTCGCTTTTTACGCCACCCTCGTGGTTGTAGTGAGCTACATGATTACTCATGTGGCCTCAGAACTCTCTGAGACGCTCAATATGAGTGCATCATTCGGTGGAGCACTGCTTTTAGGCGCAGCCACGAGTTTGCCGGAATTCACAGCGGTCATTACGCTTTTTAAGCTGAGAAACTACGCAGTAGCCGTAGGCAATGTGGTGGGGTCGAACATCTTTAATATGCTGATTTTAAGTATTGTCGACCTAGTTTACATCAAGGAAAATATCTACAGGGTGTTCGATGACGACGTACTGTTCAAAAATATATCTTTACTCTTGATTTTAGGGGCCTTAAACTCTATAATGGTACTGGTAGCTTTGAAGCGTAAAGCCCCGAACACAACAATAATCTATATCTTACCAAGTGTTACAATCATCCTGCTTTACGGTGTTTACATCGTATTGTCACTATAGGAGGCGAAGCCATCCATGCGATTAGTCGACGTATTATTGCTGCTGGTTGCGGTGCTGCTCATTACCCTTGTTGTCATCCAATCGACGAAGGATAACGCAGCCAACGCGTTCAGCGGTGAAAAAAGCGAACTGTTTTCACACCAAAAAGAACGCGGCATCGAACTCTTTTTGTCGCGAGCGACATTAACAGTTGCGGTACTCTTTATTGGACTGTCAATCTGGGCGATGATTTAAGGACACTTTGTAATGAAGTGTTCTTTTTTTCTATGAGAGAGGAGGCCCAATCATGAGAGAAACAATTATCAAATTTCTGAATGAACAAAACGGCAAACGCTTTTCTATCGCCGACCTTGCAGAGGCACTAGGCTACAAGGGAAGCGATACGTACAAAGACCTTGCCAAAACCGTCAATGCCATGGAAGATGAAGCATTGATTGTTCCTAACCGCAAAAACCAATACACGCTTATCAAATTCACCAAACACTACACCGGTGTGCTTGATCTTAAAGCCAAGGGGTTTGCATTTTTGAAAACCGATGATGAACGCGATGATGACATCTATATCGCGCCGCCGAATGTCAAGGATGCGATGAACAAGGACCGTGTGCTTGTTTTTGTCAAGAAAAGCCCCAAAGGATTCAAAAAAGAAGGCATTGTCGAGCGTGTGCTCAAACGCAACTATACGCATTTGATTGGAACCGTCATCAAACGCGGTCCCAACTATTTTCTTATATCCGATGACAAAGGGGTTCGCAGCGATGTACGCATCAATCCTGAACACTTAAACGGAGCCAAACCTCATGACAAAGTGCGCGCAGAAATCATCAATTATAAATTCCGATCACAGATGCTTTGTAAGGTCACCGACGTCATTGGACATATGAACAAACCCGGGGTGGATATCCTATCGAAAATCTTATCCCACGACATCGACCCCGCCTTCCCAACAGAAGTCTTGGAAGCGGCCAAACAATTCCGAGACCTCGGAAATGATTACGGCAATCGCCGTGATTTGCGTGACCACAATATTTTCACCATTGATGGTGCGGATGCGAAGGACTACGACGATGCGGTGGAAATCACCCGACTGGACAATGGCAATTACCGTCTTGGTGTCCATATTGCCGATGTAAGTCATTATGTTCAGGAAAACTCGGTGCTTGATAAGGAAGCCTACGAGCGCGGCACGAGCATTTACCTAGTGGATCGTGTCATTCCTATGCTTCCTGAACATCTGTCGAACAACCTTTGTTCCCTCATGCCGGGTGTTGATCGCTTTGCAATGTCGTGCGTCATGGAGATCGACGCCGAAGGTCGCGTGAAAAATCATGAAATCTTTGAAAGCGTCATCAAATCCCAAGCGCGCATGACATACACGCAAGTCAACGCCATGCTTGAAGGCGATGATTCTCTCAACAAGGAATATAGCCACATTGCCGAGTCGGTTAAGCATATGAGCACGCTTGCGGAAATTCTGCGACATCATCGCACGCAGCGCGGCTCGCTCCACTTTGAGACCAACGAACCCGTCATCACCCTCGATGAGCAGGGACGTGCCAAAGATGTCAAGCTGCTTGACCGTGGTCAGAGCGAAAGAATCGTCGAAGAGTTCATGCTCATCGCCAACCAGACGGTTGCCGAGCATGTGTTTTGGATGGAACTACCCTTCATCTATCGCGTACACGAAGCACCCAAAGAGGAGAAACTCAATCAGTTGCTTACCATGGCTAATGCGTTGGGCTTTAGAATCAAGGGTAACAAGCAAATCGAACACAAGGAATTGCAGAAACTTCTTAAAAAGGTTGAAGATACCGCCAGTGAAATCGGTATTAACACCATGATGCTGCGCAGCATGCAAAAGGCCATTTACAGTGAACACAACCTAGGCCATTTCGGACTTGCTTTCACGCATTACACCCATTTCACCAGTCCCATCAGGCGCTATCCCGACCTCATGGTGCACAGACTCATGCGCACCTATATTATCAACGGCAACATTAAAGGGGACACCATCGGACATTACCGCGAGGTCATGCCCAGTGTCGCTTCTCAAACCAGCGCCCTCGAGCGCGTTGCCATTACCCTCGAACGCGATATTCTCGATATGAAAAAGGCCGAATACATGGCTTCGCGCATTAATGAAGTGCACGAGGGTCATATATCCAGTGTCACCAATTTCGGAATCTACATCACCCTCGACAACGCCATCGAAGGTCTGGTGCACATCAGTGAACTCGGCGACGATTACTATGTATTTAACGAAGACCTTTTGATGCTCATCGGTGAGCGCACGCGTAAGATTTACCGTATGGGGGATACTGTCAAGGTTAAAGTTGAAGGTGTCAATATCGCAGAAGGTCAGGTCGACTTCACTATCGCAAAGGAGTGATTCCATGCGCGTGATCGCCAAAAATAAAAAAGCAACCTTCGATTATTTTATCGAAGAAACTTACGAAGCAGGCATTGTTCTCAAGGGCACGGAGATTAAATCCGTGCGTGCAGGCAAAGTCAATATTCGTGATTCTTATGTGCGCATCAAAGACGGTGAAGCGTTCATCATCAATATGCATATCGCCAAATATAAAGAAGGCAATCAATTCAACCACGAAGAAACCCGTGAACGCAAGCTGCTAATGCATAAAGGAGAAATCACCCGACTGGGAACCAAACTTGCCCAGCAAAACGCAACCTTGGTGCCTACGAAGATCTATTTTATCCAGGGACTTTGCAAAGTGGAAGTAGGATTCGCCAAAGGGAAGAAAAAGTATGACAAACGACGCGACTTGAAAGAAAAAGACATGAAACGCCGCGTGGAAAAGGCACTTCACGGTCGCCACAATGATTGAGACCATTCTTTTTGCTGGGCTCACACTGTTCTTTTCCGCCCTTATCAAGGGCATTAGTGGTTTCGGTACGGCGATTTTCGCCGTACCGCTTTTAACGGCGTTTTTCTTCGCACCTTCAGATGTGCGCGTGCTGGTGGTCACGCTCAATCTGATCCTCAATTTCTATATTCTTTTCAGTGAAAATCGTCTGACAAAGGCCAATATATCGGCAATTAAGGGCTTGATGATACCTGGATTCATCTTTGCGTTTTTGAGTGGCTTTATCCTATTTCAAGTGAACGATACCTTTTTTTCGATTACGCTTGGGATATTACTCATTATTACTGCAGTGAACAAACTGTTTGATTTTCCTTACAAAGTGCACCATCCCAAGCGATACTTTCTCCCCGTAGGCTCTCTTGCAGGCGTGCTCAACACACTTGTGGGTGTGGGGGGCATTCCTGTGCTTATCTTCATGTCCAACACGGCATATGGAAAAAATGATTTCAGAAAGACACTCATGCTTTTTTTCCTGGCTATTAATTTAGGAAGTGTTCTCACATTCATCATTCAAGGAGCTTATACAGTCGAGATCATGCAAATCTCCCTTTCAATGATTCCCTTTGTAATGCTGGGTTCGTTCACAGGCATGAAAATAGCCACTCACATCAACAATCTTCGTTTCAATCAACTCATCGCCGTGTTGTTGCTCATCATGGGTGTAATGAGTCTGCTCAACATTTAGCAGAAAATACAGATTTTTTTATCTCAAATCATACTACAATATCCGTGTTAGCCGCCTGAGCGTTGCCTTTGTACTTTTGATAGGACACCGACTCAAAGCCCACAAGCGCGGACTTAAATGCTTTTAACATAACGCCGGTTGTGTTATAATAAAAATAGACATGGGGTTGTTCTGGATTCGACAGGGTAGTGAGCTCCACGAGTGCATGCCTAGGTGGCGCTAGTCAAAACGCCAAAACGGTATAATAACCGGAAATCAACAAACAGCTTTTGCAGCTTAAGGATTAAGCTGCCTATGCCCTTGGTTGCCCACGACCAAGGTAACATAGCCAAATAGTGGGCTATATGCAGGAAGCACCGTCTTAGCGTCCTGTACGAACTTAAATAAGACTCGCCCCTCACCCCTTTGTTTGTTGAGGGAATGGGGTTAAACCTTTCAACAACACTAAGCATGTAGACCTCGTTGTGCAGCTACTTTGGACAGGGGTTCAAATCCCCTCAACTCCACCAAT
>CAZOPM010000004.1:0-101800 GCA_964581705.1 uncultured Candidatus Izemoplasmatales bacterium
TAACCATTAAAGAACCTGCGCCCGTATGTGGTTACAGAGAAAGTGTGGCTGGTGAAAACACTCCCATGTGAAGGGCTTGACAGTTCCGAGGGCTTTTTTGAATAAAGTAGAAAAAGACGTAACGCTGCGTTAAAGCTTAGGGCCGGCATATGACCGGAATTAAGGTGGTACCGCGGATTTGATTTCGCCCTTGGCTCAAGGGTGATTTTTTTATATGTATAAGGAGGCATCCCCATGATCAAAAGAATGAAAGGCACTTATGACATCACCGAAGACATTGGTTATTTTAAGCGCATCGAAACGCAAATCGACCGTGTCTCCAAATTATTCAATTTCACTGAGATAAGAACCCCCCACTTTGAAGCAAGAGATCTGTTTCACCGTTCTGTTGGCGGTGATACTGATATCGTAAGCAAGGAAACCTATGATTTTGAAGACCGGGGCGGACGCATCAATACCCTCCGTCCCGAAGGGACCGCGGGCATTGTGCGCGCGTACGTTGAAAACAAGCTTTATGCTTCTCGGGTGCAGCCCCAGAAGTATTATTACTATGGATCGATGTTTCGCTATGAGCGCCCGCAAAAGGGACGCTTCCGCGAATTCAGACAATTCGGCGCTGAAGCGTTTGCTGCGCACGACCCATCGATCGACGCGGAAATGATTGCTTACGCAGTCACGCTTTTACAAGCACTCAAAATCAAGGATGTGACTGTGCATGTGAATTCATTGGGGGACAGTGAATCAAAATCCGCCTATGAAGAAGCACTCAAAGCGCATTTTAAGCCTCATCTTGAGTCACTGTGTCCCGATTGCAACACCCGCTATAAGGACAATCCGCTTCGCATTCTTGATTGCAAGGTTGACTCCAATCACCCGAGCATGCAAAGCGCGCCACGCACGCTCGATTACTTAACAGATGAAGCGCGCGCGCATTTTGACGATGTGATCGATCACCTCAAGGGGATGGAAATTGATGTAAGTGTAGACCACAACTTAGTGCGCGGCCTTGATTATTATACACATACCGTCTTTGAGATCAAAGTGAGCGAAGCATTGCTGGGAAGTCAAAACGCCATATGCGGTGGCGGACGTTATGACCAGCTGGTTGAGACACTTGAAGGCCCGCCCACCCCTGCGGTTGGGTTCGCTTTTGGTGTGGAACGACTGGTTGTTGCGCTCAAAGCGCTCGAAGAGGCTCCCGGAGCACCGAATTTGGATCTTTATGTGCTGATGCTGGGTGATGTGCGTAAAACCGCAAGCAAACTCATGCAGCGCCTGCGCCTACAAGGGTTGATGGTTGATGGCGATTATATGAACAAAAGCATGAAAGCCCAGTTCAAGCAATCAGCGACCCAAGGTGCACGCTTCGTGGGCATAATGGGCGAGGATGAGGTCAATCAGGGCATGCTCACCATCAAGGACCAATCCACCAACGAAGAAACACGCGTCGCCTTTGACGATGTATATACCACGCTGCAACACACCCTGACAAAGCGCACTGCCAAAAACAGTGACAACGCCGAAGGAGGCAAATGATGAAATACACTCACCACAACAACACCCTTACCCTTGCAAACGAAGGTGAATCAGTCTTTTTGAAAGGGTTTGTGGCCAAAAAACGCGATCTTGGCAACCTTGTGTTTGTCGATCTTCGTGATCAAGAAGGCATTACCCAGCTTGCTTTTTACAACGACAACCCTCTTAAAGAACAAGCGGAAACGCTTAAAAACGAAGATGTCATCGAAGCCAAGGGCGTGGTTACTGAGCGCTCAAGCAAAAATAAAAACATCGTGAGCGGCGACATCGAGATTGATGTGGGTGAGCTCACTATACTTTCGCGCGCTGCTCAGCCCCCGATGATGATTCAAGATGATACGGACGCGCTTGAAGAAACCCGTCTTAAATACCGTTATCTTGATTTGCGCAGGCCCTATCTCAAGCGCATGATGAAAAACCGTCACGCCATTACGACGGCTGTGCGCAATTTCCTCAATGAGGAAACCTTCATGGAATTTGAAACACCGATGCTCACCAAATCAACTCCTGAAGGCGCGCGCGACTACGTCGTGCCCTCGCGCATTCACAAGGACGCATATTACGCCCTTCCACAAAGCCCCCAAATTTTCAAACAGCTTTTGATGGTTTCAGGCTTTGAGCGTTACTACCAGATCGCCAAATGTTTCCGTGATGAGGACCTTCGCAGTGACCGCCAGCCCGAATTCACTCAAATTGATATCGAAATGGCCTTTGTCGAGCAAAACGACGTCCTCGATGTGTCTGAACGCATGATCAAGCGCGTTATGAAGGATGTGGTGGGCACCGACGTTCAAACGCCGTTTCCGCGCATGACTTATGAGGAGGCGATGCGCCGCTTTGGGACGGACAAGCCCGATACGCGTTTTGCAATGGAACTCACTGACCTGGGGGGTGTATTCAAAGACACGGAATTCAAAGTCTTTAAAGACACGCTCGAAAACGGCGGTGCCGTTCAGGCGATCAACGTCAAAGGGGGCAGCGCACATTACTCACGCAAAAAAATCGACAAACTTACCAAGGAAGTCAAAAAATATGGTGCTAAAGGATTGGCATTTGTCAAACTGGAAAACGGTGAGCTCAGCGGCTCGCCTGTGAAGTTTTTCTCTGAAAATGAAACCGGAGCCACGACCGATGCCTTGGCGATGGAAGAAGGCGATTTGGCATTCATCATTGCTGACACCCTTAAAGTGACGCGCGCGTCACTGGCTTTTTTGCGCAACCAAGTAGCCACCGACCTGGAACTTTACGACCCCGAGACCTTTGATTTTCACTGGGTGGTCGACTGGCCGATGTTCGAATACGATGAAACAACCGGCCGCCACCACGCGTTGCACCATCCATTCACCCGTGCGCATTCTCTTGATGGCCTCAAAAACGATCCACACAATGTGCTCGCATACGGCTACGACCTTGTTGTTCAGGGTCAGGAACTTGGCGGGGGCTCGCTGAGGATACATGACTCACAGATGCAGCGTGCCGTCTTTGAAGCGCTTGGCATGAGTGAAGAAAAAGCCCGTGAACAGTTCGGGTTTCTCTTGGACGCCCTTTCCTACGGCGTGCCCCCACACGGCGGCATCGCCTTTGGGCTTGATCGCTTGGTGATGATTTTAAGCGGCACCAAAAATATCCGTGATGTCATCGCCTTCCCCAAAACCGCCAGCGCCCACGATCTGATGAGCGATGCACCCAGTGCGATAAGCGACGAACAAAAACAAGAACTCGGAATCACTTCTACATCCGACGATGAATAATCAGTTTGAACGCCTTGTACCACTTTATGGAGCGGATGCGCTTGAAACGCTCAAAAACAAGACCGTTGCGGTCATTGGTCTTGGGGGCGTGGGTGCGTACGCAGTTGAAGGGCTCATTCGCATGGGTGTTGGCACGCTGGTGCTCATGGACGCCGATGTCGTCCAGCCCAACAATCTTAATCGCCTGATTATCGCCACCCATGATTCAGTGGGACAAAATAAGACGGAACTTTTACAAGCGCGCGCGCTAGCAATCAACCCCAGCGCCCGCGTCCACATTCACACCAAGCGCTTCACAGAAGCGACGCAATCAGAGTTGTTCGACTATCCTCTTGATTTCATCTACGATGCCATCGATTCACTCAAAGACAAGGTCACACTCATTGAAAGTGCGCTTGAAAAGGGAATTCCCTTCTTATCGACAACTGGGCAGGGAAACCGGTGGAATCTTGAGAATGTATGCATCAAAGACCTTTTTGACACACAGTACGATCCGCTTGCACGCAAGCTTCGCAAGCAGCTTAGGGACAAAGGCATCACGCGCGGCGTTAGCGTCGTCCACAGTAGCGAAGCGCCCCTCAGCGGGGCATCACTGGATTTTATCGCGTCCAATCCCTTTGTCCCGGCAACGGCTGGACTGCGTGCAGCACAGCATATATGCAGCAAACTAATGGAGGAATGATTATGGAAAAAGCAATTATTTTCGCAGGTGGATGTTTCTGGGGTGTGGAAGCGTACTTCAAACTCATTGAAGGCGTCACCCACACTGAAGTAGGGTATATTGATGGCAACACGGCTGAGCCTACTTATGAACAAGTATGCAGTGGCAGTGGACATGCTGAGGCGACCAAAGTCGTCTATGACACCAAGACCATCCATTTTAAAACTCTGCTCAAACACTTTTTCAACATTATCGACCCCACCGCCATCAACAAACAGGGCAATGATATCGGACAGCAGTACCGCACGGGTATCTATAACTATGACAAAGAACAAAAACAGATAATTGATGCCTTCATCGAGGAAGTGAAGGGGGATTATGCAAAGCCCCTTCAACTCACGTTCAAGACGGATTTGCCATTTTATGTGGCGGAGGATTATCATCAGAACTACCTTGATAAAAACCCTAACGGGTATTGTCATGTGAATCTAGGAAGCGTCAGCACCATCAAGGAGTGATTGTGTGAAACGCACGGATTATATAAGCTGGGATGATTATTTCATGGGAGTGGCCAAACTCTCTTCAATGCGCAGTAAAGACCCAAACACCCAGGTGGGTGCATGCATCGTCAATGAGAAAAACCGCATTGTCGGCATCGGTTACAACGGCTTTCCCTTCGGCATTGATGACGATGATTATCCCTGGGAGAGCGACGGAGATTTTTTAAACACGAAATATCCCTACGTAGTGCACGCGGAGCCCAATGCAATTTTGAACGCGACTGTCTCACTTGAGCGTACGACCCTTTATGTGACCCTGTTTCCTTGCCACGAATGTGCGAAGCTGATCATTCAAAGCGGCATCAGGGAAATCGTCTACGTTGAAAACAAATACCAAGAAGCAAGCAGCGTCAAAGCGAGCATGCGCATGCTCGCGGATGCTGGGGTTTCCATGCGTCAAATGCCGCCGATTACGCTGAGTCTTACTCATGATTGAAATGTTCAAGCGTGCCCGCAAGGTGTTTATTATTGTGGCGGTGCCTTATGTGTTTTTAATGTTTGCCCTCACATACCGCATCGACTACCGGATTACCACGCCGGGCGATACGTCACAAATTGGGGACTACGTGGAGCTGATGGCGGAGGAATACCCCCAGGAAAATCCCGTGGCCTCCATTTATGTGATGGGGCTCGATCGTGTGACTTTTTTTCAGTTCATCACCTCAACGTTCGATCATCGCCACGACATCAATCAATTGCCCGAATCGCGTCAGCACGTGAGCGATTCGGCGAATTTCAGAAGTGGTCAGGTTGCGCGCAACACATCCATTGACGCCAGTTTCATCACCTCCTTGGAAGCACTGGGGATGGACATTGAATATGAAGAACAGCGCATTGTCAATCTCATCTACACTTACGCCAGAGGCGATATCGACATTGGTGATATCATTGTTGAGGTCAATGGAAACCCCGAAATTGACGAGGCACTCACTGAAGCGGAATGCGGTGAGCACACCTTCACCATAAAGCGTGAGGATGAGGTCAAGGACATCACTCAGGAACGCTTTGAGCGCGACGACTCGTGTGTCTTTGGTTTCTCCATGCGCACCTATTACAACATCACTGATGCGCCCATTCCCCTGGAAGTGCGCGGCTCTCTCGTAGGGGGACCTTCAGGAGGTCTCATGCAGACACTGCACATTTACAACGCCCTCAGTGAAGATGACCTTACCCGCGATATTCGCATTACAGGTACGGGCACTATCAATATCGATGGCACTACCGGCAGTGTGGGCGGTGTGCGTCAAAAAGTATTCACCGCAGAGCGCAAAGGCTATGATGTGTTTTTCGTCCCCATGCGCGAGGGGGCGACTAACGATAATTATGCTCAGGCGGTTCGCGCAATCGATGAAATCGGTGATAGCGACCTGACCATCATCGGTGTGGAGCATTTCACAGACGCGCTCGATTGGCTGTTGCGTTATCACGGCGGGGTGATAGAATGAGTTCGACTAAACTCACAGATGCCTACACCACTGGAGAGATTGTGAAATCACTTATCAGCGGATTCATCTTTTCCACGCTCATTGCCGCTCCGGTTGTGGCGGTACTTATCAACTGGATGCTGCTTTATGTCTATCACGTCTATATCTACGCCACTTTACTCGTTTTCACCGCATCACTGTGGACGGGGGCATGGCTTTACTTTTACTATAAAACACTCAGCATGTATCGTGTGTACGAGAATATTGATCTGCATCGACGCTTCAAGCGTGAAGCGCTCGTTGCTGCGTCAATAGTAGTGGTGGCAGGAATCATCGCCATGATTATTCTTGTGCCGCGATTGACTTAGGAGGCTTTTCAATGAACAAAAAAACCGCGCTGATCGCGCTTGCATCCATCTTGGGTGTGGTTATTTTCGATCAGCTGACCAAACAGCTTGTTGCTGATGCTCTGCGCCTTGGTGACAGCATCGAAATCATTCCTTCATTTTTGCATATCACTTATCATATCAATACCGGGGCGGCTTGGGGCATGTTCCCGGGTGAAACTACATTCTTTGCAATTGTCACCGTGATCGCACTCGTTGTGTTCGGGGTGCTTGCCAGAGAAATGCATTTTGGCACTAAGCCGTTTTATTCAATTGGTGTGGCCCTTCTTATTGGAGGGACGCTGGGCAACTTCATCGACCGGATGGTGTATGCATATGTCATTGACTTCGTCGATGTTTACATCATCAATTACAATTTTCCCGTATTTAATATCGCCGATGCGGCACTGACTATTGGGTGGGTGTTACTGGCGATTGATATCATTTTTTACAATCCCAAACGCACCGACAAGGAAAAAGGTGAGATCAGTGAAACCGATGACGTGGCGTCATAACACAGAAAAAATCCGTTTGGATAAAGCTGTGAGCTCCCAAGCACAAACCTTGTCGCGCGCCGAGGTCAAATCATTGATTGAATCCGGTCATGTGCGCGTGAATGGTGAAACCAAAAAGCCTTCCCACACTCTCCAAGAGGGTGATGAGGTCACCCTCACCATTCCTAGCGTACCTGAGCGCCCACTCGAGCATGTCCCGATGAATCTTGATATCATCTATGAGGATGAATCCCTCATCGTTGTCAATAAGCCCTCAGGGATTATCACTCATCCCGCGCAAACAACCGATGAAGCGACCCTGCTTCACGGGTTGCTTGACAAACTTGACCCCGCCGCCTTCAGCAAACCCGAACGGGCCGGAGTTGTGCATCGCTTGGACCGGCATACGAGTGGCCTGTTGGTATTCGCACGCAATGAGGATACCCTCGCTTCCCTTCAGGGGGCCCTTGCAAACCGTGAGGTGAAGCGGCAATACCTAGCGCTTGTGCATGGACCCTTCACCCATGCGAAGGGGACCATTGATGCGCCCATCGGACGCCATCCGGTCAAACGCCATTTGATGAGCGTAGTGGCAGAAGGCAAAGCGAGTGTGACCCATTTCTCCATATACAAGCGCTTCGAAGCGCATACCTTGCTCGAATGCAGCCTGCAAAGTGGGCGCACGCATCAGATTCGTGTGCATATGCAGTATATCGACCATCCCGTGGTGGGCGATGAGATGTATGGAAGAAAAAGCGATGCCAATCCCTTCGGCCAGTATCTCCATGCGTATCGCCTGGAATTCACCCACCCCCTGAGCAATGCGCCCATGACTTTTGAAGCGCCTCTGCCCGAGGCTTTTGCAGAGAAACTGCGCATGCTGGGTGATGCGCATGCCTGATATATACATGCATCAAAAAAGCAGTGAAGCGCTGTTAAAATACTTTAACGCTACGTTCCATGACCCCCACCAGCGCCGTGCGTTCATCCTCGGTGTCCAGGGGCCCGACCCGCTTTATTACCGTTTGGGAGGGCGCTCTGAGTCAGCGATGGCGATGGGCAATGCGCTGCACAATGATCATGTGGGCCAATCGCTTGTGCACATGGCAAGAAAAATCAAGGCTGATCGCGATGCGCAGACGCACGCTTTCTTTGCCGGTTATTTAGCTCATTATGCCCTAGATGCGGCGGTGCATCCCTACGTGTATTCCCACACCGGTCTTTATGACCCCGCTGATGGGTCTACGCACCGGATGCGTGGCCTTCATATGCGTTTTGAACGCCGCATGGACGCCGCGTGGATTGAAAAGGGTGAAGCTGTAAAGCCCTGGCGTTATCCACTTTTTAAACGAGCGATGCCCTACACCACTGTTCCCCCCGCAATCACCGAGCTTATTGACAGCGCGCTGCAGACTGTGCACGGAATCAAGGGCGGCGCCCAGCAGTTTTCCAAAGGCTACGTAAGCATGCGCCGCGTAATTCGCTATGGCATCCAGGACGCTACAGGCGTTAAACGCACGCTTTACCGCGTGATGGACTGGTTCAATCGCCGGCGCGACATATTCTTGGTCGATTTGTCATTTTATCACGCGAAAACAACGGATTACGATTATTTGAATGTTCAGCGCCGCGCGTGGGTACATCCTGTGTGCGCCACTGTCTCCACACAGAGTGTGGCAACCCTTTACAACGAAGGCTTGAAAAACGCAAAACGCATGATTGAAACCTTCAACCGTTATTTGAACGATGAAATTACGCTCAGTGACGATGCCTTTGGCAATCGTTCACTCAATACGGGTAAACCCGCCGATGATCCTCGGGTGATGCAGCATTTTAATTTGTACACCGAACAAAAAGATTGAATGTTTTCAAGCGCCGCCGATAGAGGCGGCGCTTTTGTTTCAAACAAAGGGGGCCTTTGTCAATACTCGTTTTTACGAAATTTGTTGATATAATGTGACCAAGAAAGCGGGTGATGGTATGGATGAATATCGAATCAAGCGTGATGTGATTTGCATCGATCTTAAAAGTTTTTATGCGTCTGCCGAGTGTGTCATGCGCGGACTTGATCCGTTCAAGACTCCGCTGATTGTCGCTGATGAGTCGCGCGGAGGCGGCAGTGTGGTCCTTGCGGTAACACCATATCTCAAGGCCCGCGGGTTTAAAAACCGTGCGCGCCTTCATGAAGTTCCCTCGGTGGAAGGGTTGATTATTGCCAAGCCGCGCATGCGGAAATATCTGGAGTTTTCCCGAGACATCGTGGCGATTTATCTTTCCTTTGTGGCCAAAGAGGACCTCCATATTTACAGTATCGATGAGGCGTTTTTGGACCTCACTGCCTATAAACGCTACTACGGCGCGCACACTCGAACCATTGCCAAACGCATCATGCGCACCATCTATGAACAAACAGGGATCCCCTCGACTTGTGGCATTGGGGACAATCTGCTTTTGAGCAAGCTCGCACTCGACCTTGAAAGCAAGGCCTCCCCCACCCACATCGGACACATGCATTACGAAGATGTGGCTGAGAAACTGTGGAAAGTAAGACCCCTCAGTGAGATGTGGGGCATTGGTCCCAGAATGCAACACCGTTTGAACATGCTCGGGTTTTACAGTGTGGGCGATATCGCTAGAAGCACCCCCGAACACCTCGCCAAGCATTTTGGAATCATTGGAGAAGAAGTGTATTATCACGCCCACGGCATCGACCAAAGCATTATCGCCAACAAAGCGCAGGATGTGAAATCTCCGATGAAAAGCGTGGGACTGGGTCAGACGCTTTTCAGTGATTATGATGCGCAAAGCATCTTTACAGTCATGCTGGAAATGATTGATGAAGTCGGTGAGCGCTTGCGGTTCATCCGCAAGCAGGCCAAAACCATGCACCTTGCCATCGGCTATTCCAAAGCGACCGGCGGCGGCTTCTCCCGCCAATGGTCCTTCACGCATGCGACGGATGATGTGGAGGAATTGCTAGAAGTGTGTCTGCGACTGTTCAACGCACATTATGAAGATTTGCCTATAAGACGCATCTCCATCCGGGCCACCAATCTTAAAGATACACGCATGGGCAAACAGGTATCGTTTTTCAAAAGCATTGAGCGCAAGGAAAAAACAGAGAAACTCTTTCACACCATCGATCACCTTCGGCGTCGTTACGGAAAGCGCAGCGTGATGCGCCTTACATCTTATTTTGAAAGTGGCACCGCTGCAGAGCGCGCCAAGTATATTGGTGGGCATCATGCCTAGGATCTATCATGATAGAAAGATGCTTAAGTGGATGCCTTTTGAAGCCCTCGAAGCCCAGGGAGAGATGCTTGGTGAAATGTATGACGCCATGGAGCGCACCCAAAAACCCACGCTCAGTGATGACCAATACGCCCTTATGCAATATACTATGGAGGAAGCCATAGCTACACAGGCGCCCATCGCAGTGGAGTATTTCCACGCGGGGAAGCGTCGTCACATTCAAAGTCACAGTCTGAATGTCGATGCACACGCGCGCGTGCTTGTCCTAACTCACGGGATTATTCCCCTTGACGATATCCTAGATATTGTACTATTGTGAATTTTCAAACGCATAACAAAGCAAAAAAAACACTTTCAGAAAAATTGAAAGTGTTTTTGCTTTACAAACTGACAACCTTTTGATATATTTAAGTTGCAAGTTAGCAGCAAGGGGTGAAACTATGACCAATAAAGAAGCGCGATATCAAACAATTGCTTATGAAATCGCCAAGCGAATTGTCGCGCGGCAAATAGAAGAGGGTGACAAATTGCGCGGCCGCAGCATGCTGGCCGGTGAATTTGAAGTCTCCAGTGAAACGGTACGCAAGGCCATGCGACTGCTCGCCAATATAGGTGTGGTCGAAGTCAAACAGCGCAGCGGCATATATGTGCTTTCGCGCAATGCTGCACAAATGTATATTGAACAATACCGCAAAGAAAGCGAATCGCACCGACTGTTCACTGACACCCAGGAACTGCTCAAGGAAAACGCCCGCGTAAACAAGCTACTGGAAAGCCATATCAAAAGGTTGCTTGAAACATCGAAAAATGAAGTTTTCCCCTTTGATTTTTTTACGCTCAAGTTAGAAAAGGGCGATAACAATCTGGGAAAAAACTTAAAGGAGATCCGCTTTTGGAATGAAACGTATGGCCTTGTCCTTGCGATTGAAGCAGACGGAGAACTCTACCAGGCACCCAGCCCCAAAATGCCTTTAGAAGCAGGCATGACCCTTTACATTCTTGGAGACAATGATGTAAAGGCAAAAACACTTGCATTATTTAAATAACGCATTCCATCCTGTCACAGTATACGGTTCTGAGCGATCGTGTATATTATGTCACAGTGGAATTAAGTTCTTTACAAACTGACAACCCTATGATACTATCTAGGTTGTAAAATAAAAAGAAGGAGTGTTTACACATGAAAGTATTTAAAAAACTGGCCTTGATGGCCGCAATGGTGACACTGGTTGTCACCCTGGCTGCATGTGAGGAAAGCGAACCTCGCGGTATTATATATGGGGGACCCCAGGGATGGGCCGCCACGGAGTTCCTCTCAACAAAGTTTAGCAATGAGGAAGACTATGGCGAGTTGATTCAGAATTTCGAGTTCTATCCCGTTGGTTCAAGTGCAACACTGAACTCAACTTTGCAAACCGCTTATGATAATGAAGAACCATGGGTCGGGTACCACTGGGCACCAACATGGCCCCATGCGGTAATGGATCTGCGTTATTTGCAAGATGATCTCGAATACGACGCGGACCTGCATGAAACGCATGGACTTGGAGACTTGCCCGCTGGAGATGTCACGGTTGTTGTGACTGATGGCTTTGATGGCGAGTATCCTGAAATTTATGAATTTATCTCCAATTACGAAACAACAACGGAAATTACCTCCGAAATGATCAACTGGATGGTAAATGAAGCGCCTGATGATGCAGAAGAGGCAGACGCGGCTATTTGGTTTTTAGAAAACCATGAAGACATCTGGACACAGTGGCTCCCCGAAGATGTTGCCAGCAACGTGCAAACCGCACTCGATGGTGGGGATCCTGATGTTGAACAAAGCGACCGCGACCCCGTTGAACTCGCTGCGGGTGACTGGGAGAGCATCATGATTCACAATGAAATCGCGATGTATATCATGGAACACGGATACGGACAAGAGGCGCAGCAAACCATTACTGATACGCCCGTACAAATCGAATCGTTGCGCAATGGCACGTTCCACATCAACTTAGAGATGTGGGTAGCCAACCTTGTTACTTATGAAGATGACACTGCCGAGGGAAAATATCACGAAGTTTCTGTAAACTTCATCGACCCTGGACAAGGGCTTTATATCCCTGGCTATCTGCAGGATGAATATGAAATTTATACCATACAAGATCTTAATGACCACGTTGAACTGTTTGAACACAGTGAAGTTCGATAACCATTTAAATGTGTGGGTGGGACTTCCCACCTGCACTTTTTAAAGGAAAGGGCACGTACCTTTCCTTCAAAAAGTGTGAATAATCAATTAAAGGAGTTCGTCTTATGCATAAACTAATGAATATTTTCTTAAATTTTCCCGAGCAAGTCGAATACGATGTCGCTAAGCCAATCGATGCGATTGTCGATTGGATAGACGATACGTTCCGCTTCGCTCTCGATGCATTTGTGACTGGATTCACAAGCATCATGAATGTGACGGAGGATTTCCTAGGCATTATCCCGTGGTGGGTATATGTTTTGCTTGTCGGTTTCGCAGGGTTTAAGCTCTATAAGCCCACAACCGGAATTTTTCTGGGTGCCTTGTTTTTCATGATCGGTGTTCTAGGATTCTGGGATGCGACTCTCTATACACTCAACATTATCCTGATCAGTGTAACCATCAGTTTCATTGTGGGCCTTCCACTGGGCATTCTCATGGCAAAATCACCCAAGGTGGAAATGATTCTCAAGCCGATTTTGGACGGTATGCAGACATTGCCATCGTTTGTGTATCTGATTCCTGCTTTGATGCTCTTTAACACGATCGGGCGTGTACCCGCTGTCTTTGCGACGTTCATTTACTCTGTTCCCCCGTTGATACGTCTGACGTATCTGGGAATCCGCAGTGTGGATGAATCCATCGTGGAAGCGGGAGAATCGTTTGGTTCTACGTCCATGCAGATGCTTTTTAAAATTCAACTGCCCCAGGCCCTCTCCACCATCGCCGCTGGTGTTAACCAGACAACGATGATGGCGGTTGCGATGGTCGTTATCGCCTCGATGATTGGTGCGCGCGGGGTTGGTGAAAGCGTTCTGCGTGCGGTTCAGCAACTGCAAGTCGGTCAAGGATTCGCCGCAGGATTCGCGATTGTATTCCTTGCGATTATCCTTGATAGGCTACTTCAGGGCGTAGCTAACAAACTTGACATGACAGCACAAGGAGATGATGCATAATGGCTCAAGACATAAAAATCAATAATTTAAGTGTTGTATTTGGAAAAACCAAACAAAAAGAAGAAGCGAACCGTCTTCTGGGGGAAGGACACACTCCCCTTGACATCCGTGAAACAACGGGTGCGACAGTCGCGGTTAAAAATGTTAGCTTAGATATTGAAGAAGGTGAATTGTTCGTCATTGTCGGCCTCTCAGGGTCCGGTAAGAGTTCGTTCATTCGCACACTCAATTTATTGAATAGACCCGCTACAGGGACCATTGAAGTGGGGGGACGCAAACTTATGGAAATGACCAAGGATGAACTGCGTAATTATCGACGCAATGATGTTTCCATGGTCTTTCAACATTTCGGGTTGCTGTCGCACCGCACGGTCATTGGCAATGTGGAATACCCTCTTGAAGTGCAGGGTGTGGAAAAAGAAGAACGACGCAAACGATCCATGGATGCGATTGAAACCGTCGGTCTTGACGGATGGGAACATCACATGCCCCACCAGCTCTCAGGCGGGATGCGCCAACGCGTCGGCTTGGCGCGTGCACTGACCAATGATCCGGAAATTCTGCTCATGGACGAGCCTTACAGTGCACTTGACCCATTGATTCGCCGTGAGATGCAAAATGAGCTTTTGAAACTTGAAGACGAGATGGACCGCACCATTGTCTTTATCACTCATGATATGAACGAGGCGTTCCGCATGGGCGACCGAATCGCATTGATGAAGGATGCAGAAGTCGTTCAACTGGGAACTCCTGAAGAGTTTTTTGAGAAACCCGCAAATCAGTATGTCAAGGATTTCATTGCCGATGTCGATAAGACGCGCATCCTCAAAGTGCGCAACATCATGATCAAACCACGGTTTGTTGCCCGCAGTGGCATGAGCGTGAGTGAAGCGAAAAAAGCGCTTGAAGAATACGAGATGCCATTTTGCTATGTTATCGATAAAAACAGAAACTTCCTCGGATACATTACCCTCGAACAGCTGAAGAAATCCCGGGCGAAACTGATCGATAAGCTTATTACTTCCGATGATACGAAAATATATCGGAACCGCTATCTCAAGGACGCATGGGAAAAACTCAACGCCGCAGAGTACGACTTACCAGTTGTTGATGGAAAGAATCGTTTACGGGGTGTGCTTGATTACGAAACCGTTGCTAACGTACTTGCTTGATAATATTGCGGCATATAGAAAAAAACAAGCATTCAACCGGCTGGTTGAATGCTTGTTTTATATTGGTGCAAAAAGGAGAGATTATTCTAAGTCGTCCTCAGGAAGGTCTTCTTCAGGTTCGTCGCCTTCTTCGTAGTCATCTTTGTCTATGCCTTCCCAAGTGTTGAAGAAATCATCATAATCATTGAGTGTCATGATGACAGTCTGTTCATCCTGGGATTGTTCAAACAGCAGCTCACCGTCGGTTTCACTGAGCTCGAAGAAAACTTCGCCTATTTCCTCGACTTCGACAGTCATTGTCATTGAGAAGTCGCCTTCACCATCGAATGTGTTCTCATATTCTGTGATGGTATGATCCATCTCTTCTTGAGGGGTTTCCTCGTTACCGAGCAATCCCTGAATCTGTGAAGCTTGCATCAAGAACATCTGGTTGAAGTTTCCTTGAACCATGAACCCTTCATAATATTCACGGGTTTCCTCGTCTTGGTCAGTGTTTTCGTTGCTGAAGTAGGCGTAAGTTAAGTCTTCCTCAGCATCGTAATACGCTTCGTGGGCAGTATCACCGTCGATGGTTTCTTCCGTGTAGTAATTGCCGTCTTCACCGCCCTCGGAAATAATAAAGGCTTCCATTGCACTCGCGTCGCCTTCATCGCTGCCTTGTGGTGCTACAGGCTGTTCCATCCTGCCTTCATAGCCATCCATGGCCATGACGCGCTCTTGTAAATGCATTAAGGTACTTTCGAATTGTTCCTCATCAACATCCGCGCCATTGTCGCCATCACATGCTGCGAGGGTAAGCGATAGTAGTAGGGTTAGTGCGATTAATAGTTTTTTCATAAATCATGCCTCCAAGCAATACTGTTACGTAGTTTTTTATAATTTTTCCTTATGATAAACGTCATGGGAAGAATCGTCAACCATTGATGCAAAGAAATTGCAAAAAAAACCCCGCAAGCGCGAGGTTACTTTGCTGCTACATCATCATAGGCGTCGCTTTGGTCGAACGCTTTGACCACATATGAACAAAGCGGACGGATTTTAAGATTGTTCTCACGGGCGTAGCCCACGAGCTTATCCAAAAGCTTTTTAGCAATTCCCTGGCCACGCAGTGAGGGGTCCACAAAGGTTGAGTTGGCGATCAGTGTCGCATCGTTTTCATGCTGATAGGTGATGTGTGCGATGGTTTCTCCGTTATTATCGTCTATGTAAAATCGACCGTGTTCATGTTTGATTTCCACAAAAACCACTTCCTTTCGGTTGCATTATACATGCGCGCGCTTTCATGCTCAAGCGTCGCACTCACGGGTTTGACTTTTCCGGTGTTTTTGATATAATGAAATTGTAATGATTACAAATTTAAAATCTGTACAAACGAGGTGATTGCATGCAACGCTATTCTGACGTTCTGCGTTCATACGATATCAAACCATCCTTCACACGGCTGATGGTGTATCAATATCTTAAGGATACGAAAAGCCACCCTACGGCTGATGAAATTTATCAAGCGCTCCACCCCGATATGCCAACACTATCGAAAACGACGGTGTACAACACCTTACATTTATTCATGCAAAAACATCTTGCTACAATGATTGTGATGGATGAGACTGAAACGCGCTACGACCTAATCCGTGAACCACATGCACATTTCAAGTGTGTGGAGTGTTCACGCATATTGGACATCGATGTGCAACCCCCAGAAGTGGATGAATCGTTTTTGCAATACTACAAAGTGCATGACGCTCAACTTCTTTACCGCGGCATTTGTCCTCAGTGTCAAAAGCGTGTACAATGAGTTTGAGGTGATTGTGTGAGTGAAAATAACTTGCTTTTTATAGGGCGAAAAGCGCCTTCATTCAAAGGCGAAAGCACTAAAGGACGTATAAAATTTCCAGAAGACTACCACGGATCATGGGTGATTTTCACGGCATTCAGCGGAGATTTTACCCCTGTGAGCACATCGGAGATCATGCGATTTTCTGCGATGGAAAAATCCTTCCGTGACAAAAATGCCTTCATAGTCGGTGTAAGTTTTGATACGTTGCATGCGCACCTGGGATGGCTCGAGTCGATCAAGACCATCGACTTAAATAGCACTGAATCGCGCGCCATTGATTTTCCCTTGATTGAAGATGGCCACTGGCCCATCGCCAGGATGTATAATTTGGTTCACGGAGAGGCCAAAACCCCCACCCCTCTAAGTGCAACCTTTATTATCGACCCTAAGGGTTTCGTGCGCCACATGCAGTATTTTGAGCCGTCGACTGGACGCAATGTAGGCGAAATAATGCGTGTACTTGAGGCATTGCAGTTGAGTGACTATAAAGACGTTGCGACGCCTGAGGGATGGGAAAACGGTGATGATGTGCTCTTATCCCCACCGTCCAACAAGCCGCTTGCCGATTATCGTGCGCAGTCTGAGGACGCGTTGATCACTTGTCATACGTGGTATATGTGCTACATGAAGGACAAAGGCAACAAAACTACCTTATAGCCCGCTGTGAGGTAGTTTTTTAGTTATCTGTGTGATACAATGTGCTTGCCAGTAACTTCACAAAGGAGGTGCCCATATGAAATCAACATTCCACTCAGGACTCAAGACATTTCCGGACCTATTGCATATGCGCAACTTCAAACGCAGTGAAATGTGGCTCAAAGCTGCATTGCTTCCTTTCGCCCTTGTGGCAAATTGCCTGCTTTTTCTTGTTGCCAGTGTCTTTTTTTTAATTGAACGCCTGTTTTCGCACGTGTTTAAATTTTTCATTACCTTGCAGGCCAAGCTGTTTCAAAGAAAAGCAGCGAGCCGCATTACAAACCGTAAATATTACACCATTTTCAGCGTATTGGTATTTATCATATTCTTACCTTTCATTGCGATGTATTACCTTTCGATGCTCATCAAGTACGCAGCGAAACGTCTCATGAAAGCAATGGTGTTTGCGCTCGATTTTTCCGATGCCATCGGCGAGGAAAACTATTTGATTTTTGACGATGTAGACCTTACATCCGGCATGCAGATGAATGGAATGCTCAAGGATTTGTCACAAACGAGTGCCATCGGCAGTGCGTTTGAAGAAATGCTTAATCAACAATCAGGCACCCACGGACGTCACCGCCACGATGACATCGACCATCAATAACCCGGAGGCATACGACTATGTACGATTCTTATAAATCTTTTCTGATAAGCGAAGAGCTCTTCGATTGGCTTCAATGGGTCCACTCTGTGTCCAGCGATGATTTGGATGCATTTTTGCGTCTATATGATCCTTCTGAAGACACGCTTATGTTCGACCCCATTGAGTTCGCAATCGCTTACGATGCAGGGCGCATATTCTCGTTTTTGATTGAAACGTATGATTATAGCGATTTTTACAATCAAGTAGATTTCTCGCTCCTAATCCTCAATCTGATGTTCGAACGAGAGCACTTTTTGTTGATGTCTTTGGATGCGTTTCATTTCTCCCGCGAACAGATGCTGGAAATGTATGAATACATGATTCTTTACAAGGACGGAGAGTATTTCAAACAGTTTTACGAAAACTATCCGCTCCACCCCTCTGATCACAAGGAACTCTTACGGCTTTCTTTAAACAATTACGAAGTCTTTCATTATCTCATATCCCTTGAATCACACGAGGCACTTTTAAAGGATTACAGCATTGTTTATGACATCGTATCGTTTCACCCTAGTTTACTCGGGGTGATAGAAGGCACTGAATCCCTCGATGCCTATAAGGATACGGATTTGTTCATGAATGTGCTAAAACTCGAAACACTCGAGTCATTCAAACGTTCATTAACATTTTTGCTTGAACGCGGATGGCATCTCGATGAAACCAATGCCTACGGGCTTACCATGTATCATCTGGCCTTGCGCTTTGCCGCTGATTCCCGCTATGTCGATGTGCTGATCGAACATGGTGCAGACGTTAATAAAAAGACGTCACTTGGGTATCCATGCGCGCATCAACTTTTGTTGCGCGACGCATCGTTCACCCTGGAACTCGGTGATTACATAGATTTCACGCAAAAAGACCCTCATGGCCTTACCCTGCAGGATTATGATGCGCTCGTGCGCAAATCGAACGTCAACTATTTCGATGTGCTCAGCATTGTCAAAGTTGTATTGAATATGGAAGAAAGCGACTTCTACGAACTCAGTGAGGATGAATTTTATCACATTGCCCAAGTTCAGGGCATCGATATATTCATGCCGTTTGTCACCCTGCTAAAGACCGAGTCGCCAAGAATCAAGGAAGCCTTTGTGCATACCCTGGGCAGCGACAGCATCAACGCCCATGATGTGCGAGCACTCACCGACATGTTTCCCGGAAAGTTCGACATTGACGTCAACAAGACCCTGCAGCTGGATTTGGATTTTTGGGATATCAATGAATCAACCCTCGAACAATTACGCTCCTTCGCTCTTGACCACACGACGCACCTCACCATTGAAAGTGAAGAGGAACACATGAACGACCGTGGTCAGGTGGTATTTGAAATCTATCCCTCAGGCAAAGTGGAAAAACGCGCCGTCGTCTATTCCCACCTGGTGGATGTGTACTATTTGCATTTTTATTACGAAATTCCTTTGGAAAACATCATGTATAACCCCACAGCCAAACAACCACAGCGCTATTTGAATTAATACGCCCATATCTAGGAGGTCCCCATGGCCATTGAAAGCAAAAGCATCGCATTACTGATTGATGCGGAAAACATCTCACCCAAGTACATTGAAATCATCATCGACGAGGCCAATAAGTACGGCAACATCACTTATCGGCGGGTTTATGGTGATTGGACGACCGACAATTTGAAACCGTGGAAGAAGAAAATCAATGATTTTGCCCTTACACCGGTCCAGCAAAACACCTACACGCAAAGCGGATCAAAAAATGTTTCGGACTTCACGCTCATCATCGACGCGATGGACATTCTTTATTCGGAGAAAGTCGAAGGCTTCTCCATCGTCTCCTCTGATAGTGACTTTACCAAGTTAGTCACCCGTTTGCGCGAAGACAACATGTTTGTTTTTGGCATGGGCGAATCTAAAACGCCAATATCCCTGGTTAATGCGTGCGAAGCCTTCGCCTACCTTGATAAGATGCTCGCCGACACCAAGGAAGAAAAAGAAGAGAAAGAAGAAAAAGCCACCAAAGCCAAAAGCCAATCGCCAACCAAAAAGAAAAATGACAAACCTAAGCCCGAAAGTTCCATCACCCCGCTTGAAACCTTTGAAAAAGAAATTAAAAACATCATTGAAACCAATAAGGAAGATGACGGGTGGGCATACTGGAGCATTGTGGCGAATCTTTTGCAAAAGAAATTCCCCGGCTTTCACCCTAGAAATTATGGCCCCAACATCCGACCACTCACTTTTTTCAAGCAACACAAGGATTTTGAGGTTAAAATCGAAAAGAAGGTCGCCTACATCAAAAATAAGGAATGATGCCACATGCACTTTAAATCAAAGCCACTCAAAAAAATACACTATATTTTCCTAGTGGTTCTGGGCGGCATTGCCTGGGGGATCCTGATTCAGCTGGTCCTTGAGATGGCATTTGATGCCTGGGAAGATACGTATTGGCTGTTGGCTCTGATAATGGGACTAGCACTGACGGCCTTCCTTTTCATAAAAGATTACGCCCAGTACCGCGGCGTTGAACTGAATGTTGAATCGACTACGTTTGAAATCAAACGTCCGGGCAACCGCAACCTCAGTCTAGAAAAGCATAAACTTCATCACGTGCGCACTGTTAAGACGTATTACGGGTTTGTGGGACGCGTGAAAATGATTATGTATTTCAAAAACCCTGATTCTGGTGCACGCACCCACATCATCTTACTCATTGACAAAGAAGAACTCGCACGCTTCAAGCACGTTGTTGAGGGCGATGTCAAAAAAACATAGACTGTGAACTGCACCCAAATATTGGAGATGAATCACTCCGATAAAAAAGGTGCAGTTTTTATATGGCAAAAACGATTATAAATTTAAACAATACTTCAAGACGTATCCCAATAAGACGATTTTTGCGCTGGATATTTCCATCATTACTCGCCCATGCCATAGAGTATTTCTAAAATAATTGTAAATTCTTTGTAAAGCGAAAAAATATGCAATATAATATTTTCATAAAGTAAAGGAGAGGATTTTCATGAAAAAAATATTTTTAGCAGTTACTGTTCTTATTGGAATTTTTTCGCTATCCGCCTGCGGACTTGCGGATGATGATGTCCTTCGTGTGGGCATGGACTTGTCATACCCACCGTTTGAAACATCGGACGACGGGGAACCTGAAGGCATCAGTGTTGATATCGCCCATGAACTCGGTGATTATTTAGGCCGTGACGTCGAAATCGTCAATACTGGGTTTGGGTCGCTGATTCAATCCCTGAACATTGGCGAAGTTGATGTAATTATCGGATCAATGAGCATCACAGAAGAACGTGCACAATCCGTAGATTTCACCGACCCCTATATGTATTTTAATATTATAGGATTGGTCAACGCGGACTACGGAGAAACGCACGGAATTGACAGTGAATCCACCTCAGAGGATGTGCTTGCGATTGAAGAGACGCGCTTCACAGGTATCGCCGACCAGGTGAGTGCCGAAATTCCTGAGGAATTCGGGTTTGAAGTGAGCGAAGCCACGGAACTTGATGGCGCCGTGTTTGATGTGGCCCAAGGGGAAGCGGATGTGCTGATGATGAGCGCAATGCCTGTTGCCCGGGGACACAGAGCCAATTCCGATTCCACGTTCATTCTTTATGATGAATTCAAAGAAAGCCCCATTGGTATGGCTGTGAGCCAAGGCGAGGATGAGTTGCGTGAATCATTGAATGAATACATCGCCCAAATGGAGGAATCCGGTGTTAACGACCGATTGCGAGAAAACTGGAACGATCGACTAAGAGAAATAGATGAGAACTTTGACATGGACTTCTTTCTTCCATGACCCGAAAAAACATTGACTATCTTATCGCAATCGGCATATTCGCCCTATTCATAACGTTTGTTGCTATGCGGCAGCAGTCCCCCTTTGATATCACCCGACTCTCAGGATATCAAGGACTGATTATTGGTGGATTTCTGCGGACAATATTGGTATCGTTCATTGCGCTCGTAGGAAGCATGGCAACAGGGTTTTTACTGTTTTTGATGGCGAAATCAAAGCGTCACATTTTTCGGGCGTTCGTGGATGTGTTCACAGAAATCATCTATGGAACCCCATTGCTTGTGGCAATTATCATGATGGCTTATGTTGTGGGTCCGGCGTTCAATTCTTACAGCCGCCCCATTCTCGGTGTAATCGGGCTTATTGTGTATATCACCCCTTACATGTCCAACATATTCCGTTCCGCTTTCAACAGTATCCCCGAAGAACAATACCTGGCGATGGACCTGTTTGGATTTACCAGCACCCAGCGTTATCTTTATATTATTATTCCCCAGGTCATACGGATTCTCATGCCGCCGTTGATGAATAATTTTTCACTCATCATTAAAGGCAGCGCACTGCTCAATGTTTTGGCCTACCGAGAACTCTTTTACTCGGTGTCGATCATGCAGACGCGCACGTTTGGCTATGCGGAGGGGTATATCGCGATGTGGGTGCTTTATATCCTAATTACCATTCCACTCTCACAGTTCACACGGTACTTTGAAAGGCGGTGGTCACTGCAATGAAACTCAACATCGACAATTTGAGTCATACGTATGACATTCAAGTGCTCAACACCCTTTCGCTGACGCTGGAAAATTATCACTCAATTGCGCTTATCGGCGTATCAGGTAGTGGAAAAAGCACCCTGCTTCGACTGATGGCCGGCCTTGAGACGCCTAGTGAAGGCACTCTGGAAATCAACGACCATAGCGTTAAGGATGATACTTACCGACGCAGTGTAGGGATGGTGTTTCAATCGCACTCACTCTTTCCCCATCTGACCTTGCTGGAAAATATCACGCTCGTACTTGAAAAGACCCGTGGCATTGATAAGGAAACAGCTCGCGCGACTGCGATGGAAAACCTCGAGCGTTTGAAACTGGGCGATCAGTGGCACAAGCTTCCCAAAAATGTATCGGGCGGACAGGCGCAGCGCGCTTCAATTGCGCGCGCACTCAGTGTCGACCCATCCATTATGTTCCTCGATGAACCCACTGCGAGTCTTGACCCGATTCTAACAGATGAAGTACTGACTTCCGTTGAAGACCTCAAGCAACTCGGCAAGGAGTTTGTCTTCGCTACGCACGTTTTAAGTTTTGTACGGGATTTTGCGGACTATGTCATTTACATGCGTGATGGCGACATCGTTGAACACGGCACGCCCGATATCCTCGATGCACCCAAGACGGACGCGTTTAAAACCTTTATGTCCAAAGTGCGCTAAGCGCTTGCAGGAAAAGCATGTTTCAACTATAATGTAATAAAGCCAAGCATTGGGCTTGGCTTTTATTTTAAGGGGGCGAATTATGTTTGACAACCAACGTGTGATCCCGGCAATATCGTCACATCAGAGTCTTAAAACGTTTTTAAAAAGTTCGCTTGATTACGGTATTTTGATGAATTTTCAACTGGCGCAAATCGAAGCGCTGGTTGATGAGATGCGTAAGCACAACAAAAAAGTCCTTGTCCATCTCGACATGATCAAAGGACTTGCGCCCGATGTAAACGGTGCAATTTTCGCCATTCAATGTCTTGGGGTCGATGGTATCATCACCACCAAACCTCGTGTGATTGAACTATGTAAAAAACGCGGCGTCATCGGCATTCTCAGATTTTTCCTCAAGGATCGCCACTCTCTCAAACAAAGCATTGACATTCTTAAAACCACAGTACCCGATGCAGTAGAGGTGCTTCCTGCGATGCGCACCGATATCATTAGAACCATCAAGGCTCATACTGGTGCATATGTACTCATGGGTGGACTGATTACCGATGAATCGATGATTCAAGACTGCCTGGCTGCCGGTGCAATCGCTGTGACTGCCTCCAAAGAATCACTTTGGCTTTACTGAATACTCACAAAGGAGAATTCCATGGCTTCAACAACTCCACTGACCCACAGAAATCTGCTCATCTACCAAGTATATGTGCGCAACCATACATTAGAAGGAACATTCACCGCCCTTTCGCGCGATTTGAAGCGCATCAGAGCCCTAGGAACTGATGTGCTTTACTTATTGCCGGTCAATACCATAGGCGAGAAACAGCGCAAGGGCACACGCGGCAGTCCTTATGCTATTAAGGATTATTATGCCATCAATCCTGAACTGGGCACCCTCGAGGACTTTCGTGGGCTTATTGGCCGCGCACACGCGCTGGGCATGAAAGTGATGATCGACATTGTCTTCAATCACACCGCGCCCGATTCCGCATTGATCCATTCCCATCCGCATTATTTTTACACTGTTGAAGGTGCCTTCGCCAATCGCGTGGGCGATTGGTGGGATATTGTTGATTTTGAGTACCGGGGAAACCCCGACCTTCAGGAATATTTGATCGGTGTACTTGAATATTACACGCGCGAAGGCGTGGATGGATTTCGCTTCGATGTGGCGTCCTTGCTTCCCAAAGCGTTCTTAAAACATGCGCGCAAGCGCGTACGTGCGATCAATCCCGCGTCAATTTGGCTGAGCGAATCCGTTCATGGTGCGTTTCTCCGCGACGTGCGCAACCAAGGATTCGAAGGCCTCAGCGAAAGCGAACTATTCGAAATATTTGATATGGCCTATGACTATGACGCGCATCCGTTTTTCGAACGCTACCTCAACAACGAAGGACCCCTGGAGGATTATGTCTTTTGGCTCAACACGCAGGAATCAATCTATCCTTCCAATTATGTCAAAGTACGCAACCTGGAGAACCATGACTTCGGCAGGATTGCCCCGATGGTGGGGGGCGACAGTGAACGCCTTCGAAACTGGCACGCCTTCAATTTTTTCCAAAAGGGCGCAACGATGATCTTCTCAGGCAGTGAGGCAAGCGCGGCCCATCATCCCGACTTGTTTGAAAAAGACACGATTGATTTTAGTGGTGAGGACCTTACGCCTTTGTTCAAGACGCTCCACTCAGTGACCCGTGGTAGATTGTTCACCCATGGCGTCTATAGCGTTGATAAGGCATCTTCTGATGATGTGATTATTGCTAAGTATCACTACGGTGAGACGTGGGCAGTTGGTATTTTCAATGTCTCCAAGACGCGCAGCCCTGTTCGTGTGCCCCTAGAAAACGGCACATTCACGAATGCCATCACCGGCAAGGTAGTGCACGTTGAGGCCTCTTGCATCGATGCCTCACAATCGCCGATCATTATACAAAGCGACTAGGATGGTTTCTTTTGACTTTCATCGCTTGGTGATTTATAATAAACTTGTATCATAAATATGAATATGAATCTTCAGGGCAGGGTGCAATTCCCGACCGGCGGTAAAGTCCGCGAGCGCAAGCTGAATGGGTGCAATTCCCATACCGACAGTAAAGTCTGGATGGGAGAAGATTAAAAACGCCACATGTGCGTCTTTTGTATTTTCCAATGCCCTGAAAAGGGCATTTTTTATTTCTTAGGGGGTGAGCCAATGGATGAACATTACATGAACCGAGCATTCGAACTCGCACAAAAAGGCCAGGGTCACACGACCCCTAACCCCATGGTGGGTGCGGTGATTGTACAGGATGGACGCATTGTCGGTGAAGGGTATCACGAAACCTTCGGTGGTGCGCATGCGGAAATCAATGCGCTCAACGATGTACAAGGGCAGCTGAATGATGCAACGATGTATGTCACCTTGGAGCCGTGCAATCACTACGGCAAGACCCCGCCGTGTTCACTGTCAATTGCCAACGCATCCATCAGTCGTGTGGTCATCGCTTCACTTGACCAAAGCGAAAAAGCCGGGGGTGGAGCGGCGTTTCTAAAAAAGCAAGGCATCGATGTCACCAGTGGCATTCTGCACGAAAAAAACGAAACCCTCAATCGCCCCTTTTTCCATCACATACGCACAGGGCGTCCCTACGTCGTGTTGAAAACAGCGATGAGCGCCGATGGAAAAATAGCAACATACACGCATGATTCAAAATGGATCAGTAACGAACAATCACGTGCGTTCGTGCACGAACTCCGGCACAATCTCCATGCCATTATGGTTGGAGCAAACACCGTACTCAATGATAACCCTAAACTTACCGCGCGCCGTGCGCATGAGGCATCGGTGAATCCTGTACGCATCGTCATAGATAGTGGCGGGGTGATTCCCCTTGATGCGAACGTACTTAACACGGCTGAGGCCCCTACAATCATCGTGACTACACAGCACGCAGAGACGCGGCGCATCAAACAATATGAAGCCAAAGGCGTCCGCGTAATTATTGCGCGCGACCATGAAGGGGTAATCCCCATGGACACCCTCATGGATGTGCTGGGCAAGGAAGGCATACAAAGCATCCTGCTTGAAGGCGGTGCGCATTTGAATGAAGCCGCCATGCGTGCAGGCATTATTCAGACATATTACAATTTCATCGCACCGAAGCTAATCGGCGGAAAAACTGCGCCCACCCCCATCAGCGGAGAAGGCGTGCGGATGCTCAGTGATGCGGTATCTATGCGCATCAGTGAAATCAAACGCTTTGGTGATGATGTCTTGATTGTTTATGAAATGGAGGAACCCTATGTTCACAGGAATCATTGAAGAAATCGGTACACTCAAGATGATTACACACAAACCCAAAAGCGCACAACTGACCATCAAGGCATCCCACGTGCTCAATGAGACGAAATTGGGAGATTCCATCGCGACCAATGGCGTGTGTCTCACAGTGGTGGATAAAGGCAACGATACCTTCACCGTCGATGTCATGCATCAGACACTCAACAATTCGAATCTGGCGCTGCTCAAACAAGGCGATCCGCTGAACCTTGAACGAGCCTTGAAGTTGTCTGACCGCCTGGGAGGGCATCTAGTCCAGGGCCATGTCGATGGCACGGGCACTATCACCGCCATCACCCAGGATGATATTGCCTACTGGCTGAGCATCAAAGCGCCTGAAGAGGTCATGAAATACATCATCGAGAAAGGGTCGATTGCGATTGACGGTGTTTCATTGACAGTTGCCTCATTAACTAAGGACACCTTCAGCGTCTCCATCATTCCCCACACGGCCCAGGAAACGACACTCCTAAATAAGACCAGGGGTGCGAAAGTGAATCTGGAAAATGATTTGATCGGTAAATACACAGAACGCTTATTAAAAGGAACGACCCACGAATCAGGCATAGATGAGGCGTTCTTGAAACGCCATGGGTATTAAGGAGGCCACGCATGAAATTCAATACTATTGAAGAAGCCATTGAAGCAATAAAAAATGGCGAAATGATCATTGTAACAGATGATGAGGACCGAGAAAACGAGGGCGACCTTGTGATGGCGGCGGAAGCCGTAACCCCTGAAACCATCAACTTCATGGCTACATACGGCAAAGGACTTATCTGCCTTCCTATGGAATCCAACCGTATCGAACAGCTCAATTTAGAACCCATGGTCAAGGATAACACCGACTTTTTCCGCACCGCTTTTACAGAAAGTATTGATGCGGAGGACACCACAACCGGCATCAGTGCGTATGAGCGCGCGCATACGATTTTAAAGGCGACCCAGGACAAGGCGACAGCGAATGATTTCAAAAAACCGGGGCACATTTTCCCGCTTATCGCCAAAGATGGCGGGGTGCTCAAGCGCGCGGGCCACACCGAAGCGGCTGTGGATTTGGCCAAACTGGCCGGGAAAAAGGCTGCAGGGGTCATCTGTGAAATCATGAACGACGATGGAACCATGGCCCGTCTTGATGACCTTAATAATTACAAGGGCAAACACGGTCTTAAAATCATAACCATCGCTGATCTCATCGCATATCGACGCACGAAAGATTCTCACATCCGCAGAGCGGCTGAATCAAAACTGCCCACTGAACACGGCGAATTCACCATGGTAGGGTTTGAAAACACCCTAAACGGTGAACATCATGTGGCGCTTGTTAAAGGTGACATCAAGGAAACGGATGATGTGCTTCTGCGCGTTCACAGCGAGTGTCTTACGGGCGATGCCTTCACTTCAAAGCGCTGTGACTGTGGTGAACAGCTGAATGCTGCGATGGAAAAAATTCAAAAAGACGGCAAGGGCGTGCTGCTCTACATGCGTCAGGAAGGCCGGGGCATCGGCCTCATCAACAAGATTCGCGCGTATCATCTTCAGGACCAAGGGATGGATACTGTGGAAGCCAACGAAGCGCTGGGCTTCGATGCAGATCTTCGAGATTATGGAATCGGTGCGCAAATCTTGCGCAACCTCGGGGTCAAAAACATCCGTCTGATGACCAATAACCCCAAGAAAATTAATGGTCTCACGGGGCACGGGCTTTCGATTGTCGAACGTGTCCCCCTCCAAATGAATCACAATGAACGCAATGAATATTATCTAAAAACTAAAAAAAATAAACTCGGCCACATGCTGAAGTTTAAGGAGGAAGAAAAATGAAAACATATGAAGGACAGTTGCAAGGACAAGGACTAAAATTTAACATCGTCCTGGGACGTTTCAATGAATTTATCGGATCTAAACTGCTTGATGGCGCTGTGGATGCACTCAAACGCCATGGTGTGGAAGAAGAAAACATCGAACTCACTTGGGTGCCTGGCGCCTTTGAAATTCCACTGGTGGCTCAACAAACCGCCAAAAAAGGAACCTATGATGCAGTCATCACACTCGGTGCAGTCATCCGTGGGTCCACGCCGCATTTCGATTATGTCGCCGCAGAGGTTTCTAAAGGGATAGCCAACGCCTCAATGGACACGCAGACACCAATTATCTTCGGTGTACTCACCACCGATACCATTGAACAAGCCATCGAACGCAGCGGCACCAAAGCTGGCAACAAAGGCTACGATGCAGCGATGAGCGCCATTGAAATGGCCAACCTTTTCAAGGCTATTAATTGATGCAACGGCAAACGCCCCGCACCATTTTCTTCGATTATGATGGGACGCTGCATGACAGTCTCGCCATTTATGCGCCAGCTTTCAGACAAGCCTATCAATACCTTGTAACAACCTATGACGCCCCCCGGCGCACCTGGAGTGATGATGAGATCAAACCGTTTCTCGGCCAACCCCCAAGTGTGATGTGGAACCAGTTCGGTGATGCGATTCCCGAAAAAGGCAAAAAGGAAGCCTCCAAGATGATTGGTGAAGATATGCGCCGTCGCATCCAAAACAATGAAGCGCGTCTTTACGAAGGCGCCATTGACACCCTGCGATATCTTAAGGACAAGGGCTATACACTCGTATTCATCTCAAATTGTCTGACGTATTACATGAAAGCCCACAGTGAAATGTTCAACTTGTCGGATTATTTCGACAGAATGGTTTGTAGTGAAACTTTTGCTGGAATCGAAGAAAAAACAAATGTGCTCGCTCATATCAAACCCGAGTTTGAAGAACCGATGATGATTGTGGGTGACCGTTATCATGACTTTGAAGCTGGACGTGACAATGACATAGCAACCATTGCTGCATCGTATGGTTTCGGCGATGCGCGTGAACGTGCAAACACCGATAGAATCATTGATGATATCCGGGAACTGCAAAAAATGTTATAAAACCCTGCAGCGCAGGGTTTTCCATTAGGAGGTCAAATATGCATCCCATTCATGTTTTTGGCAGCATCAATATCGATATTTCCGCACAAACCAATCGTTATCCGAAACAAGGGGAGACGATTCATGGTGAGTCCCTTGAACTCTCAGGTGGTGGCAAAGGGGCCAACCAGGCACTGGCCGCACATTTATTGGGCGGCGATGTTACACTGCATGGCTGCACTGGCAATGACGCCTTTGCAAAAGCGGCAGTGAAGACACTAAAAGAAAATGATCTTCCCCTTGATCACGTGATTACGCTCGAACATACCACCACAGGAAGTGCGCTCATCACTCGCAGTAAGCGTGATAATCGCATTATTGTCATCGGTGGTGCGAACATGGCGTGGGAGATGTCCATGGTCCCTCACTCCTTTGAAAAAAATGCCATTGTCATGATTCAAAACGAGATTCCCGAGCCCATCAATGCCCGCATTATGGAGCGAGCGCACGCCAGTGGTGCAACGGTCATTTACGATCCTGCACCAGCGCGTCATTTTGATACATCTCTTTACAGAACCATCGACTTTTTCACCCCCAACAAGACTGAAGCGGAAAAATTGAGTGGTATGCGTTTGAACACGACGCATGATTTGAAGAAGGCGCTTCATTACTTTTATGACTTAGGGGTGCGTGTCCCCATCATCACCCTGGGAGACAAAGGCCTGGTTTATCTCGATCAAGGTGTGTATAAATATCTGAAACCTTTATTGGTGGACGCCGTGGACACCACTGCGGCGGGGGACGCATTTTGTGGAGCGCTTGCGCGGGTCATGAGTGAAAAAGGCCATCTTGAAGATGCCGTTGACTACGCACGCAAGGCCTCTGCGTACGCCACCACGCGTGCGGGCGCGCAACAAAGTATGCCCACAACCGCTACAATGCGCCGACCACTAGTTTAAATCCTACTGTCTTTTTATTGCATCTATGTTAGAATAAACAACGAATAAATAATAGAAATGGGGCTATTCGCATGGAAGACACACAGCAAACATTCAAACGTAGAACACTGAACTACTTGATTAAAACGCTCAATGGTATGGCACTGGGCTTGTTCTCTACGCTCATCATCGGTGTCATTATTGAACAAATCGGCCTTCTTCTAGGAAACTTTGCACTTTTTGAAGGCATCGCACCATCGCTTGACCAACTGGCACAGACGCTCAAGAGCTTGATGGGCGTAGGAATCGGTATCGGCATCGCCTGGTCGCTGTCCCTTGGAGGGCTCGCATTGATTGCCGGAGGCATTGCCGGGGGTGTGGGAACATCGGTGCATTCCGACCCGGTTGTTGCTTATTTGACAACCATCGCCGCAATTGAAGCGGTTCGCTTCATTCTCAGGAAAAAAACACCGCTCGATATCATACTCATTCCTCTGATCAGCGGTCTGGTTGCGTTATTGGCCGCAACCATCATTGGTGAGCCAGTGGCGGCTTTCATGCGCGCGATTGGTGAATTCATCAAAAATGCGACGGATTATCAACCCTTCATCATGGGCATTATTATCGCAGTTATCATGGGAATGGCCTTGACCAGTCCCATATCGAGCGCGGCCATCGCAGTCTCCATATCAAGTGCCGCGGATGGTGTAGGCCTTGTAGGCGTCGCCGGTGGTGCAGCCGTCGTAGGCGGTGCGACTCAGATGATCGGCTTTGCGGTTATGTCGCGCAAGGATAACAATATCGGCACGGTGATATCCATAGCGATTGGGACATCGATGCTCCAGTTTAAAAACATATTGAAAAAACCGATCATATGGGTCCCTCCCATTATCATATCAGCGATACTCGGCCCTATAAGCACACTCGTTTTCGCCCTTGAAAGTACTGAAATCGGTGCAGGAATGGGCACAAGCAGCTTTGTTGGCCAAATCGGGGTCATTGAAGCGATGGGTCATACACCAATGACTTACATCGGCATCGCGCTTCTACACATTGTTTTACCCCTTGTCGGTGTGCTTGCACTTGATATTGTATTCCGTAAAAAAGGTCTGTTTGAATACGGTGATTTCACACTGTAAACATAAAAAACACTACCGCTCAACGCTTATTTGTTGGAAGATTTTATCCAACGCAAAGGCAGGCAGTAGTGTTTTTTTATTATTAGGGAGCACTTACTTAAAAGGAGGAATGCATCCTTGGTTTATAGGTGAAAAGCGCTTCTAATTCACCGTTGAGCTCAAAGCCAAACGATTCATACAGTTTGATCGCTTGTTTGTTGGTTTCCTCCACCCACAGCATCGCACGGCGCATGCCGTGGGCGTGCGCGGTGTCGAGCATGGTCTGGAGCACTTTTTTTGCATAGCCTTTTCGCAGATGCTCTGCGTTTACACCAAGGCCGCGTATGAATAACTGGGTGCTTTCATTGTTGAGCTGAGCGGTCGCAAAGGCGACCACATGACCGTGGTCCTTGATGCCCACAACAAGTGTCGAGGAATCATTGAGATAGTCATTAAATGCTTCATGCGACATGGCGAAGCGTCTGTAGCCGATTGTTTGCATGATCAGCTCGAATAGTTCTTCGCTGTCATCGCCATCCAGGCGCTCAACAATCGATGTGTCGATGCCGCGCTTGCCGTTCATGGTCATATTGCGCATACCAATGTTTGTTTCCTCAAAAAGCGCACCAGCTCTTTTAAGGGTCTTTTTCATATATTCAAGAGACTGAATATCATTTGTGGGCACCGCAAGCTTGAAAGTCTCACCATCGGACGCTACACCGGCAAGGCCGCCCAGCGCCCGCCGTAAATCTTCGGGGGTCTCGTAGGCGAAATACACTTGGCGCATCGGTTCACCCTCTTCCACAAAGAGAATCGCGCCTTCGGTATGAACGATTTCTGACGTAGGGGAATCGATAAACGCCTGTTCATGGGCTGGTGAGTGAAATAAAAAGTGTTCCTTCATCGCTTTTGCGTTGTTAATAAGGGTTGAATCCATCATGCATGCTCCATTCAATCATTGGTTTTTTTGAGTATTTCCTGAATTTTTTCAAGTCGCTCCCCAAGCGCCCGTTCATATTTTGATGTGTTGGCAGGGGTGTAGTATCGAGTGCTTCTGAGTTCCTCAGGCATATATTGCTGGGTAACTATGTGGTTATCGTAGTCATGGGGATAGTGGTAAGTGTCCTTTGTTTCGAAATTCTCAACGTTGATCAGATGATTGGGCACGGTGTAGGTTGCACCCCCTTGAATATCGGCAATTGCCTTGTCGAGGGCCTTATAAGCACTGTTGGATTTTGGAGAGAGCGCCATTTCCACCACGATGTTGGCAAGGGGGATGCGTGCTTCGGGAAACCCCACACGGTGTGCTGTGTTTGCGGCGGCCTCCATCCGCGGATAAATCGCAGGATTGGCGAGACCGACATCCTCAAAAGCAATCACGCTCAGGCGGCGAAGAATGCTTGGAAGGTCCTCCATGACAACCAGCCGTGCTAAATAGTGCAGTGCAGCATCGACATCGCTGCCACGGATTGATTTTTGCAAGGCGCTTAGGATATTGTAATAGTTATCCTCGTTTTTATCAAGAGACAATGCGGGATGTTGAATCGTATGTTCAGCCTTTTGCAGTGTGATGGGTTGCTGAGGATAGGCCATCTGCAAAAGTTCAAGCATGTTGATAGCGGTTCGAATGTCACGATTGGACACACGCGCGATATACATAAGAACATCATCATTAAAGTTGGCACTCAAATCATCAGGATGATTCTCAATGACTTTTTCAAGGAACATTTTAAGTTCTTCATTGGATATATTTTTCAGTTTAAGTACATGACATCTAGAACGTATGGCAGGGTTGACGCTATGGTATGGATTGTTCGTAGTTAAACCAATCATGACCACCGATCCTGTCTCTACATGTGGAAGCAAAAAATCCTGAATATCTTTTTTCATGCGGTGGATCTCATCGACAATGACCAGTGCACCATAATGTTTGGCTTGCGAAACAATATCTTTAAGCGTGGCTTTAGAATCGGTGGAGGCATTGAAGGTGAAAGTATTGAGTCCATAGGCCTCACCAATTACATTAGCAATGGTAGTCTTGCCGATGCCGGGAGGGCCATAAAGGACAAGAGAGAAGAATTTTTCACGCTCAATCATCTTGCGAATCACGCCATTTCCACCGACCAGATGGGCCTGACCGGCGATTTCATCAAGCGTTTTAGGACGGATTTTATATGCCAAAGGGGTGTGAGTCATAGTATCACTGCCAATCAATAAGTATCGGACGGCACCATTATAACATTGTTTGTGAACCTTTGGGCGGCTCAATGGCACATCCTGTAAAAAACTGTTATAATTGCTTGTAAGCACGTTGGAACTGCCACCCCATCATTGCCTGTGCACACTTAGAAAAGTGCCTCACAGACAAAATTTGACTGTAAGAAAGGTGAATGCATCCATGACATCTGTTCCTTCCAACTATCATACCCATCACGAACTGTGCGGCCATGCAAAAGGGCGCGCAGAAGACTATATTAAAGCGGCCATCGCTGCTGGATTCGAGGTGCTCGGTTTTTCCGACCATGCGCCCACTGACCTGCTGCACGACCCCATTGTCAGAATGCGTCACGATCAATTGAATACTTATTTGCAGGACATAAAGCATGCGCGCGCGAAATATGCAGAGCAAATCAAGGTTCCCATAGGACTAGAAACGGAATACTATGAACCTACTGAGTCATATTACCAGCATTTGCTGAGCAAGGTTGATTATTTGATCCTCGGTCAGCACTACGTCAAACGCGATGATTTGGCCAAGGGGCATACATCGGCCTTCACACTCAAGCGTGCTGAGGACATCCTTGCCTACGCCAACTCTGTCAAAGCGGGCCTTGAAACTGGCTATTATTCCTTGTTGGCCCATCCGGACTTATACATGTGCGGTTACCAACGCTTCGATGCCCACGCGACGAAGGCGGCGCACATCATCATCGATGCGGCAATAGCGATGAACATCCCACTGGAAATCAATGCACAGGGTATTCGCAAAGGAATTATCAACGGACCCGATGGCACACATTATAAATATCCCAGGGAGGAATTTTTCAGACTCGCCAAAACCAAAGGCGCTTCATTCATGATTAGCAGTGATTCCCACGACCCTGATTTGCTTGTAGACGATGCGTGGGATAAAGCCAAAGCATTTGCTGAATCTTTGGAACTGAATATCATTGATTACCTTCCGGATCTAGAACGTTAATTGATGCAGGCAAAATTTTGGCTCTAAGCGTTTTTATATATCCCTGTGGGTATATGGTTATATGCATCCGGAAAATCGCTTCATACTCAAAAACCCCCTATTATTATAAAGAGTAGAAGCCCCGCTCAATAAACATGGTCATTCGCCATAGATGAACACGTTTAGCGATCATATTGAAGATATTAAGGCAGAGCAAACATAGCCATCATGTTCATCCACTACGCAATTACCGCAAAAGCAGCGGTTTTTGTTTAATACGTTTTACTTCTTATAATATATATTATGTTAACTACGCTTGATATCGTTGTGAAGGCGTTCAAACATATATACCAGTCAATAATTATTCATTGTCGCATGCTGCTGGGTTTGCCTTGTTGCTTAAAGCCATAATGAAAAATATAGAGATTGTCCGTTGTTTACAATTGAAAATTATAGTTCGAGATTTCCATGTTACAATTATATGACGAGGTGATTGAATGAAAAAGGTCGCGCTTATATTTACAGGTGGGACGATTGCTATGAAGGTGAATTCCAAATTGCAAGGTGCCATCCCTAGTGTAACCCCTGATGAATTGATCGATACTTTACAAAGTGTGACGGATTATGACAACTTGGTCGGCGTGGATTTTTCCAAACTTCCCAGTCCTTCCATTACACCTGAAAAAATGAGCCAACTCAAAGACAAGGTTGATACGTTTTTAAGTGATGATGATTATGCTGGTGTTGTGGTTGTTCATGGAACTGATACCCTTGAAGAGACGGCATTTTTTCTTGATGTGGTCAGTACATCACAAAAACCTGTTGTTCTAACGGGGTCAATGAAAAATGCGAGTGAGCTCGGATATGATGGGTTGACGAATCTCGTATCGTCAATCAGTGTTATTATGTCACCCGAATCGATTGGCAAGGGTGTGTTGGTGGTTATGAATTACCAGATTCATTCTGCTTATGAAGTAACAAAGACTCATACGCTCAATCTCGATACGTTCAAATCGATTGAATTTGGGCCTCTGGGCATTATTGATAATGATGACGTAATCTATTATCGCACCCAGGCGATGCGCAAGGATTATCAGCTTGAAAATGGGTTTAACAAAGATGTCGCATTGCTTAAGGTTTATGCCGGCATGGGGACGGATTTGATTGATCACTGTGTTGAACACGGTTATAAAGGCATCGTCATTGAAGCACTGGGCCGTGGGAATGTTCCCGCGATGATGATGGATGGCATCCGCAATGCGCGGTATGCCGGATTGGAAATCATTGTCGTGTCGCGTGCGATGGGCGGGCGCGTGCTTGATACATATGGCTATATCGGCGGCGGTAAGGACTTAGTCAAGGAAGGCTGCATCCTGGGTGGCAATCTCACCGGCCCTAAGGCGCGGATTCTTCTGATGCTGGCGCTTGAAAATTCCTTTACCCACACACAGCTTCTTGAGCTGTTAAAGCGTTAAAAAAGACGGCTGTTTAGCCGTCTTTTTTATATCAGAGTTTCGATACCGATCTCATCAAGTCTTCTCAAGATGTTTTCTTTAATCCATGGGGCCAGTTTCCAGGGCATGACACGGTCCTTGCGCGCAATGGTTGTTACGTTGTCGTGCATGATGTGTCCGATGGGTTTGTAATGCTTGGTTATGAGTTCGCCTCGTGTATATGTATTGAATGCCCAAATCTGTGGCGACTGCATAGGGAATATGGGAGTGACGATGGATTTGTATACTTCTTCAGCGCTTTTGAGTTTTTCGTGGAGGTCAAATTCGAATAATGCGTGCACACTGTGCCAGCTGTTTTCCAATACCTGAAGTTGCCTTATATAACGTTTTTCAGTTAGTGTACATACCTTTTGAATGAGGGTCTGGGAAAGCATGCTTGCGAATGCTTCGATGTGGGTGGGTCTTAAAAAATGTTTTACCGGATTGTCTTCCTGGTAATATAAAATAATCGCCTTGGATAGTTCGTCTATAAAACATTTAAGATTCCACATAGAGTGGATGGCTGGTGTTTTAATCAAAACCTTGGACGATGAGATTTGCAGTGCGGAGGGTGTACGCAGGGTGCTGTCTGTTTCGATTTCAATAAAGTTCGCAAAACTATCATATTCAAACATGCGATGCACTTTTGAGAATATTTTTTCCGGATTATTGCGGCGGGGCTTTGGACCGATGGTCGCGAGGGTGTTGTAAAAATTGTCTGCGTTAATCTGGTGTTTGGTCTTAAGTTTCTTGCGTTGTTTGCCTTGATAGCCTATGAGTTGTACAAGGCCATATTTGATGCGCTTTTCATCGAGGTTGTCAAGTTCGAACATCATCGCCTTATACGATGCGTAATCCAGCGCTTTGGCAGCCTCGTTGGCTGCACGAATATGTTTTTTAGCGGTATCCGCCATTGTAGATAAGTCGTTTTTGCTGCGTAAAGTGATCATTTTGTGACGATGTTTGGCGACATCTGGTTGAAAATACACATGCATCTGTCTTAAAAACGGAGTGGTGTGAGGCGTTGTTCGAAGTTCCCTGTGAAGCTTGTTCGCAGTAATGTCGAGGGTATCGCTGGGGATGTGGGTATGAGTAAACAGCTCTTGTTGGTATTCATAGTAACGCGTTGCAAACCGCTCGTCATTCATCGAATCACCCGTTGTTCGCAATCATGCGCAGCGCATCCTTGATAAGCGCAGCCGTGTCTTTGTTTGCGTCTAGTTTTTTAACGACTCTTTCGATTTCACGTGTCTTGTATCCTAAGTTGCGCAGCGCATCTTCAACTTCACTGAGATGGGAACTCGTCTTAATTTTGATGGTTCCAGATTCGATTTTCCCTTGTAAGTCCAAAACGATTTGTTTGCTGGCTTTGGGTCCGATGCCGGGGAATTTATTCAAATACGCAGTGTCGGAGGTTTCGATGGCCTTGATAACTTCATCAACCTCAGCGGCGGCGAGGACGGCGAGTGCGCTTTTAGGGCCGATGCCTTTGACACTCAGAAGCTGTTCAAAGAGGCGTTTTTGTTTCAGGGTGTAAAAGCCATACAGCGTATGGGCATCTTCACGAATATGTTGGTAAATGAAAACTTTGGTTGAGGCCTCACTTTTGAATTCAAAGGGATTGGGCACCACGATGTGATACCCAACGCCGTACACTTCGAGCGTGATTTTTTCAGGTTCGATCTCTGCGATGGTGCCGCGAAGATAACTATACATATATTCAACAGCTCCTTTAAAGGGTTAAAAGCAACACACTGGCCAGTGTGAAATAGACCATGAGTGCGGTAATATCGTTGACTGTGGTAATAAATGGTCCACTCGCAACAGCGGGGTCGAATTTCAAGGCGTTGAGAATCATGGGGATGGTCGCGCCCAAAAATGCGGACACACTGAGTGCGGTGAACACTGAGAGGCCCACAACCCCGGCTACCTCGATTGCTGCAACGGTCATTGCGGCCTCACCGACGCCAACAAGGGTTAAAAAACCCCATGCGGTGAGGAATGAAAGCCCACCGAGCAATAAGCCGTTGAAAACCCCAATGAGTGCCTCAGAAACCATGTGTCGGATAATGTTGACCCGGCTGTACAGCGTCTCGCGAGAGATGCGCAACACCGTGACCGCCAGTGACTGGGTGCCGATGTTCCCTGCCATCCCGAGGATGAGCGGTTGAAAAAGCACCAGTGCAGCGACAGCTGCGATGGTTTCCTCGTACGTTGCAAGCACGGTCGATACGATCATGTTCAACACCAACAAGAGCGCGAGCCACGGGAAACGTTTACGCGCACTCTGGCGAGCGTTATCAAACACGTCATCTTCCGCTGGCAATCCTGCGAGCAAGGCGTAGTCCTCGTGCGATTCTTCCTCGATGATGTCCATGGCGTCATACATTGTGATGATCCCTTCGATTTTTCCATCGTCATTGACGACAGGCATCGCGGTGGTATCGTACTTGCGGATATCAGTGATGACTTCCTGAATGCCATCGAGCACATGCACGGAGTAATAGTTATCGCTCGTGATTTCACCGATGGTAATGGGATGTTTGGCCACAATCATATCCTTGAGGTCAACAGTCCCTTTTAATTTTTGGTTATCATCAATCACGAACAAAGTGTCGATGAGTTCGACCTTGTTTGCATTTTCTACCAAATGACGCATGGCGTCCTTGATATCCATATCCGCCTTCAAAGAGATGAAATTATTGTTCATCTCACTGCCTGCAGTATTGCGTCCGTATTTATATAGTACACGAACCTTTTCTCTGGAATGACTCGGCATGTCGCCAAGAAGTTCCATCGCATCGTGGTATTTGAGTTCCTGTAGAATGTCGACGGAATCATCCGCATCCATCAGTGAAAGGATTTCAACGGCTTTGTCATGAGCGAAGTCTTCGAGAAATTCTGCGCCTTTTTCTTCACTGAGATGTTCAAAGGTTTTTGCGAGTTTTCTGGGTGTCATGTAGGAATACAGCAATGCGCGCTCTTCGTCGGTCATAGCAAGCATGGCTTCACTGATGTCATATGGATGGTGTTTGCTCAGTTTGTTCTCAATAGCGCGGGGACGTTTTTCATTGCGGATCATCACTACAATTTCTTTTGCGCGGTTGCGTTTGAGTAAACTCATGCGTTTCATCTTAAGCACCCCACACATTCAGAATTAAAAGTCCGGCGAGCAAGAAATACACCACGAGGCCAATAATGTCATTAAGGGTGGTAATGAATGGCCCGCTTGCGACTGCTGGGTCGATGTTCATGCGATTGAGCGTAAGGGGAATCAGGGCCCCGAAAAAGCTCGCCATCAAAAGGGCGACAAAAAGCGAAAGACCGATTGTAAGGCTGATCAGCATTGGAGGGTATCCCACACTTACCATGCCAAGCGCATCGATAACATTCAGGAAAATGAAACTGGTCACAAGCGATAAGGCGCCCATGGCGCCGCCATTGAGAAGCCCTACGCGTAATTCCTTGATCATGTGGCGCTTAGCGGCATCGCCTCCACTGTAGTGATGACGCGAAATGCCCCTAACAGTCACCGCCAGTGACTGCGTCCCGACGTTCCCGCCCATGTCGAGAATGAGGGGAAGAAAAAAGACAAGGACAGTGATCTGTTCGATCGTGGCTTCAAAGGTTGACAATATAACAGAAGCAATCATCCCCAGGCCCAATAGCCCTGTCAACCATGGAAGGCGGTGAAGTGCGGATTTGATTACTGAGCGATGGACGTTTTCTTCTTTGGAAATTGCAGCAAAACGTGCATAGTCCTCATCGGTCTCCTCATCGAGTATATCCGCGGCGTCATCCATGGTGATGATGCCCTTGAGCTGATTGTGCTCGTTGACAACAGGCAGTATGTAAATGCTGTAATTCTGCATAATGCGGGCGACGTCTTCTGTGGATGTTGTTTCTTTGACGGTGATCAGTTCAGTATTCATTAAATTATCAATTGTTTTAGGAGCGCGCGCCTGTATGAGTGCTTTCAGTTCGATTGCGCCCTCTAAAAAGTTATTGTCATCAAGGATAAATAAACGCTGGATGCCTTGGGTAGAGGTCGCGTCGTGAATGAGCGCCTTCATGGCCGTTTTGATATCCATGCCTTTTTTAAGGGTAATGTAGTTGGTCGTCATGAGCGCACCGGCTGTGTTTTCCTTGTGTTTAATCAATTGCGCGAGGACATCGGCCTGCTCATCGTCTAATTCATTAAGCAACGCTTTGCGCCTGTTTTTGTCAAAGACTTTTAGCAAGTCGGTCGCATCATCTTGTTCCATCACAGAAAGGATGCGCACGATTTTGTTTTTATCAAGTTCCTTGAGAAGACGCATCAAGGATTTTTCTTTGATGTGGGGAACAATTTCCCCCAGACGATGGTGATTGAGCACCATAAACACGTGCAGAATCGTTTCATCGTTCATGTTAGGAAGCGTCTCGGCAATATCCGAGGCATGATAGGAATCAAGTGCATTTTGCATGATTTTTGGTGAGGATTCAGAAATGATCGTTTGAATTTCACTGAGCGTTTCGTGCATAAAAAACACGCCCTTTCGGTCATTTTTTGTTCGCTTACTAACTTTTAGTCGAGGAATTCAAAGGTTACATCGAATATTCTGACGCTGTCTCCATGTCGCACACCAAGGGCGCGCAGTTCACGATCGATACCCAAACTCCTTATTTGTCTGGAAAACCGTTTGATGGATTGTTCCTTGGAAAAATCGGTCATCTCAAACAATCGTCTAAGGCTTTCGCCTTCGATTTCATAGATACCATCGTCACCTTTTTTGATTGTGAATGGGGCTTCGTGACCTTCAAATTGATACGTCACATGACTTTCAAAGGCATCTTGTTCATAAATGCCATCCTGATATATGGAATCGAGCATATCAGCGGTTTTATAGATCAGCTCATCGAGGCCTTCACGGGTAATGGCACTGATGGGAATAATGGCCACGTCGGATCCGATGGCGTCTTTAAATGCGGCTAGATTGTTTTGGCTGGAGGGCATATCCATTTTGTTGGCAACAATGATCTGGGGCCGCTTTGTTAGTGGTTCATCATATTGTTTGAGTTCATCATTGATGGCTTGATAATCATCATAGGGATCGCGGCCTTCAAACCCACTCATATCAATAAGGTGCAATAAAACGCGCGTGCGCTCAATGTGGCGAAGAAACTGCATACCGAGCCCGCTTCCCGAGGCGGCGCCTTCGATGAGGCCGGGCATGTCGGCAGCCACGAAACTGCGGCCGTCCTTGGTCCCTACTACGCCGAGTTTGGGTGTGACCGTGGTGAAGTGATAATCCGCTGTTTTGGGTTTCGCCGCAGATATGGCACTGATGAGCGTACTTTTTCCTACACTCGGCATCCCAATTAGTCCCACATCAGCGAGAAGTTTAAGTTCAAGGCGGATGGAAAGGTCCGTTCCAGGTTCTCCACGTTCTGCAATATCTGGGGCCGTGTTTTTAGATGAAGTGAATTTAACGTTGCCGCGTCCACCGCGTCCACCTCTTAAGACAATCGCGCGCTGGGCGTGTTCAGTAATATCGGCGAGCACCTTCCCTGTGGTTTCATTGAAAATCGTGGTTCCCACAGGAACCTTGAGAACAAGGTCCTCTCCATTTTTACCGTGCATTTTTTTGTTTTTGCCGCGTTCTCCATCAACCGCTTTGCGGTATTGGTTGTAGCGAAACTCCAACAGGGTGGACAACCCTTCATCCCCCTCAAAAACAACATGCGCCCCGCGGCCCCCATCGCCACCGGATGGACCGCCCTTAGGGACATATTTTTCACGGCGGAAGGCACTCATTCCATCGCCGCCTTTTCCGGATTCGATTGTCATTCTTACGAGATCTACGAACATAGTGATGCTCCTATCTATAGCGTTTCAAACCATTGATGCAAGGCTTGTCTGGAATTGAAGACAAGGATGGTCTTGGTTTGATGCAAGCTGTTTAAAATACCGTTGAGATGTTTGCGTTTGGCATCGAAAGTGGCGACGTACTGCAAAAACTCCTGGTCGAGTTCCTCGGTGCAACCCGTAGCCATGTCGCTTCTGTAGGTGTGTTTGTATTTTTGTTCACGTTCAATCACACCCTTGAGCGCTTCATTGGTTGGGTAATTGAGTAAAATAATGGTATCACACAGACGCAAACGATCTTCAAAGCTTTGTGTCAGCATGTAATTGCCATCCATGACGAACTGTTCATGATTTTTCATGAAAGCGCGGAGTTGATGGGTGAATGTCGTTGGATCTAAAGCGACCCAGTTGCGCAGCCAATATACTGTATCCAAATGCAAAGGCGTTAAATCGAGGCGCTGGGACAACATCCGTGAAAGCGTGGTCTTTCCCGTGCCGGGACTGCCGAGAATAACAATTTTCTTTATGGCTTTGCGGTGGTTCACACGCTCATAGGCAATGCGGTGTATATCGTGCAAAAACCCCACTTCCTGGAACTGATGATTGTTTAAAAGTGTCCGCATGGGGGTATTGGCAGGATGTGTGTCAATTTTCAAGGAATCAAAGCCGTGGGTACGCATCTCCTGAATCGCGTAGGCAATCATCGCGTTGCCAATGCCTTTGTGGCGCATGGAGGGATCGACCATGAAGCGGTGAACAACAAGCGCTTCGTCTCCAGTCCAATCAAGCGCTTTATAACTTTCTTCATCCTCTTTATAAAGCGCCATAAAAGCAACGATTTCTCCTGCGTGTTCATACACATATAATCGTTGATTGCGAATATCTTCTTGAAAATGCGGTTTGCGCGGATAGGAGAGCTGCCATTGCTTGACAAAGGAGCGCTGCATCGCTTTAATGGTCGCCACACTTATGGCGTCCACGGTATTCAAATCATGCGTCGTAGCCTGTCTGATCATAGTCTCACCCTGCATTTCATTCTAACGCTCATTATACACCGATGATGGGTTTTTCGCAATTGCGCGCAGTGCAATAAAAAAGCCAACCATTCACTGCAGTGAAATGGTTGGCTACGCGTGCAAAGCATTATTCAGGATAAACAGACGCACGCTTTTTGTCGCGGCCTAGGCGTTCGAAGCGAACAACGCCGTCCACTTTGCTAAAAAGCGTATCATCGCCGCCGATGCCAACATTGGCGCCTGGACGCACTTTAGTGCCGCGCTGGCGGTAAATGATGCTTCCCGCTTTGGCGAATTGTCCGTCCGCGCGCTTTGCGCCGAGTCGTTTGGATTCACTGTCACGACCGTTTTTGGTTGAACCGACACCTTTTTTGGATGCCATGAGTGGCTGAAATTGAATATCAATTAGCATGGTAGTCACCTCCGTTAGTGAGAACGTTTTGGAATTATTGTTTGATGCTTGTGATTTCGAGCTTTGTGTAGGGTTGTCTGTGGCCTTGTTTGCGACGGTAGTTTTTCTTAGGTTTGTATTTGAACACGTGAATTTTGCGTTGCTTTCCGTGTTTAACCACTTTTGCCTCTACGGTCGCTTTGTCCACAGTTGGATTGCCAACGGTCAGTTGTTTGCCGCCGATGAGCAAGATTTTGTCAAATGTGACACTTTCGCCTTCATTGACTTCGAGTTTTTCAACGTAAACTTCTTGGCCTTCTTCAACGCGAAATTGTTTTCCGCCGGTTTCGATTACTGCGTACATGCATGAGCACCTCCTCATATAGTAAGACTCGCCATTAGGGTGACAGCTCTGCTGTGCTTTGGACCCATTCTGTGCGGTATGCTGCTAAGCGTTCTAATCATACCATTTCACCGTGGAAATGTCAACGACTGAACCTTCAACGCATCCTCGGTCATTATACAGGCACCCAAGGGGATTGTAAAGAATAAATCACTCTATTTGACCGTGTTCCCGCAAGGAATAAAAACGCCCGTGTCCGATGATGATGTGGTCGAGCACATCAATGCTCATAAACGCACCCCCTTTAACAATTGAACGGGTGAGATCAAGGTCGCTTTTGGAGGGCGCGGGGTCGCCTGAAGGATGATTGTGCACCATGATAACACTTGCAGCGGAATGATTGAGCGCGTATTTGAACACTTCCCGTGGATGGACTACGGCGACATTCAATCCACCGACAAATAGTTTTTCCATATGAATGATCTGGGATTTCGTATTGAGATATAGGGCATAGAACACTTCTTGTTTCAGATGTTCCACATGCGGGCGCATGTATTGAAAGACGGCTTTGGGATTATCCATAAGGACGTACTCGGGGATGTGCTCCTCATACATCCGCCGACCCAATTCAAGTGCGGCAATAAGTTGAATGGCCTTGGTTTCTCCCAACCCGTTAATTTTAGCAAGTTCACCTATCGGCGTTGCGTTGATGGCACCGATTGAGCGAAATGTCTGATAGACATCCGATGCGACCTGCAGAACGTTGCGGCCCGCGGTTCCCGTCCTTAAGATAATCGCAATCAATTCACTTGTGGATAGCGCCGCCTTGCCTTGATGTTTAAGGCGTTCGCGCGGTCGTTCACTGTGGGGCATTTCCTTGATAAGCATAATAAAACCTCCCTGCATCCTTATTATTCTAAATAGGGAGGTTATTTGCTTTGAGCAAATCGATGATTTTTCGGTGGGCTTTTGAGATGGCGCCACTAAACGCAGTGAGATCAACCAGTTGAGCACTGTCCATATTCAACGCGATGACATAGACATCCATCGTCCATGTTTTGTGAGTGAAGGTATGATTCACCCTTCCCATATAATCTACAGACGCCGGCGAAGCGCCGATGTCTTTAAGATAACGCTGAGAATCAGGTGCGCCCGTGTGCATAGGAAACTCCCACATGTTGGCAAGCAGTCCCGTGCTCGCCCGCTGCGTAAGATAATAGCGGGGACCCCGGTGAATCACATGCACCGCATAGTGCTCATGGTTTTTTTCTCTTGGTTTGGCAACTACGGGGAAAACATCCTGTTTATTTTGTTCGTAAGCGAAACAATATGAGGCGAGTGGACACACCTCGCACTCAGGGGTCTTAGTGCAAACAAGGGCACCAAGTTCCATTAACGCCTGGGTGAACACCCGGGGTTCACTCGCGTTCATAAGCGGCTGAACAGCCGTTTCGACTTGCCGCATCGAGCGGGTTTTCTTTATATCATCGTCAAACAGCGTCAAACGGCTGATTACTCGCATAACGTTGCCATCCACAGCGACTGAAGGCTGGTTAAAAGCGATGGAATGAATTGCGCGGGCGGTATAACGTCCTATCCCTTTCAACGATTCGATGGTTTTGAGATCGCTGGGGAACGTCCCACCATGCATATCAACAATCATGCGCGCAGTTTCATGGATGTAGCGTGCCCGCGAATAATACCCCAGGCCCTCCCAGTACTTGAGTACTTCGGATTGTTGAGCGCTGGCAACGGATTGGATGGTGGGGTAGCGTTTTAGAAATCGGTCATAATAAGGCAACATGGTGGTGACTTGTGTTTGTTGTAACATCAGTTCGCTCAGAAATATTTTATATGGGTCGCGAGTCTGTCTGAAGGGTAAATCGCGGGCGTTGCGGTGATACCACACTTGTAGCGCTGCCGCGATGCCCTGGGGGTCCTTGAAGGGTTTCACATCATCACATCCTAAAGCATTGGTTCTATAAATCGGGTAAACAATCCCGTTAGACGTATTGCGGTGCGTTTGAATGGCGGGTACTCCACGGGATCGACATTTCCGGGGACATAGGCACCATCATCACTCACGCGCAAACTGCTCGATAAATACTCATCAATGACGCTTCCCACGTGTGCGTTGAACCTTTCTCCTGTGATAATCATGACACTTTCTGTAGAGAGGGTGGCACTGCGCGGGTCAAGGTTGAGCGAGCCGATGACGCTGATGTCGTCCCCAAACAGCATGGTCTTGGCATGCAGAGAATGCTCGCCATGGTATTCATACACATTGCCACGGACTGCTAGCTCATCGCGGTATCGCATGTAGCCGCTCATCGCAAAGATATTGGGAGAGCGCGCGGGAGAGTTGGTTAAAAAGGTGATTGACTGGTCTTCGTAATCGGGCAGCGATTTTAGCATTTTGTCTGAAAAGGTGATATAAGGCGATTGAATGAGCCATTCATCGCGTGTTTGAGCAATGTCACTGAGCGTAGAAAATACAACAGGGTCCTTGTGCATGCGCGTGAGGGGACCGTGAACGAACGTAGCGTTATCCACGGCAATCGCCTGTGGATGCACGTGGTCGAACAGATAGGATTCTATGTCGTAGCTGTGTTTGTATTCGCTGTAGGCATCTTTCATACGCTGAGCGTTTTCACTGAGCGCTTCACGCTGGCGCACGCTTTTCTCGTGTGTGTATTCGTGGGTAAACAGTGTTTCGTAATACGCATTCATCGCTTCAACGGTAGGATGCGCAGATCCATCGGAAAAAATCAGCACATCGCGGTCATGGGTTAATCCCCCTTCACCTGTGTTGTAATAGCGGTCCCCGATATTGCGTCCACCGATGATGCCATAGGCGTCATCAACCATAATCAGCTTATCATGCAGGCGATTTTGCATCGTGTAGGGCAACAAGGGATTAAAACGTTCATAAAATTTAAACGTGATGTTTTCATGCACCATTAATGCTTCATAGTGTACTTTCTCATCACGGGTCTGATAGTAAAACACGTCATCAAGGATAATATTGATTTTTACACCTTCATCAGCTTTATCAAGCAAGGCACCAAAAAATAAATCCCGCGCTTCACCGCCGTGGATGGAGTAATAGGAAATATTGATGGAAGATGAAGCGTTTTCAATCAGGCTAAGACGAGTGTTCAGCGATGTTTCAAACCCATCGAGCAAATAAGCATTGGTCGCCACGCCACTGCTTTGAAGCATAGCTTGTGTATCATAATCAATCGAACTTTTCTGCATCACGGAAAGATTGAAAATCAGGGCGCCGAACACAATTGTATACAATATATAAAAGCCCAGTCCATAGCGTGCACCTTTAAACAGTTTACGCATTCACACCCCTCCTTTAAGGCTTATTGTATCACACCCACGCATGGTTCACATATAAAAACAACACCCCACTGGGCATTGTTTTAAGTGGTTTCGATGAGCATGCGCCTCATGGTGCTTATAAAGTAAAATGACCCGGTGATCAAAGTGACTCCCTCAAACGCTGAGTGTTGCAATTCATCGATTAGCGCATTGGAATCAGCGATAACGCGTGCAGAAGGGTGGGTAATTTTTGTTTTGAGGATTTCAGCCTTCTCGCTTCGTCCGTAAGGGATTTCGCTGAGTATTACGGTCTGCGCCACTTTTGCGATGGCTTTGAGCATGGGCACATAATCCTTATCGGCCATGACCCCAAAGACGATGCGCACAGGGGTATGGGGATATAAGTGGCGCAGCGTCTCAAGGGATGCCTCGAGTCCGCTGATGTTGTGCGCGCCATCGAGAATGTACTTACCGATGTGTTCAAAGCGTCCTGGCATGGTCGCAAGGCTCAACCCTTCAGAGATGGCTGTGGTCGAGATGGTGTAGCCATAGGTGTCACGGAGAATCTCAGCCGTTTGAATGGCAATGAGCGCATTATTGATCTGATGCGTTCCATGCATTGCCAGGGTATAGGCTGTTCCTTTGTGTACAAACGATGTAGGGAAGGCGACCGTGGCGTCGGTGATGTGCATATCCTTGGTGAAATACACGGCGGACCCTTCACGCGCCGCATGCGATGTAAACAAGGGAACCAACGTATCTTGTTGCACGCCGCTAATGAGAGGAACTCCGGCTTTGACGATACCAAGCTTGTTTGTGGCGATTGATTCTAGGGTGTTGCCCAATACATTCATATGGTCATAGCCAATCGATGTGATGATGGCAATGAGTGGCGTGATGACATTGGTCGCATCCAATGTGCCCCCGAGGCCGACTTCGTATAATACGATATCGACATCGCTGTCACGAAAATACAGAAAACTGATCAAGCTAAGCATCTCGAAAAATGTGATTTGGTCGTCGTATCGCGCTTTATAATCCTCTTGAAAGGCATAGATTATATTAATGTAGTGCAGCAAGTCCTCATCGGATATCATAACGCCCCCAAGCGTGATCCGTTCATTGAAATGCACAATATAGGGGCTTGTGAAGGTGCCTACGCGGTATCCACTGCGCATAAGAACCCGGTGAATCATTTGAAGGGTCGAGCCTTTTCCATTGGTGCCCCCAATGTGGATGCTTTTGAATTCATCCTGGGGGAAAGAAAGCATCGCGCATGCTTTTTGCATGCGCGACAAGTCGTATTTGTCAGAAAACTTCTCGACGGATTCGATCCACTGCTGAGCTTGTTTCAGCGTATCAAACATTATCCTTTAATTCCCTGATGCGTTTTTCCACGTGCTCGAGTTGATTTTCGTAGCGTTTGAGCTTTTCTTTTTCCTCTTCCACTTTGTGCGCAGGTGCCTTGCTTGTGAATTTTTCATTCGCCAACATGCCTTGTGCACGTTTAATTTCTTTTTGAAGTCGTGTTTTTTCTGTTTCTTGTTTCGCGATTTCTGCTTTTATGTCCACTAGGCTTCCCATGGGAATATACATGGTCAGTTCAGCTTGGACATCACTCAGGGTATTTTCATTGAGGTCAATGGCATTGTCAATCTCATAGGGCTCAGGATTGATGAAGCGTTTGATTATGGCGTCCTGACTTTTGAGGAGGGAAGCGATTGTATCGCTGGTTTCGATATAAAGTGCTATATGTTGCTTGTTGGGAACGTCGTATTCGTTTCTTATGTTTCTTACACGGCTGATGAGTGTTTTGATGGTTTCAAAGGATTTGACGGAGGCGTGGTCCTTGTACACTTCTTCTAAAGAGGGCCATGGGGCGACCATGACACTTTCGGCGTCGGTGTGAGGAAGCTTTTGATAAATCTCCTCAGTGACAAACGGCATGAACGGATGCAACATCTTGATGACGCTCATCCATACTTTATGCAACACGCCTTTGGTGGTGGAGACAGCCTGTGGGTCGCCGCTTTCAAGTGTAACTTTGGCCATCTCTACATACCACGAGGCAACCTCGTCCCAGCTGAACTTATAGAGCGCCTTGGCCGCTTCACCGAACTCAAAGCGCTCATAGTTTCGGTTCACATCCTCAATGGTGGTCTGCAGTCTTGAGAGAATGTAGCGGTCCTTGAGTGTGAGTGCATCGGTGTTGAATGTACATTCCCCCTCATCCATTGTTTCTATGTGCATCAGGATGAAGCGAGAGATATTCCAAAGCTTATTGATGAAATTCCAGGAGGATTCGACTTTTTCAATTTCAAAACGCAAATCCTGCCCAGGAGCGCTGTTGGTGCTAAGGAAATAGCGCAGGGTGTCAATTCCGTAGCGGTCCTTTATGTCCATGGGGTCGACACCGTTGCCCAGAGACTTTGACATTTTTCTGCCTTTTTCATCGCGAATCAACCCGTGAATCAACACATGCTTAAACGGGGTTTCACCCGTGAATTCAAGGCTTTGAAAAATCATTCGCGCAACCCAGAAAAAGATAATATCATAGCCTGTAACCATGGTCTGGGTGGGATAATAACGCTTGAAATCTTCAGTGTCATTGGGCCACCCTAGTGTTGAAAAGGGCCAAAGGGCACTTGAAAACCAGGTGTCGAGCACATCCTCATCCTGAACGTATCCCTCAGGAGGGTTGTCCCCTACATATATGTCGTCCCCTTTGTAATATGCGGGGATTCTGTGGCCCCACCACAATTGTCTTGATATGCACCAATCCTGTATGTCTTCCATCCAGTGTCTGAAGATTTTTTCAAATCGCTGGGGGACGAACGTAGCGGTGGACGATTCAAGGGCTTGCTTGGCAAGCGGTGCCATTTTGACAAACCACTGTTTGGATAAGCGTGGTTCCACCACGACGCCGGTACGTTCGCTGTGACCGATCGCGTGAACGTGTTTTTCCGTTTTGGTAAGCAGTCCCTGTGATTCAAGGTCCTCAACAAGCGCTTTTCGGCAGGCAAAACGCTCCATTCCCTCGTATTTGTTGGCCAAAGCGTTCATCGTGCCATCCTCATTCATGCAAAGCGGCATCTCAAGGTGGTGGCGTTCGCCGATTTCAAAGTCATTGGGGTCGTGCGCCGGGGTAACTTTAAGCGCGCCCGTCCCAAATTCCGTGTCGACATAATCATCCTCAAGTACCGGGACCAGTTCGTCAGTTCCGGGAATGCGCACGGACTGACCGACGAATTTTTGGCGTTCTTTATCCTCTGGATGCACGATAACCGCCGTATCGGCGAAGATGGTTTCCGGTCGCGTTGTAGCAATCAGGATGAAATCAGAGTCGTCTTGCAAAAAGTATTTGAAGTAATAAAGCGCCCCTTCGGTTTCCTTATGTTCGACTTCGATGTTGCTCAGGGCGGTTTTGGCCTGCACATCCCAGTTAATAATGCGTTCCTTGCGATAAATCAGTCCTTTTTCATACAATTTGAAAAAGACTGTTCTAACAGCTTCACTAAGGCCTTCATCGAGGGTGAAACGCTCTTTGTCATAATCCACGCTGATTCCCAGCGCCGCCCATTGTTCGCGGATCATCTCGGCGTAGTCTTCTTTCCAGGCCCAGGCTTCTTCAAGAAACTTTTTCCGTCCGATTTCAAAACGGTCAATGCCGCGTTCGCGCAAACGCGCATCAATCTTCGCCTGCGTGGCGATTCCGGCATGGTCCATGCCGGGAAGATAGAGTGCGTCGTATCCACGCATGCGTTTTTGGCGGATGATAATGTCTTGCAAGGTGTTGTCCCATGCATGCCCCAGATGAAGTTTCCCCGTCACGTTGGGGGGTGGGATTACGATGGTATAGGGTTCTTTTGTGGTATCCCCGCTTTTAAAATACCCTTGGTGTTTCCAGGTTTCATACTTTCCTTGTTCCACACTTTTGTGGTCGTACTTCTTAGCCATGTCCATATGCATCGACTCCTTTTAAAATAACTTTCCAATAAAAAAAGCACCCCGTTCAAGGGCGCTTGCGCGCGGTGCCACCTTGGTTCCGGCGTATGCCGGCACTCAGCGTTAACGCCGCTAACGGGTGAGGCTATATGACCCCACCGACCTTCCGAGCGACTTCATCATGGCCATTTGTCGGTTTGCACCACCCACCGACTCTCTTGAAAACCGCCTATGACTACTCCTCTCGTGCATCGTAGTTATAATGATGGTATCACAGCTTACGATGATTTTCAAGATAATCCTGTTGCGGCGATACCTATGTTGTATATGATTTCAACCCATCTGGATTATGCGGTATAATTAATGATACATAATAATGACAGGAGATTGCTTAATGAATAATAAACCACTCATAGAACTATGGGGCGATACCCTCAATCCATTGACTTTGGTCAAGACCATCGTCTTCATAAGCGGCACCACAATGGGTGCGCATTTGCTTGCGCCCAGCGACAATGAAACCATGGGACTTTTTTTTGGGTTAGGTGGTGCGGTTGTGAGCTTTGCGATTGCCACTTCACTCATAAAACCCAAACGCAACGTATCTGAGCGGAGGGAGTCATGATGGATCCTTCCATACTCATTGGCATGATCGGCGCTGCAATAGGCGCTGTAGCCCTTTATACCTTCATAGGCTTTATTCCGGGTACGGACGAGACAAGCGTGTTGCTTCCTATTACGCTCGCACTGGTGCTCACAGGAGTGGATGCAATGATTGTGGTTTCCTTTTTCATTGCGGCCATCATTACCCTCAACCTTACCAACACCATGCCCACAGCGCTCGTAGGATTGCCCGGCGGGGTAATGAGCAGTGCGATGATCGAACACACCCTGCTCATAAAATCGCATGGTCATGCAGCGCGAACCATTAAAAAAATGGCGGCCGCTTCCATGGCTGGTGTAATTATTGCCGTGCCCGTCTCTTTAGCGCTTGCGCAAATATTATCTCCCTTCGCAGAACGCATTCAACCCTACGGAGCATGGCTATTTGTAATCGGCGCGGTGTTTTTATCCCTCATAAGCAAGCATAAACTGCTTGCTTTGTTTTCCATTATCCCCCTGGCCATATTGTTTGAAAGTCTCAGACATTTGTACTGGGGCACCGGGATTGTCCCACAGGACACACAGATTACGGTATCGTTTTTCCTTGGCATCACGATTGGTCCTTTAATCTTTACATTGTTCAAGTTGCTCAACAAAACGTATTTGCAGCAACAATATCTCACCGAGGCCAAAACCATCTCTATCCCGCAAGCTTCCAAAAGTAAGGAAACCCTCTCACCCTTTCAGATTCTTTCTTTTGAGGAAATGAAACACTTATCCGTGGGGGCGTTCATCGTCAATACGTTATTCGTACTTTCTCCCGTGGGATTGACGATTTTGGTGGGTGAGACCATTGGCAAACGCTTTAAAGACCCTTTAAAACGGGCAACAACTAGTGTGGTTTCAATGAGTGCCACAGTGCAAGCGACGTATCTTTCAGGAATCATTATTCCTCTGCTTGCCCTTGGTATTCCCCTTTCGCCTGTGGCGATTGGTCCTGGGGCGGCACTGTTTAATGCACCACCCATCTACACGCCGGAAAACAATATTCATCACGCGCTTTCCTTTTCACAGTTGACCCTGGCCATTGTGGTCGGCGCGGTGATTGCGAGTGTAATCAGTTACGTCCTCATCAGCAAATATGCCCGCCCCATCACCCGTCAAATTCTTGGAAAGATACCTCATGAGGCTGTTATCGCCTTGTTCTTCTCTTTTATCATTTTACTCGCGTTTATGGACGCAGGACTGATTAATGTGTTTGGTGTATTGCTCATCGGGCTTCTTACCGGCGCCCTTCACACCATGGGTGTGAATTACGGTGTCATGTTCATGTCTCTTTATGCAGCGCCATTGCTCATCGAGATTCTGAGTGGAGGGATATTCTAATGGGGCATGCACACGGAAAAATTATTCTCTTGGGCGAACACGCGGTCGTCTATGGCAACCCGGCCATCGCCATCCCCTTCGTAAGTGCAACCATCGACGCAGTTCTTTCAAAAGGGACACCCATGATGGTTGACACACCGCTTTTTCGCGGACCATTGCGTGAAGCGCCCGAGTGGCTCGATCCATTCAAGGAACTAATCAGCGCACTCAACCGCCATTTTGACACGTCCGCACTTACTCTTTCCATCAATAGCACGATTCCCATCGCCGCTGGTTTTGGATCGTCTGCGGCCATGGCGGCGGCGATTGTCCGCGAGTATTACCGCTACTTTGGTGAGGAACTCTCCGCGCATACACTGAGACGCTGGATTCATATGGCTGAGACAAAGGCGCACGGAACCCCCAGCGGCATCGATGCGCACGCCACCACGCATGACCATCCCTTTTTATTTACCCCGCCCGCTGATTTCGCTCCGCTTACCATGCCTACCCAGGGCATACTCATCATCTCACACAGCAACGAACAGGGCCACACAAAAACGGCGGTTGAAATGGTACGCGAGCAACTGAGCAATGACCAGTGCAAGCAGTGCATTGAAACCATCACGCGCGCTACGAACATTGCTTTGGAAGCCTTAAAGAGGGGTGATCTTCAACGCCTCGGACGTTGCCTCACCGATGCACACAAGGCATTGTCACAACTGAAACTCACCACCAGCACTGTCGAAGCGCGCATCGACGAAGCCATGCGCGCAGGCGCACTCGGTGCGAAGATGAGTGGGGGAGGCCTCGGGGGAGCGGTCATTGCACTTGCGCCCACCCCGGTCATCGCCCAGCGCATCAAAGATGCGTGGGAAACGCATACAAACGATGTATTCATAATGGATTTAAAGGAGGAATTTCATGCACAGCGTTAAAGCGTACGCACCAATCAACATCGCCCTCATCAAATACTGGGGAAAACGCGACAGCAAAGAAGTGCTGCCTTACAATGAATCCCTTTCAGTGAGTCTTGAGGGATATGGTACGACCACTATGCTTGAAGCAACCAATAAGGGACATCTAGAAGTGTTTATCAATGACCACCCGGCCACGACGGCCGATTATAAGCGTGTGCTTTGGTTTTTGCGTCAGTTTGAGGGATTCAATGAAAATGACGGATTGCGGATCACGAGTGTGAATACCGTTCCTACGGCTGCGGGATTCGCATCAAGCGCAAGCGCATACGCTGCACTCGCTACATCCGCCAACGCTTTTTTCAAAACGCATTATGACCATGAAACACTTACTGCCATAACACGCAAGGGCTCGGGTTCTGCAGCACGTAGTCTGCTTGGCGGCCTTGTGCAGTGGCGAACCGATGGCGGCATTTCGCAGCTTCACTGGCCTTTTGATGACGTAGTTCTTCTGGGTGTGAGTGTCAATGAAACACAAAAGGCCACTGCTTCAAAAGAAGCCATGGCGCACTGTGTTAAGACATCATCCCTCTACACACAGTGGCTCACCCGTGCAGCCAATGACGCCGATGCGCTGAAAGAGGCCTTAAAGCAAGGCGATTTCTCAATGTTGGGCGAGATTGCCGAGCGCAATGCTGCCTACATGCACCACACTATGGAAAAGGCTACGCCGCCAATCATCTATCTCACCGAAGCATCGCATGCAATTATTGAGATTGTTCGTTCACTTCGTGCAAAGGGAATCGAAGCGTACGCGACAATGGACGCTGGCCCCAATGTCAAAATCATTTGTCGTAAATCTGCCCTTCCATCAATCAAACACACGCTCATTGATGCAGGATACAAACGATTAAAAGAATTGACAGTGTCTTCTGAGGGTGCGCGCATCCTTGAGTGAGCTTAGTGTCTTCACGCCGGGTAAACTCTATATTGCCGGTGAATATTCCGTTGTAGCGCGTGCCACCCGCGCATGGTTGATGCCAACATCGCGGGGAATAACAGCGCGCGTACAGGACTCGCATACATTCCGCATCATTAGTGACGGCTTCGATATTGCGTATGATGTCTCCTTGAATGCACTGAGCGCTCAGCCCCTCATCAAAGAGACACTTCGTACCGCCCATGCCTTGATTGAAAATAAAAATATTCGCGTGCGTCCAACCACGATTGTTCTCACCAGCACACTCACACACAATCGCCGTTCCCTTGGACTGGGTTCAAGCGGTGCAGTAGTTGCGGGAATATTGCGGGCGCTCACACGTTTTCACGCAATTGATATGGACGCAGTGACACTGTTCAAAGCCGCAGTGTATGTACAGCGTAACGCGCTTGGACGCAGTTCTTTTGGCGATGTGGCTCAGGCTGTTAGTCCCACACCGATTCTTTATCGTCCGTTTGACGCGTTTACAGCTCCCCTTGCGTTTGATGATATATTCAGATACTGGGAGGGACTATCCATAGACCCTTTTGAATATCCCTTGGTTCCCTTGAGCGTTGTCAACACGGGGGAAAAGACATCGTCACAATTGCTCGTATCACGCGTGGAATCATGCGCACACACAGATGCTTACGCTGCGTTTCTCACCACCGCAGCATCAACATTCGACGAGCTGGTTGAATCTCAAATTCACCGCAATATAAAGCGCTTTTTGCAGACAATTTCTACACTCAATACCGCTTTTAAGACCTTGCAGGACGCCCTGGATATTCCCCTTTTCACCGAAGGAATGGGCCGTATTGCTCGGTGGGTCGACCCTTCGGTGAGCGCGATGAAGTTTTCGGGGGCTGGTGGGGGCGACAACGTATTGATTTTTCATTATGACACGCACGTTCAGCGCGCGTTTGAAGCGACCCTAGATAAGCATGCACCAACGCCACTATTGATATTATGAGGAGATGCCCATGTCCAAAAAAGACGACCATATTGAAAGCGCCCTCCACCAGCATCCTGAGACTAACGATTTCGACCGTGTACGGTTGATGCCAAACGCCCTGCCCGAATGCGCGCTTGAAAGTGTTGATCCAAGCATTAAGTTCTTAGGTCATACCGTGGATTGGCCAATCTATATCAACGCTATGACCGGAGGCACAAAGCGGGCCAAAGCCATTAATGCCGCGTTGAGTGTCCTTGCTGCACACTTTAACATCCCCATGGCAACTGGCTCGGTTTCGATTGCACTTAAAGATTCTGATGTTGCAGATTCCTTCACTACCATTCGCGCGCACAATCCACGCGGGGTTATCCTGGCCAATCTTGGAGCGGAACACTCCCTCCAAAACGCCCGCGCTGCCATCAACTTAGTTCGTGCGGACGCGCTGCAAATCCATCTCAATGCCATGCAGGAGTTGATTATGCCCGGCGGTGATGAAGATTTCCATGGGTGGATAGATAGCATTGAAACTATCCATAGTAGCATTGATGTTCCTCTCGTTATCAAAGAAGTTGGCTTTGGAATTGACCCGGCCTCATTTAAACGCTTAGCGGAAATTGGGGTTGATGCGGTCGATGTGGCAGGACGAGGCGGAACGGATTTTGCGTCCATCGAAAATGCGCGCAGAACAAAGCCTTTAATGCTACAAGATGCGCACGGTCTTTCCACCGTTGAAGCGTTGCTCGAGGTCCCCAAGACTTATGCAAATTCCGTATTTGCAAGCGGTGGTATTCGCAATCCCTACGATGTCATAAAGGCGCTTGCACTGGGTGCTGATGCGGTTGGACTTTCGGGGTGGTTTTTGCGCGTTGTTGAAAACAACACACTAGAGGACGCCAAACAACGCGTTGGTGAGTTTCTCGATGAACTCAAACGCTTGATGTGTGCATTCGGAGCGTGCGATGTTGCAGGGATACGCACAATTGAGAAAATCTATGATCCTACTTTATATGCCTATATTCAGCAACGCGACATAAAAAAAGCGTGAATGCCCGTTTTGGGGTCATTCACGCTTTTTTATCGATGATGGATTGCATGAAGGCTAACACGTCCTCGCGAGATTCATGCGTCTGGGCGGAATAAGGGAACACACGCACATCCTCGGGCAACTGTAAAGCTTCTTCGATGACCTTGAGATGCGCAGGGCGTTTGTTTTTGCTGATTTTATCGGTTTTGGTTGCAAGAATGCTGAAGGGCAATCCCAGATGCTCCAGATAATCAACCATGAGTACGTCATCTTCACTGGGTGCGTGACGCATATCCACGAGCACGAACATATGCGTGATGGATTGGCGGTTGCCCAAATAGTGTTCAATCATTTCTGCGAAGGCTTCACGTTGAGCTTTTGATCGTTTAGCGTAGCCATATCCCGGAATGTCGACTAGATAAAACGCATCGTTGATCATGAAAAAATTGATGGTTTGGGTTTTGCCTGGTTTCGCTGAAGTGTAGGCGATGTTCTTGCGGTGTAAAAGGGAATTAATCAGCGAACTTTTTCCGACGTTGCTTCTTCCTGCAAATACGAATTCTGGGTAATCATTACGGGGATACTGTGATTCCACAGCAGTGATGATAGGGGGACTTACTGTATGAACTTTCATAGGTTTCACCTCACAAATATTGTATATGGACAAAACGAAAAAGACAATCGGAGTCGATTGCCTTTTGTTAATTATTCTACCAAAGTGAATTGAGCGACTTCGTCAATGTTTTCGACTTGTTTAATTTCTAGGACATTACGAACTTCATCAGGAATGTCTTCGATGTCTCGTTCGTTTTCCTTAGGAATGATAATGGTTTTAATGCCGCTTCTATGGGCAGCAATTGCTTTTTCTTTGAGACCGCCGATTGGTAGGACGCGTCCGCGCAGAGTAATCTCACCGGTCATGCCGATGGAAGGGTCAACTTTGCGCTGAGTGAGTGCGCTGATCAACGCGATGGCGATGGTTATACCGGCTGATGGACCATCTTTGGGGATGGCGCCTTCTGGCACATGAATGTGGACGTTCGTGTTGTCAAATATATCTTTATCGATGTTGAATTTACCATGGTTGGCTTTAATGTATGACAGTGCGGCTTCTGCACTCTCTTTCATCACATCGCCGAGCTGCCCTGTGAGCGAGAGTTTTCCGTTGCCTTTGTAATAAGCAATCTCCACAGCCAGGGTATCTCCCCCGAATTGTGTGTAGGCAAGGCCAGTGGCAACACCGATTTGTGGTTCCTTATCAGCCATACGATTGGTGTATTTCGGCTTGCCGAGGAATTCTTTCAAATCGTCGGGTTTGACATGAACTTTCTTTGCCTTATCCCCTAGGATTTTCTTAATAGATTTGCGCACGATTGTTCCAAAGAGGCGGTCGAGCTGACGCACACCTGCTTCACGGGTGTATTCGCGCACCATGCGCATGACTGCTTCGTCATCTATTTCAAGTTTATCTTTATCTAAACCATGCGTTTCAATTTGCTTGTCCAGTAGATGTTTTTTGGCGATATTGTATTTCTCAATTTCTGTATAACTGGATAACTCGATGATTTCCATGCGGTCACGCAACGGGCCAGGGATGTTGCCCAAGTAGTTGGCCGTTGTGATGAAAAGCACTTGAGAAAGGTCATAGGTGTCTTCGAGATAATGGTCGGAGAAATTGGCGTTTTGTTCTGGGTCGAGCACTTCTAGCATTGCGGAGTTCGGATCGCCTTTGTAGTCACTGCCGAGTTTGTCTATCTCATCGAGTAAGAACAAGGGATTCGTGACTTTTGCTTTTTTCATGCCTTGAAGAATGCGACCTGGAAGCGCGCCAAGATACGTACGGCGGTGGCCGCGGATTTCACTTTCATCCTTGATACCACCTAGGGATTGTTTGACGAAATTTCTGTTCAGTGAACTTGCAATTGATTGAGCGAGGGATGTTTTGCCAACCCCTGGTGGTCCGACCAAACAAAGGATGGTTTGCGGATTTTTCCCTGTGAGCAGTTTGACAGCAAGATATTCAATGATGCGCTCTTTGACTTTATCAAGTCCATAATGGGATTTTTCGAGATTCGATTCCGCTTTTTTGATATCTGTCTCATCTTTACTAGTTTCTTTCCATGGGAGTTCAATAAGAAAGTCCAAGTAAGTGCGGATGACACCACTTTCACCACTGCTTGAAGGAAGGGTCTCATAGCGAGAGAGCTCATAGAGTGCTTTTTCCTCGATATGCTTGGGCATTTCCTTGTCTCGAATCTGTTGGCGGAGTTTTTCGATTTCGCTTTCTTTTTTCGCTTTGTCACCGAGTTCATCTTGAATCGCACGCAGTTTTTCACGCAAATAGTACTCACGCTGGTTTTCGTCAATGTTTTTCTTGACGGTGCGGTTGATTTTTTCTTCGATTTCACTCATATGGCGCTCTTTTTCTATATCTTGCAGCAAATAATTGAGTCGCTGTTCTATCGATGGGGACTCGATGTATTTGAACTTGTTGTTCTCAGCGATTTTCAGGTTGCTAGCGAGTTTGTCCGCAAGCTTATCAGAAGAGATGCCCGATTGAACGGTTTCGACACTCTGCTTAGGATTGTTGAGGATGGATTGTGCGTTTTCCATGACTTGTTTAACAATCATGCGTACAAGCGCGACCTCTTCGTCCTGGTCCCCTTGCTGTGGCGGACGGGTATCGAAATTAACCATGAAAAAATTGTCGTTTTCTTCAAACGATGATATTTCTGCACGAACAATGGGGTCGAATTTGACCTTAAAATTGCCGTTGGGTAATTTGATTTTGATACCGATTTTTGCGACGACACCATAACTCAGCATGTCTTCTGCGCTGGGTTCTTCAACGTTGGGATTCTTTTGAACGAGCAAAAGCACATGAGAATCATGATTGCGTTCAGCTTCTAAAAGTGCCGTTTTGCTTACTGAGCGTCCAACTTCGGTTCTCACGTCTGTATTTGGGAATGGCGCAAGCCCGCGTATGGCGATGCCTGGTAGTGATCCTTGTTTGACTTCTTCTGCGTTAAACATATTTGTTCACCTCTTTATATGCACATGGGAGCATGTGGTCTATCCATAATATACCGTATTTTCGCCGTGCTTTCAATTTAAACACTCCTATGCGCCTTCCTTGTTTTAAGGAGACGTCAAAGTTTAAATGATGTTTTGAGCACTCTGGCGACGCCGGTATTGTTGTTATCGTAGTCGGTCACTTTGTCAGCCGCGTGTTTCGCACGCGTAGTTGCATTTTTCATTGCATACGACACGCCGGCGTGTTCAAGCATTTCTGAATCATTATCAGAATCCCCAAAGGCCATGGTTTCACCAGCGTCAACGCCGTAGTATTCCATGAAACGCCGCAAGGCGTATGCCTTGGAAATATTTTGTGGCAACACATCGATATAATGCGTGGAACTTTTGGTCGCATGCGCATCATCCAAATTTTGAAAATGCGCATAGGTTGTTTTAAACATTTCAGGCGATTCAATGATCATGAGTATCTTGTGAGCATCGAGAGCCTTGAGGGTATCAAGTAAGGCAACTTCCTCATAGCGCACAGCGTATTCTGGCTGCCTTGCGTTCCAATCCTCATAGACGGTGATGCGCTTGGCATTCGGGGTATAGACCCCAGCTTGGGTGTAGATGACAAAGGGAATATTGTGGCGCGTGGCATACTCGATGGTTTTGGCCTGAGCGGTTTTGTCAATATGGTGCGTTTCAACAACTTTTTCACTCATGATATCGATAATCACCGAACCATTGTTGCCAGCGAGTAAACCATCACACCCGAGCGTTTTAGCAAACGGCATGCTCATTGGAATATTTCGGCCGGTCGCAATGGCGATGGCAACCCCCCGCTTTTTGAGAGCGTGAATGGTTGAGACAGTCTTAGAATCAAGGGTCTTGTCACTTTTCAACAACGTATCATCCAGATCAAATACTGCGAGTTTAACCACGGTTAGCCCCCCAATTCTTTAAAAAACACTTCCTCGGAAGTGTTTTTTAAGCACTATTTTTTGTTCAATGAATCGACGAGCATGTCGATGGTTTTGCGGAATTTCACTTCTTGTTCAACCGCATCCTTGTTGACCTGTTCTTTCACTTGGTCAACTTCCATATTGTTTTGGTTGGCAAGTTCTTCATATTTAGCTTCGACTTCCTCATCGCTCGCTTCGACGCCTTCTTCTTTACTGATGGCATCGATGGTGAGGTTATAGCGGATGGATTTTTCCGCATCGTCACGAAGTTTATTTTCAAATTGTTCTTTATCCATGCCGGTCAGTTGAAGGTAAGTGTCAAAATCAAGACCGTATTGCTGAGCTTGTTGCTTGGTGTTGTCCATCATGCGGTTTTTCTCTTCTTCAACCATTTCTTCGGCGATTTCCATGCTTGCGTTTTTGCTTGCCTGGTCGACCGCGTAGTCAATGGCTTGGTTTTTGTTGGTCTCAGCTTTTTGGTCTTCAAGGGTTTTACGTGTGTCGGCCTTGAGCTGGTCAACGGTTTCAATGCCCTCTTTATCAAGGTCTGCAACAAAGTCGTCAGTAAGTTCTGGTGTTTCTTTAACTTTGATTTCGTGAAGTTTTACTTTAAAGGTGGCTTCTTTGCCGGCAAGATGTTCTGCTTGATAATCTTCAGGGAATGTGATTTCAATTTCATTTTCTTCACCTGGTTTCATACCGAGCATTTTCTCTTCGAATCCAGGAATGAATTGGCCACTGCCAATTTCTAGTTCGTGGTTCTCCGCTTTGCCGCCTTCGAATGATTCTCCGTCAATGAACCCTTCAAAGTCGAACACGGCGGTATCGCCGTTTTGCAGTTCGCCGTCTTCTTTGACAACGAGTTCAGCGTTTTGGTCTTGAAGTTTTTTGACTTCCCCTTGAACTTCGTCTTCGCTCACTTCATCACTGGGTGCTTCATATTCAATGCCTTTGTATTCACCAAGTTTGACTTCGGGGCGAATGGCCACGGTAGCCGAATAGGTAAATGGTTTGCCTTTTTCAACATTGTTGATGTCGAGATCGATTTTTGGTTGGGAAACAACGGGCAGTTCGTGTTCCTGTACGGCTTGCACGTAAGTTTCTTGAATTACATGATTGAGCGCTTCTTCATAAAGGGATTCAACGCCCTTGTTTTTTTCGTATACATCACGAGGAACTTGTCCTTTGCGAAAGCCTTTGATTTCAACGTCTTCCTTGATTTTATCGTAGGCGTGATCGAGACCGTGTTCTAATTGTTCCGCTGATACTTCAATGGTCAGCTTCACGCGAGATTCCGATAAGTTTTCTAGTTTAGCCATAAATGTAGTAATACCTCCATAATTTTAATTCTTGTTAATTATAACACATCGTGTTTGTTTGTAAACGGTCATACACCAAAGAGTGAATGGCCGCATTATTTCTCAATGCTATGCATTAATCCGAGTAATTCACGGTTGTTGATTTGTGCGTGATGAGGGTGGGATACCGGTTGGAATGCAAGAATCTCAAGCGCCTCTTCAAGGGGTTTAAATACCGGATTTAACCCTAATTCTGTTTCCTCTTGTGTCAGGGATTGCTGAGTATTTTGCTTAGAAACTTCCACATAATAGTAATGATGATGCCATACAGAATCTTCGAAGTGCTCTTTGAGAATAAGCGTCTTTTTGGCAGATGTAACGGTGTAGCCTGTCTCTTCGAGGACTTCTCGGCGAATCGCCTCATCAAATGATTCATCCGTCTCTTTTCCTCCACCTGGCAACGTATAACGCGCCGTTGAAGGGTAGTGTACCAAACAGACATTCCCATCAACGAAAAAAACGGCACGCACACCGATGGATGGTTCTAGGTGTGCAAAAGCTTCTTTTTCATAGCCATCTGCAAGAATATCTATTTCCACAGCGTTATTTGTTGACATCAATTAGCACCGGGATGACGATGGGACGTCGGGATGTAGAGTGAAACAGATGTTTGGATACGTCGTCACGAAGTTGTTCTTTGAAAAGTCGCCAGTCAAAATATCGTTTTTTGAACATTTTTTCAGCATTTTTTTCATAGATGTCGATGACTTCTTTAATAAGTGTTTCGTTTTCTTTCATAAACACAAACCCGCGTGAGATCACTTCGGGTTCATCGACCATCTTCTTTTTCTTCGCATCAATATGACCTACAAGTAAAAATACGCCATCCTGAGAGAGAATTTCGCGGTCTTTAAGAACGACCTCGCTTAAATCGCTTTCCAAGATGCCATCTACGAGCACATCGCCCGCTTTGATTGAATCTACAACGCCTTTTGCCTCACCACTTTGAAAGCGGAAACGCTGACCATTTTCCAGTCGGATGATTTGCTTTTCTTTATACCCTTGGCTCTTTGCAAGTTGTCTAACCGCGTAAAGGTGACGATATTCTCCGATTACTGGGACAATGTTTTGCGGGTTAAGGATATTGGTGAGCAATTTGATGTCTTCGCTATTGGCATGTGCACTGGGTAGGAGTTTCTTGTCGATTTGCTTGACCAGTATGTCATTGCGGTAAAGTATATCGAGTGTTCGTGCGGCGATTTTTTCTGTTCCCGGAACCGGGGGTGTCATCATGATGACTGAATCGGAAGGGTTCAGATGAATAAGCCGGTCAGCTTTTTTCACCATACGTTGAAGCATGTAAAATGGCTCATGACGCTCACCTGTAACAAGGACAAGACTCTCTTTAAGTTCATTTTTGTTGTTTTCATCGATAAATTTTAAAGTTCTCAGTTTTTCTTCGGGAATCTTGAGGACACCGACATTGATCGCTATATCGACCATCCGCTGTGCCTTGCGGCCAATGATGGCTAAATCGCGACCGTGTTTAAGTGCGATATTCACCACTTTTTGAATGCGGAAAATATCAGTAGAGAACGCACTCACGACAATCCGTGAATCCGCCTTTAAAAACGCCTGATTCAGCGCGTGATCCAGTTGTTTCGCACCATAAGCCGTTGGACCCTGGTCGGCTGCAAGGGATTCAGTGAGCAGTGCGAGCACATTTTTGCCAGCAATGCGCGCAAGTCTGTCAAAACTCGTTTTGTAAGCAGTATCGACGTTTTGATCGAAACTGTAATCGGGTGCATAGACAATAACGCCGTCCTCCGTATCGAATGCGATGCCTACTGATTCGGGAATTGAGTGGGTGGTCTGATAAAAAGACACTTCTGTGTTTTTAAAGTTGATCACCGTATCTTTAGTGATGGTCTGGGTTTTGACGGTTTGTGGATCAATGTTGTTTTCTTTGAGAGTATCCGCCAAAAGTGCAAGGGTAAAGTACGTTCCATACACTGGGACGTCCAGGTCTTTCATTAATTTGGGCATGGCCCCAATATGGTCTTCGTGGCCGTGTGATAAAAATATGCCCTTGATGCGATGCTTGTTGTCAATCAGATAAGAAAAATCGGGAAGAATAGCATCCACGCCGAATAGCTCATCGGTTGGATATTTGAGTCCGGCATCCAAAACAAATATTTGCTTGTCTATTTCCAAACAATACATGTTTTTGCCGTCTTCCCCAAGCCCGCCAAGCGCAAGGAAATCGATTTGGCTCACAAAAACACCTCCTTTTTGATGTGTTTAATATCTAGCGTATTATAACATATTGATGTGCTTTTCATAGTGAAACCACAAATTTTATCCACAAACAACGCTTTGTTCCCTTCATGGGTGTGATACAATGAACTTAGGTGATTGCATGATAAAGTATCCCACCCCCAAAAAACGACAGCCTTCAAACAAGGTCAGTGTGAAAAACCGAGGCATGCGGCTTGAAAAATTAATCGATGAGGCTAATGAATGGTATTTGGCTAATGACGTTGCCGTCATTCATAAAAAACCCACGCCCATTCAGGTTGTGGACGTTGCCTACCCCGCGCGTTCCAAGGCTACCATCAAAGAAGCGTATTATAAAACGCCGTCGACAACGGATTACAACGGTGTCTACAAGGGTCATCCCATCGATTTCGACGTCAAGGAAAACCGCAATCCCACTGCCTTTCCACTCAAAAACATCCACCCTCACCAAGTCGTGCACCTAAGGAAGGTTGCAGCGCAAGGGGGCGTGGCGTTTTTATTGATACACTGGCATGCGGATGAAACCATATACCTTCTGGGGTTCGAACATATTGAGCGGTTTATCAAACGAAGTGAAACGGGACGTAAATCATTCACTCATGATGAAATCAAAACCTTTGGTTTTCCCATAATAGAAGGATTCAAACCACGCATTGACTATTTGAAAGCCGTCGATGCCTATATAGCCCAATAAAAAATCCGCAGGCGCGGATTTTTTATTTGAGTGTGGTTCCGCTTTTGATTCGTTCAGCATCAAAAGTTGCGGATGAGAAGATACGGCAATTGCGTTCAATAATTGTGTTATCGGGGATATTGACGCCTTTACCGATTGCATTGATGCCGCTTTGAAGCAGTTCGGGCTTATCCTTGTTGTGGGTATAGTCATCACCATGGCCGATTTTTACATCAAAACCAACGCGCACATTCTTATCGATAATGGTATTTTCAACAACTGCGCCGGGCAAAATCTCCGTGTCATTGAGAATTACGGAATTCTTGACGGTTGCGCCTGGGTGAACAACGACCCCGGGTGAAAGGACGCTACGTTCAGCCTTCCCAGCCACAATGGACCCATTAGAGATTAGCACCTGGGCGATCTGGCTTTTGGAACCAACCTTCACAGAAGGCATTTCTTCACTGCGTGTGTAGATTCGCCAGTTGCGGTCATACATGTCCAGAGGAATCTGGTCGACGGTGCTGGTAAGTTCGAGGTTGGCGTGTAGATAGGAATCATACGTTCCTACATCTTTCCAGTAACCACTGAAAATGTAGCTGTAGACCTCTCCGCCAATCATGTAGGGAATGATGTGCTTCCCAAAGTCAAGGTTGTCATCCTCTACCTTTTCCAACGCCTTTAACAATGCACCTGTATTGAACACATAGATGCCCATTGATGCGAGATTGGAATCTGTGGTTTCAGGTTTTTCCTGAAATTCAAGAATCTTATCGTCTTCATTCGTGCGCAAAATTCCAAAACGGTGCGTGTCTTCCATGGGCACTTCCTGCACAGCGATGGTAAGTTCAGCGCCTTTTTGCTTGTGTTTATCGATCATTTTGCGATAATCCATCTTGTAAACATGGTCCCCAGAGAGAATGATTACATGCTCGGGATTGGCGCGTTTGATATAGTCAATATTTTGTGCCACGCTATCAGCGGTGCCGGTATACCATTTTTTGTGTGGTTGTAACAGCGACAACGACGTGTCGCGTCTGTCGAGATCCCACGGCTTACCCGTGCCGATGTGTTCGTTGAGACTCAGCGGATGATACTGCGTGAGAATGCCGATATGAAAAATTCCCGAGTTGGAACAATTCGAAAGGGTGAAGTCGATGATTCGGTACTTGCCGGCGAAAGGTACGGCCGGTTTGACGCGTTTTTCACTTAGGAGATCAAGACGCGAACCGCGTCCCCCTGCCAATATGAGTGCGAGTGTATCCATTACTGATTCCCTCCCAATAGTCTTTGATATAAGGTTTCATAATGTTTAGCGCTTGTTGTCCAGGAAAAGTCACTTTGCATGCCACGGCGTACAAGTCGTTTGAACGCAGCATTGTCGTCATACGTTTTTAACGCGAGGTCGAGGGTTCTAGCAAGGTCATTGCTGTCGAAATTCAAAAATCCAAAGCCATTGCCCTCCCCTGTGAGGGGATTGTAGGGAGTGATGGTATCTTTAAGGCCCCCTGTTTGCCGGACGATCGGCAGCGTGCCATACCGAAGGGCAATCATCTGCGCAAGGCCGCAGGGTTCAAAGCGCGAGGGCATCAAGAACATGTCGCTTCCTGCGTAGATCTGTCGCGCGATTGCATCGGAATACCCAATGTAAAGGCCGACATTGTCGGGATGGCGTTGTTTCAATTGTTCAAATGCGGCTTCGATGTCCGCATCGCCCGTTCCAAGGACAACAAGCTGCATGCGCGCATCACTCAAAAACGTATCCGCACACTCCAAAATCAGGTTGAGGCCTTTTTGGTCGGTAAGACGCGAAACGATACCCACCATCGGAAGAGAGGCGTTGGAAATATGGAACATATCGGCAAGGGCCTCTTTGTTCGCCTGTTTGCCTTTGAGATAATTGTGTGTCGAAAAGTTTTTCGAAAGCGCTGAATCGGTTTTGGGATCGAATGCTTCGGGGTCGATGCCGTTTAAAATCCCTTCGAATATGTGCTGCCTGCTGGCGAGCAAAGATTCCATTCCATAAGCGAAATAAGCATAAGTGAGTTCCTCTGCGTAGCTTTGTGATACCGTGGTGAGATAATCACTGGTAACAATCGCCGTCTTTAGGAAGTTGATCATTCCCGCATATTCCATCTCCGGACTGTAAGGCACGTTGAGATAAGGAAACAACGCCGTGTCAAAACGGCCCTGATACGCGATGTTGTGGATTGTGAATATGGTTATAATGCGCGAAAGTGTGGCGTTTTGGCTGGATTTGAGCACATACGGAAGCAACCCTGTCTGCCAGTCATGCGCATGCACGACATCGAAGGGGGTTTCAACATGCTCAATCAGTGTCTTAACAGCCTGGGCGAAAAATCCATAGCGTTCCCCATCGTCAAAATCACCGTAGAGATTGGGTCTGTACCCGAAATAGTATTCATTGTCAATCACATACACACGCACACCCTGGTGATGCATCATCTCGATGCCTACATATTCTTCCTTATTGTGAATGTGGACGGTGGTGTGATGCACAAGGCTCAAGTGATCTTGATAGTTGTTTTTTATGACCTGATGCTTGGGAAGCACTAAGGACACATCGTGTCCCAGTGTACTAAGGGCAGTGGGCAGACTGCCCAGTACGTCCGCAAGTCCGCCGGTTTTACAAAACGGCGTTGCCTCACTGCCCGCAAAAAGTATTTTCATCAAATCCCTCCTATATTCATTATACATGATGAGTCACCACCTCGCGTCAAAAAATTTATAAAAAAAGGAGCCGCGGAGGCTCCTTTGTCGGATAAAACCAGGGGAATCGTATCAGTTCAACAAATCTGACAATTTCGGAAAAATCAGTGGGGCGAGTACGCCCATCAGCACAATGGTGGGGAGCATGTAGGCTCCATTATAAGTAAGGGAATACACCCATACCGACTGATCTTCAGGGGCGAATCCGCCAAAAATGAAGACACCGGAAATAAAATGCATGAGATATCTTAACGCGCCGGCTATAACCATACCGACGGTAAACGCGATAATGTCACGGTTTATGGTTTTGAATGCAATTACGGCGAGTGCGCTAACACCGTACGCTAGCAAATAATCCAAAGTGACTTCCGCCGCTGGCACATAAAATGGCACATCGCCCGCAGCGCTATAAATGACAAGGCCTGCGATCATCCAGTTCAAAAGACCGAATACAAGCCCGGCGAAGGCGCCGATTTTAAAGCCCTGTCTATAGACAATCACCACGATGGGAATCATCGAAATGGAGATTGATCCTCCCTGGGGCTGGCGGGGAATAATGAATGTTGCAATGAGTTCGAGGGCCGCGGCCAATGCGATTAAAACAGCCACTTCCGTCAATTGCCTTGTATCAAGGCCGTTATAAGTACTTGAAGACACCGTATCAACTCCTTTGGTTTTGGAATAAAAAAAGTTCAGCCACGCGGACTGAACTTTACTTAAAAAGTTATCATCCTACGCTGGCATTACCCAGATCAGGTAAGGTCCATTCTAGTATCAAGAATGTCTCAGCCTAGTTCTCTAAGCTCCCTGGATTTTATCGACAAATTCATTGTATCACGAGTATATTAAAGTGCAAGCAAAATACTAATTCAAAAAGATTTGAAACTCAAGTGTATGGCCATCGGGGTCTTCAGCGAAAAAATGATAGATTTTGAATTCGTCATTGGTTTTCAGATGGCCCACATTGGACGCACGGGTCTTCAAACGCTCGTGCATCCGCTCTACTTCGATTCTTCTTTCATAGACAAACGTGATGCAAGTGCTGTTGGCATGTTGCTTGGGGTGGTGGGTGCAAAAACCAAGCTTGCCATGGCCGTTCATGTCATAGATGAGACACTTGCCCTGGTCCTTAAACAACGGGAGATTGAGCACATCTCCATAAAACTTCCTTACGGCTTCCAAATCATATGTCTTGTAAAAATGAATGACATCTTTCATGCGTATCACCTCCAAAAGGACTGATTTTATTCTACTACTTCGTAAATAAGCGATTTTTTCTCTACAAAAGAATCCGTAACTTCAAAGGCCGCTGCGACCGTCTTAATTTCATCGGCGATTTCTTCTTTGTTAGTATAAAGATAGGCAAGCGCTTCGCCTGCTTCTACCTTGTCACCGACCTTTTTATTCAAGACGATACCGACGTTATGGTCGATGATATCGTCCTTTGTCGCACGACCAGCGCCCAGGCGCATGGCACACAGTCCTATCTCAAGCGCATTGAGGTGTTTGACATACCCGCCCGAGTCACTTTTGACTGCAACGATGCCTTGTGTTTTGATGTAGTCATTCAAATCCGGATATACGCCGTCTTGGGCATTCACAAGTGATTTGAATGTATCGTGTGCACTGAGAGAATTGATTTTTTCCTTAATGAGTGTTCGAGCCTCATCGAGCGTTGGGGCGATTTCCCCTAAGTATACGAGTTGTGCTCCAATCTCAATGCTCAAACGTTCCAAGTCATCAGGGCCATTGCCCTGAAGGGTGCGAATCGCTTCGAGGACTTCCAGTTTATTCCCCACAGCATACCCGAGGGGTTCGGACATATCAGTGATGAAGGCAACGACTTTCTTGCCGAAGTTCTTCCCGATTTTAACCATGATGCGTGAGAGCTCACGGGCGTCTTCCAGGGTCTTCATGAATGCGCCATCGCCGATTTTAACATCGAGAACGATGACATCGGCGCCACTGGCGAGTTTTTTGGACATGATCGACGCGGCGATCAAAGGAATACTGGGAACAGTTCCTGTAACATCGCGCAGTGCATAGAGTTTTTTATCCGCTGGGGCGAGTGAGGCTGTCTGGCCTGCAACAGCGATGTTGAGGTCATTAACCTGGTCGATGAATTGCTGGTTGGAGAGGGAAATGTTGAAACCCTCAAGACTCTCTAGCTTATCAAGGGTGCCGCCCGTATGACCCAGACCGCGCCCGGAGAGTTTCGCGAACTTGGCACCGCATGAAGCCACAAGCGGGCCCAAAACAAGGGTGGTTTTGTCACCGACGCCACCGGTGGAGTGTTTATCGACTTTGATACCCTTGATGCTTGAGAGGTCGATGATATCGCCACTGTGTAGGATCGCTTCGGTGAAATGGGTGGCTTCCTCGTCATTCATGTTGTTGAAATATACGGCCATCATCAGCGCACTCGCCTGATAATCGGGGATTTCCCCACTCGTGTAGCCTTTGACAAAAAAGTCGATTTCCGCTTTTGTCAATGTATGGTTATCACGTTTCTTTTCAATGATGTCTACCATTCGCATGGAATTTCACTCCTTAGAAATAATTTAACAGTATATAGTAACATATTTGACGGTTTTTTAAATCACGGTGTGGATTTTTCAAAGACGTCCAGCTGTGATTGAATAATGCCTTTGATGTAATTGGAAAGTGCTTGGGTGGTCATTTCCTTGTAGGCATCGTAAGTGAGGGGAGGATGGAAATGGATATAGACATGGTGGCGCTTGAACGGCCACCCTCTCCACAACTGAACGAAATTGTAAATGGTAAAAGGCAGGATGGGTGCTTTGGGTCGCATGGCAAGCTTAAATGCACCGGGTTTGAAATCGATCATAGCGTTGGTATGACTTCGCCGCCCTTCAGGGAAAATCACCACAGAGTGCCCGTCGTTATAGCGCTCGACCCCTTTCAGGATTGCTTTGACAGCACTGCGGTCAGCCAGGCGACCGATGGGGATATTGCCGCTTTGACGGATGACGCGGTTTGCAATTGGGAGTTTGAACAATGATTCCTTGGCGATATAAATCACGGGTTGTTTGGGAATCAGTGGCTTGATCACGAGCGTTTCATACATCGCCTGATGGTTTCCCACGAGTATCACCGGGTATTCAGGAATGTTTTCAAGGCCGCTCGCGTGAATCTTTAAGCGCATGAGGCGCGTGAGAAGACGCATGACACTGATGATATAGCCGTGTATAACTTTGTCTTTGTATGATGGATTTTTTCTGAACCGGCCCACGAGTGCCATGGAAATGCCCAATAGCACAAATGATGAAGCAAACGCCAAAGCAAGCGCGACAACAAGCCAAAGTATCGTCAACACGCTCAAGGTCATTCCGTTAAGAAGCAGGAAGTAACCGGCCGTAAATGCGGCGAAGGCAATAAAAAACAAAACACTAGCCATGATGTCCACTCCTTCTTTCATAGACTGCAAATTCAAGTGGTCCATCAACGTCACTGTATATCTTTTTAAAGGACTCCCTTTGATATTCTGGGAAGTAGGTATCACCTTTAAAGGCATCATTAATGTGGGTGATATAAAGCCGATCTGCATAAGGAAGGGCGTGTGCATATACTTGTGCGCCACCGATGACATAGACCTTCTTTGTGCTCGCACCCAAGAACGCATCGAGATCAGTGATGACCTCCGCACCACGCACTTGGGTGAGTGTTGAACTGACCACGACGTTACGGCGGTTGGGCAGAGGTCCGCCGATGCGCGCGACGATGCTTTCATAGGTTTTTCTCCCCATCAACACAGTATGCCCCTGGGTGATGCGTTTGAAATATTTGAGGTCACTGGGATAGTGCCAGGGCAATGCGCCCTGAGCACCGATGAGGCCGTTTTTGTCCATTGCGACAATCAGGGCAATCATACACTCACCTTGCCTTTTAAATGCGGGTGGTGCTGATAATTTTCAAGTGTGAAATCTTCATAGGTCATCGAAAAAATATCCTTTTTATGTGGATTGATGCGCAAGGTTGGCAATGGATAGGGGGTGCGACTGCGCTGAATGTCCACTTGTTCGATGTGATTGTTGTAAATGTGCGCATCACCGATTGTATGCACGAAATCACCAAGCTTCAAATCAAGCGAGTGGGCAATCATTTGTGTGAGAAGTGCATATGAGGCGATATTGAAGGGAATGCCCAAAAACGCATCCGCACTACGCTGATACAGTTGCGCCGAAAGGGTGTCGTTCTTGATATAAAACTGAACCATCATGTGGCACGGAGGCAGCGCCATCTTGTCTATGAGTGGCGGATTCCAGCTGTTGAGAATCAATCGCCGTGAATCGGGATTATTTCGCATTGCTTCAAGCAGCCAGTTGAGTTGGTCGACGCTTGTTTCCTTGCCTTCAAAGTGGCGCCACTGTCGTCCGTATACTGGGCCTAAATCGCCCCATTTTTTGGCAAATGCATCGTCGTTTTTAATTTTTTCAACGAATGCTTTCATCGTCTCCCCTTGATACTCACTGCTTTGTTTATATTGCTGGAAGGGCCATTCATTCCAGATGCGGACCCCGTTTTTTACAAGTGGTTGGATATTGGTCTCTCCGGCGATGAACCATAACAGTTCGTGAATGACGCTTTTCATGTGGAGTTTCTTTGTGGTAATCGCGGGAAAGCCTTCTTTCAAATCGAAGCGCATCTGATAGCCGAACGTTGATTGAGTGCCTGTGGCGGTTCGATCGCTTTTGGGTGAGCCTTTCGTACGTATGTGTGTTAAAAAGTCAAGATATTGTTTCATTGTTTCACCTCCGCCGTTATGCAGATATTATAACATATCTTGAAATTGATTGAACGAAAGAAAAAACGCCTTTTCGGCGTTTTAGTCTTTTTGTGAGGGAGGTTTCGTGTTGATGAATGTGACCTTCTCCGCGATGACTTCGGGATAGGAAAACCGACGGTCGTCATCGATGTCGTAAAACCGTTGCGCCAATCGTGCCTTGACGCCAATGGTTGATCCTTTGGTACAGTATTGCACTGTGTTTTCCGCAATGCCGCTCCAAAGCGTGCAGCGAATGAAATCCGTCTCATATGTTCCGCTCTCAGCATTTTTGAAACTTCGTTGAAGTGCCAGGGTGATGGTTGTGACTTTTTTCCCATCATCCAGTGTTCGCAGTTCGGGGTCGTAAACTAACCGTCCTACCAAAATAGCCTGATTGACCATACAATGCCTCCTTTAATTGATAGGTCAATCTTACAATGCAATCCCTCATACGTCACACTGCGTTAAATGAAGGAGTTGGCTCAAGTTTAGCGTATTTCACACGCACGCCTAAAAAAAACGCGCGCATTTGATGAATGTGTCATCAAATGCGCGCGCAACCATCCTGAAATGTCATTTATTGCACATTGTTAATCTTCAAACGGTGCATCATTGAGCTTGAGCGTTTCAATGAGGTGGAAAATGACGTTTACATCCTTCTTGAATGTCTCCAGAAGTTCTTCATTAAGGGGGTTAAAGAGTTTAAGTCGGAAGGTGTCTTTCCATGTGTTAATGGCGATATGCAACTTGCTTTCGGTGAAGGAAACGTTGATTTGTCCTTCGTGATTTTTTTCCAGTTCATACATTCTTTGAATGAATTCATTGGTGATCATGTCTTCTACCATCGCTTTGGAATTGGCGTAAATATTGAATGTTTCATTGAACGCCGGGTCGTCGGTATCAAAGCGTTTGAAGTGTTTTTTTTCCGCGGGTTCAGCGTTTTCAAGCACCAGTAGTTCCCCTTCGAAGGGTTTGTTGAACTCGAAAGTAAACATCCGCCCTTTGAAGAAAGGTTTGTAATGCACACGCGGGGTGTCTGTTGCGTATCCATCGACTTTTTCACGCAAAATAATATCGGATGAAACAAACGGAATGCCATTAATCGAACCGCTTAGGAGATCCTGCGCGTAAAGTTCATCGGCATACTTGAAAAACTGGCTGTTGTATACTTGGTATTCCGTCAATCCGTGACGGGGTTCATAGACGCCCCCATCAACCCATTCCTCCATGAGGTCTTGCAAAAAGTCTTTTTTAAAGTTCTCGTGAACTTCTGAATAACTGGAAAAACCGAAGAAAAACAAAATCAATCCACCCACGCCAAGACCACCTGTCACATACGAAGCGTCCAGTACGATAAATACAATCAATGCCGCCAGCAAAGCGACAAAACCGGTTACGATCGTGATTTCAGCGTTGCGTTTACGGCGTTGAAACTTATGAATATTTTCATCCATTGGGATTCCTCCTTTAGTTGTCAAACAAATCTCGCAAAATCTGGTTGATCAGCGGATTGCTGGGCTGCGAATATGCAACTTCCCGCGCTAAGATTGGTCGGTCGGTGATGATGCCATCCACGCCAAGAATAGTAAGGTCGCGAAGCCGCGATTCATCATTGATCGTCCACACCGAGAGGTGCTTATCGCGGTGATGAATCGAATCAATATAGTGCGGGTTTTCAAGCGTCATATACCCTTCAAAACCAAAATGATCGACATGCTCTTGGTCAACGACAGATGAGATTGAACCAAAAAAGGTCGTCATCAGATAAAGGGTTTCAATATCCTCATCATAATCCTTCATTTCTCTGAGCTGATGGGAGGAAAATGACATGAGCACAGTATTGTCCGCTACGTCTTTTTCTTCAATAATGTTATAAACCTCAGCGGTCGCAGCATCAGTGAAATTCTTCATTTCCAGAAATATCCGTGCATGCGGGTCGATGACTTCGATGGCCGCTTCAAGTGTGGGGACCTTGGTTCCTTCAAACTCATCGGAGAACCAACTGCCTGCATCGAGTGCACGCACCTCTTCATAGGTCATTTCTGCGACTGGAGTATTAGCAGTAGCATCAGTCGTGCGGCCCACCGTAGCATCATGCATAACAATGGGGACGCCGTCGCTTGTCAGATGGACATCGAATTCAATCGCATCGGCGTTTTGATTGATGGCTTCTTCAAATGCAGGAATTGTATTTTCCGGTGCGTCCCACGACGCACCGCGATGGGCGATGATTTCAGGGGCGCGCCAGGCATCGAAAAATCCCCGTGAACTAGTAACAGAGCTATAAACTGAGGTGGCGTTGATTGCGAAAACAAAAACGATAAATGTACCTAGAAGCGCTTTTCTTCGGGGCCTGCGCAGTATTTTCAAGATGGTATCACCCGGTGAATTCTTTGGAGCACTGAGGGATTGGGCTGCCTCGTGGTGGTACCACGTGGACATCCATGCGTAATTGATGGGGACCAATACGGATAAGGCGATGAGCGCGATAGCCAAATACACAGTGTAAAAGACTGTCAGAATAACGCCCAGAACCACTTCCTGGCCTTGTGTAAGGGACACGACCCCACTAATGAGTGCCAATATACCGATGTATGTTAAATAAAGAATCCCATTTACGATAAGGTTGAGCACCAAAAACTCTACCACGACGCGAGCCCATTGCCACGGCGTCATCGCTTGTCGGTAATGGCGGCTTTCCTTGAGGGACTTGCCTTCCAAAGTAAGCGCATTGAACGAGTGGATATGGCGAATGAACACTGCGAACATCAACAGCAACATTCCCCCAGAAATAAGCGCCAGACCTACCGCATAATCGAGATTATCAAGTATATAATCGGGAATGCTCAATGTCGAGGCAATCCCGCTGAAGTGATTGAGCTGGATTACCAGGAAAATAATGGCGCCCAAAGCAATAGCAATAATGTGAGAACGTTTGAGAATGTAGTTCAGATGCGTAACCATCTGTTTGAGCAAATCAGTGATAGTGATCGTTTTTTCATGATATCCGTGATGGTAAAGCACACTGAGTGCGACCAGTTCAATCGCGACATAAACGCCCAAAAACACGAGGAGCACCAATGTAAGCACTATCGTCATCGGCCGCATCGCAAAATCAATCATTACGGGGTTGGTGATATAGTCATACGGTGATAACCAAATGGCCAGTGACACTAAATTGCGCGCCAGAGGGAAAAATATCATAACCCCTACAATTCTATACACCACTTCAAACGCAAGCAGCGTTTTGATATTGCCCATTATCAGCGTCTTCATCTGTTGAAAGCGTGCAACCATGCAAATCACCTCACTGCGTGTAAATTATAACAAATTTTATGTTGAACGCATAACTCAGGCATTACTTTTGATGATAAACACACTTTGTGAATGTTTCGCAATGGCCTTGTGCTTGGCCTTAACATCGGCAAACGACAACGACATCGCGACATCGATGACTTCGTAGTACGATACGCTTTCTTGTATGAAGTGCGCAAACTGATGCGCGATGGTTTCAGGCGAGTCGAGCGAATGGATGAAATTGCCAAGCATTTGGCGCTTGAGCCTAGTGAAATCCGCTTCTTCTAACGCCAAGTCTTCAGGCGTACTGAGTGCATCGCTCAGCGCTTTAGCAAGTGCATCGGGCTGCGTTGTCTCCGAGCCGATGAGCGCGTATGCATAGTCTTTGTCATAGTTGAGCTCCAGGCCATATGAATCATTGATCAATCCTTTGTCAAGGAGGCTTTCATAATAATCACTGGTGCGCCCCAGGCAAAGGTCCAGCCACATGGAAAGCGCCAAGCGTTCTTTTATCCGCACATCGGTATCCACTCCGCGAATGGGAGTAAACTTGATGCCATAAAGCACTGAGGGCATGCGCACATCGAGCGTTTGCGTGGTGCGTGGATGCGCGACAGTTCCCGGTTCATCACGGCCGATGCCAAGCGGTTTTTTTAAAGAGGGCTCTGGCAATTGCACGTTTGCTTCGATGCTTTGAAAAAACGTCTGCGGATCGCCCAGGTCACCAACGACAATCAAGGCGCAGCGCTCGGGTTGATAATAGGCCGCATGCATCGTGCGCAACGTGTCATAGTCCATCGCTTCGATGTCGCTGCGTGTGCCCAGGATGTCATCCTTGATGGGATGGGCGTGATACATGGCATTGATCAATCCGACATATTGCTTATAAGCCGGGTCATCGAAGTGCATGTTGAGCTCTTCGGCAATGATGCTTTTTTCTGATTCCACCCCTTGTGAGGAAAACCCGGGATTGAACACCATGTTAATGAGCCGGGTCGTGTTACGCGCGACATTGGCGGCGGCTGAAAACAAATACGTCGTCTGGTGATGTTCAGTGAAGGCGTTAATGGACGCTTCATCCATGGAAAATTCCTTGGAAATGTCCGCTCCGTCCTTTTCAAAAACCTTGTGCTCCAAAAAGTGGGCGATGCCGCGGGGGACATGCACGCGCTTTCCTTCTTCCTCGTAGCCTTCATGGATAGCGCCAAGAGGAACATTGATAGTCACGTAGGTTTTAGCAAAGCCCGGTTTTTCGATGTAATAAACACCCAGGCGGTTGCGAAGTTTTCCGTAGTGCATGGTTTCACCGTATTGAGTGAAACGTTGGGTTTCAAGCTTCATTGTCCTGCCCCCTCAGTACATAATTGAAGATCAGTTCCAGTCGGTTCGCCGTGCGAACGACATCCTCGCGGCTTACTGTTTGTATGGCTTGCATCATGGTCTCTTTTTCAAAGGGCACACCAAAAATCGCATGACGAAGCGCCTTGTTGGAAAGACTTCGCAAAGAATCAAAGCTTTTTTTGAGTGATGCAGTGAGGGTGGTTTTAGCAAGGCTCAGCTGTGCATCATCAAAGGTTCCGTGCTGGATGTCACGCAGAATGTCGCGCACGATGGCTTTGGTTTTCTCCACATTGGTTTCATCCACACCCGCGTTGACAGTTATCAAGCCGCTTGAAGGAGCGTAGGAACTGTGCGCGTAATAAGCCAGTCCGTGTTGTTCGCGGATGATCTGAAAGAGCATCGATTCGGCATTGTCGCCAAAGAGCGCATTGAATACCATCATCGTTGCGTAATCATCATCACTATAAAAAACACCGCTTTTCAGAGTCATAAACAGTCGCGCCTGCGTGACATCCATGGTTTCATTTACTTCACCCTGCGCTTTGATTGATGCGCGGGAGAACACCTCTTTTGGAAGAGGGCTACTTGGAAGGACGAGTTTTTCTGATATTGTTGCCTTTAACAGATCGGCATCGATATTGCCAACAACACTGACCAGTGCAGCGTCATCTGCCAGCATGCGCCTGTGTTCCTCGCGGATGTCATCGAGGGTAATCGAATCGATGACACTCGTAGCGCCAAAGGGATGCACATTGTAGGGATGATCCTCAAAGAGATGGTCGAAGTAGCGCTTAGTTGCATACCGCGTCTTATTGGAATATTCTGAAGCGAAAAAATCCCTTAGAAACTGCTTTTCCTCTTTGAGTGTCACCTCGTCGAGGACCGGTTCATAAAGCACTTGGGCAAGGGCGTCAATCACATCATCCATCAATCCCCACTCACTGAGGAGCGCGGGATTGATCATGCCGATGTCGATTTGATTGATATGAAGAATGCCGAATTTACTCGAGGTTCCGTGGAGCATGGTGTCATAAAGGGTTTCGAGGTGTCTTGAAAATGCTTTGCGCGTCGGATGGACGCGCGTTTTTGATTTCATCATTGATACAAGCAAATGGCGCACTGTCGCACGGCGCTTATCGAGCGTATCAAAAAAGCGCACAGCGATATGTACGTTTTTAAATTTATCGGTTGAAATCAGATGCAAAGGGGTGGTGCCGATGGTATGCTGAGTAAAATTCATAGGGGAGCCTCCAAAAAAAAGTGCCGGAGCACTTTTTTTAAATTATACGAGAGAAAGCGCGATTTCCATCATTTTGGTAAATGCGTTCTGGCGCTCTTCACTGGTGGTCGCTTCACTTGTGACAAGCGAATCGGAAATTGTGAGAATGCACGCCGCTTCTTTGTTGCTCACGCGAGCATTATGGAACAAGGCGAAAGATTCCATTTCCACTGCGATCGCCTCATACTCGTCACGGATGCGTTTGAAATCATCGTGGTTTTCGCGGTAAAAGACATCACTGGAGTGAATGACTCCTTTTTTAATAGGAGTACCCAGCGATTTTGCAGCCTTTTCAATGCGTTCATTGAGTGATTCACTTGGATAGGTGTAGGGTGAGTCATACGTCCCATCCTGCACGAGAGCATAGCTTGATTCGCTATATGCGCTTTGTGCAAGCACGACATCGTAAAGGTCGAGCGCGTCGGTATACGCCCCGCCTGATCCAATGCGTACAATGGTCTCAACATCGAAGAAATTGTACAGTTCGTAAGAATAGATTCCAATGGAGGGCATGCCCATGCCGCTTCCCATCACACTGATGCGCTTGCCTCGATAGGTTCCTGTGTATCCAAACATGTTGCGCACTGTATTGAAGCGTGTAACATCGCTAAGATACGTGTCGGCGATAAATTTTGCGCGCAACGGATCACCGGGCATGAGAACGACCGGTGCGATGTCGCCTTTTTCTGCGTTAATGTGCGGGGTTGCCATAATAATTCCTCCTTAATAATCTGTATCGCTTGATTTGCCTTGCATCAATTTGACGCCGCTGGATGCGCCGATGCGTGTGGCACCAGCTTCAACCATAGCGTTGAAATCCTCAATGGTCTTGACGCCACCTGAGGCTTTAACACCGCGGGTGTCTCCAGCGATCTTTTTCATGAGTTTGACATCGTCCGCTTTCGCTCCACCGCTTCCAAAGCCTGTTGATGTCTTGATGAAATCTGCGCCGCCATTGATGGCGGCTTGTGAGGCCTCTTGGATTTCTTCAGAGTCCAAGTAGCATGTTTCTAAAATAACTTTGAGAATGTAGCCACTGGATGCTTCTCTGACGGCCTCAATTTCCGATTGCACACGGTCGAACTGTTTGTTTTTAACCCAGCCGATGTTGAGCACCATATCAATTTCATGGGCGCCTTTTTTGAGCGCATCCGTGGTTTCATAAACTTTGGTTTCGGTGGTGTTGGCCCCCAGGGGAAAGCCGATGACGGTTGCTACGAGCACATCGGTCTCTTTAAGTGATTCCACAGCGTACTCAATCCATGTGGGATTGAGACACACACTTTTGAAATCATGGGTGATCGCTTCTTCCAAAATCGTGTCAATATCGTCTTTGGTGCCGAATGCTTTTAAGTAAGTATGGTCAATCAGTTTGTTGATCTCCATGCTTTAGCCTCCTATATAGTATTAAATATCCCTGAATCAAAGGACCTGCAGTGGCCACGATAACCAGTGTTCCATAGTGTAGATTTCCGATAGTACCAGCGAATGTCGCGCTAATCAGCACACCCAGCGCCACAGGCGTGCTCTCCATAATCACACGTACAACTGCCAAGCGGTTGGTGTTGAATATGCGCATGAGGGTGAGCATGAGTTCATCATAGATTCCGGCCGGATACTTTGAAAGCATCAAAAACACCGTACCTAGAGGAATGAGCAACAGCCCTCCGAGGAATGTCACGTAACGCAGGGCTCCGGTTGGCCCGTAGTCTTCGAGGATGACCTGGTCAAAGATATCCACTTGAAGGCCCACGAGCACAAAGGGGATGATCATGAACAAATACCCGGGCGTTTTATTATATAGCACCACAAATGCTGTGATCAATGTTGAGATTAGTATGATGGCCATGCCGAATGTCAACGGTGTAGCAAGCATGATGGCGGTGTGAAGCACATCCCATGAACTCACGCCGAGGTCGCTTTTGAATATGAACACCACGCCCGACGATATGAGCAGCGTTCCTAAGTAATAAAGGATTGCATCTTTAAGGTCAAAGGAGAAATCATACGTTTGTCTCATACATCAACGCTCCAGTCCATCGCATGTGCCAACTCAGCAACGGAGCGATTGTAAACACAAGAACAACACTGCCCAGATTTACCTGGCCAAGGCCGAACCCACCAATCATCCCAAACATTAAAGCAAGAGTAATCGCGAGGCTTTCAACCAATACGCGGGCAAAAAATATGCTGCGTGTACCAATTGCATCCATAAACACAAGCATGAGTTCGTCATATACGCCCGCGGGAAAACCGCTTTGGATAATCAGCGCGATGCCGAATGTGACAATGAGCGCGCCTGTGACATACATGAGTGTGCGACTCAAGAAAGCGACGCTAGAAAGATCAAGACGGGTAAACACGATCAAATCCCAAAAATCGAGCGCAAGCGCGATGCCTATGATGGGCACAATCATGAGAAGAAATCGCTTATTACGCCGGTAAGCAAGCACCACGCCCATGACTGTGGCCTGGACAATGAATGCCGCCGTTCCCAGCGTGCCGGGAATTAGCTGGTGAAGATTGTAAGTTGTCGTATCCCATGGCCCAGCGCCAAGGTCGCTTGCAATGATGGTGCGAATGCCGAATGTGATGACGAAAAAGCCAATCACATAAATCATAATGCGGATCGACATGGCGTGAAAGGGCGCGCGTCTTTTTCTACTGTCAACCATGTGTTATTGTACGCCAATTATTATTAAAAATCAATTGCGACCCATCGTTTCAAGCACCGTGTTGCATCGCGCGCAGATGCCTTGTTCATTCGTGGTGCCCACTTGCCAGCAACGGTCGCAGACCTCACCTTCAGCGGCGTGCACATCGACGCTGAGCGGTTCGAAGTCGTAGCTTCCCTTACCGCTTTGTGCAATGGTGACTTTCGAGACAATGAACAACCGTGCCAGATTGTTTATGCCCTCAAGTAAGGCTCTGGTGTCATCGTTTTTAGGATAGAGCACAACGTGGGCACTGAGTGATTTGCCGATGATTTTGGCATTGCGGGCGTCCTCAAGTGCTTTGAGCACATGGAAACGCAGTTTGGTGAAGGTTTGATATTTAACTTCGAGGACGTCGTCTCGGTAGTGTCCGTGAGTAGGCATGTTTTCAAGATAGACACTTTCCTTTTCCGCATTCGCACCCAAGGTTTGGTAGGCTTCTTCTGTTGTGTGGGGAATGATTGGGGTTAAAAGGCGCAACAATGCATCGAGGATACGATATACGACACTCTGCGCACTCTTGCGCTGAGGGTCTTGAGGTGCTTCGATGTAGACGATATCCTTGATGTAATCAAGGTAAAACGCACTGAGTTCGCGGGTAACGAATTGATTGATTGAGCGGGTGACATCATCGAAGGCATAATTTTCATAATGGGTGTTGACCGTTTCAATCAGGCGGTCGAGTGAAATCATCATGTAGCGGTCGGTCTCACCCATCGCGTCAAATGAAACCGCCTCATCATTGTGGGTGTAGTCGCTGATCACACCGAGCATGAAGCGGACGGTGTTGCGAATCTTTCTGTAGGTTTCACTGACTTGTTTGATCATATTGTCTGAGATGCGAACATCCCCGCTATAGTCGACACTGGATACCCAAAGACGCAAAATATCGGCACCAAGTTGGTCCATGACTTTAAGGGGATCAACCACATTGCCCATGGATTTGGACATTTTGCGGCCATCGCCGTCGAGGACGAATCCGTGGGTGAGCACGCCTTTGTAGGGTGCCTTGCCTCTTGAGGCAACACCGGTGGTGAGGCTTGAGTTGAACCATCCGCGGTACTGATCGGAGCCCTCAAGGTATAAATCGGCCGGGTAAGGCATGCCAAAATCAGTCATGCCTCCTTTGTGCGAGGTGCCTGAGTCAAACCAGACATCGAGGATGTCGGTTTCTTTTTCAAATGCATTGTTAGGGGATTTATCACTTGTGAACCCTTCAGGAAGCAAGTCCTTCGCGTCCCACTCAAACCAAATGTTGGAACCATGAAGGCTGAAAAGTTTCGCCACGTGGCGGATGATTTTTGCATCGAGAATGGCATCGCCGTTCTCATGATAAAACACAGGGATGGGCACGCCCCACACACGCTGGCGGGAGATGCACCATGACTCGCGGTCGCGAATCATGTTCTCCATGCGCGTCTGACCCCATGATGGATGCCAATTGACGTTTTCAATTTCACGCATCAGCGCATCTTTAAGGTTGTCGATGGAGGCGAACCATTGGTCGGTGGCACGGAAAATGACCGGTTTTTTCGTACGCCAGTCATGTGGATAGCTGTGGTGAATGGTTTGTGTCATAATCATGTGACCACTGGCATCGAGATCTTTTATGACTTCTTTCGAGGCTTTTTCGATGAACATGCCTTCGTAGCGCCCACTTTCATAAGTCATGTGTCCGCGCGTATCCACTGGACACAGCACATCGAGGCCGTTGGCCTTGCCGATGAGGAAGTCGTCCTCACCGTGTCCGGGTGCTGTATGCACGAGGCCCGTTCCGCTTTCAATGGTAACGTGATGCCCCTCGATCACAGGACTGTGGCGTTCATAAAGCGGGTGTTTGTAGCTAAGATTCAAAAGATCGGAGCCTTTGACGTGGCGGATGATTTCCACACTGTCCCATTCGAATTTTGCCTTGAGTGAATCGATCAGGGCACTGGCGAGCACATAGACCGTTCCATCGTGGCGGATGAAGGCATAGTCGATGTTGCTTGATACGGCAAGGGCCAGGTTCGCAGGAATGGTCCATGGGGTGGTTGTCCAAACCAAAAATTTGAATCCTTCCTCGAAATCACCGTGATTTACAGCGTCAAAGGTGAAATAGATCGAAGCATCGCGCTTGTCCTGATACTCGATTTCCGCTTCAGCAAGGGCCGTTTCACTGCTTGGAGACCAAAATACGGGTTTGAGCCCTTTGAAAACGAGCCCTTTTTCAACCATATCGGCAAATACTTCGAGCTGACTTCCTTCGTAGTGGGGCTTGAGTGTCATATACGGTGTGTCCCACTCACCCAAAATACCCAGACGCTTGAACTGCGTGCGCTGATTGTCGATCTGTTTGAGGGCATACGATTCACAGCGCTGACGAAATTCCGCTACGCTGAGGGCTTTTCTATCCACTTTCTCGTTTTTCACAAGCGCAGTCTCAATGGGCAGTCCGTGGGTATCCCACCCTGGGACGTAGCGTGTATAAAAGCCACGCATGTTTTTATCGCGGACAATCATGTCCTTGAGAATTTTATTGAGCGCATGGCCGATGTGAATGTCACCGTTGGCATACGGGGGGCCATCGGGAAGGACAAACTCTGTGTTGCCCTCGTTGGCATTCAGCCGTTTTTGATAAATATCCTCACCAAACCAGAATGTCTGGCGGTGTGGTTCATTTTTCCCCAGGTTGCCGCGCATAGGAAATGCGGTTTTGGGCATTTGCAGTGTGTCTTTGTAGTCTTTGCTCATTTTTTACACTCCTTTGAAATAAAAAAAGCCCCGAAAACAAGGACGAACACTAGTCCGCGGTACCACCTTGCTTCCAGTAGCTGGCTCTTGGATTCGTTAACGCCGAATTCACGAAGTGGCTTTTGACCACTCATCTTCACGGTGATACTTCTGCGTGTGTTTCCAAGTTTCCACCATCCACTTGGTCTCTTTTACAAACACGTGCGCACAAGCGCGTCCGTTTCATCAATTTATCTTATTCATTATATATGCTTGACATGCAAAATGCAAGCATTACAGTGTCGCTAAAAAATCATTCATGAATAACAGGAAAAACCTAAGAAGCATAATGCCGACAATGGGTGTGAAGTCAAAGTTCCCAAACACAAGGATGCCTCTAAAAAAGCGCATGTAGGGACTGACAATCAGATAAATCATCGTGTAAAACTTCGTTTTGCGCAGTTCGGGGACCCACGAAAGCAAAATATAGGCGATAATCATATAAAAATAAATATTGATAATCATGTAAAGCGCATAAAAAAATGCGTACATGATGGGGTTTGTAGCTAAAATCATGAGGAAGGCTCCTTGTATTTGTTAATGAATTTGCGCAAGCTTTTGTCCTTGAGGTCCTTTTTGGTCGCAAACGCCATTATGCGGTCACGGATGACCTCCACATTGCCATCAAGCGCATAGATGACGCCGCTTAAAAAAACGATGAACCGGTTGGACTCAATGGTGTCGAAACCTTCGAAATTCAAAATCAGCGGTTGGCGGCGCAACAGCTTATCCGCCAGTTTAAAAACATCGGTATCGCCGTCAACCTTAATGAATTCCGTGCGTTCGTATGCGGTGGATTTATCATTTTTCATGGTCGTCCTCCTTGATCAATGTGCGTCCCAGACGTATATGGGTCGCCCCTTCTTCAATGGCGATAGTGTAATCGTTGCTCATGCCCATAGAAAGGTTCACAACACCAGGGTGGGTCTTTGCAAGCGCATCGCGCAAGGTTCGTAAGCGGGCGAACTGACTGCGGAGGCGCTTTTTGTCATCAGTGTTTTCAGCGATGCCCATCAGTCCGATGACCTCGATGGTGTCAAAAGCGTCCAGATTATTTAAAAACGCCGGGGCGTTTTCAGGCAGTACGCCGTGTTTTTGGGGTTCACCGGAAATGTTGATTTGGACAAAGCACTTGAGTGGTTCGCGTCTGTGCTTATCGATTGCCTTGGCGAGGCTTATGCGGTCAAGCGAGTGGAGATAGTCGATGCGGTGGATCATCTTCTTGACCTTTTTGCTTTGCAGCGTTCCTAGGAAATGCCACGTGAAGACACCCTGCGCCTCGTCCATTTTTTCAAGAAAGGCTTCAACTCTTGATTCACCGAAGTGGGTGATTCCCGCGGCGTTGAAGCGCTTGAAATCTTCAGGGTCAATATATTTGCTGGCCATGACGAGGGTGAGAGAAGGGTGATCGCGCGCAAGGGTCTTGATCAATGCGTGATTGGGAATCATTTGAACCGGCTTTTGAGCCACGAAGGAATATTGGTTTTGCGGGATTCATCATCTTCTTCTTCCTGGGTTTCGACTGGCTTTTTCTTCTTTTTGGTTTTCTTTTTAGTGTGTTGTTCTTCACTTGAAGTATCCACATTAGCCTTGTCGCTCTCGGCATTCTCTTTGGATACATAATCGGATTCACCGAGCGTCTCAATCTCAACGTTGCGGTTTTCATCGAATCCTGCAGCGATGACTGTGACAATCACTTCATCTTCCAAATCTTCGTTGATGGTCGCACCGTGAATAATATTGATTTCGGTACTGGAGGCGGCCTGGATGCTTTCAATCGCCTCTGTAACTTCCCAAAGCGCAATTTCCGTTCCGCTTGTAACATTGACAATCGCATCCGTCGCTCCGTCAATGTTGGCATCGAGCAAGGGTGAGTCAATTGCTTTTTTTGCTGCTTCTTCGGCGCGTTCATCGCCGCTTGAAAGACCGATGCCCATCAGGGCCGTCCCTTTGTCTCTCATCACAGTCTTGACATCGGCGAAATCCACATTGATCAATCCGGGGACTGTGATGATTTCGGCAATGCCTTGCACACCTTGTCGCAGGACATTATCCGCTTCACGGAATGCTTCAAGCATGGAAGTATCGCGGTCGACCACATACAAAAGGCGGTCATTGGGAATGACGATCATGGTATCCACGTATGGTTTGAGCGCGTCAAGACCCTCAAGGGCCGTTGCCACGCGTCTTCTTCCTTCGAATTTAAAGGGTTTGGTCACAATACCGATGGTCAAGCATCCGACTTCGCGGGCGATTTTTGCAATAACCGGTGCGGCACCCGTCCCAGTGCCCCCGCCCATTCCGGCGGTGATAAAGACCATGTCGGTTTCCTGGAGGAGTTCACGAATCTCATCTTCACTTTCGTGCGCTGCACGGCGTCCGATTTCCGGGTCGGCGCCCGCACCAAGTCCGCGTGTGAGCATTTTTCCAATCTGCACACGGGTGTCTGCCTTGGAGAGTCTGAGAACCTGCGCATCAGTGTTGATCGCAACAAATTCGACGCCTTTAACTTCGTTTTCGATCATGCGGTTGATGGCATTGCCGCCGCCCCCACCGATACCGACGACTTTTATCGAGGGTTTTTGTATAAATTGCTCGTTGTCTTCAAACATGTTTATGACCTCCAGTCAGTCTGTTAGGCTCATTATAACGCATAAGCGTGCAGATTAAAATGCAGCGCGGCGCTTATTTGTAAAAACGTTTTAAAAATGATTGATGATAAGCCTCAAAGGTATCGTTCTCAATCGCTTCTCTGATTTCGCGCATGAATGTTTTTAAGAAATAAAGGTTGTGATACGTAATCAACCGAGGCCCAAGGGCCTCACCGGCTTTAAACAAATGGCGAAGGTAACTGCGCGTATAAGTGCTGCACACTTTACAATCACATGCCTCATCAAGCGGCTCCATACTCTCAATATGCTTGGCGGCCTTGATAGGAAACTGGCCCGCGTGAGTAATGGCTGTACCATGACGCGCAAGGCGCGTGGGATTGACACAGTCAAACATGTCCACACCGTTGGCGACCGCCTCCAAAATGTCATCAGGCGTCCCGACCCCCATCAAATACCGCGGTTTATCCGCGGGAAGTTTGGAGGCGAGTGTGCGCAGTACTGAATACATCTGCGGTTTGCTCTCGCCGACACTCAGTCCGCCGATGGCATACCCATCGAAGCCAATCTCGGTAAGACTTTCAAGGGATGCCGCGCGCAAATCCTCAAACGGGCCGCCCTGGACAATGCCGAATAGCGCCTGGTCATCGCGCGTTTTGACATCTTTGCCCCGCTTAGCCCAGCGGGTGGTTCGCTCCACAGAGTCTTTCATATAAGCATAATCGCTGTTAAAGGGCGGGCACTCATCGAAACTCATAATGATATCCGCACCCAAACGCTGCTGAATGCGGATGCTGTCTTCTGGTGCCATGAACAGTTTCTCACCACTTTTGTGGTGGCGGAAATGCACGCCTTCTTCCTTGATGGTGCGATTATTCGCGAGTGAAAAAACCTGATAGCCACCGCTGTCGGTCAAAAGGGCGCCATCCCACTTCATAAAGCCTCTTATCCCGCCATGCGCAGCGACAATCTCATCACCCGGTTGTAGCCACAAATGATAAGTGTTCCCCAAAATAAGCCCTTCAGAAACAGTTTTGGTTTCCACCGCATCGAGGGTTTTGACTGTTGCCTGTGTGCCCACGGGCATGAAAATCGGGGTAGGGAATGTCCCGTGCGCGGTGGTGAGCACACCGGTACGTGCATGGGTGGTGGGGCATTGATGGGTGGGGTTGAACATGATGGTCACTCCTTGGTTTGACGCTCAGGCGCGTGATTTTTAAACGCGTTTGAAATCATGAGATTGATTCGATTGATTTGATTGATTTCCGAGGCGGACGTATCGTAGTCGATCGCCACGATGTTGCTTTGTGGAAAGGCATTTTTGAGTCGCTTGAACATGCCTTTTCCGGCAATGTGGTTGGGCAGGCACCCAAAAGGCTGAGTGCATACGATGTTGGGGGTTCCGTGGTGAATGAGGTCAACCATTTCCGCAGTCAGAAGCCACCCTTCACCCGTGTGCGTGCCGTGACCGATGAATCCTTCGGCCATAGATTTGAGTTTTTTATACGGTACAGGCGCATCGAAACCATGCCGCGCAAGAAGCGTGCGGATACGTTGACGGCGCGCTTCGACATACTTGATAAGGCCTGCGATTGTCAGGCGTTCCTTCAGTGGACCGCCGTAATTCTTAATATCGTGAATACGGGAATCGAACGTATAGATGAAAAAATCATAAAGCGGCGGCGTGACCACTTCCACCCCTTCTTTTTCGAGCGTTTCCTCTAGATGATTGTTCCCCAGGGGGGAGTACTTGACAAAAATTTCGCCGACAATTCCCACTTTGGGTTTCGCTTCTTGTGACTTCGCTAACGCTGCAAATCGTTTGACGATATCGCGGGCCGTGCGTTTGCATTTCCCCCAGGAAAAGAGCCCGCGTTCTTTAAAATATGTCTTGAGTTCACGGTCGATGGTGTTTTTAAGCGCCATCGCCGTACCTTCTTCGACTTCGTAGGGACGGGTTTGATTGACCAGCGTCATCACCAAATCGCCCAGGACAATGCCTTCGTGGAGTTTGTGCAACAACTTCGGTGTCATTTTGAACCCCGGGTTCTTTTCAAAGCCGTTGGCGTTGAGGCTGATGACGGGGACAAACTCGAGTTTCGCTTTGTGCAGGGCCTTGCGCAAAAGCGCAATATAATTGCTTGCGCGGCACCCTCCGCCGGTCTGGGTGATGATTAGGGCGACTTTGTGTTTATCGAGTCCTTTTTTCTTAATTGCGTCGATGAACTGGCCAATGACGAGCATCGCGGGGACACAAATATCATTGTGCGCGTATTTCATGCCTTCGTGAATCAGATTGTAGTCGGTGTTTTGAAGCAGTTCCGCATTATAGCCTTCACTATTGAGCGCATCGACAAGGTATTCAAAATGATACGGTGCCATCTGCGGGATTAAAATGGTGTATTCTTTGCGCATTTCCTCGGTAAACAACAAGCGGCCGTCATCGGTATATTTAAGCGTTGCCATGATTGATCCCTTCTTTGTTCATCGTCGAAAGCAGGCTGCGCAGACGAATGTTGATGGCGCCTAAATTCGAGATTTCATCAATTTTGATCTGGGTGTAGTATTTTCCGTTGGCTTCTAAAATGTCCTTGAGCTCATCGCCCGTAATCGCATCGAGCCCGCAGCCGAAACTCACCAGTTGCACCATGTTTGTGCGCGGCATCGGTGCGATGGCCCGCGCCGCGTCATAAAGGCGGGTGTGATACGTCCATTGATTGAGAACGCTGACGTCGGTTTGGTCGGCGAGATGATTGATGGCATCTTCGCTTAGGAGCACGACATTGAGACTGCGGATCAGTTTGGGGATGCCGTGATTGACTTCAGGGTCGATATGGTAGGGCCGCCCAGCGAGGACGATGGTGTTGAGCTGATTTTCCTCCGCATACGCAAGTGCACGCTCGCCTTCTTTTTGAACCATTGAGCGAAACTCCATGTAGGCGTCCATCGCCGCGTCGAAGGCTTGGCTCATGGCGTGTTTGCTCGCCTTGACGTGGTCGGCAAGCGCACTGTGAAGGATTTTGATGAATTTTTTCTTGTCATCTAGCGCCACGTAAGGCTGAAAAAAATGCGAGAGATCTAGGTGGGTCATGTTGCCTTCGATGACTTCAGGATAATGCGCTACCACGGGGCAGTTGAAATGATTGTCGCCGTGGGACTTTTCTTGAAAGTTAAAGGGCATGTTGGGATAAAAAATGAAATCGGGATGCTTTGCGTGAACGTTTTCCATGTGACCGTGAACCAGTTTTGCCGGATAGCATACTGTATCGGAAGGGATGGTATCTTGACCTTGTTCATACATTTGCTTCGTTGAACGATCTGAAGTGAGCACTTTCACGCCCAATGTGTCAAAAAACGTGTGCCAAAAGGGCAGATTCTCATACATATTGAGCACGAGGGGAATTCCGACCGTAGCGTGGTAGGTTTTTTCCGGGTCCGCAGTGTATTGCTTGAGCAGGTTGTATTTATACAAATAAAGATTGGGTACCTCATCAAAGGATACTTTAAGGCCCGCCCCTTTTTCACACCGGTTTCCGCTAATGTATTTTTTCCCATCATTGAACAGGTTGATTGTCAGGGGACAACGGTTTTCACACTTGTTGCAAATGGCGCGCTTAGAAGAATACGTGAATGTCTCTACCCCATGAGGCGACAAGATGGCGCTGTGGTTGTGAGGGCGAGCGTGCTGCTGAGCCAGCAGCGCTGCACCGAAGGCGCCCATGAGTCCGGCGATATTTGGTCGCGTGACGTGCACACCGGTTTCACGTTCAAAAGCGCGCAATACCGCGTCGTTTTTGAATGTTCCGCCCTGGACGATAATCTGATCGCCATATTCTTCTGTGACATCGTGGGCGCGGATAACTTTGTATAGTGCGTTTTTAACTACACTGATTGCCAATCCTGCAGCAATGTCAGTAGTTTTGGCGGCTTCGGCCTGCGCCTGCTTGACCGATGAATTCATAAACACCGTGCAGCGTGAACCCAGGTCCACCGGCGCCTGCGCGTCGGTGGCGAGCGCGGAGAAGTCCTTGATTTCATAACCAAGGGATTCAGAAAAGGTTTCGATGAATGATCCGCACCCGCTACTGCAGGCTTCGTTGAGCACGATAGAGGAAATCATGCCATCATCCACCTTGAAACATTTCATATCCTGCCCGCCGATGTCTACGACGAAGCTGACGTCCTCGTTAAAATATTTCGCCGCGTTGTAGTGGCAAATTGTCTCCACTTCGCTTCCATCCAGATTAAAGGCGTTTTTAATCAATTCCTCACCATAGCCTGTGGAAAACGCCTTTTTGATTAAAATATCGGCGTGGATGGTCTCATAAAGGGTTTTAAGTGCGTGTTGAACCACTTCAAGAGGGTTCCCCCGGTTGTGGGTATAATAGTCAAACAACAGTTCCTGATTTTCACCGATCAGTACCATCTTGGTGGTCGTTGACCCGGCATCAATGCCCAAATAGGCATTGCCGCTATAGGCATTGATATCGGTTTCCTGAACCGTTGCCCGGTTATGCCGACGATTGAAAGCCTCTTTGTCCTCTTCGCTTTCAAAAAGGGGCTTTAGGGTCCGTGTAGCACCTTCTTTTGTTTTTTGTCGGTAGGCGTTGATCCGTCTTAGAACCATATCCACGCTCATGGGCGATTCTTTGGCTTCAAGTGCCGCACCGAGTCCCACAAATATCTCACCATTTTCCGGAAGGAAGACATCGGTCAGGTTCAGCGACTCGATAAAACGCGCGCGCAATTGGTCGGAAAATGTCAGTGGCCCACCCAAAAAGGCGACTTTGCCCTGAATTTTGCGTCCCTGGGACAACCCCGCCACTGTTTGATTGACAATCGCCTGAAATATGCTCGCTGCGATATCTTCTTTGCGCGCGCCTTGATTCAAAAGCGGCTGAATGTCACTTTTGGCAAACACGCCGCAACGCGAAGCGATATCGTACAGTTTTTCATAATTTTTCGCCAGTTCATTGACACCGGCCGCATCCGTGTCGAGCAGCGAGGCCATCTGGTCGATGAACGCCCCTGTCCCACCAGCGCACGTCCCATTCATGCGCTGTTCGACATTGACGCCATCAAAGAACATGATTTTTGCGTCCTCGCCCCCCAGTTCCACACATACATCGATGTCTTCCACATGATGGCGCAGGGCACGCGTCGCACTGATGACTTCCTGCGTAAACTGGGCACCGATTGCCTTGGCAAGTTGCAAGGCGGCGCTACCCGTAAAATTAAATTGCATTTTCTGCCCGGGAAAATCTGTTTTAAGCTGCCCGAGCAAATCATTTAAAGCACCCGCAACACTGCTCATGTGTCGGGTGTAATTTTTGTATGCGATATGATCGTGTTCATCGAGAACAACGACTTTAATCGTGGTCGAGCCGATATCTATCCCTACACGATAGTTCATATACCTCACCTTTTTCCTTTGGTTAACCCCTATTATTCCTTTAGACATTATAACGCATCAGCATGAAAATTACCACGCCTGACAAGGGTTTTGCAAAAAATGAAGAAAATTATAAACAAGATTCACGATATTTTGTTCTTATTTTTTATATTATAATTAATATTTTTAATATGACCATTAATTTAATTGATAAAAGTATTGACTTTTGATTTATGTCACTATACAATAAAAGCATATCAAAGCAGAAACTGAGGTGGTTGTATGGATGATGATACGCTGCACGCGCTCAGTGAAGGAACCATTGACACCTGGGACGCTTACCAAACGCTTTATCCTGTGAAACAAAGAAAACTCAAAGCCGCGCGATTTTTCAAAATCAGCATGCGCATCCACGACCAATCACCGGGCATCAACGCACTGATTCGCGCACTCCTGCTCTTTCCCGTTCCTGCGCGTCTAGTGCGCCTTGGCATCAAGCGTAGCGAAGCCAAAAACACCGCGCCTTCGCTTGACATGGAAGCATTCGAAGAACTCATGCGCCACGCACGCGGTGTTCGCATCGACATTATAACCAAGGAAGCTTCCATTTCAATCAAATGCATCTGATTTTATACGCACCCAAATTTAGGAGGAATGATTATGCACAAGCACGTCATCGGCGAATGTCCGATCTGCCAGCACGATCTATACGTCACCAAACTCGAATGCTCCAACTGTAAAACCGAAATCAGCGGCGCATTCCAACTTTCAAAATTCAACTACCTCTCCAAAGATCATCTGTATTTCATCGAACTGTTCATCAAAAACAAAGGCAACATCAAGACCCTCGAAAAGGAACTCAAAGTCTCCTATCCGACCGTCAAAAAAATGATGAATGAAGTGATCACGGCCCTTGGCTACAAAGTCAATGAGGAAAATGAAGACACTGCCTCCCAGCAAGACAAAAACAAAGACGCCATTCTCCAAAAACTCGCCAACGGCGAAATAACCAGTGAAGAAGCGCTCAAGCTTCTAAAGGAGTGACCCTCATGAGCCAAGAAAAACTCAAAATTCTCGATATGATAGAAAATGGAACCATTAGCCCCAAGGAGGGTTCTGAGCTTTTAAAAGCCATCGATGAGCAACCCACTAAGGACATCGCAACCAAAAAGGAAGCGTTCAAGATGTTCAAAATCCGGATCCTTTCCGCCGATGGTGACAAAGTGAATGTACAGATTCCGCTTGAATTTGCCAAAATCGCCCTTAGAAACAAACGGGGCATTCCCAAGCTCGGTGACAAGCTCGACAAGCTCGATGTTGACCTTGACTTTGACCAGATCCTCGACATGATTGAATCGGGCACACGCGGAAAAATCGTCGACATCCAATCGGGCGATGGCGACATTGTGGAAATCGTCATAGAATAAGACAAAGACTGAGTCCCCTTGTAGGGGTAACTCAGTCTTTTTTTGGAAAAAGCGTATCGGTGATGAACATGGCATCTCCAAATGAGAAAAACCGGTATTCAGATTCCACAGCGTGTTCGTACGCGTTTAAAATGTTGTGGCGTCCCCCAAGGGCGCTCACAAGCATAATCAAGGTGGACTGGGGGAGGTGGAAATTCGTGATGAGCGCATCGATCACTTTAAAGGGGTATCCCGGATAGATGAATATATCGCTCATGCCACTGCCCGCGTGAACAACCCCGGCATCATCGCCCACGGTTTCAAGGGTGCGTAGTGAAGTGGTGCCTACGGGGATGATTCTTCTTCCTTCGCCCTTGGCTGTGTTGATCGCCTCCGCGGCCGCTTCACTCACACGGTAAAACTCTGAGTGCATGGTATGGTCTTTGGGGTCGTCGACCTTGATGGGCCGGAATGTCCCCAGCCCCACATGCAGGGTAAGCGTCACAATTATGACGCCCATGTCTTTTAGTTTTGCCAGATAATCCTGCGTGAAATGCAGTCCGGCCGTCGGAGCGGCAGCGCTGCCTTCATGCTTGGAATAAACGGTCTGATAGCGCGAGGGATCATCGAGGGTACGCTGGATGTATGGGGGAAGGGGCATCGTTCCCAGTTCATCGAGAATTTCATAGAGGATGCCCTCGAAATGCAGCTTAAAATGACGAATACCCTCCTCAAGGCTCTGCACGCATTCCATGGTGAGTTTGCCCTCTCCGAAGGAAATCATCGTGCCCACATCGATTTTTTTCGCCTTTTTCACCAGGGTTTCCCAGACATTGTCACCTAAATCCCTAAGCAGGAGCACTTCAATCGTCGCGTGGGTCGTCTCCTTGAGGCCGATCAGCCGCGCTGGGATGACTTTCGTATCGTTAAGCACGAGCACATCGCCTGGTTTTAAGTAGGTATGAAGATTGCTGAAGTGTGAATCGCGCGTGGCGCCGCTTCGTTTATCCATCACAAGCATGCGTGAATCCAGACGGTTATCAAGGGGACTTTGCGCAATCAGTCTTTGAGGAAGCTCAAAGGTGAAGTCTTTGGTTTTCACTTGAACAAGCCTCCCTGAAAGGGTTTATCGAGATGCTTGTAGGCTCTTTCAGTCGCCATGCGTCCGCGCGGGGTGCGTTTGACGAATCCCATCTTCAATAAAAACGGTTCGTAGACATCCTCAATGGTCGTCACTTCTTCGCTGATGGATGAGGCGAGACTCTCAACCCCTACAGGTCCGCCACCGAATTTGTCGATAAGCCCCTGCAGATAATCGTAATCCTTCTGGTCCAGCCCTAGGGAATCAATCTGCAATTTGTCCAGCGCCGTCTGGGTGATGGAAAGGTCAATCACGCCATCATTGAGCACATCCGCGAAATCGCGGACGCGTCTGAACAGACGGTTGACGATGCGGGGCGTTCCCCTTGAGCGCTTGGCGAGTTCACGCATGGAATCACTATCCATGGAGGCCTCGTAAATCTGCGCGGTACGTTTGCATATCTCCTCAAGGGCGGTTTGATCGTAATACTCGAGCTTGTGGACCACGCCGAAGCGGTCTCTCAAGGGCCCCGTGAGGTCCCCATACCGCGTGGTCGCACCGATAAGGGTAAAAGGGGGAAGATCAACGCGGATTGACTTTTGTGTCTCATCCTTGCCAACGATAAGATCAATCGCAAAGTCTTCCATCGCTGGGTAAAGCACTTCCTCCACCACGCGTGGCAAACGGTGAATCTCATCGATGAATAAAATGTCTCCCGCCTCCAAGGACGTCAAAAGCACGGCGAGATCACCGCTTCTTTCTATCGAGGGACCACTGCTCACTTTGATATTGGCGCCGACTTCGTTGGCCACAATATTGGCAAGCGTCGTCTTCCCCAGGCCCGGAGGGCCGTATAAAAGCACATGATCGAGTGCTTCGTTACGGTTTTTTGCTGCTTTTATGAATATGTCCATCATTTCCTTGACGTGGTCTTGTCCGATATATTCACTAAGCGTTTTCGGCCTGAGTTCAATAGGTTCAACCTCATCGCCTAACGCCGTTTCGCTCATTATGTCTTCACGCATGAGCAACACCTGCTTTCCTTCAATGGTTACACTCATGTATTTTACACGAATGCATTGCTTCACACAAGCCAAATCGCGTTGTAAACATTTAGGGAGTATGATAAAATAAGTAAAAGCATAAACGGTTTATTCAAGGCTTGCGAAGGAGGCGAGATTATGTTCAGACACAACAAGGCATCGTACCAGAGCCGCTATTCAATCGAAAAAGACATCCAAAACAAAATCGAGCCGATCGAACGCGAAATCGCTCAACTCAAAAAACGCTACGAAGCGATTTTGAGTGATGCCCAACAGACATTCGAAGCCAATGAGGCCGATTATCACGATGAGTTAAAATCGATAAACAAAGCCCATACCAAAGAAATTCGGACCCATGAAAAAGAAGCGTCTGAAGCCCTTAGCGCTGATGAAAAAGCACTTACCGCGCTCAAGGAAAAACAATCCGAGGAACTCAAGACACTCAAAAAGGATTATGAAGAAAAACAGGGCGCCCTTGAGACGACCATTAAAGAAATTGAAAAAGACAAAGCGCAGACACTCAAGTCCATCGAACAAAAACACAAAAAAACCACCAAAGCCTATCAAGATAAAATTGACATGTACGAACAAAGCCTTAACGATAATCGCCTGGTTCACACAAAACAACTTAATGAAGCAATCAAGACTCTCAAAAATACCTACACAGAACAATCCACGCAGGCCAAGCACTTTAAAGACACCATCACCAATGAAATGGAGACGCTCAAATCCTCCATAAACCACCTAAACGATACCATCAAACGCGATATCTCACAAAAACATCACGACTTGGACGCGCATATCAATGCAATTCGCAAGTCACTCAATCAAAACAAAAAATCGCTCGATAAACTCTTTTCTCAATTTTTACAGACATTCAATCCCATGCGCGCACGCACCAATGAGGCACTGAATGCATTCAGTGAACACATCAAGGACCACACCACCACCCTCACCAACAACATCACCTTTGATGTCAAGGCCGAGCTTCACCGCCTTGAGAAAAAATTGAATGCGACCGACGCCACGACCGATAAAAAAACCGTTCGCGACATCGAAGAACAAATCGAGCTCAATCAGATTCGTGAAAAAGCGCTTAACGCGCATGCGCAGAAGATTCAAGAAACCCTCCTGAGCGCCAAGGAAACATTCCAAAACATTAACGAACGTGTCTTTGACGCACTGAAAAACTCGCTACAGGCGCATGAAACGCTGAGCAACACACTCATCAGCCAATACAAAAAGAAGCTCGATATCCATCAAAACGGTTCGGCAAAAAACAAAGAGCAAATGACTGCATTCATCGACGCCTTCAACGCCCCAGAACAATTCGCACATTTTCAAACCTTCTTTGAAGCGGCGTTCAATGCCATCGTAGAATTCGAACAAACACGCATCAGCATCCTCAATAGCACATTTGAAACACTCAAACCATACTATGAGGAAATGGATGAAATCCGCTACTTCCTCGATACCAAGGATGCCCGCAAAGAGATCGCCATCAACAACGAACGCATTGAAATAGAACAAAATGACGCCTCGATTCGCAAGGAAATGGAACTAACCAAGCGCACCCACGACAAAACAATCAACACCATCGAATACAACCACGCCCTTGCGCACAAAAAGGCATTGCATACCATTGACCGTGAAAAGCGCACCCAGACCATTGCTGATATAAAGGCCCGCAATCATGCCAACAAGGAACGCATCGAATACGATTATGAGAAAAGGCACCTCCAGTGCAACTTCTCTCTCAAGGAAAAGCACGCCCATACCGACCGCACCCAGGTATTGCGCCGCCTGGATGTCGATAAGACGATTGCGGAAAAAAATAAACAGATAAAAGCCTTTGAGGCGCTGCGTCACAAAGAACTCAAACTTGAGGAAATCGACGGCACCTACACCACCAACTCACAGCGACTAACTCTGAAGATCAACGAGACCTCCACACAACTCGATCGCCTCAATCAAACCATTGATCAAAGTGAAAAGCGCATCAACACACGCTTTGAGCGTCAAAAGGAACAACTCGAACACACCTACACCGCAAAAATGACAGAAATCGACAATGCCATTAAGCGCCAGAAAAGTGAACACGAAGACAAAAAAGCCTTCATCAAGCGCGCTTATGAACGCGAAACGAATAAGGCGAACGAAAATATAGAAGCGACCCAGCAACTCAAAGACAAACGCCTAACCCCCATCAACGACCAAATCAAATCTTTGAGAGAAACACTTAACCCTTCTTTGATAACCAGTGAAGACAGCACCCTCAAAACCGTACTCACCCCCCTCAAATCCACAATGCGCAATCGCTTCACCACAATTGTCGACACTATGGAAAGCGCCGCTCAAGAAGCACTCGAAACAGCGATTGAAAGACGCAAGGAAACACCTGAGGTGACCACAAAGAAAAAACGTCTTCAGCAATTCCAACAAAAACTCGACAGGCTCCAATCCAGCGAATCAAACACCATCACTACCCAGTTCACTGCGTTCAAATCCACCCTCCAATCCACCCTCAACGCACCGCTAAAAAGCGTTGAATCCAAAGGATATACCTCGCTCAAATCATTAAAAATGATGGTGAATACCGCCATCAATGATGCGCTAAATGTACTCGATGAAGCCAGTAAGTACACTACAGAAAAACTCGATGAATGGTTCGACCCAATCAATGAAGCGGACAAGGAACTATTGGAAAAAGCGAAGCATTCCTTCGAACAATCCATCGAAGCGGAAAACACCCGCTTTAAGCAGGGCCTCGAACCCATTAACAAATCAAAAGGTGACTTACAAGCCCAAAAAAATCAGGAACTCGAGGCCCTTGAAACCAAGCGCAAGCAAGCCTTTAACGATGAACTCGCCCAGCGCTACGAACAAAAGCGGACACTCAGTGAAACCCTCACTTCGCTCAACGAAGAAAAAAAGACCCTTGAACAATGGCTCAAAGACTCAAGGCAAAAAGCGCACCAGACATACAAAGACGACCTGGAAACATTAGAAAAAACACAACAAAGCACCCTTGAATCCATAGAAGCCCGCTACACTTCACAGCTAAACAAAATCGATGAACGCCTTGAAGACGCCCGCACCCTTTACAACCAGAGCGTCCAAAACGCCGAAGCAGCCATCGAAATGAGTGAAAACACACTTCAAGACACCCTTGAAGCCAACCAGGAACACTTCACCTACATCAGCGAAACTAACCAGCAGCGAATCAATGACGCTGAAGCGCACAAAAATGAAGCGATGCGCGATGCCCAACAGACACTTAACGCTGATCTGGAGCGGTTTGAAGAACAGATTCTCAATTCCAAAGCACGCCTTGAAGACCGCATTGAAACCGTCACACGCGAACTCGATGATCAAATTCGCATTAAAAAGGAACGCTACACCCATCTGGAAAAAACCATCAGCGAATACGAATACGGTGTTTACGATGCCTTTGAAAATGCCTACAATACAATGATCAACGCCATTCAAAACGCTTATGACGCCATCGATGTCACTACCCGCGAGGGCTTTGATACCATCGAATCACTCAAAAAGACTCACACATCGATGGTGGATGAACACATCCAATCCACTATTGACGATATCACCTCGTCTACGTCCAATGATTAAGGAGGGCTATCATGGCCGACAACAATGACTCCAAGAACCAAAATGCCATTAAAAAACCGGCAAACCAATCCCTCAGCAACCTAATCGATGAGGATTTGCAGAAGGAAAGCGAACTTCTGCAAAATCTCATCCGTGATGTCGTGGATGCCAATAAGGACATGAAACAGGCGCACGAGGCGCGCATGGAAGAGGCCCGTCACAAACTCACCATCCTCAACAAGGAAATCGCACGGTTAAAAAGCGAAATCAACCAAAAAGAAAGCGACACCACACTCGAACAGCTCAATTACATGCTCGATGCGAAAAACCGCATCTATGAAGCGTTGCAGGAAATGCGTCAAAAAAATATAGACATCTACATGGACCGTGGGGAGGAACGTGACCTTGATCCCCTAAAGGACAAGCTTTTTTCCATGCTCGAAGCCCACAGTCAAAAACACATCCACATCGCACCGGTCATGGACATGATTCAACAACAGATCACTACCATCATCAACACCAACAAAGATGCCATGATCGATTTTTTCGATGCGACCAATGACACGCACACCACACTGAAAAACGACTTCTTCTCCCACATTGAGACCCTCGAATCCACGCAAGCCTCCATCGATAAGATGAAGGATGAATACGATTCGCTCACAAAGCAGCGCAGACACGTCTTACAGGGACAAAGCAGTGACCAGACACTCGATGAGCGCATTGAAGCCACCTACAAAGAACGCCGGGCTCAATTGGCCGCACAGCGCGAATCCCTTGAAAAGGAATTCAACGAAGCCTATGAAGCGCTTATAAACGAAAAGGAAAACATTGAAACAGCGACCCTTGAAAAACTCAAGAAGAAAAATCACAAACAACTGCAAAACGAACGCGATACCAAAACCAATCTCGAAAATGACCTCAAAAACCTCAGGCTGGAAATCATCAGAGCCGATAAAAAAGGCGATGAAGCCACGCTGAGTGAACTATTCAGCGAATACAATCGCAAACAAAAAGCCTCTGAAGGCCTATTTGAAGAAAAACTGCAGAAAAAAGCAAAAAACAAAGTCACCCCGAAAACCAAAAAAATCAACGCCAAGCTTTTTGCGCTGGAAAAAAACCACTTGAAACAACGCTTTGAACAACGCCTCAGTGAAGAAAAGGAACGCCTCGACAAAAACGACTCCAAAGAACGATTCAAATTGCGCGAAGACAATAAAGCACTTACCGACGACCTTACTCACAACCAGCGCATCATTGACTATCTTTTGAAACAATCAGAAAAATTCGAAACCCTCACCGATCAAATCATCGAATTCAAGCGCGTGCTTGATGAACACCTACTCATCAAAAAACAAGCATTCCTCGAACTCGAGTCGACTATGCTTGAAGCGCTTCCCGCTTGTGAGCAACAATTCAAGGAAGCCCAACTTCTTCTGAGTAAACGTTTTCGACTCAAAACATTTGAAGACGCGCGCATCGGCGCACAAATAAAATACGAAATCGATACTCACTCCTTGCAGCGTGACAAGCATCAGCGCCTAGCGAAAATTGATAAGCGCATTACCGATGAAAAAAATTCCAAACTCATCGAGTCACTCGAGCGCGAAGAAGACATTCAAAGTGAAAAGATATACCAACGCGCGCTCATAGAACTCGCCGACAAGGAATACGAACTGCAACTACTCAAAATTCAATCGCTTTACAACAATGAAATCGATTTGACCAATGTCCAGGCCAAACGGCTCAATATTGGCCATGATGTCAATGAGTCCATGGTGTCTACAACGCTGGAAAGCCAGATCAATTTCGCAAAGCAACAAATCAAATACGCGCACAATGAGTATGATTTGCGTCTGGAAAACATTGAACAAACCCTGCAAAAGGAACGCGAATATGCTCAGGAAAAACTTGATGAACACCAACAACCCTACAAAACCGACCGCCACGACATCATCAAAGAGCGCGACCAGAAACTCGAGGACCTTGCATATAAACAGGCGCTATTCACCGATGACAAAGATAAGCGTAGCCTCAAAGACCAGGAAAACAAGCTACGTGCCCACTATGATGAAAAAATTAAGGCGATTGAAGCACAAGAAGCCAAAGATCCCTACGTCAAGCGCTATAAAAAACAGATTGATACCGCTGAAAATCGCGCGGAAAAAGCCCGAGAAGACGCAAGGGACATACGCGATAAAAGCATCGCCACCTACGAGTCCATGCTTGAAAGCAGCGAAGAGAAACTGCGTCAATACAAGGAAGCCAAAGATCAAAGCGAACTGTCCTCCACTGTCGAACATGACGCTAAATCCACAGCGCACCAACGCTATGACGAAAACATCGAAGAAGCCAAAGCGCTTTACGAGGAAAAAATCCAAGACCCAACGAAGCGTCTTGAAACTTTGGACGAACAGCTTAAAGCCATCCACGAATCTACTGAATTAAAGGAAACCATTGCACAACTTGAAACTGAAAAAGCATCCATCAAATCCTCAATCGAGGCGCGAATGGAAGAAAGTCTCAACACTTACAATGAAAACCATGCCGCGATTGAGTCCGAAAAACAGTCCTTTCTCGAGCAACACGACAAGGCACTCAGCGCGCTTAAGAAACAAAAATCTAGCGCCCCTTCGGCCACCCAAAAAGACATCGAACACACCATCAAGGATACTTCTGAGCGTTTAAGCACTGAGCGCCAACAGCTTAAAGCTACCATCACGCGTGAACTCGATACACTTCACAAAACGCTTGAGCGCGAAAAAAAGGCACTTGATAAAATCATCACACCGCCTGCACGCGCCTATGAAAAACACATCAACAAATACGCTAGTCTACAAAAAGACCGTGAAAAACGCATCCGCAAAGACCTCACCCAAGAATACAAAGTACAACTGCGTACCCTCAAACGCAAATATAAGCACAAATAAAAACACCAATCCCTTGGCAGCGCCAGTGGATTGGTGTTTTGTTTTTTATTTT
>CAZOPM010000005.1:0-97984 GCA_964581705.1 uncultured Candidatus Izemoplasmatales bacterium
TGATGGTAGTCGCCTTGGATAATGATTTGAGCTTTAACTTCATGAATATCCCTCCATTCACCCCCTATGGTATCATTTTCCGAGGAAAGTTCTAATAAAAATAAAAGGATGGCTGATCTCTATGTTCAGCCATCGTTTTTCTTTTAAAGAAAAGTGATTGGTCATTGGAAAGAGTCTTCGCAACTATAATTGAATTCGCAAGTAAAAAAGATTCAGCTTATAACTCCCTGAACTTTCATGGTTTGAATCCAGTCCCCAGACACATTAAGCCCAAACCCTATTACAAGCGATCAAAACATTTGTTTACTCCGGAACACTCTCTTCAAGATCGACAGCTCCTTCGTTATAAAAACGATAGGTTATTTCTACAAGACTATCTTGGTCATTCACGGTAAATTCTCCGTGTAAATCATCACCATCGATGCATAACGTTCCACTTTCGATTGTTGCATGGTCATAATTATCAAACACAGATGCATTCCACGCCATCAACAATGACTCTTTATATTCCTCCTTGAGGTGAAAACATGAGTCATCATCGCTTTCAAACCATGAAGGATTCGCATCTAGTGGGTTAAACCCTGTGTTTTTATCCACACTGGGAACGGACTCAATGCTCCGCCATCCTATCTCGGGATTCATATAAGCCTGTGCGGTATCATTGTCATTGATCACAAAAATATCGATGGGGTTACCATCATCAACACCATACCAAAGCCATTTCCCATCTTTTTCAAACGACATTTCGACTGCGTGGGATGATCCATCTCCATCAGTGGTTTCCATGAGTACCTCAACAGAGTAATTGTCAGTGGAATCATACTGCCTCAACATCTCGCTAAGTGCTTCGTTTCCACTTTGCCCCAGTGCATCTTGCAACACGTCTCCTGGGATATCCTCAACACTTGGCTCCTGCGAACGCTCACACGCACTCACACTACCAATCAAAACCAAAGTAATGCCTAAAAGCAATCGTTTCATAGTATCGTGACCCCTTATGTTGCGTTATATGCCCATTATACAAGGACGGCTTCACACAAACAATAAAAAAACGCGTCCGAAGACGCGTTTATATCAGACCTAGCATTCTGAATATTACGACATGAAAGAATATTGTGAAAACGGCCAGCGCGGTTGACCATATCAGGATTTGTGACGCCAATTCATCATCGCCCCCGAGGCCTTTTGTTACCGCAACGCTCGCTATTGCCGTGGGGGAAGCGAATATGGCTAATACACCTGCCCAGGCATTATCAAAATCAATCCAATTGGACATGAAAAAAGCCACTGCAAAAACAAATCCAGGCAACACAAGTAAACGACCTACCACCGCAATGATAATCGGCCGCAACATACTGCGAACACTTTGAAGCTTAAACTGTCCGCCAACAGCCACAAGTGCCATCGGGGTGGCCGTATCACTAAGCATGACCAGTGTCTCATCGAGAAATTCAACGGAATCGCGCACCACAAACCATGCTGGTTGGAATATAAAAGCAATAATCCCCAAGAAGACTGCAACCATGAGTGGGTCACTAACAGTCTTATACAACAGCTCCTTAAATGCACCCTTGCTGAAATGACCTTGGTTTTGCCACACTCTGAATACCAAAATACTCAGGAAATTTACAACCGGTATTAAAAAAGCATTGAGCATTACGATAATGCTCAGTGTATCAGCACCCCCAAGCCTCAAAGCGAGGGGAATGCCAATCAGCGTAAAATTCCCACGGAACAAGCCTTGTAATACCACGGGGCGCTGTGTATTAGACAGCGAAGACTGGGAAAGCACAAAAATGGTTGAAATAAGTGTCACAACCAAAAGCATGACGGTTGAAAAACCAATTACCCACCAATTGATTGTTTCAATATCCTCGATGTTGGCGATGGTAATGAAAATCAGCGCCGGAAGCGCCGCGAAAAACACAAATTTATTCAAGTGCTGCACAAACGTATCAGAAACAATCCCTTTATATTTGAAAAAATAACCAACCAATGCCAACGCCAAAAGCGGTGCTAGCGCATTGAATGCAAATAATAAATGTTCCACAGTATCACGCACCAATTGTTTTATTCTGTTAATAACGCTCCAATTTTAACACAGTCACACACTATGAACCATAATGACACAGCCAATCCAACAAAATTTTCCGATTTTTGAGCAGAAAACGTTTTTGCCTTGATAATCCAAACGCTTTCATCTATAATCTACTACTGTAGAGTAAAGTTCATTTATAGAAAAGCTATCCCATCATAGCGATCAACAGCAATTGGTTTGTCGGCTTTATGTTATCCTCAGTCCCAATATTCACGTATATAACCTCTAAATTGAAAATGTATTCTGGCCTTGCCAAAGCGATTCTCCATATATCACAAAATACTTTTTGTTCCAACGAAACACCAAACTTTGAAAGAAAGAAGGGTTTTTTATGGCACACCCGTTTGATTATACACCCGTACACGTGCATTATGTGCGCCACTTCACAAACGGTCAGTGGCAAAAAGGCACATTGACTTCCTCTCACGATTTAACAATCAATCCCATGAGCACCTCTTTACAGTACGGTCAACAGGCTTTTGAAGGATTAAAAGCCTACAAAGGCAAGGATGAACATATCAGACTTTTCAGGGTCGATCAAAACGCAAAGCGCTTCAATCGTTCCGTCTCTCACCTTCTCATGCCTACTCTACCGGAAAATGAATTCATCGAGGCCGTCGAAGAAACCATCAGAGCGAACGCTGATTACGTACCCGATTATGACAGTGGAGGGTCGCTGTACATACGCCCCTATATGATTGGTGTAGGCGGACAACTTCCCCCAGCACCATCAAAGGACTATTTATTCGGCATAGTGGTGATGCCAGTGGGGCAATTATTCAAACGTCCGTTGCAACCCATCACATTAGAAATCACTGATTACGACCGTGCCGCACCAAACGGAAGTGGATCATATAAGGTCGGTGGAAATTACGCTGCCAGCATGCTCGCGCAAATGCGTGCTCGTGAAAAGGGGTACAATGACTGTCTGTTTTTAGACCCTGCAACCCATACGAGTGTGGAAGAAGTCGGTGTCGCCAACTTCTTCGGGATTACTGAGGACAATGTTTATGTCACACCCGAATCTCCTTCAATTTTGCGGGGAATCACAAACCTTAGTCTGCAACATATCGCCTCAGAAGAACTTGGACTCACAGTACAAAGGCGAACCGTGAAAACACAGGAACTTAAAACATTCAAAGAAGCTTCAGCCTGCGGTACAGCGGCAGTGATCACGCCGATTGCATCAATCGATGGGCGATCCGTTAGTGTTCACTACCATAATCCCGCACAAAGCGGGTCCATCACTCATCGTTTATATCACCGGTTAAAAGCCATTCAATATGGAGATGAAACAGGGCCACCAGGCTGGGTGCGCATAATTAACAAAGGCTGACAAAAGTCAGCCTTTTTTGTGGTACAGAAAAACCGGCTCAAAAGAGCCGGTTTGATTGATTGAATTGGTGACCCGTATGGGATTCGAACCCATGAATGCTAGCGTGAAAGGCTAGTGAGTTAAACCGCTTCTCCAACGGGCCACACATGGCGGAGTAGGAGGGATTTGAACCCTCGCGCCGGGATTGCCGACCTATACCCTTAGCAGGGGCACCTCTTCAGCCAACTTGAGTACTACTCCGTGTAACTGCATTTTTGCAGCTACTATATAATAATATATTTAACCACCCGTGTCAACTGTGGGTTGCGCCATTTTGCACAGCACACCGCTTCATACATCAAGAAGACTCACGGCACTATTTAGCAGGGTCAATCATGGATAGTTGAAGGCGTGAACGCTCCATGTCCACTCCAAGTACCCATACGGCAACCACATCGCCGACTTTAACCACATCGAGGGGATGTTTAACAAAGCCATAGGACAATTTGGAAATGTGCACAAGCCCGTCTTCCTTAACGCCACAATCAACAAAGGCACCAAAATCGACAACATTTCGTACTGTTCCTTGAAGTTTCATGCCCTCTTTTAAGTCTTCTAGCGACAACACATCACTTTTCAAAATTGGTGCTGGCGCACTGTCCCTGGGGTCGCGAAGCGGACTTTTCAACGCTTCGATAATATCCACAATCGTGGGTCTGCCAATACCCGTTTTTTCCGTAAAGTCAGTGGCTCGTACACCAGAAAGCTTTTCTCTGAGTTCATCGCTTCCAAGCATTGAAGCATCCGCTCCGATTGAGGAAAGAATGAAACGCGCAGCATCGTAGCTTTCTGGGTGAATCGGTGTTTTATCCAGTGGGTCCTCGCCGTTGAGAATACGCAAAAAGCCAACGGACTGCTCGTAGCTTTTTGCTCCAAGTCCTTTCACTTTCTTAAGCTGTGCGCGACGCGTAAACGCTCCGCCGCTCTCTCTTTGTTCAACAATGTTGTTGGCAACCTTAGAAGAAATGCCTGAAACATAGGTGAGCAGTGAAGGAGAAGCGACATTGAGATCTACACCCACACGGTTGACCGCAGTTTCAACGGTGAAATCAAGCGCATCACTGAGCTTCGCCTGGGAAACGTCGTGCTGATACTGTCCTACACCAATGCTTTTGGGTTCAATTTTAACAAGCTCACTCAATGGGTCCTGTAAACGTCTTGCGATACTTATGGCACTGCGTTCTTCCACTTGCAGGTCGGGATATTCCTTTTTCGCCAGCGCGGAAGCGGAATACACCGAAGCACCCGCTTCGTTGACAATTGTATATAACACATCGTTGTTCATCCGTTTGATCGCTTTGACGATAAACGCTTCAGTCTCACGCGAAGCGGTCCCGTTCCCAATGGCTATAACATCAACGCCATGGGCTTTTACCAATCGCTCGACTGTCTTGAACGATGGTTCTATCTTCGCTTCATCAAGCGTTTTCCCACTGCCTTTGGGGTGTGGATAGATGACATCGGTTTCCTTCAGCGTTCCCATCGAGTCAAGCACTGAAAGCTTGCATCCGGTCCGAAATGCAGGGTCAATCCCAAGAACTGTTTTGCCTTTGAGCGGTGGTGTGAGCAACAAAGCGCGAAGATTCTCCGCAAATATATGAATCGCACCATCCTCAGCCTTCTCTGTCAGTTCACCGCGCAGTTCTCTTTCAATGGACGGTGCAATGAGCCGTTTATAAGCATCCTTGATGGATGCTTCCACAACTGCAGCACTAAGGGATTTGTATTCTTTGATGAACTGCCGCTCGAGATACCCGTAAATAGTGGATGGATCCACCGCTATTTTTACGCGCAAGACTTTTTCTTTTTCTCCGCGATTAATCGCGAGCACTCGAAACAGCTTGATACGTTTGATGGGCTCCTCAAAGTCGTAATACATCGTATAAACGCCTTGTGGGTCTTCACCATCTTTTTTGCGTTGAACACGCACCGTTGCGTTTGAATGGGTGTGATTGCGAATCCATTTGCGACTCTTGGCATCATCGCTCACCATTTCCGCGATGATGTGTGAAGCACCCTCGAGTGCTTCTTGTGCTGTGGGCACATCATCAGTGATATAATCTTGAGCCATGACTTCTGGGTCTTGCGTCAAAGAAAATTCCATAATGGCATCCGCGAGGGGTTTGAGACCTTTTTTCTGAGCGATGGTCGCTTTGGTTTTCTTTTTCTCCTTGTAAGGGCGATAAAGGTCCTCAACATCAACCAACTGTTTAGCCGCAAGAATGGACGCTTTGAGTGATTCATCGAGCAACCCTTTTTCCTCGATCAGACGAATGACTTGTTCCTTGCGTTCCTTGAGTTGATTTTGATATTCATAAGCCTTGGAAATCTCACGAATCATCTCTTCGTCCATACTACCGGTCATTTCCTTGCGGTAACGGGCGATGAATGGCACCGTATTATCTTTAAGAAGTTCAAGTACGGTTTGTATATTGGATTCCTTAAGACTGAGTCGCTTGCTCAGTTCATGAATGATTGTCTGGTCCATAAAGGCCTCCCTTAATTCTCATATATGCCAGATTCGACATCGTCAAGCAGCTCGATAATCGGTTCAACACCTGCAACAGGGCCTTCCACAATTTCTCCTGAACGCATCAGAAACATCGTAGGAACACCGCTCACAGACCCTGGCCGCGTTCCCTCGGCCGTCGTATCATCCGCAAGTATCGGGTATGTATCGCCGTGTGCATCGTTAAACGCCAGAAGGTCATCAAGAAGATCTTGGCATGCTGGACATTCCTCAAGATAAACATAGACCAAGTAAAGCTCACCGGTCTCATCATATTCATCGAGTTGTTCGTAATCATTGAGTGGAATAAATTCATCGTAGGGATTGCTTGTGCACGCTGCAAGCGTCGCACCAAGCAATACAATTGTGCTTAAAAACAATATGTGACGTAACATGGGTTAACTCCTTTTTGTATCAGTGTGTATCATACTCATGAGCACTGGCGTGCAAAAGTTAGTGATCATTCCTTATAGGCATCAAAATCAATGGCACCGGGATTCTCCACAAAATCACGTACAGCATCTTCACCGTGCACACTGTCTTGAATGACATTGTTATAGACAATGTACATACTGGGAGCTTGCGGGGTTTCCATATCATGTGCGTAAAGCCCAATGGTTTCGTGTATGTTAGCGGTGTAAAGAGCCTGGTCCTCACCAAGGGCGTCGTTCATCTGAAGCACATCACCCATGAGCGCTTCGCTAGTTTCGCTGAGTCCCTCCTCATCACGCTGATAAACAAACACGACATCAACATCATCATAGCCGAGATTATGGATGTCATACCAACGGTCAAGAACCGGGAAATCGCTAAAATCATTACCATTGAAAGTTTCTTCAAGAGGATCGATGCGACCGCGAAGCTCCGGAAGATGGAAGCGGTCGTTTTCCAACCCTTCAATCATTTCAAGAATCGGTGTCCCCCCAAAATACTTGTCTTGGAATTCTCCGTCTCTGAAAAAAACAATCTTGGGAGCACGACGTTGAAATTCAATGGGGGACTGTCCACTGATTTCACGGGTATTCAAGCGCCACATTGTAAGGGCATTGTCATGTTCTTTGGCAAAAGTGAATAAATCAGGGTTAATAATCGAAGAGCCCTGCGTATCGCGTCCCAGGAAGTCCATGTCATATAGATAAATCATTTCATAGCCATCCTGCCCCACATCTTCAAGCGTGTCCCACTCGCGAATAACCTCGAAATCATCATATTTATATCCCGCGTAAGTAGGGTCAGCGCAGGCGCTGAGTAAAATCGTAAGGGTAAGGATAAGGGCAATCAACAATTTTTTCATTGGGAATCATTCCTTTCAACAGTGCACATTGCAACCGCGTAGTGATCACTGTGGGCAATGCTTATGTTCACTATTCCACCAAGGTCGGGGCCTTTGACATAAGGGGCCCCGTGTTCATCGTAAAGGATGCTTACATCCTTGTAATTGATAGCATCTTCAAATCCGCGATGCGCCTTTGTAAAAGCCTCTTTTGCCGCAAACCGCCCTGCGAGAAATTCAACGCAGCGCTTATGGGAGGTAAATGCGTCATAAATGCTTTTTTCCGCTTCCGATAAAATGCGCATTGCAAGGTTGTCATGCGATTTACCTTCAAATCGGGCAAGTTCAACGATATCAACACCTACACCATTAATGTTCATACGCTTCGAGGGCCTCCTTGGCAATCCGGGTTATGTTTCTGAACCGATGGTTCAACCCTGATTTGCTGATGGGTTTTTTAAAGTGATGTTTCGATAATTCACTAAGTTCTACAAGCGACGCCTCCGGATACGTCTTGCGCAGGAAAATCGCTTCCTGAACGCTTTTTGGGAGGCGTTCTTCATCAACAAGCTTTTCGATAACTTCAATGTATTTTAGCTGTTTGTTCGCCGCTTCGAACGTTTTATTCTGATTGGCGATTTCCATGTTCATCACACGCGTGATTGAATTGACGAAATCCCGCTTGATGCGTTCATCCTCATAAGTGAGAAGCGCGGTATTCGCCCCTGTAATTCTAAGGAAATCTGCAATTTTTTCACTGTTTTTAATGTAAACGAGATAACCTCGTTTTTTCTCATGCGTTTTCGTGTTGAGGGAAAATTCATTCATCAGCTCCGCAAGTGAGGACGCATAGGATTGATTGGGTGTGTGAATTTCCAGATGATATGACGAAGATTTGGGGTGATTAATGCTACCACCAGCCAAAAATGCGCCGCGCAGATACGAACGCTTGCAACAATCTCTTTGCACGATCGCATCATCAACGTGGTGAGCGAAGCCACTCTCCTCATCCATGAGGCCGAGTTCACGAACAATCATGTTCACTTTTTCCTTGACCACCATGAGATATTGATTTTTCTTTTGTAGCTTAACCCCTTTTTTGCTGAACACATCGACTGTGACAGGATACAGAGATTTAAACATTTGAATCGTCCTGCGCGCCAGGGGAAGGGACGTGGTCTGAAAGACAATGCGCATTCCATCACTGCTGAGTGACAAATAGCCATTGACACTCATCAGTGCCGAAAGCATCGCCACTGTACAGCAGGAGTCCGTCTGGATGCGCATCAGTTCTTGTTTGGTATCGGATGTGAATGACATGAACGCCCTCCTCTATATGCGGCGTTTAAAAAGATTGAGAAACAACCCGAGCATAACGCCGAGCAAAGCTGCAAAAAACGCCCGATACATACCCGGAAGTAAAAATGTGATGGTATGAGCCGGAATCCAAAACAGAGGGATGGTCTTCCCAAGCATACCAAAAAATGACGGATAGTCAATGGTGCGAAGCGTCTCTTTCAATGTCGTCCGCTCATTTTCATGATGCAATTCAATATATTGGTCCGTAATACGGTGAAACATCATCATCGTCGGCGCAAAAAATACATTCATAAGAACGCTTGTGAACAGTGCATGCCAGACGCTTACGCCTTCAAACGGCAACAATCCTTCCGACTGAAGCTGCAGCACACCGGCTGGAAAAACCTCAAAAACGACAACGATGAATATTCCGATAATCCCCCACACAATAGCCTTGAAAAACAATCCAACCACGCGATAATCACCGTAGCGAATCCTTCTTGATAGCACATCACCAAGACTGGCAAACAAGAAGAACTTCAAAAATCCGCCAACGTACACATACGATTCAGCAAATCCGAAAAACGCTGCATGCGTTAGGGGGACAACAAGTAATATTATCACAACCAATATAAACACTGTAAAAAACAAGTCATATCGTGTCATATTTGTATCCCTCCGGCGTAGGTGATTATTATATCGATTCCAACACCAACGAGCACTAAAAATGCCGCAGGCGCTGGAATTTTATATACCAGGGATTTGATGGACCCGTGGACGAACACGACTGTTAGCCCCGCAAGAATACCAAATAGTCCTGTGGGAATGAAACAGGTGAAAGGACGTGTGCATAATGTAAAGGTCATGCGATAATCCCAAAGCACTATGGAATAAAGCTGACGGTGCAGCGTCCCCACAGTATGCTCAACAAGCCCTGTTATAAGAATTGCGACCAAAAAGAACAAAGCATAGAAAATCACTTTGTGCTTGAATATATGCTTTAAACTTCCATAGGCAATCACACTGAGTGTGACACCTATGCCGTACATCAGCTGATAGGGACCAAACAGCAAGGAGTTGTCAAGCCAGGAACCAAGCACAACAAGGTTGATCAAGCGCTCCAGGAAAAAACCGAGCACCCCATATACGACAACATAAAGCGCATAATGTCTCATAAATATCACCTACGTCATTATAACAAAAAAACGGTGCCCGGGCACCGCTTTTTAATTATGAATCAAGAGATTCAATATATTCGCTCACACTTTGCGATACGATTGCTCCATCATTGGTCGCCGTTACAATTTGTCGCAATGATTTATTAATGACATCTCCGATCGCAAATACACCAGGAATGGCCGTACGCATGTTCGCATCCGCTTCAATGTATCCTTGGTCGTTCGTGATGCCTAAATCTTTGACAATTGCTGAGTTCGGCACGAGTCCAATGAACATGAACACACCGTCAATAGCCATTTCAAAAGTTTCCTCAGTATTGAGATTTTTCAACGTCACACTCTTAAGCGCGTCATCACCGTTGAACGATACCACTTCATGAGCAAGTAAAAAATCAATTTTTTCATTGGCCTTCGCCTTTTCCACTGTACTCTTGTGTGCTTGAAGAGAATCAAGGATGTTGACGATGGTCACAGACGCATCCATCCCAGTCAGGTAAATCGCTTCATCAAGCGCACTGTTCCCCCCGCCAAGGACAATGACATCCTTGCCTTTGTAAAAAGCGCCATCGCATACGGCACAGTAGCTGATGCCTTTGGATGTGAACTTTTTCTCTCCAGGAGCACCGAGTTCGCGGGGGTTGGTTCCTGTCCCCACCACAACCGTTTTGGTTGTATAGACGCTACCATCTGAAGTATGCACTTCCTTGTGCGCACCCTTATCCACGATAGACGCAATGTCACCGTATTGATATTCAACCCCAAGTTCCATCACGTGGTTAAACATCTTTTCACTGATTTCAAAACCGCTCACGCGGCCGAATCCCGGGTAATTTTCCACTTCATACGTGTTGACCATGTATCCACCCGGTGCGGACTTTTCAATAATCATGGTTTTTAAATTTGCGCGTTGTGTGTAAATGGCAGCCGTCATGCCCGCAGGCCCGGCACCAATAATAATTACATCGTACATAAACTATTCACCTCGAGAGCTATTGTAACGCATCTTCTTCCAAAATTTTAGTGTAATGCTTAGAGCGCAGAACCAAGTGGTTAACAACTAAGAACGCAATGCCACCGATAATCATCAATACGCCGATCGCCTGCGCAGTTCGGATACCTGTTTCACCGATATAAAGCGCATCGGTACGCATGAATTCAATAAAGAAACGACCTACGGAATACCATATCAGATAAAACGCAATCATGTCGCCACTTCGAACAAACGGCATTCTTCTTAAGAAAAGAATTGCAACAAGCCCTAGGATATTCCACAAGGACTCATAAAGAAAGGTCGGATGATAATAATTCAATCCGTAATCCGCTGAAAAATACATGTTATTAACAATAAAATCAGGCAATCTGAGTGTTTGGGACAAAAACTCCCGCTGCGAGTCAAGAGACAATACGGCACTTCCGTTGTCCATTCCGCCAACAACGCCGCCGTGCGCTTCTTGATTAAAGAAATTGCCCCAGCGACCAAAAGCCTGTCCAATCAGAAAACCGGGCGCGACCAAGTCAAATATTTTAAGGGGATCAAGACCTCGCACTCGTGTATAGACAATAGAAGCAATGAGCGCGACCAAAAAGCCACCGTGAATCGCCAGCCCACCTTCGGTGAAAGCAAAAATGCGTCCCCACTGACCAGCATAGTTTTCCCACTGGAAAATTACATAATATAGGCGCGCCCCTACAATTGCCAAAGGCAGTATGATGATGAGTCCATCGATAATGTAATCACTTTTGATTCCCAGGCGCTTGCCTTCGCGAATTCCCAGGAAAAGCGCAGCAAGAACCCCCATAAGAATCATAACACTGTAAAGATAAATATCAAAGCCGCCAATGGAAATCAGCACATTGTCTAATGGTTCATGATTCGGATCTGTGTGTGCGAGTATATTGAACATTCGTCATCCCTCATTTTTTATTTTTGTTTTTCGTTTCAATTACTTGGGAAATACTGCTAGTGAAATCTTCAGCCATATTGATTCCTAGTGATTTAAGGCGAACGTTCATCGCCGCGACCTCTATCAAGGAAGGCAGGCTACGCGCTGCCGTGACAGGGATGCGGACTAGGGGAACTTCGGTTTCAAATATAGTTTCATTTTGCGATTCAAGGCCCAGGCGATCATAATCATCGTGTGCGTCCCAAGGGACCAACTCGGCAATCATCGAGATGTTTTTGTCCTCTCTGTAGGCACTTGCACCAAAAAGCTTGACGACGTTGACAATGCCGATGCCTCGGATTTCGAGATATTCTCTCAATAAATCAGGTGCCTCCCCGATCAGCATACCTTGTTCGCGCTGATAGACATCCACGCGGTCGTCCGCAACCAATTGATGGCCTTTCTTAACCAGTTCTAGGGCAACTTCGCTTTTTCCCACACCGCTTTTACCGCGTATGAGCACGCCCACACCATTGATGTCAACAAGGGTCGCATGAAGCGACTTTCTAGGGGCAAGCTTGCCGTGGAGGTATTGGTAGAGTCGACTGAAAAGCTCGGTCGTCCGCGAGTAGCTTTTCAAAATTGGGACGTCATATTCCTCGCCTTTGCGCTTGAACACATCAGGAATGTCGACATGCTTGGTGAAGATGAATGCCGGGGGTCTTGGCTGAAACATCATATCGACCCGGATTTCCTGATCTTCTTTATTGAGCCATCCGAAAAATGTGACTTCCTTGGAACCAAACAGCTGGATCCGGTCATCTTCGAAAAAATCGAAAAGCCCCGCCAGCTCAATACCAGGTCGAGTCAATTGAGGGTTTTCTATCATGGTATTTAAACCCTCTTTTCCACTGACGCATTCCATCTTGAAATCGTTCACAAGTGTTTTGACAGTAATGCTCATACGATCACCTCAGAGCTCTTAGAATGATGTTGCGGATTACATGAGAAATTATATAACGCGTGATGATGAATGTCGCGATAAAGACAATGAACATCGTCTCTGTTTCAAAGCGAAGCAACGATAGGAAAATATATTGTTCTAGCAGATAAAAGAGTGTAAGATAACCAAAAAAGAAAATAAACCCGAAACTTTTCATAACTACATTGAAGTGATAAAACGTAACATAGTTTCTGAATATAAGCTCAACTACGGTATAAAGACCCACAAAGAACAAAAGATCAATAAGTACCCCGGAAAAACCAACCGAACCGAACCACTCAACAAGCAAATATATAACAACGAGGTTCACCATGAAATACATGGCCGTATTAATCAAGCCGTTAGGGTGAAACCGCCCGGCGAATTCAATCATCACCAACCGCTGCCGCGGCGGTTTATTGTTCTGAGTCTTTTTGTTAATATCCTTAAGCTGCTGGAGAAGTTTTTCCTTCTCCTCCTCGCTCATGGACTGGTTGTTCTCTTCAGTGCTGTTTGTCTCATTAGACTCATCGTTTGAGGAATTTGAATCCTTCTTAGCCATAATCACCCTCCTGTGAGAACCGTCTTCAAATACCGTCCAGTATGTGACGCCTCAATCTGGGAAACCGCTTCAGGCGTACCTTCTGCAACAATCTCACCACCTGCGTTTCCACCTTCGGGTCCGAGATCTATCAAGTAATCCGCGCGTTTTAATACATCAAGATTATGCTCGATGATAATAACGCTCGCACCCTGCGTCACGATGCTGTCAACGACTTGCAAAAGCCGAAGAACGTCATCAGCGTGAAGGCCGGTTGTGGGCTCATCGAGAATGTAAAGCGTATCGGGGGTAATGCGCTTGTTGAGCTCGCGTGCAAGTTTCACCCTCTGCGCTTCTCCCCCTGAGAGCGTTGGTGCGGGCTGGCCGAGTTTCAAGTATCCCAGGCCCACATCCAACAGCGTGGTCAATTTTTCTTTGGCTCTGGGAATGTTTTCAAAGAAGCTTACAGCCTCTTCAATCGTCATCTGCAGGATATCCGATATTGTCATTCCCTTATATTTAACTTGCAGCGTCTCGGCGTTGTAGCGTTTGCCGTTGCACACTTCACATGTCACATAGACATCAGGAAGAAAATGCATCTCAATTTTATTGACCCCATCGCCGTGACACGCCTCGCAGCGGCCTCCCTTGACGTTGAAACTGAAGCGGCCCTTTTGGTATCCGCGCACTTTCGCCTCGTTCGTCATTGCGAAAATCTCACGAATATCATCAAAGACCCCTGTGTAGGTTGCCGGGTTGCTTCGGGGGGTTCTTCCGATGGGAGATTGGTCGATGTTGATGATTTTCTCAATCAACGCGCTGTTTTCAATCGTGTCAAATGCTCCCGCCTGTAATCTTTTAGGATAGAGCATATTGTGAAGGCCCTTGTAGATGCATTCGTTGACCAGCGAGCTCTTCCCAGAACCACTCACCCCGCTTACAGCGGTGAAAACGCCTTTGGGAATAGAAACATCAATAGCTTTGAGGTTGTTTTCATGGGCGCCTTTAACGATGATGGTCTCACCGCTTCCCTTGCGCCGGTGTTTGGGAACTTCGATACGTTTTTTGCCTGAAAGATACTGCCCCGTTATAGAATGTTCGGCCTGTTTGATTTCTTCGTAGGTTCCCTGGAAAATGAGCTCGCCGCCGTACTCCCCTGCACCAGGGCCGATATCAACGATTTGATCAGCGAGCGACATGGTTTCCTCATCGTGTTCGACCACTACCAGCGTGTTGCCCAGATCTCGCATGCTGCGGAGGGTATTGATGAGACGGCGATTATCGCGTTGATGAAGACCGATGGATGGTTCATCAAGCACATAAAGAACGCCGGTAAGGCGTGAACCGATTTGCGTCGCCAAACGGATTCGCTGTGATTCACCGCCTGAAAGCGTCGCTGCACGCCGCGATAGAGTCAGATAATCCAAACCGACATTTTTCAAAAATGAAAGGCGCGAGACAATTTCTTTGAGTATCATGTCCGAAATTTTTCGGTCAGTTTCGTCTAAAGAGAGTGTGTCGAGAAAATCCAGAAGCTCCACAACACTGAAATCAGTCATTTCTATAATATCAAAAGCATCGACTTTAACACTCAAAGCCGCTTCATTTAGCTTTTTCCCACCACATTTACTACACATCTTCTCACTCATGAGCGATTCAATCCACTCACGCATAAACTTCGATGTCGTCTCGATATAGCGGCGTTCAAGATTGTTGATGATGCCTTCATAATAATTTGTTTTATCGTGCTGAACACTTTCTGATTGGCCTTTGAAACGGAACCGAAGCGGCACATCAGACCCGTAAAAAATAAGATTGCGCGTCGTTTGTGTATATTCTTTAAATGGTTTGGATAGGTCAATCCCGTAATGTTTGGCAAGAACCTTGAGTTGTTTGAAATGAACACTCGTTTGATTGCGCCATCCCTTAATGGCTCCTTCATTGATAGAGAGTTCGTCATTGGGAATCAACAAGTATGGGTCAATTTTCTGTTTGTATCCCAGCCCGCCACACGCATCACAGGCGCCGTAGGGAGCGTTGAAGGAGAAAAGACGCGGTTCTAAAGCCCCAATGGAAAAATCACAATAGGGACAGGCAAAATGTTCGGAAAACGTGTGGGCTTCTTTGTTTATGAGAACAACGACTTTGCCTTCACCCATCTTTGAAGCGGTCTCAAGTGAATCAAACAGACGGCTTGACACCTTGTCTCTCAGTTTCAAGCGATCGATGACCACATCGATGGTGTGCTTTTTATTCTTGTTGAGGTCATCCACAGCATCAATGTCGACAACTTCACCATCAAGGCGCAAGCGAACATATCCATCTTTTCTCAATTGTTCAATCGTCTTTTTGTGGGTGCCTTTTTTTCCCTGAACCACCGGAGCAAGTACTTCGATGCGACTCTCGGGTGGATGATTAAATATGCGGGTGCGCATCTCCTCGATGGTCTGAGAGGTGATGGGCACTTTGTGCGTCGGACAATAAGGCGTCCCGATGCGGGCAAACAAAAGCCGCAGGTAGTCATAAATTTCCGTAACGGTCCCCACTGTACTCCTGGGGTTTTTCGATGTCGTCTTTTGATCTATGGAAATCGCTGGAGATAGCCCTTCGATGCTTTCGACATCCGGCTTCTCCAGGTTCCCTAAAAACTGTCTCGCATACGCACTGAGACTTTCAACATACCGGCGCTGACCTTCTTTGTATATCGTGTCAAACGCAAGCGATGTCTTCCCCGATCCGCTCAAACCGGTCATTACGATCAGTTTATGCTTAGGAAGGGTAATATCGAGTGATTTCAGGTTGTTCTCATTGGCGCCCTTGATCACAATAGTGTTGTCCATAGTAGCACGTCCTTACTTGTTCATCAGGTCTTTGAGCTCGGTTTCACTGATTATGGGTACGCCGAGTTGCTTAGCCTTATCAAATTTGCTGCCGGGGTTTTCCCCGGCACATAAATAACTGGTGTTGCTGGATATACTGCTGGTCACTTTTCCACCTAGGCGCTCAATGGCCTTTTTCGCCTCCGCACGTGTCATTGTCTGCAATGTGCCTGTAAGAACGAATGTTTGACCCTCAAGAGCATCGCCTGATGCGTCATCACCTAGATAGCGCATGGTGAGTCCGTACGATTGCAAAGTCTTAATTAACGCTTTGTTTTGTTCACTGTCAAAATACGACACAACACTTTGCGCAATGGTGTCGCCGATGGCATCAATGGCTATCAAATCATCATGCGTTGCCTCCATAATAGCAAATATATCCTTAAAATGCATGGCAAGCACTCGCGATACTTTCGCCCCGACGTAGCGTATACCAAGACCAAACAGTAGATGTTCAAGGGAGTTGGCCTTGGACGCTTCAATATTCTTTAACAATTTATCGATGCTTTTTTCGCCGAACCCACCACGCGTAGTCAAATCATTGCGGGAATCTTTGAGTCGGTAAATGTCAGGAATAGTTGTCAAATACCCTTCATTGTGGAAAAGCTCGATGATTTTCGTGCCCAGACCCTCGATATTCATCGCATCGCGTGAGGCGAAGTGAATAAGCGTTGTCACCTGTTTAGCCGGGCATTTCGGGTTAGGACAAAAATCATCCGCTTCGCTTTTGCTTTTTTCAAGCAGGGTGTGACACTTGGGACACTGAGAAATCATGGTAAATGGCTTTTCTGAGCCGTCACGGTTTTCTTTGATTACACCGATTACCTCTGGAATGATATCGCCCGCTTTCTCAATGAGCACCTGATCGCCAATTCGAATGTCGCGCTGTGTGATGTATCCTTCATTGTGAAGGGTCGCACGTGCAACTGTCGACCCCTGGACATCCACGGGTTCAAGAATCGCAACCGGGGTGATCTGTCCTGTCCGTCCGACTTGAAAATAAATATCATGAAGGTGGGTCGCCACCTGTTCAGCCTTGAACTTGTAAGCAATCGCCCATTTAGGGCTTTTTACGGTGTATCCAATGGTTGAATACAATTGACGCTCGTTGACTTTGACGACAACACCGTCAATGTCGTAAGTATACTGTTCCCTGGTTGCTTCTATGCGGTTTATAGCTTCGATTACGGAATCGATGGTGGTGTGTAGCGTCGTTTCCGGATTGGTCTTAAATCCTAGGTTTCTCATATATTCAAGCGACTTCTCATGGGTCATAGTAAGGGCATCATCAGACGCACTCAAAGAATAAATGAACATGTCGAGATCACGCTTTGCTGCCACGCGGCTATCGAGTTGGCGGATGGTTCCCGCAGCGGCGTTGCGAGGGTTTTTAAACGGCGGCTCACCATTGGTGTTTCTTTGTTCATTGAGCCGCATAAAACTGGCCTTGGGCATGAAAATCTCACCACGAACCTCGATATCCACCGTTTCATTGAGGGTGAGGGGAACGCTTTTAATCGTACGTACATTGTGAGTAATATCCTCCCCTACAGTGCCATTTCCACGGGTTGCGGCTCTTATAAGACGCCCATCTTCATATAGCAGTGAAGCAGCAAGGCCATCAATTTTGCCCTCAGCAACATACGTGACGTCACTCACAACGCGCATGCGCTTATCAAACGCATGCAAGTCCGCTTCGCTGAATGCATTTGCAAGCGACAACATAGGCAGTGAATGTGTCACTTTCTCAAACCCTTCAAGCACCGTCCCTCCAATGCGCATGGTCGGCGAATCATTGGCTTGCAAGTTGGGATAGCGCTGCTCAAGCTCTATCAAATCGGCCATGAGCTTATCATAATGCACATCGCTTACGCTTGGATTATCCTGCACATGATATTCATAATCGTATTGTCTGATTTTCTTGCGAAGCGCTTCAATTTCCTTTTTTATATGCTCCATACTGACCTCCTAAAGCTTTTTGATTGCCGGGTGGTCCTTCATCAAGGTTTTAATACCATGTTCCTTGGAAAAAGCAATTTTACACTGATCTGTGGTAACTGATACCACAACACCCTTGCCAAACACTTTGTGCATAATCTTATCCCCTTGTGTAATCGCGTTTTCATGCGAGGGTTTAGAGGGTTTGAATGCTTTGCGTTTCCGCGAAGCATCCTGTTTGTATGTTTTTTCCTGAGCTCGCATTTTTGAAGCGAGCCCTTCGGGGTGAATCAACGCTTCGTCAATTTCACGGATGAACATGGAGTCGGGATTGGCCACGAACTCACCGTAGTGATTGCGTTCTTTTGCATTGGTCACAAACAATCGTTCTTTTGCGCGGGTAATGCCCACATACATCAGGCGTCTTTCTTCTTCGAGTTCCTTGGGATCATTCAACGATCTATTAAGTGGGAAAAGGCCCTGTTCAGCCGAAACAAGGAATACAGCCCTGAACTCAAGACCCTTTGCAGAGTGCAGGGTCATCAGGGTCACCGCGTCCTCATCATCGGCATCGTCTTCAGAACTCTTCAGAGCAATATCCTCAAGCACATAGGTGAGAAGGGTAACCTTGTCATCTGACTCATACACACTCTCACTTTCACTAAGCATCGTCTTGAGTTCCTGGATGTTTTCAAATCGGACATCGCCTTTTTCATCATCTTCAAGTGCACGCTTATATCCGCTTTCAATCAATAAATCATCGATCAGGGTATTAAAATTGTGTTTGTCCAGGGTTTGTACCATGGAATCGATGAGTGCCTTAAATGCCTTGAGTTTTGGACGGGCTCTTTGAGAAACCGGACAATCATCAACATCGATAGCATCATACAGTGATGACCCGCGGTCGTCTGCGTATATTTTTATTTTTTCCATGGTTTTGGCGCCGATGCCCCGCTTGGGTTCATTGACAACACGTTCAAAGCTATAATCATCGTGTGGATTGACAATCAAACGCAAATAAGCAACGATGTCCTTGATTTCCTTGCGTTTGAAAAAACTTGTATTTCCCACAATTCGGTAAGGTAAGCGTTGTTGCATGAAGCCCTCTTCAAAGACCCTGGATATGGCGTTGGTCCGATAAAGCACACCGATATCGCTATATTCGAACCCTTCTTTGTTTAGACGTTTGATGGCGTTAATTACATAATCGACTTCATCACGGGGCGAATAGCCCTTGTAAAGGATAATCTTATCCCCTTCACCCTTTGTGGAAAAAAGGTTTTTCTCAATTCTGTTCTTGTTGCCTTTTATGACATTGTTCGCGGCCTTGAGAATAGTATTGGTCGAACGATAATTTTCCTCAAGTAAAATTGTTTTGACACCTTCAAAATCACGTGTAAAACGGTTGATGTTTTCTATATTAGCTCCGCGAAACGCATAGATACTCTGATCTTCATCGCCGACGATGAAGACATTTTGTTGCTCGTTGCTCAAAAGCTTAATGAGTTGATATTGTGCATTGTTTGTATCCTGAAACTCATCCACAAGAATGTATTGAAATTGTCGCTGATATTCACGGCGAAGCTCATCATTGGTCTTCAGAAGTTTTAGCGTCAGCACGAGCAAATCCTCAAAATCAACCAGATTGTTGTTTTTGAGTTTGGTTTGATAGGCATCGAAAACCCGCTCAACGTATCCTCTAAAAGGCATGTTAAGATTGGAAAGGTATGAAGGGTCGTGCTTGGCTTTGAGCACATGGTTCTTCACTTTTCTCGGGTCTGCCGCTTTTGTGGAAATCCCCAGGTCACGCTGTAGACTCTTAACGAGCTGTGTCACATCATCATCGTCAATAATTTGGAAGTTCTTGTCATAGCCGATCTGATGGATGTCGCGTCTGAGAATGCGTGCACACATAGCATGAAATGTCGAAACCCACATCCCGCGTGTAGACACATTGAGCAGATCTCCGATGCGAGATTTCATTTCATTGGCTGCTTTGTTTGTAAATGTGATAGCTAAAATATTGTTCAGAGGAATCCCCAACGTATCAATGAGATACGCAATGCGCTTTGTAAGCACATTGGTTTTCCCGCTTCCCGCTCCGGCAATGGCCATCACCGGACCGTCTGTTGTTTTTATTGCTTCGATTTGTTGTTCGTTAAGTCCTTCAAATAGATTGTCCATATTAAAAATCACCTAAAGTGATTATACCAAAAAGACGGGGGAAATCATACGGCGAGCATAACAAAAAAAGCCAATCCGCAATGGGATTGGCTTTGAATAACTATTTAAAGTTTTTCGATGTTTTCGGCTTGAGGGCCTTTTTGTGCTTCTACTACTTCGAAGCTGACTTTTTGTCCTTCTTCGAGTGTTTTGAAGCCTTCTTCGTTGATTTGAGAATAATGTGCGAAGACATCAGTTCCCTCATCAGTCGTAATGAAGCCAAAGCCTTTTTCTGCGTTGAACCATTTAACTGTTCCGTTCATGGGTGTTTCCTCCTCTTATGTTTAAATTTCTTAAACGCCTGTGCATGTCATAAGAATAGGAAACGTGGTTCTATTCTTAACGTACAAAGTGCATGGGTTGCTTAAGTTCTATTCGCATAATACATGATTCATCCTACAATTGCAAGGGATATGTTCAATCGATTGACTTATTTTTTATTTTTAGCCTTATATGAACTCTTTAAGGCGACAACTCGGTTGAACACAGGGGCGTTTTCTTTCGTATCAGGGTCGACACTGAAGTAGCCCTGGCGCGTAAATTGGAACTTTTCCTCATCCCCTAGTTCGAGATTGCCTTCGATGAATCCTTTGCGAATGGTTTTAGAATTGCTGTTCACTCGCTCTTCGATGGGCAGTGATTCGTCTGTGGAATGGACAAGGTCTTCATATAGGCGGATTTCAGCTTCTAAAGCTGTATTCGCATCAACGAAATGAATATTCCCGTTGGGTTTTCTCTCAGTGAATCCCGAACCGCTTTGCGTTTGTGGGTCATACGTTGCATACACAGTCTCAACATTGCCCGCATCATCATAATCAACATCATAGGCTTTGATGAAATATGCATGCATTAAACGAACTTCAACGCCTAAAGCAAGACGTTTCCATTTTTTATTTGGCTTTTGCTCGATGAAATCGTCCCGTTCTATATACACTTCACGCGAGAAGGGCACTTCACGACTGCCAAGTGATTCATTGTCCCTGTTAAATGCAGCAGTGAGTGTTTCACTTTCGCCCTGGGGATAATTGGTGATGATTACGCGAATCGGATCAATTACCGCATGAATTCTTCTGGCATTGTCCCTTAGATAATCCCTGACATACTCATCAAGCATGGAAAGCTCGGTTTCTCCTTCGCTTTTTGGAAGTCCGAGCGCTTTGACGAAATTCGCAATGGCTTGTGGTGGCACGCCGCGACGGCGTAGTCCGCTCAAAGTAATGAGTCTGGGGTCATCCCACCCATCGACGATTCCTGCTTCAACAAGCTTTCGTATTGCACGCTTGCCAATCACCTGATTGGCGATTTTCAATTTGCCAAATTCAATCTGGCGCGGTTGATGGGGCATATCGGTATTTTCAACAAACCAGTTATAAAGTGGGCGATGGTCCTCAAATTCGAGACTGCAAAGCGAGTGGGTAATGCCCTCAATTGCATCTTCAAGCGGGTGAGCGAAATCATACATGGGGTAGATGCACCATTGGTCTTTCGTGTTGTGGTGCGTCCCGTGCTGAATGCGGTATATGATGGGGTCGCGAAGATTGAGATTGGGACTTGCCATGTCGATTTTCGCGCGCAATACTTTCGCTCCATCTTCAAACTCGCCATTTTTCATGCGTTCAAATAATGAGCGATTCTCTTCGACACTCCGCTCACGATAAGGACTGTTTGTCCCCGGGGTTGTAAGGTCTCCGCGACTTTGCCTGATCGCTTCGCCTGAGAGGTCACACACATAAGCCAACCCTTTTTCAATAAGGATTTTCGCACGCTCATACATTGTGTCAAAGTAATTACTTGCATAAAAAAGATTATCCCAATGACAGCCTAGCCAAGCGATATCCCTTTTTATCCCTTCAATGAACATCGCATCTTCCTTGATAGGATTGGTGTCATCAAATCGTAGGTTGAATGTCCCTCCATAATCCTTGGACAAGACATAATTCATCACAATCGCGCGGGCGTGACCCAGATGCAGGAATCCATTGGGCTCCGGTGGAAAGCGCGTAGCTATCGAAGCATGTTTTCCACTGTGAAGGTCTTCTTCGATTATTTTGCGGATAAAATTTTTGTTTTCCATATGTATCAACTCTCTTTTCAATCGATTACGGATTATTGCAGCGAAAGCCGCGAATAACCATTAAAGTCCATGGTATCTGCTTTTGAATATTTTTGGTAATAGTGATACCCGGCAATACTCATCATCGCCGCATTGTCAGTACAGTATTTGAAAGCAGGAATGCTCGTGGGGATGTCCGCAAACACACGTGCGACTTCACTACGCAAATGTGTATTGGCCGCCACACCCCCTGCCACAATGAACATTTTCGCATCGTGGGCTTCAAGGGCCTTTTTGCTTGTATCAATAAGATGCGCAACAGCGGCACGTTGGAACGATGCCGCTAAATCCGCCTTGTTGATAGGAATTCCTTTCATCTTCAGCCGGTTGACCGTATTGATAACATGGCTTTTGAGGCCACTGTAGGAAAAATCATAAGGACGCGCGGTCTGAATGCGAGGCATAGGGTAGGCGTGAGCATCACCCTCCTTGGCCAGCTTATCGATGGCAGGGCCACCTGGGTACCCTAGCTTGAGCACGCGGGCGACTTTGTCATACGCTTCACCAACCGCATCATCCTGAGTTTCTCCAAGTTTTTCAAACGTGTAATGATCACGCATAAGAATCAGTTCTGTGTGACCTCCTGATACAACCAGGGCAATCAATGGAAATTCCATCGTTGATTCCACTTGATTGGCATAAATATGACCAGCAATATGATGAATTCCAACAATAGGGATATCATGGGCGAAAGCGAAGGCTTTTGCCGCATTGATTCCCACAAGCAGACTCCCTATGAGACCCGGTCCTTGTGTAACTGAGACCAAATCGATATCCGCAGGAGAAAGCTCCGCCTGCGTAAGCGCCTCTTCAAACACAACGCTGATTCCTTTCACATGCTCACGACTCGCAATTTCCGGAACAACGCCGCCAAATGACTGGTGGGTTTTTATTTGTGAAAGCACCACGTTGGCCAAGACCTGCTTTCCATCTTTGGTGATTGCGACACTGGTTTCATCGCATGAGCTTTCAACACCGAGTACAAACATATTACACGCCTACTTTCTTCATCATCAGTAACGCATCGGTCCCATCCTGATAATAATCGTTTCTTGTGGTAATGGTCTCAAAGTCAAAGCCCTCATAAAAACGAATGGCTTCATCGTTATCTTTGCGCACTTCAAGTGTCAGCGCACGCACACCATGTGTTTTGCACACTTCAATAAGATGGCGCATGAGCGCAGTGCCTGCACCTTTTTGTCTACTGTGTTTGACCACTGCAATATTCATGATTTCCGCGTTGGGAAACATAATGCGCATACCAGCGTATCCAAGGCGTTTCCCGGTTTCTTCATATATAAAGTAATGGGCGAGATCATTATGCGAGAGTTCACCGTAGAGCGTGTCCTTCTCAAGACTTTTTCCAAACGTTTCCATCTCAAGGGCATGGACGAAGGGGATATCATCGTAGACCATCGAACGTATCATTGGGTTTTGTCCTTATTTCGCTGCGCTTCAGTCTTTCGCAAGTAGTTGGGCTGAACGGTGTGGACATTCTTTGCTTCTTTTAGCACATCACCCTGTAAAAGCACGTCGATTCTTGGCGGCTTTGTCGTAGCCTCAATGTCATGTGGAAGCTCATTGTGCATCCCTTCGAGGTCGCGGTAATGATCACGCTCATTTAAATAAAGGCCACCACCTTTGATTTCATAAACACCGACAAATCCGTGGTTGCGACGCGCTTCAATAATCGAAAGCACTTTTCCTTCCTCATTTTCTCCACTGGCCTTAAGCGCCAAAGAAGAAACGGTGAACAAGGGAATCTTGTGACTCCAGGCGAAAATCTTCGCTACACTCACTCCAATGCGAACCCCCGTGTAGCTTCCCGGTCCGATTCCAACGATGATTTTTCCAAGGTCACGAACACCAAAACCCTGTGTTGTGAACATGCGCTCGATGTTGTCCATCAATGTAACAGAATGATCATTATTGCCTTTTTGATACACTGCTTGTAAAGTCGTATTGCCGCGGTAAAGACCAATAATCAAATACGGTGAAGCCGTATCAATAAGCAATGTTATGGAGGATGGATTCATAAGGGCCAGTTCCTTTCATTGTAATGCGTCGTTTAGAATCGCTGAGATATTCTATGTCAATAGCCAAAAAATCACCGGGCATGATTGAGAGGACGTTTTCGTACCATTCTATCACACACACGCCCTCACCATCGACGTATTCTATGAGCTCTTCATCATCAAGTGTATCAAGCCCTTCAAGTCGGTATGCATCAATATGATAAAGGGGAAGCGTGTGTTCATACACCTTCATAAGGGTGAATGTCGGTGAATTGATCGGCACATCGATACCCATCGCGCGTCCCATGAACTGTGTGAACGTTGTTTTTCCGGCACCGAGGTCCCCTTTTAAGCCGATGACGGTTCCCGGTTTCAAAAATTCACTGATGCTCGTGGCCAGTTTCCTCATCGCATCAAGCGATGTGATTTCAAATGTTTTTTCCATGCTACACCTCGTATACTTTCTAACGGTGGTATTATACATCATTTATTGATTTCATGCTATAATAACCCTACACCTTTGCCAGGAAGGACTGTTGCATATGTATGTAATCTTGCACAATCCGCTCTCAAAAAATAAAAAATCCAAACGAACAACAAAAAAGGTGGTTGAATCCTTCAAGGCCAACAACGTCCCTTTTCGTTTGAAGAGCCTGCTTAAAATAAAAGATATCGAAACCTACATCCGCAATGCGCCTAAAGAGATTACTGTGATTTTGCTCGGAGGCGATGGGACCATCAACACATTCATTAACAACACGTTCAACCTTCCCTTTGAAAAAACTGTATATGTGAAGGGAAACGGCTCAGGTAATGACTTTTTGCGGTATCTCAAGAAAAACCGCACATCACACCAAGCGATTATGACAATGCGCTACAATGACAAAAAAAGACACTTTATCAACGGCTCTGGGCTTGGGATGGACGGCGAAATTGCCAATAGGGTCAATCAGGCGAAAAAGAAAAATCGGTTCAATTACATTATCAACGCGCTAAAAACCTTTGCGTCTTTCAAACCGCACTATATGGAAGTATCCATCGACGGTGTTCTTCACACGTTCAATAAAGGCTATCTCGTCAATATTAACAGCGGCCAGTACATCGGCGGGGGAATGAGAATTACTCCCCAGGGCGATGTGGAAGATGACACCCTCGATGTTATCGTCGTGCACTCCATCAACCGAGTGATGCTCTTTTTGATATTTCTCAGCGTCTACTTTGGGATTCATCCGCGTTTTTCACGTTATGTTTTTTACAAAAAAGGAAAACACATCAAAGCGAGCATGTTCTCCCAGCAAGTTGCTCAGTGTGATGGTGAAACGTTTGAACGCACCCGTGAAATTGAAGTCAAACATTCAGGAAAATATGCATTTTTCACACCCTTTGACCTAGACGCAATAAAAACAAACAAGCCATAAAAGAGTCCCAGCGAGCAATTGCGTCGCTGGGACTTTACTATGATTGATTAAACCGTTTCTTGATCGATTTGGTCTGTGCTTCAAATCCGGGTTTTTCCAGCAGTGCAAACATATTTTTCTTGTAGGCTTCAACGCCCGGTTGATCAAATGGATTGACACCGAGGACATAACCGCTCAAAGCGACACTCAGTTCAAAGAAATACATGAGATAGCCAAAGTGATACGCATCCATCGTCTGAAGTTCTATGAGAATACTGGGTGCTTCACCATCCATGTGTGCAAGCATAGTTCCTTGCATAGCTTTTTTATTGATGGTGTCGATTGAAAGATCACTGAGATAGTTGAGTCCATCAAGATTGGCATCAGTCTTAGGAATCTTGAAATCACGGGCCGGTTGTTTAATGCTGAGCACCGTTTCAAACAAGTGGCGCTCTCCTTCTTGAATATATTGTCCAAGGGAGTGCAAATCCGTAGTGAATCCTGCACTGGCAGGATAGATGCCTTTGTTCTCCTTGCCTTCGCTTTCGCCGAAGAGCTGTTTCCACCACTCCGCGATAAACGCCAGTTTGGGTTCGTAGTGGACAAAAAGTTCCAGTTTCCTACCTTTTGCGTATAGAGCGTTGCGCGCCATAACGTATTGATAGACCGGATTGGTCATATCTCTGTCATTAAAATCCCCTCGGCCTTTGATAGCCCCATCAAGCATGCTGTTTATATCGATGCCGGCGATAGCGATGGGCAACAGACCAACCGGAGAAAGCACACTGTAGCGTCCCCCCACATCATCAGGAATCACGAAGGTATCGTAGCCTTCCTCATTGGCAAGATGACGCAAGGCACCTTTTGATTCGTCCGTTGTGGCCACAATATGTTTAGCCGCAGCTTGTTTTCCGACCTTCTCTTCAAGCAGAGTTTTAAAATGTCTAAAAGCGAGCGCAGGTTCCGTCGTGGTCCCGCTTTTTGAGATAACATTGATCGAAAACCGCTTGTCTTTTAAGTAATCGCTGAGATCGGCAATATATTCACTGGAGATATGATTGCCCACAAAGATAAGTTCCGGACCATCTTTTTCCGTGAAATAGCTCCCCAGTGCTTCCAAAGCAGCTTTGGCACCCAGATACGATCCACCGATGCCTATGACTAAGACGACATCACTTTGCTCACGAATCCTTTTAGCTACTGTGGAAATGGTTGGGACCTGGGACTTCATCTGGGCGGCGAGTTCAAGCCACCCTAAAAAGTCATTCCCCTTACCCGTGCCGTTTTCCAGTTTTTCATGTGCGGTTTTTATCTCTTCTTCAAGCGAACGTTGATCATCAGAGCCAAGCGCATTTTTCACATAATTCAAGTCCACATTAATCATTGTATTCCTCCTCATGCGTATCATCATTGAATTGATAATTTTCTATCCAAGTGGGCAACACATCCTTAAGCGGTTTAAACCCGTGTTTCAAATGAATTGAAAGTCGCTTTTTTCGCTGCTTATTGACGCGTTTATACGAAAGACGAAGTTTGTTTTCCTCTTTGTGCTCAAGTACATAAAGACGGACTGTCTTGCCTACGCTGAGATAATCTTCGATATTATGAACATATCCGTCCGCCACTTCACTAATGTGAATCAAACCCTGTGTGTTTTCGTTAATCTCAACAAACGCACCAAAGGGTTTGATTGCGGTGATTTTACCTTTGACGATATTTCCTGGTTTCATGATTTTCACACCTCATGTGCTGTTTTTTACAGTATATCACAGACGCTTTAAATCAAAAGAGAAATCTCTCGATTTCCCTTTGCATTTCATGCGTAGCGGTGTGCAATCGAAGAGGCGGCAGCCGCAGCAATGGCACCCACAATATCATCTAAAAATGTATTGCAGCTGTCCGTTTCCTTGCCAGCATCATCAATCTGTTTGATCACACCGGGTTTGACTTTGTCGACATACCCGAAATTGGTAAACCCAATCGATCCATACACATTGACAATGGCAAGCGCAAGAACTTCATCAATGCCATAAAGCGGATAATCATCTAAAAGCATTGTTTTCAGTGGCTCACTCATCAAGCCTTTTTCAGCCATTTTGTCTAGCTCAAGGCCCGTAAGAATCGCATTTTGAACTTCCCGCTTCATCACCACGCGTTCAACATGGTCTAAACAGGATTCCATAGTTAGCCCTTTAATGTATTTGCTCTGTAAATCGTAAGTGATTTGAGCAATCTGCGAAAGCGACACGCCGCGCTCATCCAGCATGGTAACCACTGTGTCGCGTATGGTCGTGTCGTTAGGTCTGTCGTCTTGTGGATCGGTTTTTTTCATCTGTCCCACATCCTTTAGTTAGACTTGTTCGACGCCGATGATGCCTGGGACTTCCTCTAGTAAAATAGCCTCCACACCGTCGGTTAGGGTTGTATCAACCAAAGAACAGCTTGTGCACGCACCCAGCATCTCGACATAAACAATGCCGTCTTCATATTTTACATAGCGGATGTCGCCGCCATCACGGCGAATATAGGGTTTTATTTTTTCGATAACCTGTTCTGCTTGTTTTGCGATTTGTTGTTCATCCATAATTATACACCTCACTTTTCAGTTGTATTATACATTAACACAACTCTGGGATGGTGGAAAACACTTGAAAAATCATTCATCCTCTGTGCTTTGCGTCTCATTGTCACTTTGATCTTTGTCATTCTCTTTTGTTTCCTGGGGTGTTTCCGTCTTGATTCGACGCAAAATGAAATAAGGCGCGTTTGGAACAGCAGACTCCATGAGGTAATCATAGATTTTATGATAATCCTGCTTGCCAAAGCCTTTGAGCCTAAGCATTTCTGCGCTGATATCGCCGACGATGTATTGGTATCGATCAAAGTGATCGACATACCGCTCTATAAAACTTTTACTATCATACGCTTCCTTGTAGTTTTTGAGAATTTCAAACGTCCCCACTTCTGTTTCAACAATTTCGGGACTGGATTGATTCTGTTCATTCATCATAAGCACCTCAGAGTTTTTGAATGGTTGTTGGAGCAATCAATACGACGCATTCAGCGCCAATGGCTTCACTGCGGCCTATCGCATCAATTTTCTCCATTGTTGTGGCTTTGATGCTGACTTGGGTAATGTTTATAGAAAGCATCGCCGCTATCGCCGCACGCATAGTTTTAATGTGTGCGCTTAATTTAGGTGTTTCAAGATAAACAGTCGCATCGATATTGTTTATGTGATAATCTTTTGCTTCCATCATCCGCTTGACATCCAATAGAATCGAACGCGAGTCAAGATTTTTATGCGCCACATCAGTATCAGGGTAATGACTTCCCAGGTCCCCCAGAGCTAGTGCACCCAGCAAACTCTCCGCAACAACATGCAGCAACACATCTCCATCACTATGAGCCACACTCTCAAGCGTAGAAGGAATATCAATACCACCGAGTCTCAGGGTTTTTCCCGATTTGAGTCTGTGAACATCCTTACTATGACCGATTCTTAGCACGGGCAATCGCCTCCAGAACCATTATGTCATCAGGAGTAGTCAGTTTCATCGACTGAGTGTGTCCCTTCACAGTGACCCCAGCTATCCCCAGTGCTTCACCAACGCGCGAAACATCGCAAGTGATGCGCGGTGCATCCACATCACGGGCATACGCTTTTATAAGGGTCTCACGCCAAAAGCCCTGGGGCGTTTGAAGGCCCTGGAGCGATTCACGTGATACGGAGCCTGAGATTTTTCCCGATTCAACACGCTTGAGTGTATCATTTATATTTACAGAAGGTGTGACACTCGGATGGGCGTTCAGCGCTTCAACAACCCTGTCAACAACATGCATCTCAACGAAGGGTCGTGCACCATCATGCACGAGTACAAACTCTTCATTTGTCTTTGTTAAGCCATTTCCCACACTTTCACTGCGGGTGTTCCCACTGCGCGTGACGATAACCTTTTCTCTTTCTGTCCACGCTTTAAGCGCGGTCGCGTCCGCTTGTGAAAGCACGGCGATAACGCGCTTGCAGCGCGGGTCACTGAGAAAGGTTGCCATCGCATATGCGAACACGGGTTGCCCATCAAGAGAATGAAGGACCTTGTTATAGCCTAGCGCGCTTCTCTCCCCGCGGCCACCACCCACGACGATAGCGTCATAAGTCCTCATGACGGCTCACATACACTTGATTATCCGTAACAAGCATGTCCATCGGAATATCATGGGCTTTATTCGGAAGTGCTTCAACACGGAACTTCTCATAGACCACGCCCACACTCAGTCCCGAATAATCCTTAAGGAAATAATCATAATAGCCTTTGCCATAGCCTAGTCTGTAAAGTCCATCGTCAAATACCAATCCCGGCACAATTACCGCATCGATGTCCGTTGGGCTGACTGCCCGGGCGTTTGTAGGTTCCATGACGCCAAAGTGTGACGCCTCAAATTCACCGCTGTCTTCATAAAAGACAATCTGATCGTCTTCTATTTTGGGATAGACCAGCGTGTAGGTATCTTCAAGCCCACGCACATCGATTTCGCCGTCCATGGGATAAAACACACCCACGGTCTTCAAATCATGTTCACCAAGTACTTCGCGCAGGCTCGACATAAGCATGTGGTTGAGCATCTTGTGCATGCGTGGTTCCATTTGTGTTCTTTGTTTGAGAAAAATGCTTCTAAGGGTTGATTTGTCCATTGTATCACCTAATCGTAAAATATATGTCCTGTGTATTGTCATCAAGCGCTATTTCGAGCGCTTTATCTGCACGTGAAGCCAACTCATCCACAGGTTCATCGAAATGACTGACATCAAGGATGCCAAACGCCGGATAAACGCTCTCTTTAGCTGCACCAAACTGCATCGTGTAATTGGTCATTTCGCCTCCGTCTTCAAGGGCACGCTTGAGCATTTGCGCTTTGCGCTGGTCTTCTATGACCATGGCGAAACGAATGCCGCTGAGGCGAAATACTGAGTGAATGTCTCGTAAAAACTGATAGCTGAGCTTGCTGAGGTATTCCCCCATCATCAAATCCCCGATGTCCCTTCCATAACGAGTGTTAATCTGGGGGATGTTGGTAATCTCAAACGTTACGATCGTATAGGGTTTTTGTCTGCGGTTGAGCGCTTGGAGATGTTCATAATAAGCTTCGTCTATAACAAGGTTATTGAGCACTTCTATATTGCTTTTGGGATAAGTTTTGATATCCAGGGCATTGACCAAGGCGATGAACATGGTCTTGCCTTTGTGTTTAACGTAGGTGCCGTCTTCTTTAAACCACATGTACCCATTCTCTTTGCGCATGCGATAATGCACGGAGTATGTGTTGCGCTTTTTCCCTGTGCGCTCCAGCGTTTGGATGTAGGTTCGCTTGTCTTCAGGGTGCATCGCTTCACAAAGCGTGTCAAATGATAATTCGTTGGTTGAAAGGTTAAACAGTTCAACAAGCTTATCTGTTGCAAAGACGTCGCCTTCTTCGCTGCGAAACATGATCCCTGAAGGCGATAAATCAAGCAGCGTCACAAAACGCTGACGCAACATTTCACTTCTGTCATTGAGTTTGCGGAAATCTTTTTTAAGCTGCAATAGTTTGGATTTAGTCATATCCTTGCCAAACACGGAACGAACATTAAACAAAAGAAGGCTTACTGCAAATCCACCATACAAAGCTATGTTGATGATCCCCGCAGGGAAAGAAGTGATTGCTAAAACGTCAAAGAGCACGAAAGCCGCTAATACTGCTACAAAGATAACGGTTTCCACATCGCCCTTTTTGGTTCGTAATTTTTTTAAAACCAACAATATCCCCCAAATAACCAAGACACTCACTGGGAGAATCAATTCTTCTGGCATGCGTACACCCCTTCCCGTTTAGTTTTGCAGATATTTTTCCAAGTAAAGCACGAGCGATTCATGGGAAATGTCTTGATCAAGGTATCCATCGATACTGACACTGATTGTGCCAGTCTCTTCGCTGATTACAACCGTGAGCGAATCATTGCGTTCGGAAATCCCGATTGCCGCACGGTGGCGAGACCCCATTCTTTTGGGAATTTTATCGCTTTCAGAAGGCGGGAAATACGCGCCTGCACACTTGATGATGTTATCCTTAACAATAATGGCACCATCATGAAGCGGCGTGGGGGGCATAAAAATACTTCCCAAAAGCTCACTTGACAAAGGGGCATCGAGGGAAAAGGCATTATCAATATATTCATTAAGCGTGTCATTGCGTTCAAATGTGATGATGGCACCAATTCTGTGTCTGGAAAGATAATCGATTCCGTGAATCAACTCGTTTTTTGTATCGTCTTTCAGAACGTTAGAAAGTAAGCGACCGCTTTTAATGCCGACCACTTCCATGAGCGTGCGAACATCACTGTGTATGATGATTCCCACTACGACAATCAACGGCACTGCACGACTGAGAATCAGCCACCAGGCGCCAGCTTCACCGCGCTGTGTCGCCAAGACCAGAAAAAATGCAATCAGCATGACAATGATGATCGTTTTAACCAAGCGCAACGTAAAATAATGGATTTTGTTACGAACCACCATGGAAAATATTCCAAGCAAATATATATTCAATAAGATAATGTCAAAATCTTCCATGAAAGCCACCTCCATACGTAGCGGAACCAAGTTATCAACGCATTATCGTTGTAACACGGTTGATTATACCATAGAATATTTCCATACGATGGGTCCTCTTGGTCCGAAAAAAAATAAATTTACATCAAACGCCATAACCATGGCATTATAACCACGGTAACCAAATGTCAAGACTACTATAAAATTTAAACTTAATATATAATGGTTCTACATTAGTTTAACGGAGGGATACCATGACCACCTATTCAAAACAATTCATCGAATCAATCAACAAAGACATTGAATCCCATTTTTCTCACCTTTATCCTATCACAGATGACATGCATAAGTCATTGGATGGCGTATCCAGACTGGTTATGTTAGACCGCTATACACAAAAAGATCTTAACTTAAAGACCCTCAAGAAGGGTGACATCGTCATCACAGTCGTGCGCGAAGACCCTAATTTTCCCGCACGCGGCGTGGGTAATGTTGAATCCATCGACGATGAGACACTCACCATAAAAGTGGAAGAAGAATATGCCGCTCAGGTGGAAGACGCAGATGAAAATGGCTACATTGAACGCACTCTTCGTCAGGTTGACAAACCCATGGAGCTATACTTTGAACAAATTGCTAAACGGGTAGCCAATCATTTGGGCGAAGGCGAAAGTGAAGCCATCACACAGCATTTTTATAAAGAAGTCAGTGAAATGAATCTTGTCCCTGCCGGACGCATTCTTTTCGGTGCCGGTTCTCAAACAGAAGTCACCTATTTCAACTGTTTTGTCATGCCGTTTATCCAAGATTCGCGAGAAGGCATTTCCGATCACAGAAAACAAGTAATGGAAATCATGTCGCGTGGCGGCGGCGTAGGAACGAACGGTTCAACCCTCCGGCCGAAAAACGCACTGGCAAAAGGCGTGAACGGAAAATCAAGCGGCTCGGTCTCATGGCTCAATGACCTTTCGCAGCTGACCCACCTTGTTGAACAAGGCGGCTCCCGCCGAGGCGCACAAATGATCATGCTGGCGGACTGGCATCCAGATATTGTGGAATTCATTATATCAAAAATGCAAAACCCAAAAATTCTCCAGTTTCTTGTTGAGACAATCAAGGAGCCTTTGATTAAAAAAGCAGCTCAAAAAAAGCTGAAATTCATTCCGCTCACCGACGAAGAAACCGCGATTAACGAATACATTGTCGAACAAAGCAAAAAAGACACCAATCCCTTCACCAAAAAAATAGTAGACAACGCTTGGGAACGCCTTAACAAAGGTGGACACTATGAAGTCAATGAACCGGAATATCTCAGTGGAGCCAATATTTCTGTGGCCATAACCAAAGATTTCATGGATGCGGTTGAAAACGGCGATGTCCACGAACTTAAATTCCCTGATATCGACAATTACAACGATCAAGATAAAGCTGACTACGACAAATTATGGGGCGAAATCGGAGATGTGCGTACCTGGGAAGAAATGGGGTACGAGACCAAAGTCTATCACCGCATCAAGGCCAAAGATTTGTGGAACCTCATCAATATCTGTGCAACCTATTCCGCAGAACCCGGAATCTTCTTCATCGACAATGCCAACGGTGATACAAACGCTGTGGCGTATGATAACAAAGTCGTTTCAACCAACCCTTGTGGTGAACAACCCCTGGCTCCCTATTCCGTTTGTAACCTTGCAGCCCTCAATCTAGCGAACATGGTAGATTATCACACTGAAGAAGTGGACTGGGAAAAACTCGAACGCACCATCAGAAATTCCGTAAGACTTCTCGATAAAGTCATTGATAAGACACATTATTTCCTAGAAGAAAACCGCAAGCAAGCACTCGGTGAGCGACGCATCGGCCTCGGTATCATGGGCCTCCACGATTTGCTCATCTGGACTCACCGCAAATATGGCGCCAAAGAAGACTTGCCATTTATCAATCAGCTCTTTTATTTCATCGCGACAAAATCTTATGAAACAAGTATTGATCTTGCACGAGAAAAAGGGTCCTTCAAATATCTCGAAACACAGGAAAATCGCGAAAAAATGCTGCAAAGCGGCTATATGCAGAAAATGCCTAAACACGTCAGAGAAGGTGTACGTGAACACGGCATCCGCAACTCACACTTGCTAACCGTCGCACCCACAGGTTCCACAGGTACCATGGTGGGAGTCTCTACAGGCCTTGAGCCATATTTCGGCTTTACTTACTTTAGAAGTGGTCGTTTAGGCAAATTCATCGAAGTCAATGCCGCTATTGTGGAAAACTATCTCAAAGCGCATCCTGAAGTCGATAGCGACAACCTTCCCGATACATTCGTGAGTGCCATGGACCTTCCCCCAGAAGCACATGTCGACATGCAGACAACCATTCAGACGTGGGTGGATTCAAGCATATCCAAAACCGTTAACGCGCCTGAGGGCTACACGGTCTCCGAAGTCGAAAAAATTTATCGCAGGCTCTACGCGGGCGGCGCCAAAGGCGGAACAGTCTACGTCGACGGATCGCGTGATGCTCAAGTCCTTTCCCTGTCAAAAGATGAAAAGGACAAAGTTCAAGTCGATATCAAAGACTTTGGACTGGACTTTGAAGAAGAAAGCCCGGAATCCAAAAAAGAACCAAATACTAAAGGGCTTCGCAGTGACCGCCAAGACCGAAACATCGGCAATGAGGCGGGAGACATTTGCCCTGTGTGCATGGAAGGGACCATTGAAAACATGGGTGGTTGCCATACCTGCACCAACTGTAATGCACAAGTCAAATGCGGACTATAATTTAAAAGAAGGCGATTTCGCCTTCTTTTTTGTTGGGAAGCCTTTGCATGGTAGAATAAGATTAGGAGGGATGCCAGATGAAATATGCGGTAAGTGTCGGTATCGATCGTTTCAAACGCGGAATGCTTGATTATTACATGGATGAATTGACAAATTTGGCCAAAACACTCAATATTACTGTGACTGAGTCATTCACACAGGATGCTAAGGCATCCACCACCTCACACAAAGTGGGGAAGGGCAAGCTTAGTGAAATCGTCGAATATGTCAATGAACACGATGTTGATTATGTCATTTTCAATGATGAGCTCACCAATACCCAACTGCGCAATCTTGAAGACACCCTTGATACAGCAGTAGTCGACAGAACTCTGCTGATATTGGAAATATTCGCAAATAACGCAAAAACAAGAGAAGCGATGCTTCAGGTGGAAATCGCTCAATTAAGATACCTCAAACCCCGACTTTCCGCAATGCGCGCCTCCTTTGAACAACAACAAGGCGGAATCGGACAAAAAGGTCCGGGTGAAAAGAAACTGGAGTTGGACCGGCGAAAAATCGAAAAGGAAATATCAACGCTACAGCGCAAACTCAACAACATCGTGAAAGTACGAAAAACCAATCGCAAAAAACGCCGCACTTCGAACATTAAGAATGTTTCGGTTGTTGGCTATACAAATGCCGGAAAAAGCTCTCTTGTCAACACATTGCTTTCGTTTGATCAAAGTGAAAACACTGATTCCCTTGCAACGAAAGACCAAGTGTTTGCAACACTCCAAACAGCCACGCGCCGCATTCAAATCAAGGATAAACGTCCCTTCACTATCACTGATACAATCGGATTTATCGCCCAGCTCCCCCATGAATTGGTCGAATCCTTTAAAGCAACCCTTGAAGAAATTCGTGAATCGGATTTGATTATCCATGTCATAGACTTTTCCCACCCGTATTACATGGACCAGATACAAACCACTGAAGAGGTCCTTGAAGAGCTCGGTGCCGATGAAATTGAAACGCTATATGTATTTAATAAGATTGATTTGACGAACAATATTATCCCTCACAGCTTTGACCCTGCTGTTAAAGTTTCTCTCAAAGAGAGCACGAATGTGGAAGAACTATTAGAAAGAATTTCTAAACTGCTATTTAAGGACGATACCACCGTTATTTACAAAATCCCCCATAACAAAGGGGATATTATTAACCTTCTAAATGAAGCCGGTGAAATCATTTCCACGGATTATGAAAACAGCACCGTCAAAATCAAGGCTCGTGTTGATGCCTCTGTTAAAAGCAGATTAAAAGATTATGAAGCGTAAAAAACCCCGTGTATGAGCCAAAACGGCTATATACACGGGGTTTTTTTATTTTTTTTGATCAATCGGTGACGCTTCAAAAAGTTGTGAAAGTGGTTTGTCCATGATGATATTGAGGATACTTTGACCGATTAACTGCGCTACGCTGAGCTGTTTGATTTTTTTGCTACGTTTTTCATCATTAAGCTCAATTGTGTTAGTTGTTACAATTTCTTCAATCTCACTATTGTCAATGCGGTCTTTGGCGGGGTGAGAGAATATTGGGTGTGTACATGCTGCATACACTGATTTTGCTCCAGCGTCCTTGAGCGCATGCGAGGCTTGAGAAATCGTTCCTGCAGTATCGATTAAATCATCGATAATAATGGCTATTTTATCAGAAACATCGCCAACAATTCCCATCATTTCAACTTCATTCGCCTGTGGACGACTCTTGTCGATAATGGCTATGGGCGCGTTCATGGCATTTCCCATTTGACGTGCACGCACAGCTCCGCCATGATCAGGCGATACGATAACTAGATTTTCTTTAGGGAATTTCTTCTGGAAATAATCCACAATCAAGGGCATTGCCAGGAGATTGTCAATGGGGATGTCGAAAAACCCTTGAATTTGACCGGCATGCAAATCCATCGAAATTACTCGGTCAGCACCGGATTTTTCAAGAAGATTTGCGACGAGTTTGGCTGAAATCGGTTGTCTTGAAGCACTTTTTCTATCCTGCCGGGAATAACCGTAATAAGGCATGACTACATTAACCGATTTACTTGATGCGCGTTTAACCGCATCGATCATAATCAGCAATTCCATATAATGTTCATTGACCGGAGAATGAGTCGGTTGGATAATGAACACGTGATGGCCACGAACGGTCTCCTCGATGTTGAGTCCGATCTCGCCATCAGCAAATCGTTTGACTTCGCATTTGCTCAGGGGAATGTTGGTGAATTCGGAGATTTCTTTTGCCAAGCCTTTGTTGGCACTCAATGAAAATAATTTAACTTTTTGATTATCAAGCGTCGCCATAATACCCTCCACGGTTGAGATAGTGTTTCCAAGTCATATTATAACAAAATAATTTCAAAATAAAATGCAACTTTGGAAAGTTGCATTTTAGTTATTGCGATTAATCTTCATCCGCGTCGTCTTCGGATGCATCACTCGGTTCGTCTGCTGGTTCGTCTGCTGGTTCTTCTTCCAAATTATTAAACGCTTCAATGACAACGGATTCAATTTTGTTGCGCGTCTCTTGATTAATCGGATGCGCGACATCCTTGAATTCACCATTAGGCATTTTCCGTGAAGGCATAGCGACAAATAAGCCGTCCTTGCCGTCAATAATTCGAAGCTCATGAACCACAAAACACTCGTCAATAGTAATTGCCGCTATCGCTTTAAGACGGTTGTCACTATTGAGTTTTTTCACACGAACATCAGTAATTTCCATTGTTCCACCCCGCATAATTTTCTATGTCTCATTTATAATCTGTATTGTATCACACGAATAAAACGTTTTCAAACTTTTTGACGGTTTTTAAGCCCTTGCTTACGTCATTTTTGTTAAATACGTATGATGTGTATCGCTGAAATGTTCAACAATCGACTGCAATGTCTTTTTGTCGTGGTCCAGCACAAAAATGGATGGCCCACTTCCGCTCATGAGCACTCCATCTACGTCAAAACCGCTAATGGCATCCTTGAGTTCTTTCACTTCTGGATATTTTTTAAACGCAAAAGGTTCCAGTGCATTATAAAGCGAATGGGCGAGGAGCTCGTAATTCCCGTTATAAATGGCGTTGGTCATCGTTGTTATTTTCACCGATTTGATGGCTTTCATCTCCACTAGCTCAAAAATGCTTTTTGTAGAAATGTGGATATCCGGTGTAATAACAGCCACTCGGTATTTAAGGCGGTTTTTAAGGAAAAACAGCTGTTCCCCTTTGCCCCTGGCAATACAAAGTCTTGAATGCACGCAAAACGGGACATCCGATCCAAGCTTTTCACCGAGTTTCGCGAGTTGTGAAGCACTCGCTTTCACTTTGAAAAGGCGGTTCATGCCTCTAAGCGTTGCCGCAGCATCCGCACTGCCTCCACCGAGCCCCGCTGCTATGGGAATATGCTTTTCAATATGAATGCGAACCCCTTGTTCAATACCATGAGTTTCCTTGAAAAGCAACGCAGCCTTATAAGCAAGGTTGTCCGTAGGGTCCTCACACACAGGCTTACTCTCAGTCACTTCAATGGTATCTGTGTTCAAAACTTCAAATTTCAACACGTCATGAAGTGCCAGCGGCGTCATCACCATCTCTAGATCATGAAAATCATCTGGACGTTTTTTGAGCACATCCAGGTGAAGATTAATTTTTGCCCAGGCCTTTTCCTTCATCAAATTCCTCCTATGTTTCACGTGAAACTATATATAATAGTGATAAAAAGCATTGACGATTTCCACAAAATCGTTGACGGAAAGACTTTCCGCACGGACCATTGGTTTGTGCCCCAAAGTCTTGAAAAAATCGTTTAACGACGTTTTTTCAATGGTATATGCTTTGGATATATTGTTCACGAGGGTTTTGCGTTTTTGTTTGAAGGCATTTTGTACAAAATCGAAAAAAACCGCTTCGTCAACCACCTCTGGAGGTGGTGCCACATCCATTGTGATGATGGCGCTATCAACATTGGGCGGGGGAATAAATACATTTCTTGGGACCTTGAACGCAAAGACAGGATTGGTTTTATAGTGAATCAAGACGCTCAGTGCATTGTAATCCTTGGTATTCGTTGAGGCCGTTAAGCGTCTAGCGACTTCATATTGTGCCATCAGTGTATAACGGCTGACTAAATCGGATTCTTCCAGTAATTTCGTGAGAATCGGCGTGGTGATGTAATAAGGGAGGTTCGCCACTACATGAACGGTGTGTGTTTCATTGATTCCCAGTGACCGCAAATCCTTGTCGATATCGCGTTTGAGAATATCAGCGTGGGTAAGTGTGAAATGCTTTTTATCGGCGAATTCCTTATTCAATATCGGAATCAGACTCTCATCAATCTCATAGGCAATAACGCGCTGCGCCCGTTGCAGAAGCTCTTGGGTGAGGCTTCCCAGTCCAGGCCCGATTTCAACAACAGTGACCGTCTCATCCACTCCGCTTTGATCAACGATGCGGCGAATAGTGTTGTCATCAACTAAATAGTTCTGCCCGTACTGTTTTTTGGCGCGCAAATTGTTCATCGCAAGCAGTCTATTGGTGCGCTTTAATGTCGATTCTTTCATTCAATCACCCTGTCGAGCGTTTCTGGTGTGATGCCGAACATATTAAGTTTTTTTAAAAGGGTTTTTCCATTGGCAAGCCCTATTCCAAGCGATTCACAGAGTTTTTGGCGTTTTATGGCGGCGCCTTCACCGCCTATAAGTCCCCTGTGCAACAACGCTTGTCTAGTGATTGTCATTTCATGGTTCGTATCTATTATATGATGATCGAGCGCCGTCTTTATAATCTGCAAGGGGGCGTGCTCAATGCCGATTTTAGCTTTCACTCTATCTGTGCATACCTCTTTAGGCAAAAAGACATGTGACGTAGGACCAACGTAGGCATTGATGCGCTTTCTTATACGTTCACCTGGAACATCGGGATCAAGCATAAGAATGAGTTTTCTCGTAACGTTGAGGCGTTGAAGGTCGATCAGTGTTGTCTCAGCAATCTCGCTCCCGTTGGTAATCATAACCTCCGCGGTGGGATATACTGCTTGGATACGGTCTTTGTCGTGATTTCCCTCAACGACGATGACGGGATTCTTTTTATGCATAGTAACCCTTCTTTACTGATTAGGAAAATATTTTTTTCGTTTGGACTGAATTATGATCGGCAACCGCTTGGCCATAACCTGTATGTGAAGTGTGCCAGTATTTGATTTTTCGCCATCTTGATTCCATGGGCGGTGAGATTTGGGCTCAAATGACGCTTTATTCACTTTGAGCCACTGCATTCTAGGGAGGGTTTTCCTCCCAAACATGAATGAGAACAAGAACAGAAAATTATTCACAAACGGCGTGTAGCGGTATAAAAGTACATCCACCTTGCCATCATCAAGATACGGCTTTTTCATCAGCGTGAAACTTGCAACCCGCCGAGAATTGAGAATAATAGCCAAAGCATAGTTGTCTTCAAAAGCAACCCCATCAGCATTGATACGCATCGGTATTTTCGGAATCGTAAAAAATGATTTAACTCCCATCAACAAGTAGGCTGGGTACCCTAAAAGACGTTTCCAGCGACTGGGCGTCGTGTAGCTAATGTCTATATAGCTACCGATCGCCGATACATATGTAAAATAACCATAATTCGACCATACTACATCCATGTGGACGCTTACGCCCGCTTCGATGACAGACAATGCTTTGAAAATATTCTTAGAAAGGCCCAGCGTCTTACCGACGTCACATGAAGTTCCCGTGGGAATATAACCAACCATGGGCAGACTTTCAAATTGCATAAGCCCATTGACTGCTTCATTAAAGGTTCCATCGCCTCCAGATATTATCAACAAGTCTATTGAATCTTTTAATATCTCTTGGACAAGGGTAGTTGCGTGACCGGCGTATTCAGTAGGGTGTATGTTACACGTGAAACCTTTTCTCTCTAGTCTTTCGATGACTCTTGGAAGCGCGCTTTCAAATTTTTTTCTACCGCTTACCGGATTGTATACAATCGCACATATCCCCATAGTGTCTTCCTCCAGTTCTTCAAGCTCATTGTAGCACGTTTTACTTGCTACTCAAGTCATGGAACAAAAAAAGATGCCGTCTATTGTGGATGGACGGCATCACATGAAACATCAATTATTGGTTAAACTCTGCGCTGCAGTAATGATTGCAGTATTGTAAGCATCTTCACTGCTGCATCCTCGGGAGAGGTCATTGACCGGCTTGTTCAACCCAGCTAAAATTGGACCCATGGCTACAAAATCACCTAGGCGCTCAACCATTTTGTACCCAATGTTGCCGCTGTTGAGATCTGGGAAAATGAAGGTGTTCGCCTGACCAGCCACAGCACTTCCTGGGAATTTTTTCTCCCCAACATGCTTCACCACGGCGGCATCAAACTGCATTTCACCATCAATAGCTAGATCCGGCGCTTTTTGCTTGGCTATTTCAACAGCTTCCCTTACCTTCTGTGTCTCAGGAGTATCGGCGGAACCGTTGGTTGAAAACGATAGCATGGCGACTTTTGGATCAATATCGAACATACTCGCTGCATTGGCGCTTTCGATGGCGAATTCCGCCAGTGCGGCGCTATCGGGGTTCGGGTTGATAGCACAGTCCCCCATGATGTATTTTTCCTCACCCTTGGTCATGAGGAAAAAGCCGAAAGTTTTGGAAATTCCCGGTTTTGTCTTTATAATCTGTAGCGCCGGGCGTACTGTGTCACCCGTTGATTGCGCCGCGCCACTAACAAGGCCTTCAGCTTGATTCATGTATACCATCATCGTGCCAAAATAATTGGGATGCTTGAGTTGTTCTTTCGCCTGTTCATAGGTGGCTTTTCCCCCACGGCGCTCTACAAATGCTTGAACATATTCATTGTAATGAGTCGAGGTTTCTGGGTTGATAACTTCACACATGGAGGTGTCACCCTGAATGGTTTTAGGGTCTCCGATAAGTACGGGTTTAATCAAACCCTCGTTTCCTAGACGTTGAGCTGCTTCCACAATTCTGGAATCATCCGATTCCGGGAAAACAACGCGGATGTTCTTTCCTTTGATTTTAGACTTTAGATTTGTCATAACATCAGACATGTAATCACTCCTATCACGCATCATTATAGTAAATTTCTTGGAAAGTTACAATCGTTTTAAAGTTACGGTTGTGTATTATGAGAAAAATAAACTGAACATTCAAACCGCCAGCTCATGGACGATGTATTATTGTTTGCAGATACGGATTGTACGTATGAGTTTTATAGTCGCCAAGGATTTACGAGATGCCATGAAGAGACCACGACCTTGGCGATATCGACGGGTGAAAGATGTTAACCGTGACTCTCTATGACAAGAAAATAAAAAAGGCAATGATTGCCGTTTTTTGCATTATTGCTTATTTTATTCAGTGGTTGAAGGACTATTTCAGAGATTGAAGCCACTGAAAATAATCAGTACCCTCATAACAATGAATAAAAAATAAAACTATTCGTAGTGGCTTTTTTATTTAAATGACGCTAAAAAAGACGATCGCGTTGCATACTTAATCGGTGCTTTCAAAAGGACTTATTTAACGTCATTAATTCGAAGAATCTTCAACAGCTTGAATTGACAACCGAGCATGGACTAAATAGCTTTGCAATCGCTGAAAAATTTAATCTTTGAATGGTATTTTCACATTTAAACGATCAGAATGCCCGTTCATTCGCTGAACAATCTATTTAAAAACAAGTGTTAGCTCAAGCGTAATTTATAAACAAACGTAATCTTATTGTAGCGCGCTTCTCTACGTGCTAACGTAAGATTGTAAGGAGTGATTGGATGAGTGAATTCATTAATAATCAATCAAATAAACGCAAAGAGGCGCTTAAAAAGTTAATTCTCAGATTGCACGAAGGCGAAGCGTTTGACAGTGTACGCGAAGACTTCGAGCGTAATTTTGGTTCCGTCTCCACAGAGGAAATTTCGCAAATGGAACAACAACTGATTGAAGAAGGCATGGCTGTTGAAGAAATTCAAAAGCTTTGTAGTGTGCATGCCAATGTATTCGGTGGGTCAGTCAGTGAAATTCATGGCAGTGATTTCACAAAAGAAGAAGGCCATCCGCTTCAGGTGCTTTCCTCGGAAAATCGTCGTATTGAACAAGTCATAAGTGAAGAGATTGAACCGTATTTAAAACAAAGTGGCAATCAAGCGATTATGATGATTAGAGTTGGACTTGACCGCTTGCTTGAGATTGACCGTCACTACGCGAGAAAAGAGCAGCTTTTTTTCCCTTATCTTGAGAATAAAGGCATCACCGCCCCGCCCAAAGTCATGTGGGGTGTCGATGACGAGATTCGCCGTATGCTTAAAGCCATCAAGCAAACACTGGATACTCCGAATGTCGATGTCGCCGATGTCAAAGACGCATTTGAGCCCGCACTCAAGGAAGTGCGCGACATGATTTTCAAGGAAGACACCATTTTGATTCCTTTGCTAAGTAAAAATTTAAACCTTTATAATTTTATCACCATTGCGGAAAGTTCCGATGAAGTCGGATATTTCCTGGAAAAACCGTCCAAACAATTTGAAAATCCCGGTGTCGAAGAAGAAAGCAATGAAAACGTTGTCCCTGAAGGCGAAGTCCCAGTTGGTCCCGGCCAGCTTAGTTTAGAAGCATTGACCGCTATGCTCAATACACTACCGTTTGATATGACCTATGTTGATAAAGATGGTCACGTGAAATATTTTACCGAGAATTCGTCTCGCATCTTTGATCGTCCCCGCACCATCATTGGGCGGCATGTCAACCAGTGCCATCCACCAGCGAGTGTGCACATTGTTGAAGAAATTGTGCAAAGTTTTAAAACCGGCGCAAAAGATCACGAAGATTTCTGGATTCAACTTAAGGGCATGTTTGTTCATATTCGCTACTTCGCGGTGCGTAGTCAATCAGGTGAATACCTAGGAACGCTTGAAGTGACCCAGGATATCAAGCCAATTCGTGAGCTTGAGGGCGAGAAACGCTTGATGAGCCATGATTAAAGGACTGTATGTGGTTTTGGGCACGCTGTTCATGGTGCTTGGCCTCATCGGCGTAGTCCTTCCCATATTGCCCACAACCCCTTTATTGCTGTTAACCGTATATTTTTACGCCAAGGGGTCAAAACGGTTTCACGATTGGTTTGTCTCAACGTGGCTTTACAAGCGGTACTTGGGTGAGTTTGTTCGCACCAAAAGCATGACATGGCGCGGAAAATGGCGTTTGATGTTATTGGTGGACACCATGTTACTCATTAGTTTTCTAACGATTAACGTGATTGCGCTCAGAGTGTTGATTGTCGTGCTCGTCATTATCAAATATTTGTATTTTTTCGCTATACTCGAAACAAGAAAGCCAACAAAAAACGATGGAAACACGGCGGTGTGACCATCTTTTTTTTAAAAAAACTAATTCGTCAAGATGGTTTATAAATGCCTTCGCATCAGCAGCAATGTCGATATCGCACGGACTTCCCTCCAAAAAACTAGAAATGACACTCCCAAGTGTGTTTTTCAGGCGACATGACAATTAATCATTCTCCTAGTGGCATAGGAAACTGCTGAAAACCATCGCCATAGTGGCTACAGAAATCATCGGGCCCTCGTGAACTTCATCCATAGCGTATTTTATTCTTTTTTAATACAATATGTTTTTTATAAGATTTGACACTAACAAAGTGACGCATTAAAAGAAAAGTGTTAAAATAACTTCAGGTGATAACATGAGACAACTCAACACAATACTTTTTGATCTAGACGGTACCCTTATAGACACCAATGAAATAATACTGAAAAGCTACATTCACGCTTATGAGACACACCTTCCCAACAAAACGATCGACGAGTCCGCAATTATTGATTCAATCGGCGCGCCCCTAAGAGATGTTTTCAAGCGCGACACTAATGATAAAGACCTTGTTGAGGCACTAGTAAATACATACCTTGATTATTACACTAAGCACGAGCACTCACTGTTTCACTTTTATGAAGGCATTGAGCCTATGCTTGAAAAACTCAAGGCTGAAAACTACAATCTTGCAATTGTGACGACCAAATTCCTTTCATCCGCACAACCAAGCATTGATTATTTCAATCTCGGGCGTTTTTTCGATGTCATCATCACCCTTGAAGACACCCTTTATCCCAAACCGGACGCAGCCCCTATCATCGAAGCGCTCAGTCACTTTGACGATGTGGACAAAAGCATCATGATTGGTGACAATACCACCGATATCATGGCCGGGAACAATGCCGGCATTTTAAGTGCCGGCGTCGCATGGAGTATTAAAGGGCGAAAGACACTGAATAGTGCCAATCCCACCTACATGCTTGACACTCCCGAGGATATATTTGCAATTATCAATAATGAAAGCGAGGAGAAATAATATGGAAGATTGTGTATTTTGTAAAATCATCAATGGCGACATCCCATCCTACAAGGTTTATGAGGACGACAATGTCTTGGCCTTTTTAGACCTGACACAGGGAACCAAGGGCCATACGCTCCTAATCCCCAAGAAACATGTAGAAAACATTTATGAACTTGACGATGCTACGGCAACGCAGGTTTTCACTGCCGTGCCTAAAATTGCTCAAGGCCTTAAGGACGCTTTTAGTCCCATCGGACTCAACATAGTGCAAAACAATGACCAACCTCTCCAAAGCGTCTTTCACTTTCACGTACATCTTTTGCCGCGATATGACAACGACGGCATGGTACTTAAAACATTGAATCTTCAGGACCATTTGCAAGAAGAGGATTATCTTTCCATTCAAAACGCGATCAAGTCCGCACTTTAACCGCGTCAAACAACAAAAAGGAACCCACTCATAATTGTGAGTAGGTTCCTTTTTTCATATCGATTATTTGTCGAACAACTTTGCCATTGTTTTGACCATGGGGCCTTGGGCACCCTTGGTATCATCAAATGCCGTGCCAGCGATATCCAAGTGAATCCAGGGAACATCCTTGCTAACAAAATGTTCCAAGAAAGCGGCGGCGATGGATGATCCGCCTTTGCGGCCGCCTGAATTCTTAATATCCGCAAACGGTGTCTCAATCGCTTTTCTATGCGCCTTTACAACCGGTAACTGCCACACGCTTTCACCGGATTGATCTGCGGTTGTTTTAAATGTTTCATAAAACTCGGGCGTATTGGTGAATGCCCCTGTCACTGTATCGCCTAGCGCACCGATGACACTGCCTGTGAGCGTGGCAACATCGATGATCTGTGTCGCCCCCTCTTTTTGTGCGTACCAAAGCGCATCCGCAAGCGTAAGGCGTCCTTCTGCATCCGTTGAGATGATTTCAATCGTTTTTCCACTGGCTGCAGTGAGAATATCATCAGGAAGAATCGCATCATCACCGATTTTATTGTCTGTAGCGGCAACGATTGCGGAAATATTCGACTTGTAGCGCAGCGTAGCAGCCGCTTTAATGGCTCCAAGGACACTGGCCGCACCGCCCATATCCATTTTCATCGATGGCATGCCTTGAACGCTTTTAAGCGAATAACCTCCGGTGTCAAACATGATCCCTTTTCCAACCAGGGCCGTATGGTTGGTCTCTTCCTTATTGCCTTCATATGTAACATGAATCAGCTTGGGTTCATCACTTGATCCTTTGTTAACACCAAGGAACGCGCCCATATTCATCTTTTCAATCTGTTTTTTGTCGAGAATTTTGACGGACACATCCTCGATTTTCTCAAGCTCACTAGCGATTCCTGCAAGCCTTTCCGCATTGAGTGCGTTATAAGGACGATTCACTAAATCTTTGGCAAAATTGACTGACTCCCCCATCACAAGTCCCCGCTCAAAAGCGCTCAGACGGGTTTCATCAGTAGTATAATGCATTGTGCCTTTGGGGGTCGCTTCACTTTTGAACATGTCGAAGGTGTATTGGCTTTTGCCAAGCACCTCACCCAGAAGTTCCGCATTGTCTTCATCAAAAGCCTCAAGTACGACAAGCGCATCCTCTTTTAGCACACCGATGCTTTCAATAACTTCATCACGCGTTTCAGGGTCGACCATTTTTCTTTCATCAATAAGCACGACATAGTTGCTTGGAAGCTTTCCAAGCGTATTGATTTTAACTGCAGGCTTTCCTTCAAGAATTGACGCATCCACATTGAGACCCTCGAATAATTTTCCTACTGTGTGATTGGCTATCGCCGTTCCTACAATCAGTGTTTTTGTCTCGTTGTTGATTTGAAACGATGGTTGTTGATTAAACATATAATCACTCCTTATTTGATTGTATCTGTTTTTAGGTAAGGTTGTAAGACTTTAGGTACTTTGACTGACCCATCGGACTGCTGGAAATTTTCCAATATCGCAACAACCGTGCGTCCCACCGCAAGGCCTGAACCGTTGAGTGTGTGAACGAATTCGGGTTTACTGTCCTTCTCGCGCTTGAAACGAATATTGCCCCTGCGCGCCTGATAATCCTCAGCGTTAGAGAGACTGCCGATTTCACGATATGCCTCATAGGCAGGCAAATAAACTTCGATATCATACGTCTTTGCCATGGAAAATCCCAAATCCCCGCTGCATATTTCCACAACCCGATAAGGAATTTCCAGATTTTGCAACACCTTCTCAGAGTTTTCAACCATTTTTTCAAGTTCCTTGTAGGAATCTTCTGGACGAGTGAATTTAATCAGTTCCACCTTGTTGAACTGATGTTGTCTGAGGATGCCGCGCGTATCACGTCCGGCGCTTCCAGCTTCCTGGCGGAAGGCGGTTGTGAAAGCGACGTAATGCCTTGGGAGTGTTTGACCATCTAAAATCTCATCGCGATGCAGGTTGATCGCGGGCACTTCCGCGGTGGGATTCAAGTATAAGTCGCGGTCATCCTTCAAAGCGAATGCATCTTCTTTGAATTTTGGAAACTGTCCTGTTGCAAGCATGCTTTGACCGTTGACGATGTAGGGGAGCATGACTTCGGTATATCCATGTTGTTCAATGTGAAGATCAATCATGTAATTGATCAAGGCGCGCTCCATTCTCGCGCCAAGTCCTTTGTAAACGACAAACCGGCTACTTGCAATTTTACTTGCGCGGTCAAAATCGAGAATATCTAGATTCAAAGCCAAATCCCAGTGGGCTTTGACTTCAAAATCAAAGGTGGGGACGCTTCCATATGTTCGCAACTGTACGTTCTCATCTTCATCCTTACCCACAGGAATATCCTTGTGGGGAAGGTTGGGCGTATTGAGAAGTGCATCATTGATCTTGTCTTCGAGTATCTTGAGCTTCTCATTCATTTGGGTGATTTTGGCCTTGTCATCCTCAATTGAATTGAGGATGTCAGTAACATCTTTGCCCTGGCGCTTATACTCGCCGATTTTTTTGGATATGCGGTTGCGATCCGCTTTTGTCTTTTCGATATGCGCAATAAGCTCGCGGCGTTTTTCATCATCCTTTATGATGTCATGGATGTAGCTGAAGTCCTCTCCGCGGGTGTTCAGACGCCGTATGACTTCTTCGGGGTTGTCTCTTAATGTTTTTAAATCAAGCATGGCAATGCCTCCTTGTATAGTGGTATAAAAAAACCCCGCCCCAACAAAGGGACGGGGAGTGATTTCCCGTGTTGCCACCCTAGTTAGCGCCACCGGGGCGCTCACTTGAGTTGATAACGGCTGTGCCGGAAGGGATTAACCTTCACTCGGAGGGGGAGTTCACTGTGTGTGATTGCCGGTTTTCACCACCACTGGCTCTCTTGAAATCACTGCACAACTACTTGGCCTCGTCATCGTATTGAATATATTTTGAGTGTAGCAAACCCAGGGGGGTTTGTCAACGTTCTACGATTCATCAAACAACTTGAGCTGAGCGGTTTCTTCGTTTTCTTCATCCTCGCTTGCATTGTCAGATTCGTTTTCATGTGGCTCTTTAGAAGATGGCTGGTCCCCTTTGGATTCTTCAGGACCCACAGTCTCTTCCTCTGTACTTGCGGTTTCAACGTTATGAGACTCGGCTTGAGGGGGGATGTCCCCATTATCGTTATCTTCTTCAACCATTTCCTCATAAGGCACAAGCGCGGTGGCGACCACGTGCTGCGTCTCATCCAGACGCATCAGCCGCACCCCTTGGGTAGCACGCGAGGACTGCGCAATTTGTGCGACAGGAATACGAATCATCGTTCCTTTATCGGAGAGAATAATAAGGTCTTCATCCCCGCTTACGCTTGAAAGACGAACAAGCCTTCCATTCTTATCGGTCATGTTAAGAGTTTTCACCCCTTTACCGCCGCGTGTTTGCTGGCGATACTCATCAGAAGGGGTGCGCTTGCCATATCCCTGGTCGGTCACAATCAAGATTTCATGGTTTTGCGCATCGACAATCGCCGCACCGATAACTTGGCTGTCGCCGGTGAGTTCAATGCCTTTTACACCACTTGCAGTTCGTCCCATGGGGCGAACATCGGTTTCGTTGAAGCGAATGGCCTTGCCATTGGTGGTCCCGATGATGATATCATTTTCACCGCTGGTGAGTTTAACATCGTGCAATTCATCTCCTTCTCGGAGGTTGATAGCACGAATGCCAGAGGAGCGTATGTTTTGATAAGCATTAACGGGGGTGCGCTTGACAATGCCTTGAGTGGTAACGAACACGAATGTGTCGTCTCCTTCAAAATCATTAATACGCGACACCGCTTGAAGGCTTTCGCCCTCACCCATCTGTAGGAAATTGACCAGCGGCAAGCCTTTGGAAGTGCGTGAGAATTCCGGCACTCGGTAGGCTTTGGTTTTGTAGACACGTCCTTCATTGGAGAAAAACAACAGATAATCGTGCGTGCAGGTGAAGATGATGTGTTCAACACTGTCCTCATCGTTCATCCGCATGCCGCGCATGCCTTTTCCACCCCGGTTTTGCGTCTTATATGTCTCCGCATTCATGCGTTTGGTGTATCCACCCTTGGTGATGGTGATGATGACATCTTCACGGGGAATGAGGTCTTCATCCTCAAGGTCAAGATCCAAAGAAAGAGAGATTTCACTCAAGCGTGGGTTGTTGTAGGTTTCTTTGATGGTTTTGAGGTCTTCCCTGATGACTTCGAGTTTTTTCTCATCAGAAGCGAGAATGGCTTCAAGTTCAGAAATCTTAGCATTAAGACTTTCTAGCTCATCGTTGATTTTTTCTCGCTCAAGTCCACTTAACTTTCTCAGGCGCATCTCCAAAATCGCTTTGGCCTGCGCCTCAGATAAATCAAATGTGTCCATTAACTGAGTCTCGGCATCATCATACGCATTCTTGATCACTTCAATGACGCTATCAATATCGCCAAGTGCCACAAGAAGGCCCTCAAGAATGTGTGCGCGCGCTCTAGCCTTTTCCAGGTCGAACTGGCTGCGTCTGGTCAATACGTCAATCTGGTGATTGACATAGTGTTGAATGGTGTCCTTAAGAGGGAGCACTTTCGGAGTGTTGTTCACCAGCGCCAGCATGTTTACCCCGAAAGATGTTTGTAGCGGGGTGAATTTGTAGAGGTTGTTGAGCGTGACCTCCGCACTGACGTCCTTGCGCAATTCGATAATGATTTTAATCCCGTCACGGTTGGATTCATCCCGTAAATCGGTAATACCCTCAATGCGTTTTTCTTTGGCAAGCTCAGCGATTTTTTCTATTAGACGGGTTTTGTTGACCTGGTAGGGAATTTCAGTGACCATAATGGTCTTCTTTCCACTTGGATGTTCCTCGATGGAGCTTTTGGCGCGGATTTTGAATGAGCCGTTTCCAGTTTCATAAGCCTGTCTGACACCGCTTAAGCCCATGATGGTTCCCCCCGTGGGGAAATCCGGACCCTTGATGTATTCCATCAGACCATCGAGCGTGATTTGAGGATCATCAATATAGGCCAAAATGCCATCAATGACTTCACCGAGATTGTGCGGGGGAATGTTTGTTGCCATTCCCACCGCAATCCCAGTGGCGCCATTGAGAAGCAAATTGGGGAACTTAGAAGGCAGCGCAGTAGGTTCACTTTCCGTGCCGTCATAGTTTTCTTGAAAATCCACAGTGTTTTTGTGGAGGTCTCTCAGCATTTCCTGAGATATTTTAGTCATCTTGGCCTCTGTGTAACGCATGGCTGCTGCGCCATCACCGTCGATTGACCCAAAGTTTCCATGGCCATTGACGAGAGGATAGCGATACGAGAAATCCTGGGCCATGCGCACCATGGCGTCATAAATCGCCGAATCACCGTGGGGATGGTATTTACCCATGACATCCCCGACGATGCGGGCAGATTTCTTAAAGGCGGACGAAGGCGTCACACCCAAAACATCCATGCCGTAAAGAATGCGGCGGTGGACTGGTTTCAATCCATCGCGAACATCAGGAAGCGCACGCGATACAATGACACTCATGGCATAAGACAAAAACGAGGTACGCATTTCATTGGCGATGTTAATGTCCGTAATTTTGTCGAACGATGTCGGTTTCATGCTTTCCAAAGTCATACACTAACGCTCCTAAATATCGAGATTTTTCGCATACGCGGCATTTTGTTGAATGAAATCCCTACGGGGTTCCACATCGTCGCCCATCAGCATGCTGAAGAGTTTATCGGCTTCCATCGCATCTTCCATAGACACTTTAAGCAAGGTGCGGTTTTGTGGGTCCATAGTGGTTTCCCACAGCTGCGAGGGATTCATTTCCCCAAGCCCTTTGTAACGCTGCGTGCTCGCACGCTTGGAAAGCTTGGCCTGTTTTGCTTCCATTTCATCTTCTGTGAACGCATAATCGACCCATTTGCCCTGGGAAAGCTTGTAAAGGGGCGGTTGAGCAATATAGACATATCCGCGTTCTATGAGTGGTTTCATATACCGGAATAAGAAGGTAAGAAGAAGTGTTCTAATATGCGCACCATCAACATCAGCATCGGTCATGATGACGATTTTGTGATAACGCACGAGGTCAGGATTGAACTCATCTCCAATCCCCGAGCCAAACGCCTGTATCATCGAAAGGATTTCCTTGTTTGCAAGAATTTTATCGAGTCGGGCCTTTTCCACATTGAGTACTTTCCCACGAAGGGGAAGAATCGCTTGAAACCCGGATTCTCTTCCTTGTTTGGCGCTGCCTCCCGCACTGTCACCCTCGACGATGTAAAGTTCGGCCTTGGAGGGGTCCTTTTCGCGGCAGTCGGCGAGTTTGGACGCAAAGCCCAGCCCATCAAGAGGACTCTTCCTCCTGGTGGCCTCGCGGGCTTTTTTAGCCGCAAGTCGGGCCCTGGATGCGAGGAGGGCTTTTTCAATAATGATTTTTGCATCATCTGGATGTTCAAGCAGGTGCCGTTCAAGGCCTTCAGAGAGAACCTGCGCGACAATGCGGCGCACTTCTGTGCTTCCCAGTTTCGATTTAGTCTGGCCTTCAAACTGCGGGTCGGGGTGTTTAACGCTGACAATGGCGGTGAGCCCTTCACGGGTGTCATCGCCCAGAAGCCCTTCGTCTTTTTTAAACAGATTATTGTTTTTCCCGTATGTGTTGAGTACGCGGGTGAGGGTCATCTTGAAGCCCTCTTCATGCGTTCCCCCTTCAAGGTTGTGGATATTGTTTGTAAAGGGGAAAATGTTTTGGGAAAACGCATTATTGTACTGCATGGCGATTTCTACGAGGATGTTCTCGCTTTGCCCTTCGGTGTAGATCACAGTGTTATGGAGGGTTTCTTTATTTTTGTTCAGGTATTCGACGTATTCTTTGATGCCCCCATCATAACGGAAGGTGACACTTGCAGGGGGTGTTTGACGGTAATCGCTCAGTATGAATGTGATGCTTTTATTTAAAAACGCCATTTGTTGAATGCGCAGACGTAACGTCTCATAATCATAGACACTTCCATCTTCAAAAACCAGATTATCGGCTTTGAAGCGAATGCGCGTTCCCGTCTTATCAGTAGTGCCGAGTTTTTCAAGCTCGCACTGAGTGATGCCGCGCTCATAGCGTTGATAATACTCTATCCCGTCGCGGTGGATGTTCACTTCGAACCACTCGCTTAGGGCGTTGACAACACTTGCGCCCACACCATGCAGCCCCCCTGATACTTTGTAGGAATCATTATCAAACTTCCCGCCTGAATGGAGGGTGGTCATAATGGTTTCAACCGCCGGAAGGTCTGTCTTGGGATGAATATCGATGGGAATCCCACGGCCATTGTCCGTCACTTCGATGATATTGCCATCAAGAATGCGGATGTCTATTTCCGAAGCGTATCCTGCAAGCGCCTCATCCACGGCATTATCAACAATTTCCCAAACCAAATGATGCAGCCCGCGTGGGCCTGTTGATCCAACATACATACCCGGGCGTTTCTTGACTGCTTCAAGCCCTTCGAGTATTTGGATGTTTTTTGAATCATACGTTTTGTTCATGTGAGTCAACTCCTTTTATGGTGCCTTGTGTGACATGCCATAGTTTTATGGATTTTAGCGCCGAATGATCAAGGGCGCCCAGCGAGGTTGTCGTAATGAAAACCTGCGCATCGGTGGTGAGATGATTAATGATGTTGCGCTGCCGCTTGACATCGAGTTCACTGAAAACATCGTCCAATAGAATAATGGGCGTGGTTCCCTGTGAGGTTCTTAACCACTCGATTACCGCAAGTTTGATCCCCAGTGCGACTGTGCGCATCTGGCCCTGGGACGCCGCTTTTTTAATCGGTTGGTCCTCAAGGGTGAAGGTAATATCATCTCGGTGAGGACCTGTGGTGGTGGTTCCCATGAGAATATCCGTTTTTATCTTTTCTTTGAGTGTGGTGAGGTCGAACGCTTCACGGGATGGTTCATAAATAATGTCAAAGACACGCTCACCGCTCAATGATTCGATGGTGCGTTTGAATATTGGACGAATCGCATCGACGAATGCACGACGTGATTCAATCAGTTTCTTGCCGTAATGCACCAGCTGTTCACTCAACACTTCCAAAAGTGTATAATCGGTTGAACGTTGTTTTTGAAGTGCTTTTAAATGTTCGTTACGCTCTTTAAGAAGTTTTTTGTATTGGGCGAGATGATACAAGTAGTGTCGGTTGGCTTGGCCGAGTTCCAAATCGATGAATCGGCGGCGCTCCGAAGGGGATCCCTTAATCATGACAAGATCCTCAGGTGCGAACATCACGACCTTGAGGAGGCCGATGTAGTCACTGAGACGCTTGTATTCAACTTTGTTGTATACGGCCTTTTTGCCTTCCCCTGAAAGAATCATTGCAAAGCTTGCGGGTTTATCCCCTACACTTCCTTGGCCTTCTATGCGGGCAAATTTAGCGCCCTCACGAATGAGGGCGTAGTCCATACTAGTTCGGTGAGATTTGCTCAGGGCCAATAAATAAATCGCTTCTATGAGCGATGTCTTTCCTTGCGCATTGTCCCCGGTGATGACATGGATGCCAGGACCGAACGCGACATCGAGTGTCTCATACGCACGAAAATCCTTCAGTTTGAGTCGGTCAATCCGGTGCATCAGTGACCTCATAGGTGCCCACGGTATCAATAGCGATAATATCACCGGCATAAAGCTTGCGTCCGCGGCGATGCTCAGGCTGATTATTGACGCGAACAGTGTATGAACCAAGCAAGTGTTTTGCTTCACCACCACTGCCGACTAAATTGATATATTTCAAAAATTGACCCAAGGTTATTGGAAAATCATGCACGCTGATAGACTCCATAAAATCACACTCCACAATAGTAAAAAACACACGTTCTTTCATATATATATAACTACAAGTATTATAATATATTTTGCGGTTATTCACAAGCTGAGACACAAAAAAACTACGCCTTTTGGCGTAGTTTTGATTAATTTCGAATATTTCAAAATTTTAATCGGTTTTTACTGGAAGAATCAGTTGAAGCATGTTGTCGTCATATTCTCCGGTGATGATGAACGGACGAATCTCTCCGGTGAACTTGACCGTAACTTCTGAGGAATTAAAAACTTTGAGTGCTTCAAGAACATATTTTGAGCTGAACGCGATTTTTAGAGGGGAGCCTTGAATCTCATCGACTGGATGGACTTCTTCAAGTACACGCCCGATTTCCGGTGAATTAGAGGAAATCTCGACGACATCATCGTTGCGGACGTTCAACTTGACAATCGCGTTTTGTCCATCACGACTTGAAAGCAAGCTCGCGCGTTCAATCGCTGTGATAAGCTGTTCTTTGTTGAAGGTGATTTGAACGGGAAATTCAGCGGGAATCAGTTTGCTGGTTTCAGGATAATTTCCTTCGAGCAAACGAGAATGGAATAGCACGTTTTCATATTTGAAAAGCACGCGGTTTTGATCAAAGTGGACTTCAACATCCGATTGATTGTTTTCAAGGATCTTCATCAACTCTTCGAGGCTGCGCCCAGGGATAATGACATTCATGGCATCGTATTCATTTTCCATGGCAATCTCTTTTTGACTGAGTCTATAGGAGTCTGTTGCTACTCCGCTTAGACTGCTTCCATTGATGGTGAAGTTAACCCCCGTGAGGATAGGGCGATTTTCGATTGTTGACGTTGCGAACGCTGTTTGACGGATGATGGTTTTGAGAGTCCGTACATTCACTTTTATGGACTGGTCCGTCTCTTTGAATACCAGCTCAGGATAGTCGTTAATGTCGAGCATGTTTAGCGTGATGTCGGAGTGATCCGCTTCAATACGCAAAAGGTTATCTTCGACTTGTGAGAACGACACAGTTTGTCCGTCAAGTTTGCGAATAATTTCAATGAAATACTTTCCGGGAATAAGGGCCGATCCTGTAGATTCAATGTCTAAAGATCCATCTTCAAGCAATACTTTGATAGAAATATCGGAGTTGCTTGTAGTTAGGACGATTCGTGATTCCTCGACCTCGATTTTAATACCCTGGAGCGCGGGATTTGGAGTTTTGTTAGAAAGCGCCTTTTGGGCGATCAAAAGGTGGTATAAAAGCTTGTCTTTGTTTATTTTGAAACGCATCGGCTTCACCTCTTAAATAATTAATTTTTTAAGTTATTGGTTATTAGGGTGTGTGGATATGTGGATAACGCTTGCATATACTATAATTATACCATATTTCAAGCGGTTTTTGTGGTTGTTTTTAGGAGTTTTCTCCACATTTTTGTTTAAGTTTCTCCACATCGGTCTTCACATCTGTGTCGCTTTGCAAATCGTTGGCAATCTTTTCAACCGAATGCATAACCGTAGAGTGGTCTCGCCCCGAAAAATAACTACCGATGCGTTTATAAGTAACTTCATAGAGGTCTTTGATGAGATACATTGCGACTTGTCTCGGATACAGATACATCCGTTTGCGTTTTTTGCTGATGAGGTCATTGGTGGTGATGTTGTAATACTCGCTTACGACACTCAGAAGATTCTGTATTTTATCTTTGATGAGATCTTTGCTGTTTTGTTTTGGTTTGATCAGATTTTCAAGTGCATTCTCCACGTTATCGATTGTAAATTCGTAGTCGAAGGCGGTACAGTAAAAAAGGACCCGTTTCAAGGCGCCTTCGAGTTCGCGCACATTGTTGTCGAACACACTTGCAATGTATTCCATTACATGCGGGGGAACGAGATTGGTTTGTGAAGTCTCCGCCATGAGCTTCTTCTCCAGAATCTTGATGCGGTGTTCAAGGTCGGGACGGTTGATATCGACCGTCACACCCCATGCGAAACGCGAGGTTAGACGATTCATGATATCCTTTAAATCGCTTGCTTTTCTATCGGAGGTGATGACGATTTGTTTTTGTTGATTGTGAAGCTGCTCGAACAGTTTAAAAAACTCTTCTTGAGACTTTTCCTTTTTTGCTAAAAACTGAATGTCATCGACCAAAAGCACATCCACTTCGCGGTAGATGCGGTTGAATTCGTTGAATTTCTTTTTGGCAGCGTAGCGCACATAATCCTCAACAAACTGATCGGCCTTGACGTAAAGGACACGCTTGTTGATATCGCCTTCAAGAACATAATTGCCTACAGACTGCATGAGATGGGTCTTTCCCAGTCCAACATCGCCAAAGATGTAAAGCGGATTGGCCACAATCCCCGGCTGATCGGCCACCTTTATACTTGAGGTGTAAGCTAGGCGGTTTGAATTGCCCACAACAAAATTCGATAAAGTGTAAATAGGGTTCAAATTGGCTTTATGGAAGACCTGGGAGCGATTGGCCGCAGCCTCAGGTTCATTGATTGCATACTGCGTGGTTTGCGCGAGTTCGGCTTCCGCCGCTTCGCGTGTAATGAGCTTATATTCATGTTTTTCACTTACATGGCGCTGGAGCTCGCGGTTCATGCGCTGCAAGTAAAGCATCTCTATACGTTTTTTAATAAATTCATTTTCTACGATAAGATAGATGTAGTTATTGAGTACCTTGAAAATTGAATCCACGGACTCAAATATTTCATGGAAAGTATTATGTTCTAGTTGCATTTCAAGCTGGCTTTTGACCTCTTGCCAAATATCGAAATGCTGTTCTTCTGGTTGCATGGCGTTCACCCCCTTGGATTCATACACTAGTTTAGCACAGCAAAAAGCCTAAAAAAACAAAATTTTATCAACGCAAAATGTGGAAAACTTTCTTTTCCACTTGGCTTTTCAACATGATGTAAAATCTTGAAAATACCTTGAATTAGGGTTTAAAGTTGTAGTAAACATTTACACATTGAGTACGTTTACACTTTCCCACATTTCCACATTGCGCATTGTTCACTTTGCGACATTATGCGGTTTTGAAGTGTGGAAAACTTTACAAAAAATTTGTTATTACGGTCCGCCGCAAATTATTGTTGACACAGGAGAAGGAATTGATTATAATTCAATGGAATGGTTTCAAATCGGACTAGGAGGTGTTGATAGTGAAACGCACATATCAACCAAACAAGCGTAGAAAATCCAAAAAACATGGATTCCGCAAACGTATGCAATCGCCTGCCGGCCGCCGCGTGCTTGCAAGACGCCGCGCTAAAGGTAGAAAAAATCTTAGCGCCTAACAAGCGAATCTCTGAAAAACACATCTTTAACTACCTGTCAAACACCTGAAAAGATCCTTTTTAGGTGTTTTTTTATGAAAAGGGTGAAACCGCATGAAAAAAATTTTTCGAATTAAAAAGAATGAAGCCATTAAAGCGGTGATGGACCATCGTGACATTCGCAAAGATGGGTTTTTCAGTGTTTATAAGAAAAAAAGTGATCTACCGCACTTTCGCTATGCAATCAGTGTCCCCGCTAAATACGGAACTGCGGCTAGGCGGATTCGTATCAAGCGGCAGTTGCGTATGATTATCAAAGAATGCGACATACAAGTGCCTGTTGACTTATTCATTATTGTTCACAAAAAAGCGTCAACGCTAGATTTTTGGCAACAGCGTCACCGTGTACGCACCCTACTGAAAAAGCACGGTATCAACATAAAAAACTCATGAATGAGGTGACAAACCATGAAACGCAACATTAAAATTTTAACGTTAGTTTTAACACTGTTCTTAGTATTGAATCTTTCTGCGTGTGATGTTGAGCACTACCAACAGGGCATCGACGCCGATGGTGGATTCGGCTGGATGCAGGCAATCGTCGGTTTCCTCGCGGATCTTGTGTATCAAATCTCCGATTTCTTCGGCGGCCACTATATCCTCGGATTGATTATCATCACGCTGCTCGTGCGTGTGCTTGGGTGGCCAATCTATTCAAAATCCACAGCCATGAGCGCCAACATGCAACTTGCACAGCCTGAGCTTTCTAAGCTTCAGCAAAAATATCAAGGCAAAAAGGACGAAGCATCCCAAAAAGCTCAGCAACAAGAAATGATGCAAATTTACCGCAAATACAATATCAACCCCCTTGGGTGCCTGTTTCCATTCTTGCAAATGCCGATCTTCATCGCCATGTATCAAGTTGTCCGCCGTTTGCCTCTTACTGAGCGTTATGGGGATTTGGACTATGAATTTCTCATGATTGACTTCCAGGCAGCATCCCCTATTGTAGACACAGCCTTTTCTCTGGGAGATCACTGGATCAATGCACTAATGGCCGTGATTGTAGGAACAACGATGTATTTCTATCAACAATACGCGATGAAAAAGCCTGATTTCCTTCAGAACAAGAAATACGAGAAGACCGAACAGCAAAAACAATCTGAAAAAACAATGAAGTTTATGACGTACTTTATGGTCGTCATGTTGACGAGTGTGGCCTTTACCAACGTGGGCATTGCGCTTTACTGGATTATCGGTAACCTATTTCAGTTCCTGCAAACGTTCGTCAACCGCAAGCAAATGTATAAAAAGCACTTCGCTCAGAACAATTCATAAGGAGGCCCACGATGAAATCCATCACCTTCGAAGCCAAAACGCTTGAAGAGGCGAAAGCTTATGCGGAAAAGACATTCCGCCTGAGCCGTGAATACATCACCTTTAACACCGAAGCGAAACGCTCCATGCTAGGATTCAAAAAAACATTTAATGTTGAAGCGCGCGTGGAGGTAGACATTGAGCAATTCGGTCTTGAGACTCTACAGACCATGCTATACAACATGGGCATAGAAGAGCCAAAGATTACCAGTGAAACCACAAACACCAACGAATATGCATATACGATAAATTCTAAAGAAAACCCAGTCCTGATCGGCAAAAACGGCAAGACCCTCGATGCGATTCAGTTCTACATGCGCAATCTGCTCAATTTGTTTTCCGAACAACGCGTCATCGTACTCGTCGATGTCGGTGGATACAAGGAAAACAGACGCAAGCAGCTTGAAATCCTTGCCACGAAGACGGCCAAGGAAGTTGCACAGACGAAAATAGAAGTTAAACTCGACCCGATGAATGCCTACGAGCGTCGCATCATCCATACCAAGCTGTCCGATTGGCGGGATGTCACCACGACTAGTGAAGGCGAAAAAGCCAATCGACACATCGTCATCAAACCAAGAGATAAATGAAACTGATTGTCGGACTGGGCAATCCGGGCAAAAAATACGCTCGTACCCGGCACAACATTGGCTTCATGTGCTTGGAAGCCTACGCACATGAACACGGTGCCGGCTTTACCTATGACAAAAAGTTCATCGGTGAGACGGCGCGTGTTGAGAACACATTGCTTTTAAAACCCCGCACCTACATGAACCTCAGTGGCAATTCCGTGGGGAAAGTTATTGATTATTATGACATCGACCCACAGGATATTTTAATCATTTATGATGACCTCGACCTTCCCACAGCCAAACTGCGTCTTCGCTTCAAAGGCAGTGCCGGTGGACACCGGGGGCTGTTGAGTGTGCTTCCCGCAATTGGAACTGACGCTGTGAAGCGCGTCAAATTCGGCATCGATAATCCTGAAGACGCGGTTGCGCGCAATCATGTTCTAAGCAAATTTTCAAAAGCCGAAGGTGACGACGTCATCGAATCGATTGACACTGTCAAACGCATCATCCATGACTTCATCAAGGATAGGGATTTTCTGGAAATGATGAACGATTACAACTAAACCCTTTTTCACAAAGGGTTTTTTCGTTGGAAAACCCCTGGGAACTTGCTACAATGTTCGCAGAGATCATGTTCGTATAGATAAGGAGTACCACTATGGATACACTGCTTAAATATTTGATGAAATCCAGCGTCATGCAGCGCCTCAAACAATCGCTCATCAATGAGCGTACATTCGAAATTCACGACACGTTCAACGAATTGAATGTGATTCTTTTGCATGCTATTTATCAAATGAGCGATCGTCCCGTATTGGTGGTTACAAACAATCTTTATCAATCCCAGAACCTCTACGATCTGATGAACAGCACAAACCATCTCCCCTTGCATTTCTTTCCCCAGGACGAATTCATAACGACGGATATGCTTGCGATGAGCGAAGACCTCAAATTTGAACGTCTAAGCACCATCAAAGCGTTGAGCAAAGGTTCACGCGCTATGGTCATAACCAATCCTTCAGGCTATTTAAAGCCACTTTGGCCACTTTCACGGTACCAAAGAGAACACAAGCGCTACCGGGTTGGGGACACGCTTGATATAGAGTCGCTCACTCAATCCCTTGTGCGCCTTGGGTATGGACATGTTTCAGCGGTGGAAAAAGTGGGAGATTTTGCCCGGCGCGGATCAATCGTCGATGTGTTTCTTCCTGATGAAAGCGATCCCCTTCGGATTGACTTCTTTGATGATGAGATTGATTCCATCCGCCGTTTTGATGTGAAGACACAACGCTCAAAACAAAAAGTTGAAGAATTCGAACTGTTCCCCCGCGTTGAGTTTTTCTACGATGAAAATGATCTAAACACCATCGAAGAGGCTGTTCGACACAAAACACGCATTCAGGAAATCTCCAACGAGGGCACTGTGCGCATCGATGAAGAACTCACGAAACTCAAAAACTACGAAGACCACGACCAGCTTTCTCGCTATATGCATTTTACAGATGAAACGTCTCAGTCACTCGCCCAAATGATGCAAGACCCTGTGATTGTGCGCATTGATAGCGAAAAAATAGATACCGCCCTTACCCAGCTCACCCGTGATTTGCGTGAGTGGATGGATGGAAACAACGAATATGTCAAGCTTGGGTTCACATTCCTCAATGACCCTGATAGGATGTATCATCCAAAGACTGTCCGTCTCAACACATTCAAGGAAAAATCCTTCAAAGGCTTTTCGTTTGGATTGCGCGCCAAACAAAGCATGAACTATGAACACAATTTTCACATGCTGATTAAGGATCTTAAAAAGTACGAAGGCTATGTGACTGTCCTCATCACGCTGAGTGACAAATCACGCATTCAACCGCTCATGGATTCCTTGAGCGACCATGTAAATATTAAACGCCTGGGAAAAAACGATCCACCCTTTGACAAAAAAATCAATATCAAGCATGAGAGTCTTCCTCTGAGTTTTGAATGGTTTGACACGCAATTCGTCTTGCTCAATGATGCGGCGATATATAAGACAGTCACAACGAGCAAATCCAAACGAAAACAGCGAAAAATATTCAAGGACGCAGAGAACGTCTCAAGTGTCGACCATCTAAAAAAGGGCGATTACATTGTCCACTACGATTATGGAATCGGCCGGTTTTTGGGCGTACAGACCAAAGAAGTCGGCGGAAAAATCAATGATTACATCGTCATTGGATACAGAGGCGACGACACGGTGTTTGTTCCAGTGGAAAATATTCACCGTATCCAGCGCTATGTCGCTCACGAAGGCATTACGCCCAAAATTAATAAACTCGGTGGCACTGAATGGGCGAAAACCAAGCGACGCGTTCGCAAAAAAGCCAAAGACATCGCCCAGCAACTAGTCACCCTTTATGCAAAGCGTGAAGCGACCGAAGGCTTCGCCTTTTCAGAAGATTCCGGGCTTATGAGTGATTTTGAAGCGGATTTTCCCTTTGAGGAAACCGCGGATCAACAGCGCGCTATTGAAGTAACCAAGCAAGATATGGAGAAAAGCACTCCCATGGACCGTCTGGTCTGTGGCGATGTGGGGTATGGTAAGACCGAAGTCGCGCTTCGCGCCGCGTTCAAGGCCATCCTTGATAATAAGCAGGTAGTCTATCTTGCCCCCACGACTATTCTCTCGCGTCAGCATTATTATACATTCAAAGAACGCATGGACAAGCACGGAATTAAGATCGCTCTGTTGAATCGTTTCGTTAAACCATCCGTTCAAAAACGCCTCTTAAAGCAAGCCAAGGAGGGAACAATCGATATCATTATCGGGACGCACCGGTTGCTTTCAAAGGATGTGAAATACCGCGATCTCGGCTTAATGATCATCGATGAGGAACAGCGTTTCGGTGTGGAACACAAAGAACGCATTAAGCAGATGAAATTGCAAGTCGATGTGCTTTCATTAAGTGCAACGCCGATTCCAAGAACGCTTCAAATGGCTATGACTGGGGTTAAACAGATGAGCTTGATCGAAACACCGCCCAAAAACCGCTTTCCCATCCAGACTTATGTCCTGCGTCGCTCCGATCACGTCATCCAGGATGCAATCGAACGTGAAATCGGACGCGGTGGACAGGTATTTTATCTTCACAACCGCGTGGAAACCATCGAAGCAATCACCCATCATCTGAGTGCTCTCATCCCCGACGCCCGCATTGCTTATGCGCACGGACAAATGAGCAGAAACGAACTAGAAAAAGTCATGCAGGCATTTTTAGACCATGAATTTGACGTGCTCGTATCCACAACTATTATTGAAACCGGGATAGACATTCCCAATGCCAATACGCTCATCGTTCATGAATCGGACCGACTCGGTCTGTCTCAACTATATCAGATACGCGGACGCGTGGGACGTAGTGACCGCATTGCTTACAGTTACTTGATGTACGATAAGAACAAACAGCTCAATGACGACGCTTCAAAGCGTCTGCAGGCCATCAAGGAATTCACTGAACTGGGAAGCGGCTACAAAATCGCTTCGCGTGACCTTGCCATCCGTGGTGCAGGAGATCTTCTCGGTACGGAACAATCCGGTGATATTGATTCGGTGGGTATTGATATGTTCATGGACATTCTCAAAGAAGAAATCGACAAAGGGAAAGATGAAAAACCGGAAATTCAATCGGATGACAAAAAGAGTGTTCAGATCAAACTTCCCTCTCACCGTTCCATTCCCGGCGACTACATTCCCGATGACGACACAAAAATTGATCTGCACAAACGCATTACACAAATGCAAAGTTCCAACGACTATTTCATACTCAAAGAGGAGATGGACGACCGCTTTGGTCCCGTCCCACCACCCCTTGATGAATATATGGCGGGAAAACTCTATGAGCGCCTGGCAATCAAAGTCGGTATGGAGAAAGTACATCAGACGAAAACCGCGATTACTTTCGTTTTGAGTGAGGAAGCATCCAAACATATACACGGAGAGATGCTTTTCAATAAAGCTTCCGAACTCTCCAAATACATCCATCTAGACTTTAAGCGCAACCGTCTTCACATTCGCATGGAAACGCACAAGGTACCGCATTCTCCCGCCAAAATGGTTATTCCGCTTTTGGAGTTATTCTTATAAAAAAACTGCATCCCTACAGTGGTAAAAATCACTGCGAAGGATGCAGTTTTTTAAATGTTCAAATGAAGAGAAAACAAAGCATGCACAGTTCGCCTGAGCAGCGTACGTGCAATGGATTCGTGCATCATCTCACGCTGGGTATGGGTGGCATTGGCAATGGAAAACATTGCGGTCATAGCTTCATTGGCTTCATAAGCGTCTTCTGTAATCGCCGCAGCAATGCCGAGGCAGGGTTTGTTATTTCTTCGGGCGAGTTTGGCAATCTCACCGGGGCCTTTTCCCATGAGAGTCTGGGCATCGATGCGGCCTTCTCCTGTGATGATCAGATCATTGTTCATAATATGGGTGTGGATATCCAGCGTATCGAATACGATGCTGATTCCGGATTTTAAATCAGCGTTGAGGAAACTGTATAAGGCACTGCCAAGCCCACCAGCCGCGCCTCCACCGGGAATGGTTGCACTTTGGACGCCGGTATGGGCCGCCATGAGTCCGTGAAAATGTTTTAACCCCTCATCAAGACGGTGTAACATATCCTTTGTGGCCCCTTTTTGAGGGCCATAGACATACGCCGCACCATTTGGACCATAAAGAGGATTGCTCACATCGCAGGCCACCGTGAACGTCGCGTCTTTCAAACGGGGATCGGCCGATTTGCCATCGATATGTGCCACATCATTCAAGGCGGCACCAACGGGATGGAGGGTTGAACCCTGAGCATCGATAAAACGATAACCAAGTGCTTCAAGCATCCCCATCCCACCGTCATTGGTGGCTGAGCCACCAATCCCGATAACAAAGTCCCTTATGCCTGCTTCAAGTGCATGGTGTATAAGTTCGCCTGTTCCATATGTGGTGGTGTGAAGCGGATTTCTTTCGGTCTCGCTTATGAGCGTCAACCCGCTTGCCTCAGCCATTTCAATCACTGCTGTCGTAGTGTTGATAATACCGTAGGATGCCTCAACAGGATGCATGAGCGGATTGTGAACGGGGACACGGTGTCTTTGACCATTGCTGGAATCAATTAACGTCTCAAGTGTTCCCTCCCCACCATCAGCGATAGGAAGTGCGGTTAGGGTAAAGTTTTCGTTGACACCATGCAACGCATCCTTAATCGTGTATGTCGCTGTTTTAGCGTCCATGGATCCTTTAAAAGAATCCATTGCGATCAATATATTCATGATATCGCGCCTCCTAGGGTCATTATATCAATTCCAAGTGGTCTGACAATAAAAAATAAGGCCTGTTGCAGGCCTTATCAATCATGGGTGATGGTATTCACATTGACTTCATCAAATATGTAGTCGTCCTTGCTTAGCTCAACAACAAGATGCCAAGCGGCCATATCGTCGGTTCCCGCCTCAGGGATTATCCGTTTGACATCGATATGAAGTGTGCCGTTTTCTACAGTCATCTGTTCAATTTCATGCGTGATTGAGCCGCTGTTTTCTTCATAGGTAATCAAGACAATCAAGGAATCAGCGAAGAAATCTTCATCATAACTGTGTGTGAGTGCTTCAAACGAAGGGTTACCTTGCGTGAAATTAAAGACGTCCTCGTTGTCGTCGATGTATTGCTTCATCGATGACTCACTGACAATATACGTCGCATCACCATGAAGATTTTCGCCCCATTGAGTATCTGTGCGCACGCGTGAAACAGTTTGGCCGTTGATTGTGTATGTTTGTGTTGTGGGCTGTGTGCAAGCTGAAATGCCCAATGCGGCAATGAACACCATCACAAGCAATGTTTTGCGCATCTTTAACCCCTCCCTTGCTCAAGTTTACTTATATTTTAGCACCCACTCACTTTGAAAGACAAAGTTTGTTTTAGAGGTAAAATAAAAAAACCGCTTAAATAAGCGGTTTAAAGGCTTGGATTCAAAAAGAGGGAAACCGTATTTTACACCAGTAATAAACTGAGTTACACAGCGCCTGTGACCAACAAGGAAGAAAGAATGGTCAAACGAATAAAATAAAAGTAGACCATCATGCCGATGAGGTAGTGGAACATGGCGTAAAGGTCCTTGGGAACAAGGGACTCAGTCGCATACCGTTTGGCGTAACGGACAAAAAATACAACCCCAACAATCAATACCCCAATTTCAAATATAAAAAATACAACCTCCAAAGCAGTTGGATTAATTTGCTTGACTGCAATAACATCGGCCGCAACGGGGATGAGGATAAAAATCGTCGGAGCCAGGGGAAGAATCAGTAGGGAGAAAATCACAGCTTCGGGAAGGTTTGTATGGTCGTGGTAGTTGAGCACTAAACGGGCAAGAATGAAGATTACCACGGGATGGAAAACAAACAGATAAAGGTTAACGGTACGGGAAAGAATGAAAAACCCACCGGAGTCGTGCGTGATGAAGCCATAAAGGCCAAAACCGACCAATGCCATGGTGGCTAGCAGGACAACATTTGTAAGTCTTGCGTATTGTCGCATACGGTTGACCTCCTTTTAAGTATCAAACGCACATAATCTATATGAATTATAACATAAAAAAGCATGCAGAGGCATGCTTTTTATCAATTTACGCCACATTAGGAATGTTTTTGATAGTGGGTGCGGAGATACTCAAGCGCCTTGAAATAGCTGTTCTTATGCTGCCCCTGGAAAGTGGCGGCGCAAGCATCTTTGATGAGAGAAACGCGGCGGAAGGATTCGCTGCGTTTTTCAGGATTGCTCAAATGCACCTCAACCACCGGCACATCAATCGCTTTAATGGCATCATATAATGCATAGGAGTAATGTGTGTAGGCTGCGGCATTTAGGATGACCCCATCAAAGTGCGCGTGATGCGCATGATGCAGTAAATCGATGAGAATACCCTCAAGATTGCTCTGATGACATTCAATATCGATATTCAGTGTTTTACCATACTCGATGAGCTCACTATTGAGTGCCTCGAGTGTCATCATACCGTAAATATCTGTTTCGCGCGTTCCCAAAAGATTCAAGTTCGGTCCGTTAATCACCAAGATACGCATTGAGTGCCTCCTTGATTTTGCCAAGGACTATATCATCGTTGGATGTATCTCTTGAGATAATGGTATCTGCGTAATTTCGATAGAGCGCTTCACGGTCACGCTTGAGCGTCATAATATCAGAAAGGGTGTTAACAAGCGGGCGTCCTTTGAGGTCGCTTTCCTCCAACAAGTTGGGCTCCAAATCGAGATAGATTATGAATGCATTTTGTCGTAGGGCCCGCATCGCCTCCTTATCAAGCACTGCACCACCGCCGGGTGCGATGATTTGTTGGTGTTTTGAGGCTTTGTCTTTGATGACATTTTTTTCAATCTGGCGGAAATAGCGTTCCCCTTTAAACTGGAAAATATTTGGTACGCTGATTCCTTCTTTTTCTTCTATGACATGATCAATATCAACAAAAGGACGGTTGGTTTGCTTGGCTAGCAATTGTCCATAATGGGTTTTTCCACTAAAAGGCAGCCCAATGAAGACAATGTTGGTGAAATTTCGTTGAATTTTGCGTGTAATCGATTGTGGTGCCAGTGAATTAGTAATGCATCCAAATATTTTCTGTGAGTGAGTTGCCTGACGCACCAGCAATTCCAGTCCGTTCATCACTTTAATGCTATGGCGTTTAGCATCAAGTAAAAGATTGGTATAAAACGGATTGTAAATCAAATCATATACAAGCTGCATCGATGGGAATTTAGAAAAGTCGATATTGAACGATGCGTCATTGTCCGGATACATGCCTTTTGGAGTCGCGTTGATCAAAATTTGTGTCGATTTGGGGATATCACCAAGAGAGTTTTCATTGTCTTTGGGATTGCGCGCACAAACAGTGATGTTTGCAAACCCCTTGTCCAGGAGCGCCAGTTTTATGCTTCGCATGGTTGCGCCATTTCCCAGTATTGTAATCCCAGTTTGTTTCTTTTGAGGAAAGCGTGAAGCGATGATATCTTTCAACGCAAGATAATCGGTGTTGTAGCCTTTGAGGACTCCATCGGTATTGGTGATGGTGTTAACAGTTTGTGTCCTGTGCGCCGAAGGGTCGAGTTCATCGAGGTAGGGAATGACTTCGTGTTTGTAAGGGTTGGTGACATTGACCCCCTTAAAAGGCTTGGCTTTTAAAAATGCTTTGATATTGAGTGTCTCATAAAGCTGATAATCCAGTTCCTTTGATATGCTTTCGTGAACATAGGGGGAGAAACTGTGGGTCAGTTTTTTTCCTAGAAGTCCGTACATGCAATCACTCCGATTTTTGACGCGCTTTGCTCTCACGCAGAATTACTTCGTAAATTTTCCTGATTGACGCATCTTCAATCAAATCAAGAATCTGTTTTTCGCGGTTGGTATCCAGCATAGGCAAATCATGCTCGCGTTTGTATGCACCAACAGCATCCGTCACTTCAAAACGACGCTTCAGTGCAGATTTTATGGTTTCATCCAAGGTGTTGATCTCTTTTCTCAAATCATCAATTGATTGATTCATCGGGCGATCGCTCCTTAACAAATTGTATGAATTCTTCCAGTTCAAATCTTTTAATAAAGCCGTTTCCCGCTTTTTCAACAAGCGCGATGTCAATGGTTTGGTCACGCCGTTTTTTATCACGTGCCATGATGGGGATCAGTGTTTTTAGGGAAACAGGCAAAGAGAGCCTCAGTCCATAATTATCCAGAATCTCAAGCAGCTCATCGTAGTGTGGGGTGGTACGTGAAATCCATTCCATTCCCATTGCGATGCATTCTCCGTGGGTATATTCATACTGCATTGCGTGCTCAATAGCGTGGCCAATCGTATGGCCGAAATTCAGAAGCTTTCTTAAATGGCCCTCCTTATAATCTTGGGTGACGATATCCATCTTTAATTCGATTGCTTTGTTTATAACTGTTTCAATAGGCAAGGACTCAATGGGTTTTTTCAGCTGCTCAAACAAGGAAGCATCGCGCATAAGTGCGATTTTTATTATCTCAGCCATGCCGCTTCTGAATTGTCTTTGAGGCAATGTCTCCAAAGCATCCACATCGATAATTATAGATTGGGGGGCATAAAACGTACCCACGCTGTTTTTGGATTTCTTGGTATTAATACCGCATTTTCCGCCAATCGCTGCATCGACCATCGCAAGCAAACTAGTAGGAATCAGTGTTAGGTTCATTCCTCGCTTATATGTTGCCGCAGCAAATGCCGCGACATCGGTAATCACCCCACCACCCACGGCAATAAGGGTCGAGGATTTGTCGAGCTCCAGCGTTTCAAGGGTTTCTATGATTGTCAAATAGCTTGCAAAAGATTTCGCGGCTTCACCAGTGGGCAAGGTAATAATTTGGAATGCCCCAGTTTGTTTTTGCACTCGCTCGATGAGGGTCGAGGGGATGTTTGTTTCTGTAACGATGACGGCCTGTGGGCACGGTCTCAATTGATTGATCGCTCCAGGCGAAACGGTGATGGTGGGGGCATACGCGCTCATAAGCTTACTCCAGTGGGTATAATTTGTGGGAAACCGCATGAATAAGCGGTCTTAATGATATAAAAACCAAGTACTTCACCTGGCCCATACAACAGCGGGTTAATGCGTATAAATGGTGCATTCACAGGCTATGCTTACGTACATTATTATACTATAATCCCTTGTTACAGCAAAATTTTGTTGACTGAAAGCGTTTTATTTAAGCGTTGAATTTCACAAGTGAATGTGTGATAATACTAGCGGACGATTTTCTCATAATAATAGAAAAAATGGAGGGTTTCGCGTGGAAAATCAAGACTTGAAAATTGCACAACAGGCGAAAATGCAGGATATTGGTGGAATTGCCAAGAAGCTCAACTTGCAAGAAACAGACATTGAACGCTACGGCAATTATAAAGCCAAGGTGAAACTGGAGTCGCTGAATCATGTTAAAGATAAAAAGGGCAAGGTTATTTTGGTTACGGCCATTACGCCCACACCTGCAGGGGAAGGAAAATCTACCACTACTGTGGGACTTGGACAAGCGTTTGACAGAATTGGGAAAAATTCTATAATAGCCTTGCGTGAGCCGTCATTCGGACCGGTAATGGGCATTAAGGGTGGTGCTGCTGGAGGTGGCAAAAGTCAAGTTGTTCCCATGGAGGATATCAACCTTCACTTCACTGGTGACATTCACGCAATCTCCACCGCGACCAACGCAGTAAGTGCCCTGATTGACAATCATCTACATCAAGGCAATGATCTCAACATCGATCCTCGCCGCATCACGTGGAAACGGGCGATGGACATGAACGACCGTGCACTCCGTCAAATCAATGTTGGCCTGGGTGGCGTTGGCAATTCCATTCCCCGCGAGGATGGATTTAACATCACAGTCGCCTCAGAAATTATGGCAGTCCTGTGTCTTGCCAAGGACTTGAATGACCTCAAAGTGCGCATCGAACGTATCGTGATAGCGAACACTTACGACAAAAAACCAATCACCATCGGTGATTTGGGTGCACAGGGCGCTATTACACTCATCTTGCGCGATGCTATAAAGCCCAATCTCGTGCAGACACTTGAAAATACGCCAGCACTTGTCCATGGTGGACCCTTTGCGAATATCGCGCACGGTGCTAACAGCATCATAGCTACCAACATGGGAAGAAAATTGGCAGACTACGTCATTACAGAAGCTGGATTCGGTGCCGACCTCGGCGCGGAAAAATTCTTCAACATCAAATCCCGCCAGGCTGGATTCGATCCCAGTGCCGTCGTGATTGTCGCGACAATCCGCGCGCTTAAGATGCATGGTGGTGTGAAAAAGGACAATCTTAAAGAAAAAAATGTGGAAGCGCTCAAACAGGGGGTTGAAAATCTCGAAAAACACATTGAGACACTCCAGGCGTTCAACATCCCCTACGTTGTTGCGATCAACCATTTCGTCCACGACACGGACGAGGAAATCCAGACGCTTTCACAGTGGCTTAAAAGCAATAACCATCCCCACTCCATTTCGAAAGTGTGGGAAAAAGGCGGCGAAGGTGCAGAAGATCTCGCCAATAAAGTGCTCAGCGAAATTGACAAGAATACCCAGACTTTCAAACGTCTTTACGATACGAAAGACCCTCTCGATGTCAAAATCGAAAAGATTGCCAAAACAGTGTATGGAGCAAAGAATGTCGATTTTTCCAAAAAGGCTCGCAATCAGCTAAAGAAATACAAGCGTCTAGGATGGGACGACCTGCAAGTATGCATGGCCAAAACACAGATGTCACTTTCCGATGACCCCAAAGCATACGGACGCCCTAAAGATTTCACGCTTCATGTGCGCGAACTCTCCCCATCCATTGGTGCTGGATTCATTGTCGCGCTTACAGGTGAGATGATGACCATGCCGGGGCTTCCCTCTAGGCCGGCTGCGATGGATATGGATATTGATGAATCAGGCAACGCGGAAGGCCTGTTTTAAAATAGGCATGCATGCGCACAGTGGATTGACGCTGTGCGTGTGTTTATTTGAAAGGAGACTATTATGGACCATTTTGAAGTATTCAAAGATTTTCAAAAGAAACAAAAAGCCTACGAACTCGTGCTCGCACTGGCAGGATGGGATTCAAACACGGAAGCGCCCAGAAAAAGCATTCCCTACCGCAGCGAAATGCTTTCAATTATCAGCGGCGAGCATTTTTCCCTGATGACCGATGCAAAATACAAAGAGGCGCTCGATGTATTGATTGAGAATGGGAATACCCTCAATGACCAACAACAAAGAGAAGTCGAAAAAGCAAAAAAATCGCTCGATAAAATCAACAAGATTCCTAAAGCGGAATATGTTGAATATGCGAAGCTTACGACCATGGCACAAAAAGTATGGGAAGAAGCGAAAGAAAACGACGATTTTGAACATTTCAAGCCGTATCTCAAGAAAATCATCAATTTTAAAAAACGCATGGTACAATATCGCAGCGATTCAAAAACACCATATAATGTACTGCTCGATGATTTCGAAGAGGGCATGACCATGGAAAAATACGATGCCTTTTTCCAAACAATCAAAGATGAGCTTGTTCCCTTTGTAAAAGAGGTTCTCAACAGTAAAAAGACCAACGAGTATCCTTTTTTAACGGACCACTACCCTAAAGCGAAACAAAAGGATTTTGTGGATTACATCACAAGGGTTTTTGATTTTGATTTCGACCGCGGTGTCCTTAAAGAAAGCGTGCATCCATTTACATGGAATACGCATTCACAGGATGTAAGACTCACCACGCGGTATTTGGAGGATTTTCTTCCCGGGTCGATATTCGCGGCTGTTCATGAACTGGGACACGCCACATACGAACAACAAATTGATGAGACGCTGGACACTACCAATCTCAATACTGGTGCATCCATGGGAATCCATGAGTCACAATCGCGTTTTTATGAAAACACGCTTGCGCGCTCACAGGCCTTTTGGCAAACGCATTTTTCTGTTCTTAAAGGGATGTTTGGAAAACAATTGGAGGGCGTTGACTCTGATACGTTCTATAAAGCGGTCAATAAAGTCGAGGAGAGTTTCATTCGCGTGGAAGCCGATGAACTCACCTATCCGTTGCATATTTTGATTCGTTACGAAATCGAACGCGACATTTTTAACAATGGCCTGGGCGTGGACGCCCTTGAAAAAACGTGGAATGCTAAGATGAAAGAATATCTTAATCTTGATGTTCCCTCACCTTCCATGGGCGTGTTGCAGGATGTACACTGGAGTGACGGCATGTTCGGTTACTTTCCCACTTATGCCCTGGGAAGCGCTTATGCAGCGCAAATATACTACACCATGCGCGAAGCGATTGACATCGACGGACACATAAGGAATAATGATATCGCCGCAATCAACCGCTGGCTGAAGGACAATATTCACTGTTACGGTTCGCGCTTTACCCCTGAGGAGATTCTAATAAAAGTTACAGGTGAGTCATTCGATCCTAAATATTATGTACGTTATCTCAAGGAAAAATATACAGACTTATATCTGAGGTGAGCTCCCCCATGCTTAAAACGTATCACAAGCACGCGGAAAAATTACTGTCGCAACTTCCCAAAGGAGTATTCCTAACTGCGAAGGATAGGCAGGGCAACGTTAATACGATGACTGTGGCCTGGGGTCATATCGGAATCGTATGGTCCCGCCCTGTATTCATCGCTTATGTTCGTTATTCCCGCCATACCTATGATGTCCTTTTGAATGCTGAGGATTTTACTGTCAATGTCCCCGAACACGGCATGATGAAAGAGGCACTCAAAGTTGCCGGGACCCTCTCGGGACGAGATGTTGATAAGTTCAAAGAAGCGGACTTGACCCTTAAGCCCGCACGCACCATCAACACCCCCATTATTGCTGAGTGTGAACTGCAGTATGAATGTAAAATTATTTATCAGCAATCACAAGAACCAGCCCTCATTCCCACTCCCATCAAAGAGGGGCACTATAAAAACCACGATACCCACATTATGTTTTATGGTGAAATTGTGGACACCTATTTATCCAAGGAGGCGATTTGATGGCGACCATCATTGATGGCAAGCAGTTGTCCAAAGATACGCGTAAACAAGTCAAAGACACGGTTTCCCATTTATATGAAAAAAGTGGGAAATCGCCGCACTTAGCAGTTGTTCTGGTCGGTGAAGACCCGGCGAGTCAAAGCTATGTGCGAGGCAAGGAGCGTGCGTGCAAGCGCGCAGGCATCAAAAGTACGAAATATGAGAGAGATCCGTCAATTTCACAAGCGGAGCTCATTGACCTCGTAGAATCGCTCAACACCGATCGTGATGTCCACGGGATTCTTGTGCAGCTCCCCTTGCCTGATCACATCGACGCTAATAAAATCATCGACACCATCGATCGTTCGAAAGATGTCGATGGCTTTCATCCACTCAATATTGCGGCGCTGCAAATCGGTACCCCTGGGGTAATTTCCGCCACCCCCAAAGGCATCATGACAATGCTTCAAAGCATTGATCTGGATATTCAGGGAAAAAAGGCGCTAGTGATCGGACGCAGTAACATTGTGGGAAAACCAATCGCTCAGCTGCTTCTGCGTGAACACGCCACTGTTACCGTGGCACATTCACGTACAAAGGATTTGACGTGGGAAGCGCAAAACGCCGATATTATCATTGCGGCTGCAGGAAAAGCCGGCATGGTTCACGGCGATATGATTAAAGAAGGTGCGGTTGTGATTGATGTAGGCGTCAACCGTGTCGATGAAAAACTGGTTGGCGATGTTGATTTCGAATCAGCCAAGGATAAAGCATCCTACATCACGCCCGTTCCCGGTGGGGTAGGGCCAATGACAATTACATCCTTGCTTCAAAACACTGTGGAATGTTTCAAAGCCATAGAAAAACTTTAAGGAAATGACTGGGTGGTATTATGAAAATACTCAAATGGATTATATGGATACTCTATCCTGTTTTTTTGGTTGCGTTATTTGCATCTCTTCTGACGACGCGGCCCTACATTCTTTTTTCTGAGGGCCAGTATGCGACCCACGATGGAGAGGGAACAACCCCTCAAGGAGAAACGTATGAGTTCGACCATACCTATGTTTCCACCCAGTTGATTGATTACTTGAATTATCGTCAGGATGATTTATATTTTGGTGCGTACCCGGAGGATGATGAACCCGTCATGCGCGACATTGAAATCCGGCACATGGAAGATGTTCGCGATGTCTACACACTCGTTCGCGGCGCGGGGCTCTTCGCCCTCTTAGGCGTTCTCATCGGTGGGGCAGTGCTTTACTTGAACAACCGCCGCGCATTTTATGAGACCCTCAGAGATGCTTTTTATCTCCCTATGTTTTTCATCCTATTTGTGGGAGGGTGGTTTTTGATAGACTTTTCCGCAGCCTTCACCGTATTTCATGAGCTCTTTTTTGACAACGATGATTGGATACTGCGTTCAGGAGATGTACTCATCCGCATTCTTCCACAGATGTTTTGGTTAATCAGCGGCATGATTATTCTTGCACTTTTGACAGGAACAATCATAGTGACAAGCTGGGCTGGACGCACCCTATTGAAACGCCATGCCATTGAAGGAGGAACCCATGATGAATAATGTAAAAACGAGCGACAGTGAGATTTATGATGCACTAAATAGCGAGCTTCAAAGACAGCAAGACCACTTGGAACTCATCGCCAGTGAGAATTTTGTCTCACGTGCCGTGCTTGAAGCAGGGGGGTCCATCCTCACTAATAAATATGCCGAAGGCTACCCTGGAAAACGCTATTATGGCGGGTGCGAATTCGCCGATAGTGTGGAGCGACTCGCCCGAAAGCGAGCCCAGAAACTTTTCAATGTCAATTACGCAAATGTCCAGCCCCATTCGGGGTCGACTGCCAATATGGCCGCGTACCGGGCCTTGCTTGAGCATGGCGACACGGTTTTGGGCATGAGTCTTGATCACGGGGGTCATCTCACCCACGGACACCCGATGAATTTCAGTGGCATTGATTATCATTTTGAAGCCTATGGTGTACGTGAATCCGATGAGACCATCGATTATGAAGCGGTTCGTCAAAAAGCGCTCGAACTCAAGCCCAAATTGATTGTAGCGGGAGCCAGTGCATATCCCCGGGAAATTGACTTTAAGAAATTCCGCGATATTGCCGATGAAACCGGGAGCTATCTGATGGTTGATATGGCGCATATTGCTGGGTTGGTTGCTGCAGGGTATCACAATAACCCCTGTGATGTGGCTGATGTGGTCACCTCCACAACACACAAAACGCTAAGGGGACCGCGCGGTGGAATTATTCTCACGAATGACAAAGCCATTTATCAGCGCATTAACAAAATTGTGTTTCCCGGTATTCAAGGAGGGCCGTTGATGCATATCATCGCGGCTAAAGCGGTTGCCTTCAAAGAGGCACTTGAGGCAGATTTTACAGTGTATCAAGGCAGAGTGATTGCCAATGCGAAAGCGTTGGCTGATGAACTTTCAAGACTTGGCTTTCGTGTTATTTCCAATGGCACCGACACCCATTTGATTTTGGTTGATGTCAAGCATTTAAGCGGCCTGACGGGGAAAGATGCCGAAAAGATTCTTGAGAGCGTACGCATCACTTCCAATAAGAATACCGTTCCCAATGACTCAGAGAAACCATTCATCACCAGTGGGGTGCGTCTGGGAACCCCGGCAATGACAACTCGTGGCTTCACGCCTGATGATATGAGAACCGTAGCGAAATTGATTTATGACACATTGATGAATCCTTCGAACAATTTTGTGCATGACGAGGTCAAAAATCAAGTTGAACTGCTTACCAAGCGCTATCCGCTTTATGAGTAATCGGTTCCACACTCCACGCAGACTAAAACACCGTGCTAAGCGGTGTTTTTTTGTTATAATGGTTATGTTTTGGAGGTGATTCGATGGTGCGTGAAAGCAAAAGTCTGTTTCAATTGTCGTGGCCAATATACATTGAGCTGCTTTTTTTCATGTTAATGGGGGTTGCCGATACACTGATGCTTTCACAATATTCTGATTTAAGCGTCGCGGCGGTGGGAAATGCCCAACGAATCACCAGTCTTTTTACGGTACTTTTGAATGTCGTTGCCATCGGTGTAGGTGTTGTGGTCAGTCAGTATCTTGGGGCCCAAAAGGAAGCTGACGCTAAAATGGCGATCAAGTCTGGCCTTTATTCCAATACGTTGATTGCCCTGGTTCTCGTGGTCATTATTCAGATTTTCGGTCGCAGTATTTTTCACCTTATCAACACAGACGCAGAAATTTTCGATGCCTCCTTGTTGTACCTCAGAATATTTTCACTGGGCCTTTTGTTCATCGCTATGACCCAGGCAAGTGGTGCTGGATTTAAAAGCTTTGGACAAACCAAGTTGTTGATGGTGATTGTCGGTGTTTCGAATGTTTTAAACGTAATACTCAATGCGTTCATTATTTTCGGACTATGGATATTCCCCGAACTTGGTGAAACCGGTGCAGCAATCTCTTCAGTCATCTCAAAGGCCGCTGGATTGACAATTGCCTTGATTTTTCTTTATAAACGCCTTGGTGTTCATCCTTTTTTCTTGCGTTTTCAACCCATGGCTGTACATTTCGTCAAAATTATAAAAATCGGATTGCCTTCCGCCCTGGAGGCATTTGTCTATCAGTTTACACAAGTTATATTGCTCAGTTTCATCAATATCATCGGCACCTATGCGCTCACCGCGCATGTGTACATCCAGAACATGATGATGCCGGTTCTTGTATTTGCCCTTGCCCTTGCACAGGGGAATCAAGTGATAGTGGGCTGGCGTGTTGGTGCGAAAAATTACGAGGGCGCGTATCAACGGACCATCCATACACTTAAATTTGCGATTCTCATTGTGCTTACAATCGCCACGCTTATGTATTTGAACGCGGAATGGATTCTGAGCATTTTCACCGATGACGAACAGATTATCAATGCTGCGGTTCGCTCGATGCAGGTCGTGATTGTCCTTGAAGTTGGAAGACTCTCCAACTTGGTTGTCATTCAGGCATTGCGTGCCTCTGGTGATGTAGTGTTCCCAGTGATCATCGCCATTTTCAGCATGCTTGGAATAGCCATAGGGCTTTCCTATGTGTTTGGCGTACGCCTTGAATTTGGACTTGTAGGTATTTTCATCGGCCTGGCGGCGGATGAATGCATGCGCGGACTTCTCGTGTTTATCCGGTGGTTGCGCCGTGATTGGGAGGGCAAACGCGTGACGACGTAAATGAAAAGGGCCGATGAATGTAATGCATCCATCGGCCCTTTTATTATTTATTGTACTTGGCGGCTTCGTCTATCAAACGGTCAATCGCGGCTTCGTCAAACTGATAGGCCGTACGGCAAAAGTGGCAAACCGTTTTGATTTGACCGTCTTCTTCTTTAATCTGTCTTAATTGTGAACTTCCAAGAGACAAAAGGCCTCGTTCAAATTTCTCACGGTTGCAATCACACTGATAAGCGATATCCATGGTGTGCAAAATTTTGTAATCACCTTTTGTGATTTCTTGAATCATCGCTTCAGGACTGTAGCCCTCATCAAGCATCTGTGTGGTCGGTTTCATTGCGCGAAGATTTTCTTCGATAGTTTCAATGGTTTCATCGGGACAACCGGGCATGCGTTGAAGTATGAATCCGCCCGCATTGATGATTGAACTGTCCGTGTTCACTTTAACACCCAAACCTACCGCAGAAGGAATTTGTTCACTGGCTGTGAAATAATAGGCGAGGTCTTCACCGATTTCACCTGTTTGCAGGGAGGCTGATGAAGTGAAAATATCGCGAACCTTGACATCCTTGGTCACATGAATTTGCCCGCTTCCCACAGCGTGAGCAACATTGATTTTCCCATCATTGTTTTGAAATGAAAGCTTGGGATTGCCGACATATCCTCGGACGTTTCCAAGCGCGTCAGTCGTCACGGCCATGCCTTCGATGGGGCCATCAGATTCAATTCTAATGGAGAGTTCCTGGCCCTGTTGATACATAGCGCCCATGATGACGCTTCCTGTGAGCAATCGCCCCAAAGCTGCCGAACTCGATGGCCAAAGACCATGGATGCGTTGTGCTTCACTGACGAGGTTTGTGCTTCTTGCGGCATATAGACGGACCTTTCCGTCAAATGCATATGCTTTTGTCAAATAATCTTTCATTTTTATCACCGCGGCTATTATAGCATAGGGCCAATGAATGACAAAACGATTGCAATTTAAATTAAGCTGTGCGACAATACTGCTTGATAAAAGGGGGGGTTGTTATGGATTTTCGTTCACTCTTTGAGAAAAACAAAGTTGTCGTGGCGCCCATGGCGGGGATCACTAACGCTGCGTTTCGTGAAATTCTGCAAGTCTACGAACCAGCTTTGATATATAGTGAAATGGTAAGTGACAAAGCCATCAATTATAGAAACGACAAGACGTTGGAAATGCTCAGAGTCAATCCTGGTGAAAACAGCGTGGTGTTGCAGTTATTTGGCGGGGAAGCGGAGACCATCGCACCGGCCACTCAATACGTGAGTCAACACACAAACGCTGTGATGATCGATCTCAACGCTGGGTGCCCCGTTAGCAAAGTTGTTAAAGCGGGCAGTGGAAGCAGTCTTATGGAAAAACCCCAGACCCTTGCGGATATGATTCACTCGATGCGTGATCGCAGTGATGTGCCCATCAGTGTGAAGATTCGTTCTGGGTACGATTCGAAGAAGAATGCGCCGCAAATTGCACGCATCGCCGAAGACGCCGGAGCCTCGCTCATCACCGTCCACGGACGAACACGCTCACAGATGTACAAAGGGAAGGTCGACCTCGATATTATCAAAGCCGTTAAAGAGGCGGTGAATATTCCGGTGATTGGCAACGGAGACATCACTTCTCCCGAAGAAGCAAAGGCAATGATTGATTACACAGGCGTGGACGCTGTAATGGTTGGGCGCGCCCTGCGGACGAGTCCGTGGCTGATTAAACAAATTAATGATTATCTCCTTACAGGGACATACACCGGAAGCGCAACCAATGATGCGCGCTTGGATACAGTGCTTGAGCATGCGCGCAAACTTATCGCGCTTAAAGGAGAAGCTATTGCCATGCTGGAAATGCGCACCCACGCACCAGCCTATTTGAAAGGCATGCCAGGAGCAACAGTAATTAAACGGGAATTGGTAGGAATTGAAACGTTTGACGCTTTTCAACACATCATTGAGTCATATCGAAGTGATCTTCAACGTTCCAAATAAAAAGGCTGATTGCTCAGCCTTTTTATTTATTCCATGGATCATCATCTTCAAATGGGTCGGTGTCGTCCTCGGTTTCATCGAGAATGTCTTTAGTTGTTTCACTCCCAGCCCAATCTTTTCTGATGGTATCGGTGTTGTGTTGTTGGGGGTCATAGTTTTCATGTACCACATACGTCCGAGCGAGAAAATCATGCAATCCTCTGGCGTCGCGCCGCATAACAATCATGAAGAATGATACAATAACGACGAGACCCACGAGGCTCATTGTATTGACTTCGAGCTCAAAAAACAATTCAACATCTATGAACACGACCCATAGAATCACCATATACAAATAAGTGTTGTAAATGTCTATGGCGCGGAGCGCGTGTTGTTTTAAGGAAGGATTATTGCCTTCAGTGTCAATGGCCCTGATGCTAAAAAGCATTTTCCCTAATGTCTTGCCGTTTTTCTTGTAAGGAATGACAATGAACAACAACACCCCGATGAGAAACGATACGATGATATTGACCGCGAGGGCTTCAGGGGGGACGTCCTCTTGGAAAAAGGGTGTGGGAATCATTTCGGAAATATTGCCGAAGCTTTGCCCTTCGATGAGAAGGGGTCGGTATATGATTTGTGCAATATTGAGCAATACGGATAAAACGATGGAATCTACGATGACTGCCATCACACGTTCGATTTTTACACTCGCTTTGTAATTCATTGGGAACCTCCTGAAATTTTCATGTCTTTTATAGTGTAACATTGTTAATTGCTTAACGCTACAAGGTCAATAACATTGACAAAGCGAACAGATGCATTATAATGAGAGAGTAAATCGTTGAACGGAGAAGTATGCGTTCCGCTTGTCTTAAGCGATTCCGGGAGGGTGGAAGCCGGAGGACAATGGACGTTGAACAACACCGGGAGAGATGGAAGAATTCAGTAGACCCATCCGTATTGCTTGCGTTAAAAGCCAGAGAGCATTTGAACAAAGGTGGTACCGCGGAATTGTTTCGTCCTTTATTTAAGGACGTTTTTTTATTTATAGAGGAGGCATACCCATGAAACTTTCAGTCAAGCATCTGTATCAAAATTATGAGTCTTATACGGACACACCAATTACGCTGTTCGGGTGGGTTCGCAATCATCGCGCGCAAAAAACGTTTGGATTTGTCAACGTCAACGATGGGACGTTTTTTGAAACCATTCAAGTAGTTTATGATGAGCAAGTGGAAAATTTTAAAGAGCTCCAAAAGTTGAAAATTGGGGCAGCCCTTAAGATCAAGGGCCAATTGGTGCTGACACCTAAGCGGCCTCAGCCCTTTGAAATCAAAGCGACCGCCATGGAAGTGGTCGGTGATTCACAAGAAGATTATCCAATTCAGCCCAAGCGCCACTCGCGAGAGTTCCTTAGAAAAAATGCGCATCTTCGCCCAAGGACCAATTTGTTCACTGCGGTGTTCAGAATCAGGAGTATCCTCGCACAAGCCGTGCATAACTTTTTTGAGGAACGCGACTTTTTATATTTGCATGCACCGATTATTACTGCCTCAGACGCAGAAGGGGCTGGAGCGATGTTCCAAGTGACCACGCTCGACCTCAAGGGTCTTGCCCAAGGCGGTGGGGAGGTGGATTACTCTAAGGACTTTTTCGGACGAAAAACCAACCTGACAGTTTCAGGGCAGTTGCAAGCGGAAGTTTTCGCTCAGGCGTTTCGGGACGTTTACACGTTTGGTCCCACGTTCCGTGCGGAAAAATCCCATACCATGACCCACGTAAGCGAACTGTGGATGATAGAACCCGAGATGGCGTTTGCCGATCTCAGTGATAATATGGATCTTGCTGAAGCATTTGTAAAGTATCTTATTTCCGACGTTCTCAAAAAAGCGCCCGAGGAAATGGCGTTTTTGAATAAGTTCGTTCAAAAAGGTCTACTCGATAAACTCAATGCTGTGCTTGATACATCGTTCACTCGCGTTACGCATCGGGAGGCAATTGATGTGTTAAAGGAATCAGGTCAAAAGTTTGATAATACGCCCGCTTATGATGATGACCTGGCCACAGAGCACGAAAAGCTCCTTGTGACCCATTTCAATGGGCCTGTGTTTGTGACCGACTGGCCCAAGGACATCAAAGCGTTTTACATGCGCCAAAACAGTGACAATACCACAGTGGCCGCGATGGATTTGCTGGTGCCGGGGTCTGGTGAGCTTATCGGTGGTTCACAGCGTGAAGAGCGAGAAGGCGTACTGCTCCAACGCATGGAAGAGATGAACGTGGATAAGGATGAGTTATGGTGGTACACTGATTTGCGCAAATACGGTTCTACTCCTCACAGCGGTTTTGGACTTGGATTTGACCGCATGCTCATGTATCTGACGGGTGTAGAAAATATCCGGGATGTTATTCCCTTTCCTCGCACGCCAAACCAATGCGATTTTTAAAAGTTGTAATATCGAAGATTCATAAATTCATTTGTTTAAAAATGCAATAGGAAAGATGATTTATAAATCAACTGAACAAACAAAAAGGCCGGGCGGTTCATCAACCGCTCGGCCTTTTGTGTTTTTATGATTATTTTTTCGAAGTGTTCTGAGATTGTTTGCTTGAAGACTTGCTTGACGATTTGCTTGCAGATTGTGATGTTTGTTTTGGTGATTGATATGATGTTTGTCCTGATGCGCTGTCTTTAAGTGCTTTTTTCGTCTCATCAGGGAGAGGCGTGTCGGTTTTGAAGGCTTCAGATAATGTTGATGCCATACCGACCATGCCTTGCATATCAGAGGGGATGACAAGTTTCGTAGCGTTGCCGTCTGCAACTCTTTCCATAGCCTTGTAGGCTTCAAGGCGGAGGAACGCTTCATCTGCACCGGCATTTTTGATAAGCTCAATCCCTTTAGCGGTCGCCTCTTGAACTTTCAAAATCGCTTCGGATTTACCTTCGGCCTCAAGGATGCGGGTTTGTTTCTCACCATCAGCCTGTAGGATGCGTGCTTCTTTGTTTCCTTCGGCTGATAGGATGCTTGATCTTTTGTCCCCTTCAGCGATAAGGATGGATTGACGTTTTTCACGTTCAGCGCGCATTTGTTTTTCCATCGCTTCGCGAATATCTTTTGGAGGAATGATGTTTTTAACTTCCACGCGGTTGACTTTTATTCCCCAGGGGTCAGTCGCATCATCAAGTATGTTACGCATTTTTTCGTTGATATAATCACGCGATGTCAATGAGTCGTCCAAATCAAGATCACCGATGATGTTACGAAGGGTGGTGCTGGTGATGTTTTCAATCGCCTTGATTGGATAGTTCACACCGTAGGTGTATAGTTTTGGGTCAGTGATCTGGAAGAACACAACGGTGTCAATTTGCATCGTGACATTGTCCTTCGTGATGACCGGTTGCGGGTCGAAGTCGATGACTTGTTCTTTGATGGTTACTTTAAGCTTGACGCGGTCGATGAAAGGAATGAGAAAGTGAATTCCCACATCCCATGTGGCAAAATACCCACCCAGGCGCTCAACAATGTAGCGGTTAGCCTGTGTGACAATGGTGAATCGTGTGGCCAGATACACCAAAACGATAGCGATGACTGCAATAACTAAAATAGTTCCTGGCATTAGATAATTCCTCCTAAATGGATTATAGTTCTATTGTATATGGTTTAAAACGGGTAAACAACATCTTCCAAAATAATTTTGGTGTGTGTGACACGGTCGCGGATGGTTTTGCGCGTCCGGGTGAAAGCAATAAGCAGAAAATCTATGAAAAATAAGAATGGAAAGACAAACAGTAAGGGAAGGAAATAATCGATGCTGATGAAAGTGACAGCGAACAGCCACAAATAACATTTCCAAATGACTTCACGCATGAACAGTGACCACCAGTTCACCTGCCCGCTCATCGTCAGATAGACGAATCGGCGGCCAAATGTGCGTCCCTGTGAGACAACCTGGTAAATATAGTTGACGATGGTGAAGCCCAGGTAGTGATAAGCAATTGCTGTATACTGCGCGATATCCTCACCGCTTTCATAGCCTATGGCCCACTGTAAAACGGCTTCGGCGAAAACAATCCAGGTGATGAAAACGACACTGATGATTAAAACGAAGTCGACGGCGAAACTTGCAAGTCGTTTGAATGGTCCTGCGGTCATATTTTTACCACAATGAGTTTGTTGCCTTCAATGGCAAGAATTTCAACTTTTTCTCCAGCATTGATGGTCTCGTTGGCCGAAGCGATTGCGGACCAGTATTTGCCGTCTATCTTAACTTCACCACGTTCGCCCGGACGGATTTCACGTGTGACACTAGCCGCTTGGCCAATAAGCCGGTCGGCATTCGTTCCGATGATGTTGGTTCGGAAATAACGTTTGGCCAATGGACGTACACTTATGAGCAATAAGATGGATAAGACGATGAACACAGCAATTTGAATTTCAATGCTTATGCCAATGAGCGCCAAGATAAAACTGACGACGGCACTGAAGGAAAACCAAACGCTGGTTAGGTCCATGGTGAAAACTTCGATAATGGCTGCGAACAAAATCAGTGCGAACCATATGAGGATGAATAAATTGTCGATATCAAGTGTCATTTCAGTTCCCCCTTAATGTCCTTTAGATCAACGAGAAGTGCCTGGTGTTCCTTGCTCCAGGTGGTTTTGAATTTGATGGCGTTGTTTTCATTCAAATCAACGTCAGCAATTTCCATTGCTTCTTTAATGAACTTTTTGTTGCAGACACGGGCATAGGACGGACGCACCGTGATTTTATGTTTTTTTTCTTCTGGAAATGTCCCGCGTTCATGTTCTTGTTTGGTGATGGGTTTGATGGCGATGCGGGTGTTTTCCTTGTCTAGACCCAGCAAGACGCTGTAGGCTCGTTCAAAATGGACACTGGCATTTTTGTTAAGTGTTATGTTCGACTGGTAGATAGTCGCAATCCCCTCCGTGGGTTTGCGTGACGTCCATTCAAATGCCACTCAATCACCTCCGTTGATTTAGTTGTCAATACTACCTTATTATAACGCGGAAGTTCATTATATTAAAACGATTCACAAGAATTTCATAGATATTATTTTTATTCACCTTTTGACAACGCTCAATGTCTGCTATAGTATTTATGATTTGGAGTGATTTCTATGGAAACAAAACAACAATTTCAACGAGATATGATTAAAACGTATCGAAAAAGTCTATGGAGCCCTTTCATCCGGGCGATAAAGGATTATCAATTGATCAATGATGGCGACAGGGTCGCAGTAGCCATTAGTGGCGGGAAGGATTCCCTTTTGCTTGCGAAGATGCTTCAGGAACTCACCAAGCATCCCATTGCCGATTTCGAGATTCGATTCATCGCCATGGATCCTGGCTACAAATCCTGGAACCGTGCAAGACTGAAGGAAAATGCGGAAAAACTTGGCATTGACCTCACCATTGTCGACAAGGCGGTATTCGAAGTTGTAGGGAATAAGGCCCCGGAGTATCCGTGTTTTTTATGTGCAAAAATGCGTCGCGGAATTCTTTATGACATCGCCGAAAAGGAAGGGTGCAACAAGCTGGCACTTGGGCATCACTTCGACGACGCGATTGAAACCACGCTTTTAAATATGTTTTATGCGGGCACATTTAAAACGATGCTACCAAAGATAAAGAGTGATAATTACGAGGGTATGGAGCTGATTCGTCCCCTTTATTACATCAAAGAAGACGCTATTCGCAAAATTATGGATAAAAACGGAATTCATCCCCTTGATTGTGCCTGCAGCGTTGCTGCGGGGCATACGGCTTCAAAGAGAAATGAAATCAAGGCGCTGATCAAACACCTTAAACAAACCAATAAGGATATCGACAAGACCATTTTCAACTCAGCAAGAAATGTCAACCTCGATCATGTTATCGCCTGGGAAAAGGATGGAGTGAAACACAGGTTTGACGAATGATCACTTGCCCAGGCAGAATTTTGAAAACAACTCATCGATCAAAGCGGAGTCCTTGGTCTGACCGATGATTTCTCCTAGGGTCTCCCATGCATTTTTAAGATCGATTTCAATCATGTCTACAGGCATAAGATTCTGTGCGGAATAAAGGGACTCATCGAGATAGTTTTTCACCTGTCGCATTTTCGCGATTTGTCGGGCATTGGAAAGATAGGTTGTATCCTCCAGGGATACCTCACCACCCAAAAACAAATTCTCGATGCGTTGTTCAAGCGCATCGATATTCGTACCCCTCAGCGCACTGATTTGGACACTGTCTTTAAAGGTGCGTTCGATCTTATTCTCCAGATCGATTTTGTTGATGATGACAATGCGTGATTTGTTTTCCGTCATTTTCAAAAGCTTTTCATCTTCATCGTTCAAGGGCTCGTTGTTATTGAGTACATATAAAATCAACTGTGCCTCATCGATCATGGCTCGGGCTTTGTCGATGCCGATTTTTTCAATCATATTCTGAGAATCGCGGATGCCCGCAGTATCGATGAGTTTGAGTACAACGCCGCCAATGTTGATTTCGCCTTCAACAGTATCGCGCGTGGTGCCTTGAATTTCGGTCACAATCGCCTTGTCCTCACGCAAAAGTGCGTTTAGAACACTGGATTTCCCCACGTTCGGTCGGCCGATGATGGCAGTTTTGACCCCTTCTTTTAAAACCCGTCCCACTTTGGCTTTGCTAAGGACATCGCGAATCTCTTCTTGCAAAGCATTGATTTTGGGCACGATTGTCTCCGTAGTCAGCGTCTCCACATCATCATATTCGGGATAATCGATATTGACCTCGATGGCTGCAATAATATCGAGAAGATTATCGCGCAACCGGGAAACCAAAGAATATATTTTCCCATCTACGCCCTTTGCGGCCAATGTGAGACTTTGTTCACTTCTGGATTCGATAATGTCCATGATGCTTTCTGCTTGTGTCAAATCGATGCGTCCGTTTAAAAAAGCGCGTTCTGTGAATTCACCTTTTTCTGCAAGACGCGCTCCATTTACAAGCAAAAGTTCGAGAATTTTCTTTGCTGCATATATGCCACCATGACAGTTGATTTCAACCATGTGTTCGCGTGTGAAAGTCTTGGGTGCTTTGAACACGCTCACAAGCACTTCATCAATCATGGTCTGCCCGTCATAGATTTTTCCATAGTGTAAAGTGTGTGATTGTGCGCTGTGCAAATCCTTGCCTGAAAACAATGCATTCGCGAGGGAAAAAACATCTGGACCGCTCATTCTTACAATGGAAATTGCACTTTCCCCAAGAGCCGTAGATATAGCGGCTATCGTATCTTTTTGCATCGATATCACCCGAAATTCATTATATCATAAAGGGGGGTTATGGTGTATAATACACAATAGGTGATAAATAATGAATAAATATCAACGCCCCGTAGGGGCACAATACTATTTCAGAATGTTCACATCCGCAATCATTGCCGTGGTTGTTGTGGGTGTCATTTCGGAATTATTCGGTTGGCCCACACAAAGTTTCACAGAAACCATCAATGTGCTTTTGCCACTTCCGTTTTTGGTTGTCGGCTTTTTATTGATTTTTAATTTCATCAACCGCCGTTTCCAAAAACCATCCCCTGAGCGCGAGGACGAGCACGCTTTTTTAATGCGTACCTCCAAGCGAGTACGCGAAGAACTCGAATACGGCAAGGAATCGTTTAAGGAACTGCAAAAAAATGAATCGTTCCAGACATTTTATCAACAGGCATTCGATATTTACAAAAATGGTGAGTCCGATACACAGACACTCCAAAGCATTTCCGAAGACTTTTCCGAGGAAGACCCAGCATACGATGCGGTGAGCATTGTCGTTGATGAAACAACTAAGATGCTCGAGGAGAAATCTGAAGATCCACAACAAGATTCCACTGAGGATAACGCCCCAACAAGTGACGAAGATAACGATTCCGAGGATGACAGAGACTTTTAATATAATGAATCAAGCGAGGGATGACCATGGCATACCGTGCTCTTTATCGCACCTACCGGCCCAAAACCTTCGATGAAGTAGCCGGTCAGGAACACATTACCAAAACATTTAAAAACGCTCTTGCAAGCGGTAAGCTTTCCCACGCTTATCTTTTTTCAGGTCCTAGAGGGACCGGGAAAACCTCAATTGCAAAAATTATCGCGAAGGCCATCAACTGTGAACAAGCACCAACGGCCAATCCGTGCAACACATGTGAGACATGCCAGGCTATCGAACACAACACCATCAACGATGTGGTTGAAATTGACGCTGCTTCCAACAACGGCGTTGAAGAAATCCGTGAAATTCGCGACAAGGTTAAATACCTTCCCGGTGTAGGTGCATACAAAGTTTATATCATTGACGAAGTGCACATGCTTTCCACTGGCGCTTTTAACGCACTGCTCAAGACGCTCGAAGAACCTCCGAAACACGTGGTGTTCATTTTGGCGACCACGGAACCCCATAAAATCCCCGCGACCATTCATTCTCGGTGTCAGCGGTTTGATTTTAGAGGCATTGATCTCGATGACATGCGCGAAAAACTTAAAGAAATCATCGACAAGGAGACCATTCAAATCGAAGATGAGGCTCTGGATTTGATTGCTGAATCCGCCGAAGGTGGAATGCGCGACGCAATCAGTCTGCTCGACCAAGTCATCTCCTATAGTGAAGATTCTATAAACGTCGACGCCATTCACGCCATCCGTGGATCAGTCTCTCAAGCAGTGATGGTTGAAATAGCACAGGCGATTCATGACGAGGATATCATTAAAGTGCTTAACAGCATCGACCGGCTATTGGGCGAGGGGAAGGATGCAGCGAACATTCTCAACGACCTCGTTGGATTTTATCGTGATGTCCTCTTATATAAAAATACCACGGGTATTGACGACAAACGCTTGTTTAGCGATTCTTCTTTCCAATCGCTTGCAAGCAGTCTTAGCAATCCTGTGATTTTTCACTATATGGATATTTTGAGCGATATCAAACAACAGATGCGTTTTGCGACCAAAGGGAAGCTATATTTGGAACTCGCCGCAATAAAGATGGTGGATGAACACCTTAAAAGCGAAGCGCGGTCACTTGAAAAACACGACGCCCTCCAATCGGAACTCAAGACACTAAAAGACGATGTTGCTACGCTGAAAGACGCAATCGGTTCACAATCCACCCGCACGTCGGGTGATGCAGGGAAGACATCGGAGGGGCAGGCTGCGGACGCCCCATCACGCTCTCCAGCCGACGATGTCTTTGATGCTTTTGAGAATGACACAAAAACGACTGATCAAAAAGAGGCTCACATTGGCGAAGAAACCTCCCAGGAGAAAGACATCGATGACAATGAAGCTTCAGAGGAATCATCACCATCTCAAGACACTCAATCACAAAACACCCACAAACAGGAAACGTCTTCCGAAGATGAACAAACCCACAAGCCTGAATCGCCCAAATCCAAAGAACAAGAACACTATGACTACCTCTATAAGCGCTTTTCTCAAAAGAAATACAAAACGTTCGACATCCGCTTTGTTGAAGACGTACTCAACACAGGGGACCGCCAAACCAAGATTGAGATGACCAAAAAATGGTACGACATTGAACGCTTTGTCGATGAGGAAAACATGAAATACGCAAAGATGATTACCGATGGAACCCTCGTTGCGACCAACGGCGTAATGCTGATTGTCACTTACGAGAGTCCTGCAGTGTGCAACCGGCTGATGAAAATTCAGATCAAGCGAAAAATATTGGACATCCTCGAGGCCTTCTTCGGACGAAAAGTAATGTTTCTTGCATTGCCAGAGAGTGTATGGAATACCATCAGCAAGGAATTTATTCAAAAATTCAAAAACAAATCCTCCCCATCACAAACCATTGAGCTTACTCCAATCGACCATCCCAGACTTGTAGAAATACCGGACACTGAAGAAGCATTTGATGATATGGAAAATGAGTCAGTCAAAGAGGCCAAGGATTTGTTTGGTGATAATATTGTGAAAGTGAAGAAAGGAGAATAATCATGAATCAAAACATGGTCAAAAAGCTTCAAAAGATGCAAAAAGAAATGCAGGAAGCCCAACAGGAGATTGAACAATCAATCTTTTACGGTCAGGCGGGTGGCAAGACGGTTGAAGTGGAATTCAACGGAGCCAAAGAGATGCAAAACATCAAAGTGGACTCTGAAGCCTTTGACTTTCCAGAAGACCTTGATATGCTTCAAGACACCATCGTTGCTGCGGTTAATGACTGCATGAAGAAAATCGACGATGAGACGCAAGCAACCATGGGCAAATTTACCCAGGGCATGCCGGGCACGATGTAAATGCAGTATCCAGATGCGCTCAATGCGCTGATTGAACAGTTTATGCGCTATCCCGGTGTAGGACGCAAGACGGCTGAACGTTACGCCTTTTACTCGATCAATCAGTTCAAAAGTGACGATTATGCTCAGTTCATTGACGCCCTGCGACGTGTTGATGAGGAAATCGAACCCTGTGAAGTATGTGGAAATCTCACAGATGTACAGCCCTGCAGCATTTGCAGTGACACCTCAAGAAACCATGCCACAATCCTGGTTGTGGAAGAAAGCAAGGATATCCTTGTCATAGAAAAAACCAGGACTTACCAAGGCCTTTACCATGTACTTGGCGGAGTGCTTTCGCCTTCCAATGGCATCGGACCGGAAGATTTACATATCAAATCACTGATGGAACGCTTAAAGGATGAACGCCATACAGAGTTGATATTGGCGACCAACCTTTCAGATGAGGGTGAGACCACTGCGAAATATATCCAGCATCTGCTCAGGGACACTGATTTGCTGATTACCCGCATAGCATACGGCATGCCTGCAGGCGGCAATATTTCCTACGCCGATGAAATCACATTGAACAAAGCGCTCGAGGGCAGAAAAAAACTTTAGATTAATAGGATGTGTTGACGATGCTGCCATGGTGGGAGCCACCGCTGCTTGTTATGAATGCCGCACGAAACATACTGGAGCACATTGAATCATTTCTTGCTGGAATTTTTGACGTAGAGCGCTTGATAGAGTGGATTTATAATCAACTTATAGAAATGCCATACTTTGCGCAGCTGGGGATTGTCGTAGTATCCGTAATCGTCGGTGTCCTTGGGTCATTAGCCCTATTGAAGGCAGTCACAAAAATACTGATTATCGTGATTGTTCTTATTGCACTCATCGTGCTTTATCAACAAGGTGTGTTCGGATAAACGCATTGATAATTAACTTTTAACTTAAACACGTTTTAATGAAAAAGCTTACATTTTGCTGTTATTTTCAAAGCAAATGGTTTCATAGTATAAGAGGCGCTTTGTTAAGGGATTGTAATTACAAACAAACAATCCAGTGTTTTCTCCCAAATATTGAAAATATTAAAACATTGAATTTTTGGTAGAAAACGCTTTTACAATATTGTATACTAAACTGTTGGAAAAATATTTTAGATTTTAGGAGAGAATAATTATGGAGATTACACTCGAAAACATAACCAAAGTTTTCCAGTCCAAAAAAGAAGAAGAGACTGTTGCGGTTGACGACCTTGACATCAAGATCCCCACTGGGAAACTCTTTGGTCTTTTAGGCCCTTCTGGGTGTGGTAAATCCACAACACTATATATGATTAGTGGACTACTTCGTCCTACCTCGGGCAGAATCTGGTTTGGAGATGAAGATGTTACCCCCCTTCCCCCTGAAGAACGTGGGATTGGTCTGGTATTCCAAAACTACGCACTCTATCCACACATGAGTGTTCGTCAAAACATCATGTTCCCGCTTGAAAATGTAAAAATGGACAAGCAAGAAGGCCTTGAAAAGGCACAGGAGATTGCGGATTTGGTCGGTATCGGCCATTTGATGAACCGCAAGCCAAAACAGCTTTCTGGTGGACAACAACAACGTGTTGCCATCGCTCGCGCTCTTGTTAAATCCCCCCGTGTTCTATTGCTCGATGAGCCGCTTTCCAACCTTGATGCGCGCCTTCGTCTACAAACACGCGAAGAGATTAAACGGATTCAGCGGGAAACAGGCATCACAACAATCTTCGTTACACACGACCAAGAAGAGGCAATGAGTATTTCCGATGAAATCGTTGTGCTCCGTGAAGGGGTCACTCAACAAATTGGTGTGCCTCAGAAAGTTTACGATAATCCCAACAACTTGTTTGTTGCGAAATTCCTCGGTACGCCACCAATCAATGTGTTTGATGGTCGTATCGAAAATGGCAAATTGTTCATAGGTGATGCAAATATCGGCAAGCGTGATGACGCAGAAGACCAAGAAGTTACCATCGGTGTTCGTCCCGAAGGCTTTAAACTCGTTGAGCGTTCCAGTCTCAAAGTTGAAGTGGACCTTGTTGAGACCATCGGCCGCGACACCACCCTGATTATTCCGCATCCTAATGATGAGACACAGACATTCCGAGCCATCGTTGATTCAGAACACGGTGTTCAACCAGGCGACAACCTAAAATTCAGCGTCAAGCCATCAAAAATTCATGTCTTTAATAAAGAAACAGGAGAGCTAGTCTAAATGCTAGAAGATCAAAGTAATGTCAAAGCCTGGTTTTACTTACTTCCTGCATTAATTCTCCTTGGGCTTTTCATATTCTATCCCATTGTAAACGCTGTGTTTTTGGTGTTTGTCGACAATTATAACTATCAAACTGGTACTTATGACGGGTTCACACTACTCGATAACTTCCGGTATGTCGTTCAAGACAACAACTTTCAACTAGCGATGCTCAACACGATGTTGATCACGTTTGTATCGGTACCGTTGTCTGTTATTATCGCACTCTTGATTTCGGTTTGGCTCAATGCGATCAAAACACTGCAAGGATTCTTTCAAACCGTTTTCTTCCTGCCATATGTCACCAACGCGATTGCGGTTGGTATGGCATTCGCCTTCTTGTTCAACCGAAGATATGGTCTTATCAACTGGTTTATCGGCCTCTTTGGAATTGAACCTGTAAACTGGGTCGGCATGGGAGCTTCATGGGGAAACGCAATCATTGCGTTGCTCGTTTATATCACATGGCTGACACTCGCGTTCAAAGTCCTTGTATTCCTCAGCGGACTACAGGGGATTGATAAACAATATTATGAGGCTGCGCGCGTGGACTCCGCGTCCAAGGCACGCATCTTCCTGAGAATCACAGTTCCATTTCTTTCACCGATGATTATGTATATCACAGTTACATCCTTTATCGGGGCATTCAAAACGTATACCGAAGTTATCGGTATGTTCGGCGAGCGCCTCGGTCCTCCGGGAGATGATCGGTCCCTGATTACGGTTGTTGCACTGGTTTATCGTGCATTGGACCGTTCTGGTGTTCCTGGTGCGCTAAGTGAAGCAGCCGCGGCTTCACTCATCCTATTCGCAATCACACTCGTTTTTACCTTCGTTAATATGCAGGTAAGCAAAAAACGAGTGCACTACTAGGAGGTTAACTCATGGAAGAAGCATTATACGCTAGCGAAAAACAAGTCAAGCGCAAACAGCGGATCCGTTTGGCGACTGTTTATGGATTTATCGTTTTGTTCGCGATTTTCATCATCATCCCGTTTTATTGGATGGTTATCACTGCGTTCAAAACCATGCCCCAAGTCGAAACAAGCCCCCCAATGTTATGGGTCAATCCAGCGCATTGGCAGTGGGTCAACTTCGAATTGGCACTTGAGCAGGCTCCATTTTTAACGTTTACACTTAATACCGTGGTTGTTGCGGCAATAGCAACAACTGGGACGATTATAACAACCATTTTGACAGCATTCGCCTTTGCACGACTAAACTTTAAAGGGCGCGATGCACTGTTCATGGTCTTTATCGCCACAATGATGATTCCGGGTGAGATTTTCGTTATTACCAATTACATCACAGTCTCGACATTCGGCTGGGTCACACTCGATCAGACCTACTTCGATGCTATTTTGGCAATGACCATGCCCTTTATGACATCGATATTCTTCATATTCTTCTTACGGCAGGCATTCAAGACTATACCTGATGAGCTTTATTATGCTGCCAAAGTCGATGGCAAAACGGACTGGCAGTATCTATGGCAAATCATGGTTCCTGTTGCGATACCAACCATTACGACCATTACTATCCTCAACGCCATGAACACATGGAATGCCTATATTTGGCCACGCCTTGTTACTATGGACGAACAATATAGACTCGTATCAAACGGCTTGCGTGATGCGTTTGATGACCAAGCGGGTCGCATCATGTACAACGAGCAAATGGCTGCGGCGATTATTGTTACCGTACCTCTCATCATCGCTTTCTTACTACTTAAAAAATACATCATGCGCGGTGTATCGAGAAGCGGAATCAAAGGATAAATTATTAACTTTTCATCCCAAGTAGTGATTTTTGTAACTTGGCGATAGTACCCAGGATTCCACTGTAAAATCTTTTATAATTAATAATGGAAAAAGCTTATAAAAATAAGGAGGAGAATTATGAAAAAGCTTTTTGCTCTATTCTTATCAATCACATCCGTTTTTGTCCTTTCCGCCTGTCTCGGCGGAACAGGTGGGGAAGATGTTGATGTGGACATTCCCGAGGAGTTCCCTGAAGAGGAGATTGAAATCCTACTCTGGCACGCATTCGGTGACGACAACATGGCATTACTCGACAATATTTTTGAAGACTTCGAGGACATGTACCCCAATGTGTCCATCCGCCACACAGGCCAAGGTGGCTATGACGGATTGCGTGAATCTACCATTCAAGGGAACGTAGCAGGATCAACACCAACCCTTGTATTCGGTTATCCGGACCACTTCGTTGAGTATTTGCAAGGAAACTCCCTTGTACCACTCGATGGCTATATCGATCACCCTGAACACGGAACTGATATCGAAGACTTTGTTGATGGTTTCTTAGAAGAAAATCAACAGTATGTCGATGGGAATCAATATTCATTGCCATTTGCCAAATCCACAGAAATGATGGTTTACAACAAGACAGTAATGGATTATTTCGACATTGAAATCGGCATGGACGACCCACTTACTTGGGACGAAATTGAGCAACTCGCTCAAGACATCCAATGGGATGAAGATGCTGTACAAGAGCTTACTAATTTCGATACACTTGAAGAATTTGAAGAACAATTCGAAGCTGACCGTCCACATATTATCAACATGGACAGCGAAAGCAACTTCTTCATCTCTTCTCTCGCTCAGTGGGGTCTTGAATACACCAATGCAGAAGGTGAAATTCTCTTTGGAGATCAAGAGACTTATGACATGCTTGAATATTACAAAGGGCTCATTGATGACGACATTCTAGCACTTCCAATCGAGTGGGATGAAAACTATGGTTCCATTCCATTCAAAGAGGGCGACGTGCTGATGAGTCAAGGCTCTACCGCTGGGACTCGTCACAACATTCCCGACCAGGAAGATGGCGTCTTTGGCCTCTTTGATATGGGAATCGCGCCAGTTGTCCAGTATGACCTTGACAACCGTGCGGCAATCCAACAAGGTCCAAACCTTGCCTTGATGGCCGACACGACAGACGAAGAGCGTCTCGCAGCTTGGTATCTGATGGAATTCATGACCAACGCTGAAAACACTGCATATTTCTCTGAAAACACTGGGTATGTCCCCGTGCGCGAAAGCGCATTTGATGACCCAGATTATCAAGAATTCCTAGACATCGCAGCCATGGACCCTGAACAACTTGAAGATGACGAGGATTATGATACTCTCGATCGTCGCCCTTATTCCATGGCAGCGAACGTTGCACAGGCACAATCTGAGTTCTATGCGTTTGAACCACCATTCGTAGGACGTGTGACATCATCCAACGCCCGTATGGAATCCGGTCTCATGGTTGAAAGTATCTATGCTGGAACACGTGACATTGGTGAAGCGATGAACCGTGCACTTGGTGAACTACAACAAGATGCTGTTGACTTCGATTAATGCATAATTATTGAGGGATCACCCTTGCAAAACGCAAGGGTGACTGCCTCTTGTTGTATTAAAGCGTTTTCAATATTTGTAACCACACATTTTATGATTTGGAAAAATAGACACTTATTTTACAGGAGGAAAGCATTTATATGAAAAAGTTATTAATGATTGCTTTACTGTTTGGCTTCTCCTTTGGTCTTGCCGCGTGTAACGGCGAAGAGGCAGATGACGACGACGAAGCGTTGTTGGAAGAAGCAGCAGGAGCTTTACAAATTTATAGTACGGATATGAATGAAATCCGAGGCAATTTCCGCGTTCCACTTGAAGGACGCAACGATGTGTCCATCTCATGGGAAGTAACTCCATCAGATGTTCTTGAACTTGGTGAAACGTTAGATGGTGACATGGCAGAACAGCTTATTCGTGTCGATCGTCCGGCTTCGGATGAAGGAAACGTTGATGTTACGCTAACTGCGACGATTACATTGGGTGATTACGAAACCACCCGAGAATTTGACGGTACTGTTCGCGCCTTAGATGAAGGAACAGTTGAATATGATTCTTTCGCAGACCTCTATGACAATGCCTCTATGGGTGACACAGTCATAGTTACAGGGACTGTTGTTCACAAAGTTAGCGGAGGATACTTCCTCTGGGACGGCGAACAAGCGTTTAGTGTCTATGGCGGCGGCGACGTGTCCCTTGGTGATGAGGTAGAAGTCATGGGCGAATATGATTCATATTATACGCTCCATCAAATTGGCGGCCCCGATAATGAAGAAATTTTAAATAGCGGCAATGATTACAGTGTCGATGCCATGGAGATTGAAGAATCTTCTCTTGAACAGTTCCTTGAACTAGATACAGATGAAAACCCTGGACGCCACGGGATGCCTTATCGCGTTGAAGGTCTTGTAGTTGAGGGCGACTTGGCAGGGAGTGGCTACACTAACTATTATCTGCAAGATATTGATGATCCTGATTTATTTGTATTAATGTATCATGCACAAAACGAAGGCGCACTTGATTGGTTAGGCAATCATGTTGGGGAATATGTTTCTATAACAATCTCCCTTTATACCGACCATGCTAGTGATGGCTTTGTCGGGTTCTTCGATGAAAACAACTTTGAGTATGAAGTACTGGACATTGATGAAGAAGCGATGTTGAATATCGGTGTTGGTGAAATTGAACAACAATCATACACTTTCTACGATGAACTAACACTTCCTACAGCTGCTGAAAACGGAACCACCTTCTCAGAGTGGACTTCAGGAAATAGTGATATCCTCGATGATTCTGGTGAACTAGTCGATCGCCCGGATGAAACAACGACCGTTACGTTTACAGGTAAAGGTGAATATGAATCATCCGATGATATTGCTACAAACGACAATGTTGAAATTGAAGTACTAGTTGTTGGCGAAAACAATTATACCGCTACCAGCGTTGATGAAACACTCAATATGGATGACGGAGAGTATGTCCACACCGAAGGCATAGTGACTGGATTCTCTTACTCACAAACTGGTTTCTTTATCCAGGATGAAGACGGTGAAGGAATCTTTGTACGCGGCTTTGACAGAGATGAAGAATGGATCGATGAACTAGAAGTCGGCAACAAAGTTTCGGTCTTTGGTACTCTCGGTCGTTATATAGAGTATGGTAACAACCAGCGCCAAATTACAGATGATAAACTATTAACATCGAATGATGAAGGCGACCATGCACTGAATTACGAAACTGACATGAATATCGAAAACATCGTGAATGATTTCGTTCCTTATGATGATGACGCAGAAACAGGTCTTCGCGGCGGTGAAACAAACAATCGCTTATATACTTTTGAAAACATCACATTTGACTTTGTGGATTTCGGCGATGCGAACTATGAAATGGATGGCGTAGATGCGAACATTATTTTTGATATCGATCAATTAGAAGAAGACTTCGATATTGATTATGATATTGATGATGAGTTTGCCTCAATCTCCTTTATTGTACAAGACGTTCATTTTGATAATCACCGCGTTGTTGTGACTGATTTTGAACTTGCTGATTAATTACTCAGTCATAATAATCAACTAATATCAAATAAGCAGTCATATCTTCGGATGTGTCTGCTTTTTTTGTTTGAAATCATTAATAATATGTTATTATGTACTGTTAAAAAAGCGTTGAAATGAGTTGATTAGATGAAGCAATTGTTTTTAACATTAGTAATAGCCGCGCTCATTGTGACCATGAGCGCCTGTGAAACATCGGATCTTC
>CAZOPM010000006.1:0-51873 GCA_964581705.1 uncultured Candidatus Izemoplasmatales bacterium
GTTCAACTTTCACTCTTTTTTCTTGAGTGTCCATTTTATAGGTTCCATTTTAGTCTCCGATGACTGTTTTTTATTGTTGAGTGCTATAGATGAGCATGCGGACACTTCTAAATGTTAAATATATGGAAATGAGAAATGTTGTCGTTAAATCGATCCAGTAACTGATCCATTCTCCAGAAAAAACGACAACGCTTGAAAGCGCGATGAGTACGGAGACATCCACAACAGTCTTAGCCTGATAAAGTCTGCTTTGTGTATGCATCACTGTATCCGTTTCTTGTTTGTTAAACAGTGTATAGCGTATCCAGAAATAGCCGTTGAAGAACACACCGAGTGCGGCAACACTCACCCCCAGCCATACATTCCCACTTGGGATTTGCGGATTAGCAATGCTGCGAAGTCCCATGAATACCAGCAATGCTGCGGCCATAATGAGCGCTATCCCCACAGCGGTATAGATCATTTTCCTAAGCGTCTTTTTACGCGCGGGTCTTATGGTGTCACTATGCAGCAAACGAAAGACAAACAAAGCCAGTACAAGCACGACGAGTTCACTCGTGCGGCGGGTGAAATCGGCAAATTGTGTAACGGATGTGTTCATCAATAGTGCGATGAATGTCACCACGGGGCCAAAACTGGAAAAGACAATCGAGTAAATCAGTGTTCTTTCGCGTTTTTTCTCTTCCATGTCACATCCATCCCATCTGCATTGTAAGTATGACGACTGCATAGAGTGACGCCGCAATGCTTAGGGGCATCGTGAGTGTGTCCAGTCCGTGTTTTGAATATGCTTCCATGGCCATGGCGATTCCAGCAATCACCAGTGCCGCAGGCAGCGCAATCCTCCAAGGCAAGACGCCAAAACCAATAATTATCACAATGAGGGTCACTGCAACTCCGAGATAAAGTGCTGCACTGCCAGCGAATGTTTTGTGTTCATCAATACCCGGGCCATGCAGGTGGGTACGACCAAAGCGTTTTCCAATCACGGCCGCCCCCGCATCACCGATGCCCCACCCAAGGATGCTGATGATGACTATCAAGGGATCGCCATGAGGCAAAACCCCCCAAAACAGTGTGAAAAGTAGAATCAGCGTGAAATGGGCGAGTAAAAGTGAATAGCGATACTCTCGCTTTTTCCCCCGTGCAACAAACATTGCTTCAAACATGGGCAGGCGTTCAAGCACCAACAGCCCTGCGAAGGCTAGAATGCCAAATAATGCTGCGGCCATTACCGCATCATACCATTGTGCAAACAGATGCACATACAAAAGCACACTGAATGCATACCCGAGGTGCTGAATTTTGCGCACCCATTCTTTTTTTAGACTAAGTTTTCGAAGGAGCGCCGGGGTGAGCGCAAGGAAAATCACATAGTAAACAAGCAACACGGCAAATGCCACTATAAATATCATCATCTACCCCCTTAAAGTTTTGTAAACCAATTATATCAAATAAAGCGCACAATCAATAAAAAAAGACTTCGTTTGAAGTCTTATAGGGTTACTGTGTAACGATAGAGCTTTATGAACGTACCTTTTTTAACATCCTTAATTGTGCCACCGCATGATTCTAAAATCCTGAGCATCGCCGGTTTATCTGAAGGGACAATGACTAAAAGTTCTGTTAAGTGAAGCGATTCTTTTGCGTAAGTCTTGATCGCTTCAAACGTAGCCTTCCCAAGCCCCTGATTACGCTTGTGAGGCACTAGTGTCATTCCCAGCTGGCCATATTTCGTCTCCATTTGCTTGTTGAGGGTGTGACGGATATTGCACAAGCCAATCATCGCTTTGCCTTCATAAACCAACAGTGTGGTATTGGGCGTAAGGCCCTTTGGCAGTGCTATGGCCTTGCGGTGATCGCGTGTGTTTTCAATCCATGTATCAAAGGGCAGTTTCTCAACGCCATTGCCGCCGATAATCGCACTGCGAACTGGGCGTAATTGGCGCACAAATTCCTTGATAGCGCGTTCGTGGTGTTCATTTGGAAGTTTTAGCGTAATGGGTTCCATGCATTGCCTCCTAACCTTTAAATACTGGGTCACTCATCGTTGGGTTCACTGAAATCAAGCATACAGCGGCACACAACGCCCACCTTGCTCATCAGTGGCTGATAGTGATCCTCATATTTCATAAGCAACTCGATCACATCATTGATGACACTGTGTTCACGGTTGATAGTGTAAAACCGGAATTTCTGGTCCCGGTAAGTGCGCACTACCCCCAAATCCTTGAGATATTTAAGATGTTTGGAAGCGCGGGGCTGAGAAATGCTGAGCAGTTCCGTCAACTCGCACACACAAAAATCCTTTTTGCTTAAAAGCATAACGATTTTAAAACGCACATCTTCACTCAACGCCTTGAACACTTGAAATATATCCATATCTTCACCTCAGCTTCATTATAACTGTTTTGTGTTCGATTGTACATAAGCGTTCAGCCCTTGCTTTTGGGAAGATAGAAACGCACCTTGTATGTCGTACGCCGAATTAACCCATCGAACGTATAAAGCATCGCCGGCAAGGCAATCATGACAAACACGAGCGATACTACAACGCCGCGCGCAAGGAGATAGCCTACAGAGTATACGGACACTTGTGTGGAGACAATCCCAACACTCAATCCGGCAGTGAACAAAATCAGCCCGGAAGTGAAGATGGTGGGCAGCGCGTTGAAAAAAGCGATGCGCACGCTTTCGCGTTTAGGGAAAAAGTGACGATATTCAAGATAGTTTGAGGTCATGAGAATTCCGTAATCAACCGTTGCACCCATTTGAATGGCCAAAACGATGAGGTATGATAGAAAGAAAATCTCCTCTCCAATGAAGACTGAGACACTCATAGACACCCATATTGCACCCTGAATTGTCATTGCGAGGATGATGGGAATTGCCAGTGATTTAAAGGTAAGCGCTACAAGCAAAAAGATTGCAGAAATTGTAATCATGTTAATGATGAACAAATCATCGGAGAATGATTCCTGGATGTCATAATTCGATACAATGCCTCCGGCGAAATAGGCCCCATCATCTCCAAAGACATCATCGCGAATATCACGAATAGCCTCAATGGCTGTGAAGGTGGTATCTCCCTCTGCGGGCAGTGTGAACGTGAGAATCATGCGACGCGTGGAATCCCCAACAAAATTATTTTCAGATTCCTCAAGCGCTTCAATGGCATCATCGATCATCGCATGGTCATCTTCACTCAATGCTTCTGCGAGAACGGAATTGGCATGCCGTTTGTCATCGAGGAAATCAAACACCATTTTGGTCTCAACCACGTGGTCTTCGATGCGCCCTTCATTTTGAAGATAAAGCGCGAAAAGCAGCGCGGCCTCTTCTTCGTTCACATCCGCAGTGTTCGCAAATTCACTGTAGGTGAACCCTTCATCCTGTGAACGGTACAAAAAGGCAAATTCATCCACCATTTCTGCGGCTTCTTCGTCCACGTCAATCTGTCCTTGTTTAATTCTTTCATCGACATATACGAGCACGTCCCCCAATACTTTGGGCTCATCGGGGTCGAATGCTCCGGTGGCAACCGCCGCGAGCAGTGCTGTCAATTGTTCCTGGGTTGAGGCATCGAAGTCATCGTATCCGGTGGTTTTGGCAAAATAAATGAATTGCATTTCAAACTCGCTTACCCCAAGAAGTTCCGCAGCTTCTTCGTAATGCATGGATTCATTCAACATTTCAATGGCATCATCAATATCGTCGATGAGTGTTTGAGTCTCCTCATCCAGTTCAAATTCATCAATCTCCGTTTCGATTTCACTCAAAAACTCCACCAGAGAATCAAGCTTTACCGCATCATCTTCCTGCATGCCTTCAGTTAGCGCGTAATAACCAAATAGCGTTTCGGTTATTTGTGGGTCGATATCTTCGATCTGCGCGGCATCCTCAGCCGTGATGGGGTCATAGACCGTATTCGCATTGGCTGTATAGAAATTGAGCACATCATCGCCACCAAGACGCAGAGCGTTGACGCGTTCGATAAATTCCCGCTCTTTATCCACAAAGTCTTCTTCAGGTTCATCGTATACGAGAACGAGTTGACGGTTCTCACCAAATTTTTCCTCGATAAGCCGCATATCCTTTGTTTGAATTTCTTCGGTATAAAAGTATTGGTTTTCTTGCTGCACAACGAACGCAGCACCAACCAGTGCGATGGTCACCAGGGGAATCATATGCTTATTATTGCAGGCTACACGCGCCAAAGCCCGCCCCTTCGGTGTCAGGGAGGTTTTTCCTAGACGTGTATAAATTCCATTGAGCATTACTAGCAGCCCAGGCATCAGCAAAAATACGCTAATAAGAGAGATCAATATCCCCTTGGCCAGAACGCTTCCGATATCAAAGCCGATTCCAAAGCTCATAAACATTAAGGCAACCATCCCTGCGACCGTTGTCAGAGAACTCGAAGAAATTGGCGCAAACGATGCGTGGAGGGCCGTGATCATCGCCTCTTCAGAGTCGGATTGCTTTTCTTTTTCCTGGCGATAACGGTTGAGAAGCATGATGGAATAATCCATCGATAGCCCCAGCTGCAACACAGCGACAATGCTTTGGGTGACGTAGGAAACATCGGGCAAAAAGTAATTTGACCCCATGTTAATAACAATGGCAATGCCGATAACAAACAAAAAGATGAACGGTTCGACAAAACTTCGCGCAGCAAGGGTCAAAATGATGATAACAATCCCCAGTGCGAGCAAGATGATTAATGGCATCTCCGAATCAATCGAGTTGGTAAGCTCGTAGTTATTGACAGCCGGTCCATCAAAGGCGAGGGCGTAGTCTTCGCCGTAGAGGCTTTCGATTCTCTCAATGGTTTCCTCCGCTTCAGCGGCAAAATCACCATGGGCCAATGACACAATATACCAGGCATTGCTATCTTGAAAATGATGTGTCTCCGCCGCATCGAACGTCACACGTTCGACGCCTTCGACATTTTCAAGCGATTGTGCAAAATCATAGGCATCGTCTTCTTCGATTGACTCGGCCATAAGAAAAATCGTACCATCATCGTCGTACTGCGTATCAATTATTTCCAGCGCCTGAGCAGTTTCTGATTCACTATCCAGATAATCCACAAGGTCATAGTTGATAGTGACTCGTGGGATCAACAATGCAAAAAAAACAGCCAGTGCACTCATGGCAAGCAAAATAAATCGTCGTTTTTTTACGATGAAACGTGCGAGTTTATACATATGCATCCCCCTGGTCCCTTCATGTGTGCACATATCAATATAACATGTTTATTTTCACAAAACCATATGAATGCTAGGCTAGTCTATCCATGGTGTGTGTGGTGTAAATATGATTTCACCCTCCCCAAATCTGAAAGGGGAGGGTGATTTTTATACAAAGCGGTGCATCAAATAAGCGTCATAGTGCACTCCGCGCACCGTGAAAAATCGTTGGTATTCACCGATGGTTGTAAAACCGAAACGCTCATAAAGCGCCGTTGCTATGGTGTTTTCTTTCAACACCCATAACTCGAGCACTTCAAGTGGCGTGGCGTGGGCGGCTTCTTCAATGAGACTGCGCATAATGGCCGATCCGATGCCTTTGTTCCACCATGCTTTTTGCACGGAAAGCGACACTTCACCGCGGTGCGCGGTCTTATTCGTGGGATACCCCGTAATGGTCCCCACCCCCCGCAGTCGGTCATTGATGAATGCGCCAATCATGAGCGAATTCGATTGCCTGATGTAGGATTTTATCCACGCGCGTTGTTTGGCAGGGTCGCGTGAAATTTCATTGGGACCATGCGATAGCTGGTGAGTTTCCTCTCCTACTGTTTGCAAGTGCCACAATAGTGCCTCACCATCCTCGCCGCGGAGGGGGCGTATGGTTAGTTCAAACGATTCCACACTCTCACTCCTCAAACGTGACTTCGATGGCGGGATTGTTTTTTGCACACAGGACAAACACATCGAGCAAATGCACCGCATAAGGCCCAAGATTCTCTTTGAGCGCTTTTAAGTTCACCCATGTGATGCTGCGGGGCAAATCCGTTGTCGACAGAACGTCAAAGAGGGCATCAAGATTATTGCCGTAAAGTTCACTTAAAGCAAGCCCCTCTTTTATACGCGCATGGGTGGTGGCCTTATCAAGCATCACCCGTCCATCAAAAACTACGGTCATTCTTCATCACCATACCATTTCGTGAAGGAATCATAGTGATCATCCGTATAGTAGACCACGGAATCATAGGTGTAGACCAGTCGGTATGCGCCGCGGTATCCCCCGTCGTAATTGACATCGGCTGCGTAGTATTGCCGGTCATTTTCAGGCAATACGCCCTCAAAGTTGGAAAAGCGGTCACCACCGATCAAACAGCCTTCACACACATCCCACAGATTGCCCTCAGAAGCGACCCAGCCTATATTTTCCGCTTCGTTTTTCGTGCGGTAATTAATAGGAAGGCGGTCAAAGGCGTGGATATAAAGCGCCACTTCCTCAGCGGATGCGTAAGTCTCACCCAAAATAACTTCAACATCACCGTGCGAGGCTTCAAAAGGGGTGATTTCCAACGCACCAGACTCTTCGGGTGTTTCTTCCTCCGCCGGCGCGCTCGTTGTACATGCGCTCAAAAGCGCAACGCTAAGGAAGATGATCACCCCAAAAATTCTTAAGTTGCTGCGTAAAAAATTTAAACGATTAAATAACAAATGAGCCGTCCTTGAATATCTGCACGGTTTTTCCGTCCTTGGTGATGCCCTGAATATCTAAATCGGCACTGCCGAACATGAAATCACTGTGGGCCATGGAGTAGTTTGCACCAACGCTGTTTAGTTGTTCACGGCTCATCTGTGTTCCGCCTTCGACGTTCATAGGATAGGCGCGTCCCAGTGCCATATGACAACTCGCATTTTCATCAAACAGTGTGTTCAAAAACAAGATACCGGTATTGGAGATGGGGGAGTCGTGGCTGATCAAGGCGATTTCACCGAGATAACTCGACCCTTCATCGTATTCGATGAGGTTTTTGAGGCTCTCTTTTTCCTTTTTCGCATCGTAATCAACAACGCGGCCGTCTTCAAAGCGCAACCAAAAGTCTTCTATGAGGTTTCCTTGATAGTTAAGCGGTTTTGTGGCGACCACGGTTCCGTTGACACCGGTTTTAAGCGGCATGGTGAACGCTTCTTCTGTGGGAATATTAGGGTTGAATGTTACCCCCTGCGTACTCGTTTCATTGCCCCCGGCCCACACATGATTGTCGACCAGTTCGATGGTGATATCTGTCCCAAGCGCATTTTTAAAATGCAAGCGGTCAAACTGATAATCATTGAGCTTGTTCGTATAATAACTCAGACGCTCATTATGGTCGTCCCACTCACTAATAGGGTCATTGTCACCGCGCACACGCGATGCTTGCAATAATGCATCCCAGAGTTGTTCAACCGCTTCGTGAGAAGGGGCGTCAGGGAAGACTTTTTTGGCCCATTCCTCGTTAGCACCACCGATGATTGTCCATTGCGCGTGGTTGCCCATCATGTGGTTTTGGAAGAAGGAAAGTTTTTGCATCCGCGCCTGTGATGCGGATTGGATTTTGGTAGGATCAATGCCTTTATTAAGGCCGGGGATTGGAGAAGCGATGGATATGAACGCCGCACCCTCGTCTATAAAGTGCTGAGTCTGTTGGACTTGCCAGTCTGGAACCTTTTTAAGTTCGTCTATGTCCTTGTACTCCAAACCGTAGCGAGATATGTAATCATCACCCCAGTTGACAGTGACATTGGATGCACCGGCTTCATAAGCTTCCTTGACAATCATCCGTGCGAGGTCCTTGACCTCCGTAGTGGCGCGAATCACAACCATTTGTCCCGGTTGGACATTGGCGCCCACGTTCACTGCGAGTTGTGCGAATTGCTGCATGCGATCGTTGCTTGGCATTATGGTCATCCTTTCGTTTTCTTGAAGTATGGGTTGCTTTATTCGTATTCTTCTATAATTTCCTTGAGCAAGGTAGGACGGTCGGTGAGCATGCCATCAGCGCCCAGTTCAATCAGTTCACGCATCGTGGTTTCATCATTGATGGTCCAGTAGTGTACGCCGATATTGTGAGCATTGGCATTGTCAATAAATCGCTGAGTCGCCAAATTGACAGCGCCATCTGCGGTAGGAACTTGGAAAGAGGAGATGGGCTCATTAAACAGGCCGTTCACACCCAGAAGCTGCATCACATAAAAGCGGGTAACAGCGTATTCCTGGGGTGAAAAGAGTAAACCAGGAACGTCATTGCGCCGCGCTTGGACGTAACGGTCATACATATCTTTGTTAAACGACCCAAGCGACACACGTTCCATGGCGTCATAATCATCATCGAGGGTCTCAAGGATTTCCAAGACACGCTCAAACGCACGCGCGCCGGTTTCGCCGCTATTTTTTATTTCGACAATGAAATAGTTATCAGGAAACGCGGTGATGAGCTCTTCAAGCGTCGTCACGAGGAATTTCTCCTCGTGTCTGGGATCAACACCCTGGGGATATTCAACATCAAGCGGCGTTACAGTATCGCCTTCATAATTGGTAAAACGCTCGAATTCCTCTTCTGTGTTGAATGTATCGTAGGGAATCGGATTATCGTAGCCGAAATCAACCGCGTTTTCCACCAATGACGCATAGGACGTTTCTTCCACAGTGGCGTTGGTGAGCGTGGTTTTTCTATCCAGCGTCAAATCGTGGGTCAAAATGATCTCATCATCACTGGTGATGGCGACATCCGTCTCCATGATGACTCCGGGGTCAATGCTGTAGGCGTGATAATACGCTTCAAGTGAGTTCCCCGGAAACTCATGGTTGCCACCGCGGTGGGCGATGATATGGGGGACTTCACCATCTTTCATAAAAGGATTGTCATCACTGGCGAATTCCCTTGGGGGCTGCAGGGCAAGCACGAGCCACACAAGTGCAACAAGTACAATGACCAAGCCTATCGATGTGATAATTTTACTTTTCATATACTCATTCCTCACCGGTTTGATAGTTTTCCAGATGCGCCGTGTCATTGTGGCGCACCAGTTCATAATGCGTGGGATGCTTTTTAATGGTTGTGATTGATGTGTTGCCGATGGACAGGCGTTTTCTGTAGGCCAAATCCATATTAAGTATGTCGGTAATCAAGGATTTGATGAACCCACCGTGACTCACCACAACAATGTGCGCCGCCTCTGAGTGCGTTGCAACAATCGTCTCAAGTGCTGCCTTGGCACGTTTGAGCACATCCTCATAGCTTTCACCACCAGGCGCACGCCGGTTGGTCACATCCTTATCTGAATACTGCGCAAGGGAAGGATTTTGTTCAAAGAGTTCCTTGAGCGTGAGCCCTTCCCACTGACCCAGTTCAATCTCGCGTACATCGTGCATGGTCACAAACGAATCCCCCAGCATTTGCGCGGTATTACGGGCGCGTTGAAGGGGGGAGGAAATAATGACATCGATGGGCCACTGCCGCATTCTATCACCCAGTTGTTTGGCCTGGAGGTGTCCTTTGTGGGATAGTGGAATATCTTGAACGCCTTGAAGCCGCCCCTCAACATTCCACTGTGTTTGTCCGTGTCGAATGAAATGAATATGCACGCAATCGCCTCTTTCTATTGTGAATGGGTTATGTGAAGAATCGTTTCGGAATGTTGGGGCGCACAAAGACCATTGTCATAAGCACAATAACCCCAAATCCCACATACATCAGGGTGAACGCCCAATCCGGAAAATTGTGATAAGTCACTGTCCTGAGCAAGCGTCCAAGAAATGTCAAATCATCTTGAATATTACGGCCCGCCAACTTATTCAAATGGTGTTCAAGGACCGTAAGCGGGCAGCGCACACCGATAAGTTCTTGAACCGCAACTATCATAATCGCAATAAGGTGGATGGTGCGGAAAATAAAGTTACGAATGAAATACCAGCCTTTAAAAACACCGAAGACAATCAGCGCCTGGGCGATGAGCACAAACATGACATAAAGAAAATGGATAAAGGCAACACCATCACCCATAACACCATAAACACCTTCGGAGAACATACGCTCACGCCCCTTATTATGCTAAGGTTATTATACTAAATGCGGGCTGAAAAATCGAGTGTGTCGCCCTTATCTACCCTCAAGCTGCAAACAATTGTTCAACGAATGCAATAAACTGTTCCACTGCTTGATCGTCTATATCGCGGTGCACCACAATACGCAGCTGATCGCCTTTGTATCCCCCCAGGATGAACCCGGCGTCCTTTGCGCGGGCAAACAGGGTATCGGGGTCTATATCAAAGTGTGCGAAAACCATGTTGATATCGCGGCGCGAGAAATCGACTTCAACGCCATCAATGCCCTGAAGCCCTTCAGCGAGTCGCCTCGCGCGACGATGGTCTTCGCAGATGGTTTGGTGCCACTCATCGAGTGCAACCAAGCCAGCCGCCGCAAGCACGCCTGCTTGACGCATACCCCCACCAAGCATTTTTCGGTACTTGCGGGCACGGTCGATAAACGCCTGTGATCCTACAAGCATACTTCCTACAGGCGCCCCAAGCCCCTTGGACAGACACACCATCACACTGTCGACGGTTGCGGCAATCTCACGTGGGTCAACATCAAGATGGGAGGCCGCATTAAAAAGACGTGCACCATCCAGATGAAAAGCGAGGCCATTGTCCCCGGCTACCTGCTCAAGGGCGCGCATGGTCGTCAGTGGCGTCACACGACCGCTTCCATGAGCATTTTCACCAAGCAGTACACGGGTGGTTGGGAAATGAATATTATCACCGCGCACAGCGGCTTGGACGGTTGAGGGGTCAATCATGCCTCCGCTATCATCAACGGTTTGAAACACCACGCCACTAAGTACCGCAGCGGCCCCTACCTCATAGCCTTTTATGTGTGCGTGTTCACCAATGATCACCTCATCACCGCGCTGAGTATGACTCATAATCGCAAGTTGATTGCCCATGGTGCCCGAGGGAACAAACAACGCTGCCTCTTTCCCCAGTAAATCCGCCATTTTGGTTTCTAAGGCATTGATGCTCGGGTCGTCTCCATATACATCATCACCGACGTTTGCCGCATGCATCGCATCGCGCATGGCAAGGCTAGGCTTAGTAACTGTATCGCTTCTAAGATCAATCATTACGTTCATCCTTTCGCTGCATTTAATGCTATTTTATCATACCCTGTAGCGTTGATGCTCACTCATTGTCATTTTTCAAAGAATTCAAAGCTTGCACATGAGTAGATGCGATAAAAATAAAAAAGTTCATCCATCAGCGCAAAAGCGTGATCAATGAACCAAATGATTAGTTTGGTGCGAGTGGGGGGACTCGAACCCCCAAGAGCGAAGCTCACATGACCCTGAACCATGCGCGTCTACCAATTCCGCCACACTCGCGAAAACTGCAATGGAAAACGGGGATAAAAAAAGTCATTGATTGCAATGACTTATTATTATTAAAATGGTGCGAATGGGGAGACTTGAACTCCCATGGGGCAAAGCCCCACATGGCCCTCAACCATGCGCGTCTACCAATTCCGCCACACTCGCGTGGTGGAGAATGACGGACTCGAACCGCCGACCCCTTGCACGTCAAGCAAGTGCTCTCCCGCTGAGCTAATTCTCCATTGCAGCCGAACATGATTATATCACTGAGGCGCAAACAAAGTCAAGATGCACGTGCAAATTTATCGTACGACCTTTTCAGTGTTGAGTTTTTCTTGAAAACAAGAATATGCCCATAATAGCGGGTTTAGCCAGGTCATGCTAGACCGCGCCACATATAAACCTAGCTTACACAGTTATCTTAGCTATGTACTTAAACTACTGGCAATTTGCGATGTTAAAGTATGCCAAACTCAAGAAGCAATCGAAGGACGACATAGACAATAATCGCCACTTTTAAAGGCATGATTTTGGTTTTTTTATGTTTCGACATCAGGAATAAAAATAGGATGACACCAACTTCAATAAACACAATAATATCGTCAAGGAATTCTAAAATGCTTACAAGAAACGATAAAAAGTCCACATCAACGATGAAACCGACCAATCCACTTAGCGCCATGCTTATGGCGTAGGCGGCTAAAATAGTGTATGCTACATAACTAGCGAGTCTTGTTTTGCTCATATAGGCGAAAAAGAGAATCATCATGACCGATGCGGCGAGAATGATGGTGATGAGCGATTCTAGCATAAAAGAGACTCCTTTCTCGTTGACATGAGACAAGTAAATTTTAAAACATTTACAACCTTATCATATCATTTTTAATAGCGTTATCATAATAAATCAAAGCAACTAAACGCCCGTTCAATTTCACGGAGCAACGTACAAACTTTTTAAACACTTAACCCTACGCATAAATGTCTATAAAAAAACTGAAACCCAACCGAGGATTTCAGTATTAAAAGCTTATTGGCGTTCCGGGAGGGATTCGAACCCCCGACCGATGCCTTAGAAGGGCATTGCTCTATCCAGCTGAGCTACCGGAACCTCATTTAGCCTAAATCATTATATATTAGGGCACGCAAAATGTAAAGACTTGTTGGGCTAATACGCTATCATCTTTGCCCCTTTGAAGGTTACGGTATTCTTAGGTCACAAGGTATTGATGATTGGTTAGACTAAAGACTTTGTTTCAACTAGGACACAGTTAAGAATAGTGTTAAATTTATCTTTGCTTTCACATTGGGTGTCATAAAAAACCCCCGTCCAAGCGGGGATTATTTACCCAGTTTTGAAATGAAGCACGCATCGGTTTTTTTACAATTGCCACTGTCGTAGTGCTTGCAGCTTCCTTCCACTACAATCTGAAGTTTTTCTATATTAAAATTTTTAAAGATTTCATGGTCACGTATATAATCGAAAATGTCACTTTCATTGATTTCGATAATATTGTTGTTGACTTTGCACGTGACGTGGATGTGTGAATCCGCTGTGTGCGTTTCTTCATCGATGGTGAGGTCATAATGTTTTTTACCATTGATGAAGATTTGGGTCACAATTTTATGGTCGATCAAAAAGTCAATGTTATTGTATACCGTTCCCAGATTGTGGTAGCCGCGCTTTTTCATTTCATTGTGGATTTCTTGGATAGTGAAGTGCTGACCATCTAAAATATCAATGATTGCCCTGCGCTGCTTAGTAATGCGCACATTTTGCTTTCTGAGCTCTTGAAATATTTGCTCTTTTTTGTCCATCATATCACCCAAAGCCATATTAACATTTTTATAAATAAAAGAACAGTACAACACTATAAAAAAGCGATTAATCCTTTGCACATGGGATTAATCGCTGTTCGTATGATTATAAGCCTGGCGCAGTTTCTCCACGATGAAGGGTGGGGCGAATGTTGAGAGATCGCCGTCAAACCGGGCGATTTCCTTGATTGCCGTGGAGCTTAGAAAAGAGTAACGGTTGTCCGTCATGAAGAAAATGGAATCTACTGAACGGTCGAGGACACGATTGGCGTGCGTCATTTGAAACTCGAATTCAAAGTCTGTCAATGCCCGCAGTCCTCGAACAATATGCGTGGCTCCGAGTTTTTTCGCATGTTTAACGGTGAGATCACTCGATGTGCGCACTTCGATGTTGTCCATATGGCCATTGAGTGAGCGTGTAATCATATCGATGCGGGTATCCTTATCAAACAGCGTTTGTTTGTTTGGATTGACACTGACAAGGATGTAGAGCTTATCGAAGATTTTAAGAGCGCGTTTCACTATGTCGATATGTCCGTAAGTAATAGGGTCGAAACTTCCGGGATATAATCCTACTTTCATTGTACACAGCTCCATTCTAATAAACGCAGAGCAGTGATGCCCTGGGTTTTGTGTTTGTATACGGCGAGTGCTTCAGGCACTTTGATTGATGCGTTTTTCTCACTGAGTATCGCGATGATTCCCGTATCACTGAGGAGACGATGGTCTGTGATGATCTTAAGCGCCTCATCGATCAACCCCTCTTTGTAGGGCGGGTCGAGAAAAATAATATCAAAGGCGGTTTCGAACGTAGGCATGATTCGCTGCGCAACTCCCGGATGGACACCGGCGCGTTCATGGACCTGCAACGACGATACATTCGCTTTGAGAACACGTAGGGCCTGTGGGCTTGAATCAATGAATTCTACATAATTCGCCCCGCGCGACAATGCTTCTATACCCAAAGCACCACTGCCAGCAAACGCGTCAAGGACGCGGGATGCGGGCAGTGAGGCACTTAGCATGTTAAAAAGGGATTCCTTGACCTTGTCTTTCGTGCTACGGGTTGTGTGTGCAGTAACTTCAAGCAATTTGCGACGTTTTAACTCACCGCCGATGATGCGCATGTTACGCGTCGTAGGTGATTTTTTCGACGGCATCGGCATCAAGCGCTTTTACAAGGGCTTCAATAAGGTCGACCATGGCGTTGTAGTCATCCTCGTGCATCACGGATGTGTGAGAATGGATATAGCGTACAGGAATGACCAAGGCAATCGAAGGCACACCGCTGTGTGCAACATGGATGTTACCACCATCGGTGCCGCCGCGTCCCAAATGCGTCAGTTGATAGTTAATCTCATTTTCATCGGCGACTTTGAGCACAAAATCACGCAAATCCTTGTGACCGATCATTGAAGAATCGCGGACCATGATTCCCACGCCACCACCGAGGACGGTTTGTTTGTCTCCACCGGGGAAATCATCGGAAATAGTGGTGTCGACTGCGATACCAATATCAGGGTCGATGTGATGGGAACTGGTTTTTGCACCTTTAAGTCCCACTTCTTCTTGGACGGTGCCTACACCATAATAGACGTTGGGATGGTCGCCGTCTTTAAGACGCTGCAGAACTTCGATAGCTGCGGCGCACCCAACACGGTTGTCCCAGGCTTTTCCGAGATAGTATTTGTCATCCCCGAGTACAGTGGGCTGGATATAAGGGGTAATCATATCGCCAACGCGAATACCGAGTTTTTCAGCGGCTTCTTTGTCCTTAACGCCCACATCGATATACATTTTATCGATATCCACAGGCTTGTTGCGCTCTTCAGGGGTGAGGATGTGTGGCGCTTTGGCACCAATCACACCACGGATGCGCTTGCCTTCATTGGTAGTGATTTCCAGTTGTTGAGCGAGCATGACCTGGCTCCACCATCCACCGGCTGGGGTGAATTTTACGTAGCCTTCATCTGTGATGCGGGTGACAAGGAATCCAACTTCGTCCATGTGGCCCGCCACCATGATGCGCGGTCCGCTTTCTTTGCCGGTTTTTTTGGCAATGATGCTGCCGAGATTGTCATAATGAATCTCATCCGCATCGGGTTTCATAACTTCAGCCATGTATTTGCGGACCTGGGTTTCTTGTGAGGGAATGCCGTTGAGCAGTGAAAGATCTTTTAAAAGTTTTTTCATACGTATCTATTCCTCCTGTGAAATTTTGTGAGTGTTTTTGGTTTTCTGATGAATCCCTGTGATTAAATAGAATGCTCCGATTACTACACCGAATACCATCACGACAATTGCCATTTGCTGACCGGTAAGGGGCAGACCCGAAAAGAGCACATAGGCACCAAGGGTCAATATGGCAATCGCGGTGATAAACTTCTCAAAGGCCATGCGTTGTTTGAGCAATTGTGAAATTAGAAGGAATATTAATCCCCTCAAATAAAGAACAAGCCCTACAGCCACGGACTCCCCTATCGTCTCAAAGATGAGCAACGCCGCAAGCATAAGTGCGATAGCGAACTCTCCTGTGAGGATGAGCAGTGCCTTGCCGGAACGATTGTTATAATCACGATAATATCGTGTTAAAGAAAAAATGACAATCAGTGCGGCAATAATCATCGTCACTGAATCAATGAGCCAATCTGTAAAAAAGTAGGCCGAGAGAAAAAAGGCAATGAATATTATGCCGATGATCATGTTGATAATTGGATTTTTGCTAATAAATTTTTTCATAAAAACCTCCCTGCGTTATTTTAACACACCTAAATATTTTTTTCGGTTTCTTCCTGGAGTTTTCGTTGTTGATTGGCGATAATCTTTTCAAACACATTGAAAAAGTTTTTTAATTCTCTTGGCTTAATGTTGTGCGTCAATTCTTCCGCACAACCACCCTCAATGGATTCGACATTGTTACAAAGCGCCTCTGAGGCCGCTGTGAGGGAGACATGCTTAAGGCGTTTGTCCTTCGCGTCTTGTTCGCGTCGAATCAAGCCATTCTTCTCAAGACGATTCAAAATACCTGAGAGTGTTGCCTTGTCAGTGTCCATATAAACAAGAATTTCCTTGGCACTGAGTGTCTTGTGCTTCTTAATGGTCTTAAGTACCTGATACTGTGCATAAGTCAGATCAAAACGCTCCAGGATTTTGGCCATAAGCCGTTTGTGAAGCATTGCTGATTTATTGATTTTCGTACATACTTCTTCAGCCATACAATTCCCTCCTCTATAGATAGTATACAAAATATTATAAGTGTTTTTGCATGTTTTTCCAAGTGTTAAGCGTGAAAAATATTTATAACCAACTTTTATTCAAAGGCCCGCAGTCTCGATAACATACTAAATAGTTTTTATATCAACCAATGAAAAAGCCATCCCGCGGGATGGCTTGCTTAATTAAGAAACCGGCCGGTCCCGGTCGTAATCATCATCGCTTTTGCCGGGTGCGTCGATGCCTGAGGATACTTCGTCACTGGCTGAGTCTTGTTTGTGGGTCTCCATGGTCTTGTATTTCCGGTAATTGTTATATCCACTATAGGATTCATATCCAAGATAACCCCCACCAAGCAGTGCGGCAATCATCATCAGAATTACTAAATCACTGGAGTCAAACCCTCTGGATAAAATAAGCGTTCCCAATACCAGTGTAGCAATGTGGAAGAAATAAGTGACGTGGTCGCCCTTTTCAGCACCATAAGACAAACTGTAAAAATGGACCATACCGCGGGCGATCAACACGCCGCCTACTATATACCCGAATATAGCCCCCAGGCTTTCCTCACGAACGAGCGAGGTGATGATCAAAACACTCGCAATCACCAAATTGAGGATGATTTCCACAATATTGATGGTTTTGATTAAGTCGCTTTTTTGGCTTTTGACATACGGTATGAGTCGCACCAGTGCATACACTGCGATAATCACACCGACAAAGCCTTCGATCATTCGTTCAACTTCCAAAAAATATAGTGTAATCGCTAAAGCGACAAGCAAAGCGGCGGCAATAATTTTAATTGCCCAGTTATACATATGAATCGTTGTTACGAGTTTATTGGCCATTTACACCCCTCCTTTTTATTTACTCCTATTATAGTGTGAATACGGCTTCTAAACAAGTCTTAAGGCATAAAAATAACCTAGCTGAAGGGAAATCACTCGATGCAGAACCGGAATTCTACCATGGGGGTGACCTCTTGCTTTATCCATCAGGAGTCCCTCATTTCGCTAGGGCATTCAACACAGGATAACGCCTTGGTCCCTTATATTATAAGCTGGGGTCGCATGTGAGTGATTTCCCCTTCAACCAGGTTACACTTCCATTATATACTGCGCATCCTATCAATGTCAATTGAACACACTTTCATACAGTTCGTACTTCAAGTAAAAAAGGGAGCGGATTCGCTCCCTTTATTGTAATAGACTATCGATAGTATCTGAATCAAATGTTCCTTCTTCCTCTGAGAAGGTGCGTGACATCTCATCAAGGTCACCATGTTCTGCGAGTTCATCGTCGAACGCCTCTTCTGAAAGACTATCCAACCATGATTGATGGGCGGAATCAACATCCTGTGAATCATCGATTAACTCGACTTCAACATGTGTATCACCCATGTCTTCTTTTTCAATGAAAACGAATGCAAATACATATTCGTCATGATCGATATCCATGGCATAAAGCGCTTGTTCAACTACTATCTCGCCATCTTCATAAACACCGTATTTGTCATATGCGCTCCATTCAACGCTGTTTATAGTCACAGTTCCAACTTCACTTTCAAGTTCATCAGCTGCCTGTGGAAATTGGTCTTCTGCAAAATCTTCAATTCCTACGCATGCAACAAGACCTAATACCATTACCCCAAGCATACTAAACGTCAACAAATGCTTCATAACTATCCCTCCATAATATATTTAGGATTATAGATTAGCACGATATTTTCATCATTTCAACAAAATTTAGCTGAATTTAAACATTGACAACCTTTGGCCTTTGGACTATCATTAGCGCGTAAAAGGGGTGATTCCATGGAGAGAAATTTCACATGGCACGATATTGTCAAACGGATGACACACGATGCATGCCCGATATGCAAGCTTGTGGAAGATAGAAGTGAATCAAAACTCGATGTTCTGCAATATCAGCACGTCAGCGACGTTGAATTCAGAAAGAACTTTCTGGATTCCAAAGGGTTTTGCAAACATCATACAGAGCGTTTTTATGCGCATGGTGATTCACTTAACCACGCGATTGTCTACGCGCACTTACTCGAAGTGGAAATCAATCGTCACAACAAGAACAAAAAATCCAAACATAAAGTCCCCTGTATGCTGTGTGAGGCTGAAAACAAGAGTGAGTCCATCTATCTTAACATTTTTAAAAACGCGTATGATGAAGCTGATTTTCGGACCATTTACGAACAAAAAGGTGTCTTATGTATGCATCATTTCAAGCATCTTTCTTCATCGATGAAACGCCATCCACACAAAAATCATTTTGAATCGGTAACGCTTGAGCGCCTCGGGGATCTGCTTCATGAACTAAAGGAGATCAAACGCAAAAACGATCATCGAGCTGCGCACGAACGACTCACCAAATGGCAACAAAAAATATGGCAGAGCGTACGCAAATTACTCATTGACCAAGGCGAACACCGACGCTAAACAAAACCCAGGCCAGCGGCCTGGGTTTTGTTTAATCAATTTGTGCAAATCCAAAGGGTTGTACGATAATTTTCCTTCGGAAATTGGAATCCGGATTAATAAGGATTTCTGCGCGAACATAATTGCCATCAAATCGTCCATAATCAAACGTCTCCCCTGTTGCTACTTCCTTGGACAAATTATCATCATCAAGGCCGCTGATCCAGCGAATCAAGTCGTAGTTTTCCGCCTCGATGGTAATGGTACGACTCTCCTCGTCCACTATAATGTCATTGACAATGGGGACGCTGTCCTCGGTGTCGTGACGCGATACTGAGAAGAAGGCACCATCAAGCAAGGAGGCTCTGAATTCATCGGCGTCCAACGGATCTTGCATAGGATGGTCTTGAAATGAGTACCCTGCATACGATCCGTGATAATCATCAACGCTGGTGCCGTATATGGGGCGCTCGGGCATGAAGCGCGTGAGCATGTCATCCCAGAGATTGCGGTCATATTCAAAACGATCACGTTGTGAGAATACTTCCATGCCGATCAATATTTCCTGGTCAAAATCTTCAAAAAGTGAGGCATACCATGTCTCACTGAACTCATCGCCATGGTCTTCATCCATCCAAGACCAGTATCTTCCCGGATGCGCGAGCCATCCCAGCGCGTCTTCTTCTTGTTCCAAGGCTTCAAAGTAATCCCATTCATCATCATCCTCATGCGGAAGATGTTCGGTAAACAGGCCCACAGTGTGGTGAGCGCGGGAGAACTCACTGCCGGGAATACTCATCATCTCAAGGGCGTTAGAGTCACGGTCTTCCCATGCTTCATTCAGATCTGAGAATTCATCCCATGGATACGTCACACTGTGACGCGAGGTCTGATAATCATGGTCAGTTATTGCAAGCACATCGAACCCGAGATCATGATACACATCGACGACTTCGTGCGGCATATCGCTGCCATCGCTGTGGGTGCTATGGTTGTGAAGTGCTGCACGTGCATTGGTCGTGGTGGAAAAATCCACATTCTCATAAGGGTTGTGCACCAGCTCAGTAGTGGCGCCACACGCACTGAGGGTGAATAAAAATATACCCAGTAAAGGAACAATCAATAGTTTTTTCATTTATCTCATCCTTTCGAATAACACTCTATTTTAATAAAAACCTGATATTATGTAAAGCGTTTTCTTATGTGGCGTTCGCTTCCATTGCACCGATCATGGTAAAAAGACCGAGCAAATAAACAGGATGGAAATAAAGGGGCTCAAAAATACCATGGACGCCGATTCCGATAATGATCAATACGATAAGAAAATATCGCATAATTTTATCAGTTTTCAAAATTACCTTGATCTTCCTGTACTGCAAGTAAAGGAACAGTGCCACAAGCAATCCACCCAGTGAAAGCATGTGGACAATGATGTTCGACACATCGATGCCTTCGAGCCATGCAAGACCGATAATTGGGGCATTGATGAATTCTTCGGCTGCATTCTTAGCAGAATCGGAGACTATGAGCAATTTTTCACGCGCGCTTTGTGTGAATGGAGCGACGTACCCTCGGTTTACACCAACCATCAGCAACGTCGCTGTAAGCAAGTAGGATAAAGCACTCACCCCTAGCGTGCGCAGCCGGGTTTTCGGGTTTTTAAATAGTGCGTATGCACCACTGAATACGGTGACAATAAACACACTGATCGCACTGACAAGTGCACCAGCAATGAGCAAGACCACACCCGCAGCGACATATAAGGCCATCAACCAATATCCTTGTTTAATCGTGATCATCATGTGACCGCTGACAATCACGCCCACAAGGACGATATAATGAATAAAAGGTCCGGTTGTGACATTATAAACCACGGTCAACGCAGTCATCGTCATAGCAAGCACGAGCATGAATACGCCAATCAAACCAATTTCGTTTAAAAGCGATGCGCGTGGTTTAAAAGCATTGACGATTAGAAAATAAAACACAAAGGCACTGGCAATGACCAAAAGCCCCTGGAGTCCTTCCAAAAGTGTGGTGGCATCGAGCATTCTGAGGACCAGTGCATCAATCAAAAACAAAAAAGCCACACCCAGCGACCCCAGACGCTTGCTGCGCCGGGTGGAAAGAACATGGGCAATGCTCCACCCACCGAGGATGAGGACATACACGGCATACACACCCTGCATGTTTGGGTGGAATGCAATGTGCAGCGCACCGGAAAAGAGTGCTGTAAGTATGAACGTAAAGTCTTTTTGATTTCTGTATGAAATCGCGGTCGCAATCAATGTGGCACTCAGCGTAAAAAGCGGATTGATCCACACACTGGCAACCCCAATGACATACAAGACGATACATTGCAGAAACAATCGTTGAAATCGCATAGTCATTATATCACCCACTTTTCATCATTATAGCATATGCCACAATAAAAAAACCCGCAAAAGCGGGTCTTCATTAGCTGGAGAGTACGTCGATCAAATCGGCTTTTTTCATAGATGAATAGCCGGTGATGCCTTGTTCTTTGCACATTTCGCGTAGCTCATCAACGGTTTTGTCCCCTAGGGATGCATCCGCTTTTTTCGGTGCTGGTGATGGAGCTTTCGCATTTTGCGCTTTTTCCACTAGACCTTTGAATCCTTCAGGGTCATTGACGGCAATATCCGCAAGCATTTTGCGGTTGACCGTGACACCTGCGTTTTTCAGTCCATTAATCATGCGTGAATAGCTCATTCCATGGGCGCGGGCAGCGGCATTGATGCGGCTGATCCACAGTTTGCGGAAATCGCGTTTTTTACGGCGACGATCACGATAAGCGTAATCCAGTGATTTCATCACCTGTTCATTGGCGGTTTTATATAATAGATGTTTTGAACCGAAATAACCTTTGGCAAGTTTCAGGGTTCTTTTACGGCGTCTGCGGGCAAGTGTCCCGACTTTTACTCGTGGCATGGTTGTCCTCCTTAGGTGTTTATTTGATTTGTGCGATTTGGTTTTTGATGCGACCTACATCGCTTTTGTCGATGAAGCCGTCTTTACGGTTGCGTCGGATTGCTTTTTTAGACTTGTTGCCTTTAAGGTGCGAACGGTTCGCACGAGACACTTTAAGCTTTCCGGATGCGGTTTTCTGAACACGCTTTTTTGTGGCTGCGTGGGTTTTTTGTTTTGGCATGCGTGAGCCTCCTATTGTTATTTATCTTTCTTGGGACTGAGTGTCATCGCCATAGTGCGTCCATCTTGCTTGGGACGACTTTCGATGTCAGCCAAGTCTTCACAGCGTTTGGCGAAATCCAACATAACGTCGCGGCCTTGGTTGGTGTGTGCCATTTCACGGCCACGAAAGCGGATGGAGAGTTTGAGTTTGTCGCCTTTTTCGAGGAATTTGCGACCATTTTTAAGCTTGGTCTCAAAGTCATGTGTTTCGATTTTGGGAGACAATCTCAGTTCCTTGAGCTGCATGGTGTTTTGTTTTTTACGAGCTTCGCGCGCTTTTTTCTGTTGCTCAAAGCGATACTTGTTGTAATCCATGAATTTAGCGACCGGTGGTTTGGCGTTGGGTGCAACCAGCACCAAGTCCAAATCGCGGTCATAGGCCATATCAATGGCTTCACTTTTTGATTTAACACCGAGTTGTTCTCCCGTGTCGGTGATTACCATGACTTCACGTGCGCGGATGTCCTCGTTAAGAATTCCATCGCCCTTTTTTTTGTTAGGCTTTCTTTTAATAATTTGTCACCTCCTGAAATTTTGGGGAAACAAGAAAAAAGTGTGCGTACATAAAGTACCCACACTGAAAGAACTTTCGTTATTTCAAGCAGCGTCAACCTATCGACTGGATCGATCAGGTGAGAGTGGGTACTCTTCTTTCCACCAATTATTTGCTTATCACATTATAGCACACAGATTCGATGTGTCAACTGTTTTCGACACCATTTTTCTTCTTGGGCTTGATGAGGTTTCTCGCATAGTCCTCTTTGTTGATCTGTCTTTGGCGTGCGATTGCCATCGCATTTGAAGGCACATTCTGTGTCACCGTCGACCCTGCGGCGATGAAGACATTGTCTCCGATCGATATGGGAGCAATCAGGTTCGTGTTGCATCCGATGAATACATCGTCACCGATATGGGTCTGATGCTTGTGGATGCCGTCATAATTAACGGTGACCGAACCGCTTCCGAAATTGACATTGGCCCCCGTAGTGGCATCACCGATATAGGCAAGATGGCTCGCCTTGGTATTGATTCCGGTGGATGATTTTTTGATTTCCACAAAGTTTCCGATGCGGTTGTCGCGCCCAATCTCACTGCGATTGCGCAAATGGGCGAAAGGACCGATGGTTGTGCGTTCATGGACAATCGAATCGTGTATCAGGGAGTGACGCACATGCACACCGCTTTTGATGGTCCCGTTGTGAATCTCACTGTTGGGTCCGATCACGGCCGCTTCATCAATGCGCGAATCCCCTGTGATGGTGGTGTTGGGATAAATCGTAACATTGGGTTCGATCTTCACACTGTGCCCGATGGTGATGGTCTCAGGGTTAATCATCGAAACGCCTTCGAGCATGTGGTGCTTGTTAATCTCATCTCGCAAAATCTTTTCGGCCTGCGATACCGCGTAAAGGTCATTCACACCCATCAGACGGTTATTCTCACGAAGCGTATGGATGCCGACTTTATGAGTATCGCGCATGACTTCGACTATGTCGGTGAGGTAGTATTCCCCTTTATAAGGGTCTTTTTCTATTTTATCAAGCATGTCAAATAACAAGGCGTTATCCACCGCATATAGTCCGGTGTTAACTTCCTTGATGCGACGCTGTTTTTGTGTGGCGCTTGCTTCTTCGACAATCTTTTGAATATTGCCATAATCATCACGGACAATGCGGCCATAGCCGTGAGGGTCATCGAAGGAGGCGCTCACGACAGTCAAGTCGTTGTTCAGGGATTGGTGCGCATGCAGGATGCTTTCAATCGTAGACGCGTCGATCAACGGCATGTCACCAAGCAAGATAAGTGTCGTCCCCGCTTTGCCCTCAAGCAACGCACGGGCCTGCATGGCCGCATGGCCTGTACCGAGTTGTTCGCTTTGCAGTGCATATTGCACGCGATTGGAAAGAATGCGTTCGATCGTCTCATGGCCGTGGCCAACCACTGCGACCGTTGAGTCGATGGGCGATTGTTCCACACTTTCCACAATATATTCAATCATCGGTTTTCTGAGGATGGGGAAGGCGCCTTTGGGAAGTTTCGTTCGCATGCGAGTCCCCTTGCCCGCTGCGAGTATGATTGCGTAATTAGCCATTGTTATCACGTCCGTGTTCAACTATTGTCTGTCTAAGAGTTTCTAAGGCGTCATCGACTTTGGCTTCTTCTTTGTGTGCCACCGTCAGACGAACTACCGGTTCGGTCCCACTGGGTCGCACCACAATCAGCGCATCGTCGCCAAGGTCCTTGCGCACCGACTTAAGGGCCGATTTGACTGCCTTGGTCTCAAGCGCGCGCTTGTCGACATCTTTGACATTGATCATTTTTTGCACATCGAGCGTGACATCACTGATCAATGCATCCAGTGGCCGCTTGAGCGCCTGTAAAACATTGAGAAGATTGGACGCTACAAGCAGACCATCACCAGTTTGCAGCTGATCTTTGATGATGATGTGCCCGCTGTTTTCACCGCCGAGGGTATAGTTTCCTTTGAACAATTCTTTTGTAACGTACTTATCGCCAACGTCCGTGCGAATCACTTTGATGCCGTGCGCATTGAGGGCTCGTTCAATGCCCGGATTGCTCATTTTCGTGAGCACCACCGTATTTTTGTTCAGTTTGTCTTTGGCTTTCAAATAAGTCGCAAGTACATAAACAATCAAATCACCGTCGTAAATTCTTCCGTTGTGGTCAACCACTAAGACACGGTCGCCATCGCCGTCAAAGGAGAATCCAATGTCACACTTGTGGGTTTTGACCGCTTCTTTGATCGCTTCCATGTGCGTCGAGCCGCAATCATGGTTGATGTTGCGACCATCAGGTGTGTCGTGAATCGTGATGAGTTCATCGACCTGACTGTTTAAAATCGAAGGCCCCACACCGAAAGTCGCACCATTGGCCATATCAACGCACACGGTTTGGTTGATTTCACTGGTAAACGTCTCGAAAAGCTGTTCATATGTTTCTTTGATGGCATCGGTTTTAATCAAACGGCCAAAGCGTGTGGGCGTTTTTGGTTGTTTTCCATCAATGAAGGCTTCCACCATCTCTTCGGCAGTACCACTCATTTTATAGCCTTTGTCAAACACTTTGATGCCGTTGTCCGTGTAAGGATTGTGGGATGCCGTAATCATGATGCCCACCATCTCATTCACACGCGTGTAATGCGCAATCGCCGGGGTAGGCAGTACTTCGGCATCTTGCACATCCACACCCACACTCATCGCTCCGGCGCTTAGCGCCGTTGCCAAAAGCGGAGAACTCTCACGTGTGTCACGGGCGAGCGCGACACTTGAAGCGCCAAAGGTATCACGCAGTGACTGACCGATGCGAAACGCCATCTGTGCTGTGAGCGTTTCACCGGCAACACCGCGGACCCCGTCAGTTCCAAAATATTTTGCCATGCTTATCCCTCCTTGATGCTTCATTCATTGTACCATGATGCGGTGCGCAGAAAAACTATTCGACCGTGACACTCTTTGCCAGGTTGCGAGGCTTATCAATATCATTGCCCAGTGCTTTGGCTGCGTAGTAGCTAATCAGTTGCGCGGGGATGATGCTGATGAGCGGAGTCAAAAGCGGATGGACATCACGAACCACGCATTCGTCGGTTTTCTTGGCGACACTTTCTGTGGCGATGATGAATGGTTTCCCCCCGCGCGCCTCAACTTCACTGAGATTGCTGCGGGTATTGGCCGCAATGGCTTTGTTAGTAATCAGCGCAATGACCGGCGTGTCTTCTTCGATTAGCGCAAGGGTGCCGTGTTTGAGCTCACCCGCTGCGAATCCTTCAGTTTGTATGTATGAGATTTCCTTGAGTTTGAGCGCCGCTTCAAGCGCAACGGCATAATCGAGTCCCCTGCCGATATAAAAGGCATTGCGGCTTTGCAGATGAGTTGCCGGCATTGCCTCGAGATGCGACACATCCGAAAGTACGCTTTCCATCGATACCGCCGCATCAGAGAGCGCTTGTTTGATATCAAGTTGCTCTCCTCCCAGCGTATTGGCCACAATGGCCAAAACACCGACTTGCGCACTATAGGCCTTGGTTGATGCAACCGCTATTTCAGGTCCTGCATGAAGTGCGAGCGCATAATCACTCTCCCGCGCAAGGGTGGAGGTGGGAACGTTGGTGAGTGTTAATGATGGATAACCCCTGTGGGCAACGTCACTCAAGCACGCGCGCAGATCAGCAGTCTCTCCGCTTTGTGATATCAACACGAAAAAGGCATCATCTCCTATAAGCGGTGGATTGTGAGCAAATTCCGAAGCAATGTGCACTTCGACGGGTTGGTGGGCCATCGATTCAAACAATGTTTTGCCCACAAGGCCCGCATGCATGCTCGTACCAGCAGCTAGAATATGGATGCGTTTATCACGCATCCGCTTGATGAGTGCGTCATCGATTTTTGCGTGCGCAGAGGCGTTAAAATATTCATTCAAAATTCGGCGCATCACCGCAGGTTGTTCATGGATTTCCTTGAGCATGAAATGTTCAAAGGGACCCTTGTCTGCATCCACATGGTCAAGTGTGAATGGCTTGAACGCGAAATCTAGAGGATTTCCTTTAATGTCATGAATCGTGATGTTTTGCTCGTCGAGCCGTACAAACGTTTGGTCGTCCAGCGGCATATACTCCTCAGCAACATCGAGCAAAGCGACCATGTCAGACCCCACGACCCTTCCTTTTGGCCCCTGTCCAATGAGCAGCGGGCTTTTGTGTTTGGCCGCGTACAGAGTTCCAGGATTTTCCCCATCCGCAACAACTATCGCGTAGGAGCCTTCAATAAGACTGAGCACATGCATGATTGCCTGTTCACTGGTCGCATTGCGCGCGAAGTGTTCGATCAGGTGAGCAAGCACTTCCGTATCCGTCTCGCTGAGAAGGGACGCCTCGGGGACATAAGTTTCCTTGAGTTCCTTGTAATTGTCTATCACCCCATTGTGAACGACCACAAAACGCCCACTCGCAGATTGATGCGGGTGAGCGTTGATGGCGGTGACTTTACCGTGCGTGGCCCACCGTGTGTGGCCAAATCCGACGGATGATGTGAGGTTCCCCGTGATACGCTCCAGATTGTTGATGCGTCCTTGTTCCTTATACGTTTTGTAAGTACTCTCCTGCAATAGTGCCATGCCTGCAGAATCATACCCTCTGTATTCTAGTCGTTTCAACCCATTGATCACAACGCTTTGTGCGTTGTTGGTGCCGATGTAGCCTACAATGCCACACATCCCTGATTCCCCCTAATTCTTGATGTTGGATAAGGCTATTATACCACACCCACCAGGACCAGCCAATGCATGGTTAGTAATTTTGTCGCTGCGCGCGCACAACCGATAGCGTCACAAAAACTGTGAACACACTCACCCACATTGCCCAATCACCACTGAAGGCGAAGGTTGTGTGGTTGCGCGCATGAATTGTAGGAAACAGTGAATAATATAACGCCCTAGTGAAGGACAGATTATGGGCGGTGATATGGACATCGCCGAGTATTTCGCTGATCATGAAAAATAAAAATATACTGATTGCAGCGTAGGTATGGGAAAACCACTGATAGACCAGTCCATAAAGCACACTGTAATGCATAAGCATTACGCTAAGAATGGCATACGTATACCAAGGCACCGCGTAAGCATGCACGTAGGGGGTGAATGAATAGATGATTACCATCATGATAAATAATCCACCCCCCACTCCAAGACTAACGGCTGTGCTCACAAACCACTTCGACACACACAGGCGCGTCCGCGTCGCACGCTTGATTAGTGCCATATCCATCGAGGGTTGATTGAAGAGTTTTTCACTTACGACCATCAGCGTAATCATCAACGAGACCTTCACAAAAAACAGACTCTCCATGAAATATTCAAACGCAAACATATCTGCAAACAATAAGCGGTTTACTGATGCGTGGGTGTGTTGGGTGAATATTATAAACACAGTGACATTGAGACCGATGAGTGCAAAGAAAAAAATCAGTGTGCGCACCGAAAAAAGCCGGTAGATAAGCACCCACCACAAGGCGTTCATAAAGCGATGACCTTCGCTGCAAGCCTATCATAGATTTCCGGTGCATGCGTGGCGATGATTAGCTTTGCTTCCATTGTGCGCAAATAATCAATGATCACCTCGATGCTTTGTTCATCAATGCCATCCAGTGGCTCATCAAGCAAGATCCAGGCAACGTCTGCGCTGAGTGTCACACTCAATGCCAGTTTTTGCCGCATCCCTTTTGAGAGGGTGCCAATGCGCTGGGGCAGGGTCTGGCTCAAATTGAGTCTCTCAAACAGCGCCGTGTCCATATGCCCTTGAAGCGCGCCTATATGATTAAGATAATCCTTGACCTTCATTCCCATGGGCAAACGCTCACCATCGATGAGACTCATAGTACTCACTGCACTGATATGCCCGCGGTGATCACACAGTCCTGCCAATGCTTTTAAAAGCGTTGTCTTGCCACATCCGTTTTTCCCAACCAAAAGCGTGCACGCATCCTCAATATCCATGTCACCTAAGCGCAGCACGGCATGCTTGTAGCGCTTTTCAAAATCGCGCACGAGAATCATCGCACATCGCCCCATTTTAAAAGGTCGAGATTGTCCTTCACAAAAAGGTCGGTATTGATGAAGACGAAATCTTCCATGACAAATGTATGCGATGCATCACCGGCGGTGTAGTCGATGATGAGGGGATAACGGTGCAAAAGCGTGCCGCGCTCACCATAGGCAAAAGGAATGACGTAGGCCTGCTTTTCACCTGGTTGGATGCGAAGCACCGGCATTGGCTCATCGATTAACTCGGGCGTATAGCCGTGCACCATCGCCTCAATGGGCATGAAGGGTTCATAGGGGCGCGCAGAGGTCTGAATGAGTCTTTCATTAACACCAACGTTCCCACCAAGAATATCAAAGGCGTCGATTTCAATAGGATGTTCACCATCATTATGCAGTTCAACGCGCATCCCTTTGCTGGTCACACCGCCTGTGAAACGCCCATGCACATTATGTATACTCACCACTGAAACAGGGCCGCTGCTCGGGGTTTTATGATAACAGTGAAAATGTCCCAGAGGCACACGCATGGTTGCATCATTGCGATAAGTGATTGCTAATGACGCATCGTCACTAATAAAAGAAAATCCATCGGTCACAAACGCATGGGCATAGTGCACACGCACGCGGTGCATCAAGCGATGGCCAACCTGCACCCTTTCGATGATGTCCATGCCCGTGACACTGACCCCCAGCGTCTCCTCACTTGTCTCATCAACGATGCGTGCACGCTGCACCGCAGAAAATTCGGTGTGGAAGGTGGTGTCTGAGGTGATCAAAAAGTCGGCTGTAAATTCGCGTTCGCCCTCGCTGATGAGCTGTATGTGTTCCTTGGGAATGCTCTTTACGCGCACGGTAGTGGCATCAAGACGCATCAGCGTCCACACCATTGCCCCCGCAATCGCCACACTTAGTATAAGCAGCCAAAGCGCCCTCATGAATCCATCCGCTCTTTAACAATCGAATAGTGTTCACTTGTGAGCGTGAACACTTCCCATCCGCCACTGGACGTATTGCGGAACAAACGATACTGCTTGCCAGCACCATTGGAAATCAGTCCTTCGCCGTAAATCTCCACAAACAACCGAGTATCGGGGTCGACATTGATTGATATCTCCACGGTCTCTTCGAGCGTGGAGGATATTTCCCTTGACGCCGAAAGATTGACCTCAGCTTCAAGCCCGGCGTTGAATTTCTGAATCTTTCCGCTCACATCAACACCAATCGAACCACTGGCGGAAAGCTGCGTAGTCGCTTGTTCACTGCTGCTGAAAAAATACCGCTGATTGATAGGGGTCTGTCCTTCGTTTTCAATCACATAAAGGGTTTCTTTTTTAAATGTTACTGGCGCATTGTCCATAAAAGTCTGGGTTTGCCATCCCCAAAACCGTCGGCGCCCCATTTGGTCGTACAAGTAATCATAATCGCGGTCGGTGAAATCCCGCATAAGCTTGTGATTGCGCTGGGTCATGTGGATTTCCTCGTAGGTAAGATATTCCGAGGCGCTCACGCTCGTAGACCCAACGAGCAGCCCCACAATCACACTCAATGCCATAATAAACTTCATAGTATCCCTCCTCACCCCCATCATTCGCACCGATGCGTGAAATTGCTCATAAAAAAACCACCGGAATTATTCGTCTCCGGTGGGTAGCTCATTGGCGGTGTTCCATGATTCTATGGCTTTGAGAGTATCATTGTAGCCAAGGTCGTAGCGCATTTTATTGAGATCTTCATCGAAGTCCATAACACCCTTTAAGTTCTTCGACGGATAGATATGGCGGATGCGTGTCCCGTTTTGCGCGTGTTTGTGATTGAAGGAAAAACGGAACAAGTCGATGGCGATGATTTCATCGCACCCTGCATCAACAAGCGGTTGGACAGGGAGCTTTTCTAAAATTCCACCATCAAAATAAGTCTTCCCCTCGATGGTGATGGGCTTGAAGACGATGGGAATCGCACAGCTTGCAAGCAAGGTCTGTTTGATGGTCGCATCGTCATAATCACCAAGCGCAACATATTCCATTGCCTTTCCCATGTTGAGGCGGTATTCAATGTTCATGCGAATCAAATCAAACAAGCCTGTATGCTCATCACCCACATGGGCAATCCCTACATAGATTTCACTCGAACGGATGAGGGAATAATCGATGACTTCATCAATGAGTGCTTCAAGTCTTTTGGTTTGATAGAGCCCTTTGTCGTAAAGTTTGACATTTTCACTTAGAAGCGTCTTGATCATGTGTTCTGGCTTGTCAAACAGTTTAGAGCCTTGGTTGGAGAGCCACAAAGCATCGAGGGCGTCATAATCACGCATCGACAGCAAACTGGCGTTCAGTGATCCCACTGACACGCCGCTCACACAGTCAAAGGGCTCAAGCATATTCTTCTCCCTCAGCGCCTTGATGGCCCCCGCTTGGTACGCACCGCGCGCACCACCCCCACCAAGGGCAATTCCACGTTTCATTGAATTCCTCCTAATAAGGCATTTTCCGGTTATCTTTATACACGTGCTCGATGATTCCCCCACCCAGACACACTTCACCCTCATAAAGGACCACGGCCTGACCGGGTGTGACTGCGCGAACAGGCGATTTGAAACGGACGACTGGTGTGGAGCTGCTAAGATCGAGGGTGACTTCCTGGTCCTTCTGACGATAACGGAACTTCGCTGTAATATCTCGGCCGTTTAATCTTTTTTCATCACCGGGGTCGATGAGATTGAGCGATTCCACCGTACAGTGTGTGGAATAAAGCATGGGGTGGTGATACCCCTGCCCCGCATAGAGGATATTGGAGGTAAGGTCCTTGCCGATTGCAAACCACGGTTCGTTATCAAAATCGGCGAGTCCGCCGATGCCCAGGCCCTTCCTTTGACCGATGGTGTAGTGCATTAAGCCCACATGCTCACCGATTTCGACATTATCCCACGTTTTGATCGGTCCGCTTTGTGCGGGGAGATAGTTGCGCAAAAATGCTTTGAAATCGCGTTCACCGATGAAACAGATGCCTGTAGAATCCTTTTTTTCTGCGGTGGGAAGGTTTTGTTCCTTAGCGATGCGTCGCACATCCGCCTTGTTGAGTTCTCCTACGGGAAACAGGGCATTTTTAAGCTGTGAGTGTTTGAGCTGGGAGAGAAAGTAGGTCTGGTCCTTGTTCGAATCCAGTCCCCGTAAAAGCTCAACTTTGTCTCCATTGTGTCTGAGACGTGCGTAATGGCCCATTGCGATATAATCGGCACCCAGGTTTTGCGCATGCTGCGCAAAGGCGTCGAATTTTATGTATTTGTTGCACATAACATCAGGATTGGGTGTGCGTCCTTTTTTGTATTCATCAAGAAAATAGGTGAATACATCGTCCCAGTACTCTTCGATGAAATCGACACGCTGAATTTCGATGCCCAGATGCTCGGCAACATTTTTTGCATCTTGATAGTCCTTTTCCTGCGGGCAGGTCTCATCTTGCAGGGTCGGATTGCCTAAGACGTCCTGATTGGCAGCCGAATCCCAGTTCACCATGAAAAGACCGGTGACCCGGTAGCCTTGTTGTTTTAATAAATAAGCGGCAACACTTGAATCGACACCGCCGGAGAGACCGACGACGACATGCGGTTTATTTTGCATAATATCATTCCTTATTCACTGCGTTTGTCAACATCCGAGGGCATTCTGAAATCACTGCGCGGTGAAAGGGAGATGTCCAGGATCTTGGGGGCATCGGGTGATGCCTGGCGTTTGAATTGCTGGGTATAAAAGCGTCGGAAAAAGTTATCGACATACGTTTTACTTTGTTTATTGGAAAGATTAAACGCGAGCGCGATGAGCCACTGAATGCGTGATTCACTGTCGCCATAGCGTAAAAAGCGATGCATGATGAAGTCGTTGACATCGTATTTTCCAAGTTCGTCTTCTGTCACCTGATCTTTGATGAGTTCAGGGGATATGGGCGTGTCGATGACGTCTTTGACAACACCTTCAAGCCCATCTTCGAACTTGATCTGCGCGTATTTTCTCACCATGAAACGCACGAGCGTCTTGGGGATGCCGGCATTGATGTTATACATACTCATCTGATCACCGCTATAAGTGGTGAAACCAAGCGCGATTTCACTCATATCACCTGTTCCAAGCACCACCCCGCCGTGCATATTGGCGAGATTCATAAGCACCATGGTGCGTGCGCGGGCCTGAGCATTCTCATAGGCCTTATCAGTGGTTACACCGTCGTGACCGATGATATGCAGATGGTCCCTGACGTGTTGCGTAATATCGATGACGCGCTTGTGCACACCAAGGATGTCAATGAGTTTGTCAGCCTGCGTGCGCGTTTGATCAGAGGTTCCAAATGCCGGCATCATCACCGCGATAATCTTCTCGCGTGGCATATTCATCGCATCGGCGGCGCGCGCGGCGACCAAAAGGGCGAGGGTCGAATCAAGACCGCCGGAAACACCGATGATAATCGATTTGGCATTGATATGATCAAGGCGCTTTATGAGTGCGTTTTCCTGAAGGGTCGCTATTTTTTCAAAGGCACGCTTTTCTTGTTTTTTGGGTACGAAAGGTGTTTTGTCAAAGGGATGTTCAAAGGTGTAATTCGTGCTTTCTTCCAAAGTGAAGTGTACATCCATGGTAGTGTGGGGGAATTTATTCAGGGTATCTCTGAAACTGGAGTTATTTTTGCGAGCATAGCTGATGCGCGAACAATCAATGTCACCATAAATGATTTCACTTTCACGGTTGAAATGTTCGGTCTCCACTAGCAACTGACCGTTTTGTGCAATCACATTGTGCCCGGAAAATACCGTTTCACTGGTGGACTCAGTGACACCGGCGCTACAGTACAAATAGGCGCCGGCGTTTCTGCGCGAGTGTTCGATAATGGTGCGTTTGCGCACATCGCGCTTATCGAGATATTCGTTGGAAGCGGAAAGATTGACGATCATCTGTGCGCCGTTGAGTGCGAGCAGATTGCCCGGTGAAATCGGTGCCCACATGTCCTCGCATATTTCCACCCCGAAAGAAAAGTCCGAATTCTCATCTTTGAATATGATCGAACCAAAAGGAACCACCTGGCCAAGATACTTGATCATCTGCGTGCGCTTGACAATATCAAAGGCACTGGTGAACCAGCGCTTTTCATAAAACTCCTGTGTATTGGGCAAATAAAATTTGGGTACGATACCCAGAACCTTCTTGCCCTTGATGATGAAGGCGGCATTATAAAGAATGCCTTCGATTTCAAGGGGTGCACCAAAGATGACTATGCCTCTGTGAGGGTTGTTGGCGAGTAATTTTTCAATAGCCGCTGTGGTATCGTCCAAAAGCGAGTTTTGAAAAAACAAGTCATTGCAGGTATACGCTGTGACGCCGAGTTCTGGAAAAACAGTCACACTGGCGTAGTCGTCTTTTAGCATGCGCAGCATTTCATCAACATTGTAAAAAGGGTTCCCCACGCGCAGCTTCGGGGTTGCGGCGGCGACTTTCAAAAATTCATTTTTAAACATCCAATCATCCTTCATATAGATTGTGGGTGCGTATATACTCAGCAACACGCGCATCGATCAGCGATGCGTCTTTCGTCTTTCGGTACTGTGAGGCACTCATAGGGGCATCAAATGATTCAAAGACGATAAAACGTTGTTTATAGTGTTTTAAGAGATCATTATTATTAATGAGTGTTTCTACGGGTGTTGCATCCCTGTTAAGCACAATCATTTTATACGACGTGAGCATCTGCTTTATGTTAATCCATGTATGCAGGCTTTTCAAATGATCAGCCCCGATCACAAACGCTAAGTCTCCCCCGTCATCGAGACGCTTGAGGGTTTCATACGATCCTTTGAAAGTGGCATCAAAGCATTCGATATCACTCACCTTGACCGCCGCCAGGTCATCAAAAGCCACCCTGGTCATCTCTAGACGGTGCGCATCCGCTTCAAGTGCCTCTTTTTGGTACGCCTGGCCTACAGGCACAAGCGTAATGCGCCGCGGGGTGCACTGCTCAAGCAAAAATTCCACAACTTCCCGGTGGGCTTTTGTGGGTGGGTTAAAACTTCCACCATAAACAATATGCATACTATCACCTTTGTATTATAACATGGGCAGTGCGCCTTAAAAAAATGATTGGTCAATTTCATCTGTGTTATAATGGCCCCATGCATGTCATGAAAGGAGCGCATTATGACTATAAACAAATCTTACGTACTCACTCTGGCTGAGGAAATTTTGCAAATCCCCTCTCCCAGTGGCTACACCCAGACAATCAAAAAACGCATTGAGGCGGAAGCCACCGCTTACGGCCTACCTGTAGAACAAGACAAAAAAGGCAATCTTATTGTCACGCTTGAGGGAAAGGGCGAAAAAACGCTCGGCCTCAGCGTGCATGTGGACACCCTTGGAGCGATGGTCCGCAGCATCACCAAGCGCGGTACGTTGAAATTCACCAGCGTGGGCGGACCGCTTTGGCCTACGCTTGATGGGGAATACTGCACCATCATAACCCGTGCGGGCAACCACTACAGCGGAACATTGCTTTCCACTTCGCCTGCCGTGCACGTATTTGACGATGCAGCGAGCAAGGAACGCAGTCCCAAAACCATGGAAGTACGCATCGATGAAGTCGTCAAAAACGCACAGGATGTCAAGAATCTGGGAATCGACCACGGTGACTACATCGTATTTGACCCCAAAACAACTATCACACCAAGTGGCTATATCAAGTCGCGGTTCTTGGATGACAAAATCAATGTCGCAAGCATATTCGGCTTAATCGACGCATTCAAACGTGAAGGAATCAGCCCCAATCACACGGTGAAATTCATTATCTCGACCTATGAAGAAGTCGGCCACGGGGCCGCTCATATCCCACAACTCGATGAGCTGATCGCCATCGACATGGGATGTGTGGGGGATGACCTTGCCTGCACTGAGCATGATGTCTCAATCTGTGCAAAGGATTCGAGTGGCCCTTATGATTATGACCTGGTCAGTCAATTCAAGGACCTATCCATCGCGCATTCAATCAATCACGCCGTGGATATTTATCCGCGCTACGGCTCCGATGTCTCCGCAGCTCGACGCGGCGGCAATGATTTCAAGGGCGGATTGATTGGTCCGGGCGTCCACGCCTCTCATGGCATGGAACGCACGCATTACGATGCTGTTGAAAGCACCATCCAACTGCTCTATCGCTATCTTACCACATAAGATACCCTTCGCAGCCTAGCTGCGAAGGGATTTTTTATGCGAAAGTGTCACTCCATGTGCCGTTTGTGAAAATATCGACTTCCTCGCCCGTCTCAGTCAGGCCGATGACGCTGAGGTCGTCAGTTCCGATCATGAAATCGATATGAATTGAGGAGCGGTTGATGTTGTGGGCCTGGGCCACTTCTTCTGCATTTTTAGCCCCGCTGCGCTTGACAGTGATGGGGAAAGCGTTCCCCAGAGCAAAATGACTCGCTGCGTTTTCATCGATCAAGGAATGCATGTAGGTGGTGCCGAGTTGATTGATGGGGCTTTCCTTGGGAACAAGGGCCACTTCACCGAGAAAGGACGCACCCTTGTCCATCGCCAAAAGTTTTTCAACGTGTTCCTTGTGCTCGCCTTCGACACTCACCACTTCACCGTATTTAAACGTCAGTGTGAAGGGTTTGAGAACCGTGCCTTTAAGCGAAAGGGGCTTGCTGAGGGTGAGTGTTCCGTTGACGCCGGTTTTAAGCGGAGCTGTGAACAATTCTTCGGAAGGAAAATTGGAGATGAACACATCATCGCCGCGCTTTTGTGCGGCGGCCATCCACACATGCTTTTCAGGCAGTTCAATGGTCATGTCACATGTCTTCGAGCGATAAATCAGACGTTTGAAATGATACTCGTTTAATTTCTTACGGCGTTTTTCCAAAGTATTGAAATGTTCCGTCCAGACTTTGATGGGATTTTCTTCATCCAGGCGCATAATGGTAATGAAATCCTCGTGCAGCTGCATGAGTGCATCTGAGGCTTCTTTTTTAGGATAAAGCGCCCGCGCCCAGTGCGCTGAGGGATAGGGTGCGTTCGTCCATTTGTGTTTTTGCACCACTTGTTCTTGGTATTCGCGCATGCGTTTGCCCATCGCCTGCTGGGCGATTTTAACACGCTGGTTGTCCAGATCCTTCGTTAATCCCGGCATGCTTGAGGAGATTGTTAGAAATGCAGCGTTTCTATTAAGAGTGTTGCGGTAACGCTCGGCAATGTATTCAGGCACATCGCGCAATACTTCCTCGCTGGCGTGTTTATAGGCCAGACGCGAGAGCATCGGGTCTTGCCAGTTGACGTGGACCGTTCCGCTTTTAAAGGTTTTGTATGCTTCTTGTGTAAGTGCGCGCACTAACTCTTGAGCGGTGATGGGCGCATTGATGAGCAAATCCTGGTTTTCTTTGAGATTCACCCCTCTAAGCAACAACAACCGCGCATAAAGGATCAGTTGTTTTTCATTCATTGGGTGTAGCTCCTTTCTTGGTAAAGGGGTTTTTGAAAAATGGTTTGACCATGAAATTCATGAATCCCTTGGGGAATCCCGCAAGGCCGCCGGTAACAATCTTAGGCATCAGGGCGAAGGATTCACGATAAGCATCTAGACGGATTTTGTGCGTGGTGTGCAGCTGATTTTCACGGTAGAGATATTTGCGCGTGACAATGCCGATGCGGCACGTCAGCATCCCATTGGAAATTCCCTGGAACACAGAATTGGTCATGCCCCGTACAACGGGGATGTCGCGGACGGTTTCAGAAAACCGCGAGGGCATCGCCTCGGCAATATCAATCTCTTCGAGGCTTTCAGCGATCATTGCCGTAATCGCTACATTGATGGTGAGCTTGCCCAGGTGGGCAAGACCGGGTCTGAAGCCGCATGCTTTGGTGATGCTTCTGAGCATGCGGATGTTGTTGATGATGACGGCGAACATATCGAGGTTACCGTTTTGCGATATGGCAGTAGTCAGAAGTACGGTTTGTGAGTGGGAGACGATAATTCTGTCTACTTCTTTTTTTATCGAGCCGTTGAACACTTTTCGAATCGCTTGCTTGAGTGCCTGGGGATCGCCCTGGGCATCTTTGAGCAATTGCTTTTCCTCATCGGTGACACTATCGAGACGCCCGATGGTTTTGGCCGCGCGTTTGTAGGTGCGTGCGTTTTTGTCATCTTCAAGCGCATCTATGGAAAATGTAGGTGCAAAGAAAATTACGCGCAAGGGATTGACGACTAAAACATAGGCCAAAATGACCGCAAGACCATAAAAACCGTAGGCTGCAAAGGCATGAAGGCCGTGCAACTCTTCGCCTACGCGTATGACATTCGCTACGATAATCAACAACAGCACAATCAGTGCTGCGACAATGATGGAAATCCAAAACGTCTTTTTAAGCATGAAACCACCCTTTCAACATAATTATTTTACCACACCTCGCCCACAAAGCGATACGGTTAAATCGACCCCCACCAACAAAAAACGCCTCAAAAGGAGGCGTTAAGAACGATGGATGGTTTCTTCATAGGCGATGCGACCGTTTTCCAAATAGACAATGCGGTCGGCGATATCCTTGGCGTCGTCATAATCATGCGTCACGAAAAGACTGGTCATGTTCGTATGTTTCATAATGCCACGCAAATCGTGGCGGATTTGCATTTTCAAGTCGGCATCGAGATTGCTGAAGGGTTCATCAAGCAACAAGATGTCCGGTTCAGGCGCAAGCGCTCTGGCGAGGGCGATACGTTGTTGCTGCCCGCCTGAGAGTTCGTGGGGAAACGCGTGTTTTCTTTCCGACATGTCAATTAGCGTAAGCATTTGTTCTATCCGAGAGTCCTTTTCACGCTTGGTTTTGCCTTTGAGGCCAAAGGCAATGTTTTTCGCCACATCCATATGGGGAAACAAGGCATAATCCTGAAACACCATGCCCACTTGACGATTTTCGCACTCAACGAAAGTGCTGGCACTGCACAATTCCTCTTCATTGACCTGGATGACACCCCTTTTAGGGATCTCAAGACCACTGATCAGACGCAGAAGGGTTGATTTACCCGACCCGCTGCTTCCTAAAATCGCAACAATCTCGCCTTCTTCCATGGAAAAGCTGATATTCATCAAAACGGGCGTGCGTTTATCGTAGGAAAAATCTAGCTGTTCAACGCGTACGTACATCGGCGGACACTCCTTTTTGTTTATAGTGTGTAAGAAAATAAATTAGCGCACTCGATACGAAAATCATTATCAGTGCAGGTACGGCGCTCTCCTGAAGCATCTCTTCACGCGCATAGCGATAAACAGCCGATGCCAGGGTGTCGTAGTTGGTGGGACGCAAAATCAGTGTGAGGGGAAGTTCCTTGATGACATCGATGAATACGATGATCATCGCGCTGATTAAACCGTGTTTGATCAGCGGAATGTCGATGGTGAGAAGCGTGCGCCATTTGGATGCGCTAAGCGAGTACGCCGCTTCAGTGTAGGTGGTTCCGATTTTGTCATATGCTGATTCAATCGAATTGTATCCAATTGCCATAAAACGCAAAACAAACGCAAATACGAGCATCACAAGTGATCCGCTCAACACCAATCGCCCCGCAGAGGGATTGATGCGCTGATACACAGGATAAAGGGCGTGGTCAATGTCGATGAAGAATATCATGACCGCAATCGCAATCACTGCTCCGGGGATGGCATAGCCCAGATTGGTGATTTTTAACAACCCGTGTTTGAGACGGCTTTGATGCGTGCGGTTGTAATTGGCGAGCATCAGCGCTACAAATACCGTAAGCAGTGTCGCTCCGACTGCGAGAGTCAGTGAATTGATCACCAAAAACAACAAATCGAGACTGAGTACTTCAGCGTAGGTCATCGACGCGTAGTACAAAAGCTGAGCCAGAGGAATGAAAAATCCCAGGGCCATCACAACCCAGAGCGCACCGGGGAGCACGATGCGCTGCCAGCCCTTAAGTGTTTTGCGCTCCAAAGGCCGTGTTTTGACATTCGCCGCATAGCGACGCTTCCCTCTTAGGATTCGTTCAATGAATATGACCATGAACACAATCACCATCAGCACAGCACTCAGTCGAATGGCCGCAACCGTATCACCCAGGCGGAACCAGGCATCAAAGATGGCAAAGGAAAACACACGTACATTGAGATAGGCGACAACACCGTAGTCATTGAGAGTCTCAAGGACGACAAGCAATGTACCCGCCACCACTGCAGGACGCAATAGCGGGATGATGACTGTGAAAAGCGTGCGCACGGGCGAGGCGCCAAGCATTTGCGCATTTTCACTGAAAGAGGCACTTTGACGGGTCAGTGAGGCACGGGTGATCATATATACGTAAGGATAAAGCGTAATGACAAAAATGAATACAGCCCCGCCCATATTCATGATATCCACCGAGAAGGGCATGTTCAAAAACCGCAAAAAGCGGCCAATAGTCCCCGTGTAGGAAACCATGTCCGCATAGATGTAGGCCGCAATGTAAGAGGGGATTGCTAGGGGCAGAATCAAAAACCACGAAAGCACGCGGCGACCTTTGAACTCATAGCGGGTGACCATAACAGCACTAAAGAGGCCAAGTGCCGCAGAAAAAACTGCCACAAAAACAATCAGCACCACAGTGTTAATGATATAGCCGCTTAAAAGATTGGTTCTTATATGTTCCCACGCAGAGGAGGTGGGGGAGAACAGTTCGATGAGGATGTTGAGCATCGGCACGACAATGAGTAGCGCCGCAATGATACTTATGACGGAAAAAATACTGGTTCGGTGTCGTAAAGCCTTGAGCATGCCAATGCTCCTTTCTATCGCCAGTCGACTTCGTCCATGATGGTTGCAGCGCGGGTCGAATGTTTACCTAGTGCGCTAAGATTGATGTCCTGAGCGTAAAAATCACCCCATGAGCGAAGCAGTGCATGCGGTTCGACGCTTTCGTTCACTGGGTACTCATAATTCGCATTGGCAAAGTCGCTCTGAGCGGCCTCACCAGAGAGAAATTCAATGAATGCCTGGGCACCCTGAGGGTTGGGGGCGTGCTTGATTACACCTGCGGCGGAGACATTGACATGCGTCCCCGTTGTCTCCTGGTTTGGGAAAAAGACTTCGACCGTTTCGGCCACTTCTCGTTCGAATGAATCACTGGAGTTCATCATACGACCGATATAATAGGTATTCATTATCGCAATATCCGCATTGCCTTCAACAACGTATTTGGCCTGATCACGGTCATTGCCCGCAGGATTGCGTGCAAAATTGTTAACAAGGCCCTGTGCCCATTCCTTGGCCTGGGTCTCACCCATGATTTCAATAAAAGAGGCCATAAGGGACTGGTTGTAGATATTGGCCGATGTGCGGGTGACAATGCGGTCTTCAAACGCTTCATCACTGAGCGCTTCATACGTGGAGAGTTCACTTTCATCCACACGCTCAGGGTGGTATACAAGCACGCGTGCGCGCTTGGTCAGCCCGAACCAGTAGTTTTCACGATCACGATAATTGTCTGGAATATTGGCATTAAGGACTTCGCTTTCCACCGGCTGCAAAAGATTACGTTCTTTTGCCCGGTGCAAACGGCCCGCATCGGCTATGAGGAGCACATCAGCCGATGTATCTTCGCCTTCATTCTCCAAACGGTTGATCAAGGGATCCGCATCACCGTCAATGACATTGACTGCGATGCCCGTTTCTTCTTCAAATGTCTCAAAAAGTGCTTGGTCAGTATCGTAGTGGCGTTCTGAGAAGACAGTGATTGACTCCCCATCCGTATCAACACCGAGCGTGCACGCACTCAGGGTGAAGATGCTCACAGAAACTAACATCATAAGAAATGTATGCATAGACGATCCTTTCGTTATTTATAAAAATTTTATCTAATGTTGTCACATAAACAAGTATAATGTCCGCTTGTCCAATTGTCAAAGGCGATGGTGTTTTTTATAAATAAGCGATTTGTCTTACAATTTTTCGCCGTTCAAAAATAAAACGGCTCGTCATTTGAGCCGTTTGAATGTTTTATAATATGCATCGACAGCCCCTTCTTTGAACGGGCCTTCCTTATTTTCAATCATCGACTGGAGCGTTGTTAGTTCCGCTTCTAAAATTGCCTGGAGTTTTTCTGGATAGTTCATTTTCTTTTTGTGCGCGGTATACTCGTTGCGATCGAGTATGCGGTAGGTGTAATCGGGAAACACCTTGATATCAAGGTCGTAGTCAATATATTTAAGTGCCTCCTCATCCAACACATAAGGCGACGCGATATTGCAGTAATAAAATATCCCTTTTTGTCGTAAAATACCGATAACATTGAACCATCGGTGCTTGAAAAACCACGTTACAGAAGGTTCTTTCGTATGCCAAAACCGGCCATTCCCCTCGATCACACGGGTGCGGCGATTGGCAATGACGATGGTGTCGTTGGTGTGTTCGACCACGCGCGCTTTGGTCCAGATGCGGTGGAGACTTTCGTCGTGCTTATAGCTTTGTACCGTGATGCGGTCGTTGGGTTTGTACATCAAATCACTTCCTAGGGCGTTGATTAGTCGTCAAGATGATTGGGGCCTTTTTGGCTATGGGGTTCGTGCATGGTAAGGCCGGCATACTTTTGCTGTCTCACCGTCTCATAGGCCAAGAGTGCTACGGAACTCGCTAGATTGAGACTGCGCATGCTTTCGTGCATGGGGATGCGGATCAGTGAATCCTTATGGGCTTGAAGGGTGGTTTTTGGAAAGCCCGACGACTCACTGCCGAACATGAGATACACATCACCCTTTTCATCGCGGAGGTCGCGCTTATCAGGCGGGGTGGCGCCGTAGCGACTCGCAAAATAAAACCGGCCGCTGTTTTCACTGAAAAAATCCTCAAGCGTCGCATACGTCTTATAATCCAGCGCTTCGGTGTAATTAACATTACTGCGGCGGATCGTTTTGTCACTCAGAGGAAACCCAAAGGGTTCAATGAGGTGAAGGCGCATGCCGAAGGCGACGCAGGTTCGCATGATATTGCCGGTGTTTTGTGGGATTTCGGGCTGATAAAGTACAATGTGATTCATAGTCATTCCTCGTTTAATATGGTTTGTAGTGTCTGATGCAGCCACGGAGTTTTAGCGTAATCGCGTTGCAGGGTCCGGGCATATTCAAATACGCGCGGGTGCTTTTGGTTGAACATAATGCATACCGCATTGCGTTTGAGCACACTCATGCCACGCCAGGCGAAAGCATAATTTCTGTAGCGTTTCATCAGTTGTTTGTTCGACATCTCAAGCAGTGTGGTCAGATGAAGCTGCGCTGCTTCATCGCTTTTGAACTGCGGGTGATGCATTGGGCTGATGGCCCGGTTTTTCGGACAGACATTTTGACATATGTCACAGCCAAAGACATACTGTTTAATCGGAGCAATCTCTTCAAGCGACAAAGGGATTTTCTCCTGAGTGGTGTGTGAGAGGCACCGTTCCCGGTGAAACGCGTTTACCTCAAGGGCGTCAGTGGGACACGCAGCAATGCACTTGCGACATGTGCCGCAGGAATCCTCAGCATAGGGGGTTGTGTGAAGAGGCGCGTCCACAAGCATGGTCGCAAGATAAAGATGCGTCCCGAAATCGGGATGGATCAAAAAGCGGTTATGGCCCAAAAATCCCATGCCACTAAGAAAGGCCGCAAAACGCTCATCCACAGGAGAAATGTCCGCATCTGCCCATACACGGTATCCCTGGGAGGCCAGCGCACCGGTGATGATGCGCAGTTTATCTCTGAAGACGATATGATAATCCACACCATGGGCATACCTTGAAATTTTACCGAAGCCTTTGCCTTTGTAGGGCGGTTCTTCTTTGGGGAAGGAAAGTGCGAGCACTACCAATGTCTCATAGCCATCAAGAAAGCTCAAGTCCTCCTCAAGGTATGCAAAATGCTTCTTGCGCATCGCGCGGTAGGTGGAGACGCTGATTGCTTTATAATCATCCACATGGGTTTTAATCAGTGTATCAAACATGCTGGCGCCTCCTAAAAAATTGGTGGATGCGTGAAGCATCTCACCAATTTATCGCGGTGGTACCCCCACCAATCGCTAAAATACTGCACTTATGTATTTATATTATAAGGGGATAACTGGTTTTTTTCAATCCAAATCACTGATGCTTCTGGCGTATCTTTTGTTTGAGCGCAGGGTCGAACACTCCGCTTTTCAACATGGAAATCTCTTCTTTGTAGGGCGCATAGATGCGTTTTTTATCGTCGTCGGTTTTGGGAAGATAGGGTGTTTCAAGAATTTTAGGAATCTGTTCGTACTCAGGGTGATGAACGATATGGTTGAGCGCATCGAAACCGATGTGGCCAAAGCCGATATTTTCATGGCGGTCTTTGGACGCTCCGCGGGGATTTTTAGAGTCATTAATATGAAAGACGCTAATGCGACTCGCACCGACGATGGCGTCAAATTCCTTCATGACTCCCTCGAAATCATTGACGATATCATAGCCTGCATCATGGGTGTGACACGTATCAAAACATACACTTAGACGCTGATTTTCCTGCACAGCATCGATAATGGCGCGCAATTCTTCAAATGAGCGCCCCACCTCCGTGCCTTTGCCACTCATGGTTTCAAGCGCGATGAGGGTGTTGAGACCCTGGGTGTTTTCAAAGACTTTATCAAGCCCTTGGGCTATATATTTAACGGCCTGTTCGCTGCCTTGTTTAACATGTGCGCCTGGGTGAAGAACAATCTGCGGGGCGCCCATTGCGGCACTGCGCTTGACTTCTTCTGTGAGAAAATCAACGGCGAACTGTCTTTTTTGTGGGTCGGAGTTGGCGAGGTTCATGATATAAGGCGCATGCACGACCACGTCGCTTGGGTCAATATCATTATCACGCATCGTCTCCTGAGCTTCATCGATACGCATTTTTCCTATTGCCTTGCGACGGGTGTTTTGCGGGGCTCCGGTGTAGATCATCAAGCTATTGGCGCCGTATTGAAGGGTCTCCTCAACACTTCCAAGAAACATGGTTTCACCGTTCATGGAAACATGTGATCCTATTTTAAGCATTGTGTCACTTCCTTTTATTCTTTTGGTGGTGTTTTTGGTATTCATAGCGCTTTTGCGCCTGTTTCATTACGTCCTTATCTGAATCCTTAACGATGATTTCACCTTTTTTAACATCGATGAATTCAAAGCGGACCTCTTCTTTTTGCAAGTATTCAAAGGCTTCATGGTCGCGTTTGTTATAAAGGGTGATGACTTCACCGCTCATGCCCATGCGTCCTGTTCGCCCGCTTCTGTGAATGTAAAAATGCATTTTGGGCGGGAAATCATAGTTGATGATATGCGACACACCCTTGATATCCATCCCGCGCGACGCCATGTCGGAGGCAACGATGTATTGAACGTTGAGTGTATCAATCGCCCGCATCGCCTGTTTGCGTTCACGCTGAGAGAGGTCACCGTGAAGAGCGGTGACGCTGTATCCTTCTCGGTGAAGCACGCCTTTGAGCATCTGCGCGTCATCTTTGGTGTTGGTAAAAATGAGCCCCAAATAAGGGTTGAATGTGGGCAAGAGTTTCAATAGAGTTTGCATGCGTCCCTCATCGGTCGTGCGCATGAAACGGTGGCGAATATCAAGATTTTTAAGCCGCAGCGTGTCCAAGATCACCTGCTTGGGATTGCGCATGCTTTTTTCCACAAAACGCTGAAGATGTTTTGGAAGGGTCGCAGTGAAAACCATGAGCTGTGCATTGTGACCCACTTTGGACGTCAGTGTATGCAGGGTGTCGATAAATCCCTGTTCAAGAGCCATGTCGGCCTCATCAATCACAACATGTTTGGCAGTATGAATCTTGAGGACGTTTTCCTTGATTGCAAGGTCAGCGAGCTTGCCGGGTGTGCCGATGGCAATATCGGGCTGGGTTTTTTTCAGTCTTTCTATTTCGCGGGTACGGTCACTGCCCCCATAATACGAACGAATGTCAATGCGATTGGGCGCATGTTCCCCAATCGCTTTGGCCATTGATTCGATTTGAGCGGCCAACTCACGTGTGGGCGCGATAATCAGCGCTTGCACGCCTTTGCTTTCGCCATGCGTGAGTGCGTCGAATATCGGCAGCAAGAATGCATGAGTTTTCCCCGAACCTGTTTCACTTACACCGATGCAGTCACGTCCCTTTAAAGCCTCGGGTATGATTTCTTCTTGAATCTGTGTGAATGATTGAAAATTGAGCGTTTTTAAGGCATTATTAATGTAGTCACGGTTAAATGTTATCATCAGTATCGCACCTTTATATTAGTATAACGAATTGTTTAATCATGCACCATTATAACACACCGGAAGGATGAATGGCATGGATGTTGTTGCCTTAACACCACGCGGGTACTGTCATGGCGTGGTCGGTGCCATCAACACGCTGAGAACCATCGGCCAACAAAGCGATGTTCCGCGTCCGATATACGTGCTTGGGCGTGTTGTTCACAATGAAAAAATTGTCAATGACTTTGAAGAACTGGGGATCATCACCCTCGAAGGCGAAAGTCGCCTGGATATGCTTGATAGGGTTGAAGGGGGCAGTGTTGTCATTACAGCACACGGCGCTTCGCGCGGTGTATTTGAAAAGGCCTATGCCAAGGGCCTCCATGTCATCGACACCACGTGCAGTGATGTCTATACCTCGCAGCGTACCATGGAAGATTACACAAAACAGGGGTATACCGTCGTTTTCATCGGAAAACACACACACCCTGAAAGCGAGACTGCACGCACAATCGATGGCGTGCGCATCGTACAAACCACCGACGAAGCAAAGAAACTACGCATTGACAATCCCCATATAGCCATCACGAACCAAACAACAATGAGTTTATACGATATCTACCCCATTGCACAGACCATCAAAACCACCTACCCTCAAAGCGTGCTGATCGAAGAAATATGTGATGCGACCAAGACGCGTCAGGAAGCGGTCATGAACCAGGATTCCTCCATCGAGCATTGCTTTGTTGTAGGGGACCCGGGGTCCAATAATACTGCGCAGCTCGCGCGAGTTTCCCATTCTGTAGGAATCCCTGCCACAAGAATCCCCTCCGTTGAGGGGCTGGATGTAACAATGCTTAAAAACTTGAGTAAAGTCAGTGTCACCGCCGGCGCCTCGACGCCAACACCCTTGGCGCGCGAAGTTATTCGTTTCTTAAGGGCTTTTGAGGCAAACGATCCTAAAACCCATGATACACACAGTGCCATCAAGCGAACCAATCTATTCAAAAAACAATAGCCTCGCACAATCGTGCGAGGCTATTGTCCTACACTGAGGAGAAAAAAACCAAATGCGAGACTTGCTGCGTTCGCGCACAGTCCATAAAGCACCGCCCGCAAGCGTCCGTGCTCTTTTAAAAACTTACCATAAATAATGATTTCACTGACAATGACTATCATCTCCCCTAAAGCAAGTGTCAATATCGCCGCCAGCATGCCGCCCCAAAAATAATAAGCAATCACCATCAAAATACTTAGGATGCTTTGGCTCACAAGATTGACGCCACCGCCCAAAAGAAAACTTTTGAGGTGTCGGTATCCAAAAAGTGCTAGCACACCAAGTTCAAGGGCAACTGTCAAAACCAGTCGGATGAAAAAATCGGTGGTCATCTGTGCCCTGGGTATGGATTCTGAAACTTCACCCACGCCTTCTTGGGAATGGGTAAGATCGACATCACTCACATCATAGATGAAATGGGCGTTGAACAAGCGGCGTTCAACCGCCTCAGATGTAATGATGACATCTCCATCGAAGACCAAGGCGATTTTAAAGTGCTGAGGGGCACCGAAATACCCTAGGTGAAAGCTATTATAATCACGGTCGGTATACCTTGGAGGCCCACTATAAAGCGTCATCGACGCATATCCCTCAGTGTCTTGATATCCGTTGAGCACACTGGGATACTCACTGCCCGCATAATGTTGATCGATGCGATAGTAATTCTCTAAGTCTTCAACCGCAGAGACCTCGTGGGAAATTTTAATCAGAATATCGAGATCATAAGAACCGCGTTGTCCTACAACATCGACTGTTGCGTATGGCTTTGGGCCCATATCAGCGTGGGTGGTTGGAGCACTGATCACCATGAGAACAAGAATCAGTACCCCCATTAATGTGATGCGGCGCAACATACTACGTACGCACCATATTAACAAGCGCGATGACACCGGCAAGCACACTTGCGATAATATGCACAAACGCACCAGCTCCCAGTTCAACATCGATATCTGCAGTGCCTGTAAAGCCAATCACTTCGTAAACAACAACAATCGTTGAAGCACTCAGATACAGCATCAAAGCTCCGGCAATGGGCAAAATGACGCCCGCTACTACCAAGCGCTTATCAAGGATGGCAAGGACGCCGCCCAAAAGAGGAAGGATAAATGCAGCAATTACCAACAAATTGCGTTCCAACCAAGAATCCGCAACCGACTGATCCGCCAGTGAAAAACTCGCGATGGATTGTTCAGTAATAAGCGCAAGCCCCTTAATGGCTTCACCTTCAAAGGTAAACACAGTGAAAAACAACATTATAAAAGCGATGAATCCTAAAACCACTGCACTGTATTGCTCAATATTTTTCATAATTTCTCCTTCCTAAACAACATGAATCCCTAACTACGCTCATTATACACTAATTTCCTGGGGGATAAAGGAATTCCATTCGCTTTAGATTGTGTTACAATGGATTTAAGGAGTGATGTAAATGACTTTTGAAGAATTTCCATATCAGCGCCCGGATATGGAGCAGTTCAAGCGCGAATTCAAACAAGCGCTCACTGCTTTTAAGCGTGCGGAAAGCGCGCAGGCTCAGGAAAAGGCAATGGATACGATCTATCAGCTTTACTTTGATTTCGACACAGTGTCTACATTGGCCCACATTCGCAATTCCATCGACACCAACGATGAATTTTATGCGAAGGAAAAGGAATTTTTCAACGAACAATCCCCTGTTTTCAAAGACTTGATGAATCAGTTTTACCAAGCCTTGAGCGACGCATCGTTTAAAGCTGAGCTCAAAGCCTCCAAAGGCGAATTGCTTTTTAAACAGGCTGAACAGTCACTATCGACGTTTTCTCAGGAGATTATGCACGACCTCGGTGAGGAAAACCGCTTAGCGAATGAACACCAAAAACTTTTGGCAAGTGCACAGATTGAGTTCAAAGACGACACGTACAATCTCTCGCAAATGACCCCCTTCCTACAAGATAAGGACCGCAGTGTTCGCAAGGAAGCAGCCAACGCGATCATGCATTTTTTCGAAGGTCATGAGGAGACCCTCGATGACATTTACGACCAACTGATCACCGTGCGCACGAAAATCGCCAAAAAACTAGGCTATGCTTCTTTCACGGATCTGGCCTATAACCGACTGGGACGATTGGATTACGGCCCACAGGACGTGGCGACGTGGCGCGAGGAAGTCAAACGATTGATTGTACCAATCAACAGCGAACTCGCAGAGCGCAAACGTAAACGCCTTGACCTTGATACGCTGTATCATTATGATGGGCTTGAATTTCAAAGCGGCAACCCCACACCCGTGGGCGGCAAGGACACGTTGGTGGAAAAAGCGCGCACCATGTACGCACAAATGAGCCCTCAGACCGATGAATTCTTCACGCATATGGTCGATCACAATCTCATGGACCTACAAAGCAAAAAAGGCAAGGCAGGCGGCGGATATTGCACATTTATCCATAATCACGACTCGCCGTTCATTTTCGCCAACTTCAACGGCACCAAGGGCGATGTCGATGTCTTGACCCACGAAGCGGGGCACGCTTTTCAGATGTATATGTCTCGCGGTAAAAGCGTTCCTGAGTATCACATGGCCACTATGGAGGCCTCGGAAATCCATTCAATGAGCATGGAGTTTTTCGCGTGGCCCTGGGCACAGGAGTTTTTCGGGGAGGACGCGGAAAAATACAAGTTTTCCCATCTGTCGCAATCCTTAATGCTAATTGCCTATGGCGCAAGCATTGATGAATTCCAACACGAAATTTATGCCAATCCCTCCATGAGCAAAAAACAGCGCAAGGATCTGTGGCGCAAGATTGAAAAGACCTATTTTCCTCACCGGCAATATGACGATGCACCGTATTATGAACGCGGGGGAGGATGGCACCGCATTATGCACATTTTTGCCGTTCCCTTTTATATGATTGACTATACGCTTGCTCAGTCATGTGCATTTCAGTTTTTCAAACGCAAGCTTGATGATGAAGAGGCCGCATGGAAAGATTATGTAAAACTATGCGAAACAGGCGGAGAAAAAACATTTACAGACTTGCTTGAAATGGCCAATTTGAAAAACCCCTTCGACAAAGGGGCCCTTGAAACAATCATTCCCACCATCAAGGCCCATCTTGATGCCATTGATGACACAAAGCTATAAAAAAAACGGCATTTGCCGTTTTTTTTATTGCCTGGGCAGGAAAAGTTCCCATGATGTGAAGGATTCATCGCCATTTCGTTCATAGCGAATCTGCAAGGGTTGCTCAGCGCGCGTGGCATAGAGCCATTCGATGAGTTGCGGAGTATTTTGAACATCTTTGAAGTCATCCATGGTTTGGGTCTTGATACCAGTAATCACATCGCCTTCACGCAACTCCATCGCATCCGCTGTAGTGTCTTCGCGGACCTCGCCGATGCACACACCACTAAGGACGCCACATGCATCAAGAGCATCGGTCATGATGCCGATTTCACCGCGCGTAATGGACCCTGTATCTTCAAGTTCTTCTATCATGCGCTCCATGATGCTTGCGGGTAGGGCGTAACCCACACCGTCAACTTGGCTCGCTACGATTTTGATGGAATTCATGCCGACGATTTCACCCTTGTCATTGATCAATGGCCCACCACTATTGCCGGGATTGATTGCTGCATCATGCTGCAGAAAATACGCATCCACATCGTCCAGTGTTACCCTGACGTGATGTTTTGATGCAATACCCCGAGTTACGGTATTAAACGCATTGAATCCCCCTCCATGGCCGATGGCGTACACTTCCTCTCCAATCAAAGGTCGCTCATCCGCAAAATCAAGGGCCTCAAGGTCATGGTCGCTTTCAAATGAATACACTGCGATATCCGCCTCTGCGTAATACCCGATTTTCGTGATGGATTCATCGATGAAAAACAAATTGCCATTGATAGAATAGACAATCTCCACGTCAATCGCATCTTCAACCACATGATAATTGGTGACCATATAATACGTGTCACCTTCTTGTTTATAAATCATTCCAGACCCTGAGCCTTCGCCTTCTTCACGCGTCACAGCAACACCAATCGTCCCGCGCTTGGCTTCGTCAATCCGTGCGATAGGGTTGGCCTCACCATCAGGAATAAGTTCATCGATGTGAATCAATTCACGCCATTGCGCTTCATCGTCATAGCGCCAGCGAATCACATCACCATATCGCTCAAGTTCAATACTGCGTCCGTCATCCCCATCAATTCCGTCTTCACCTTGGATAGATGCTTTCCACGCTTCATAGCCATCCACGATTTCATCCGTTTCAAGACCGAGTTGATGGATTCTATAGATAATCAATTCCTCTGTGTCCTCAACAAGGACCACATCAAAACTTACAGCGTGGGTTTCACCAAATTCTTCATATGTAACCTCCAGCGTGTGCTCGCCGGTTTCTCTGAGCAACGCTTCACTCTGCGGCGTCAGCCACGCATGCTGAATCGATTTGAGTGACTGCGTCCCATCACGATAAGAGACCATAAGCTTGATTGAATCAATATCAAACGTATCACGCACATACACAGAATCAAGTGTGCTTTCGTGAACACTTACAGACTCAATGTCTGGAGGGCCTTCATAAAACAGGGTATCGCATCCGCTGAGCATAATGATTAGGACCACACCAACGATAAATTTTAATGATTTCATAGCATCACCTTTAGTCTTATTGTCTAAATATATTATAGCACATGGTTCCAGCTAAGACATTAAAGAAAAAGACGGTCATCGACCGCCTTAGTTCTTTGGGGAATAGGGAGTTATTCTTCGTCTGTTTCTTCTTCGTCTTCAGGGGTTTCGTCGGGATCATCAGAAGTTTCATCTGAATCTTCTGTGTCTTCACCATTCTCAGTTTCATCGTCACCGTTGTCTTCTTCGTCTATGAAATCATCCAAGAAAGGGGGGAGTTCCTCTTCGTGTTCCTCCATGCGTTCACGCATATGGTCGCGCATTTGATTGCCGCGTTCACGTGCATTTCCCCTCATTTCATCTGTGTA
>CAZOPM010000006.1:51973-71636 GCA_964581705.1 uncultured Candidatus Izemoplasmatales bacterium
ACACACTAGGAGCGATTTTTATTGGGAAAGATTCGAATATTTTTGAAAACCACACCGGACAAACCGGTGTGGTTTCAATCAAAGTCTGGATTCGTAATAATTGACTACCATGAAACGAGGCATCTCGTGATGATCAAAATGTTTAAGCGCTTCTTCGATTTCCCACACACGAACATAAGGAGATGCACACACAATGTGCCTCAACCCATGATTCACATTCAAGACAACGCGGTAATGGGGTGTGCTTATAAAAGCAATCACACTCAATAAAACGGCCATGAACGTAAAGATTATGAAAATCACCGATGCAACAAGCATTATTTTCACTCCTTTTTATGGCTACGCCTTAAGTATACCATTACTTTAATGGAGTGTATCTATTAATAATATGTTTTTTTACTACTCAAAAGTGCACTCATTTGCTTCCATGCTTTTTTCTCAGCTGCGCTCCACTCTTCGGATGCATGGCGATAATCGTGTTTTTGCTTAATTGACTCAAGGTGTTCATTGAGACTGTCGTAAGTGTTGATTACAGTATTGCGCACCCATGTTGCCATATCAGAATTTTTGTTCAGTGACTGTTGCACGTCTTGTAAATGGTCTAGGCAAAGCGTGCCTTTTTCCGCAAAAGATTTTTGAAAAATCGGCTCACTGAAGGCTTCGAGCATTTGCGTGTGAATCGCACGCACATTGAGCGCGTCTCCTTCACAAAGCATGCACTCACGGGTTACATGACGTCCCTTATTCAATGGATCTCGAATGTGTTGATAAAGAGCACCGTATAAAATGGCATGATTCAATGGCGCGCCTAATTCTCTGACTTCACGCGCATGCTCGCTGCAAAACCCACCATGTTTCAAAAACTTCTTTCTAAATGTCACATCATTGACCGCCTCATATAAAAGCGTGCGCACGCGCTGAGTGCGCTTGATATCTAGTGCATTGCACATCGTGCATTCATAATGACGCATCGCGTCGATGAGTTTGTACATTACCCGTGTATCCATAATGGTCCCCCTATAAAAAAAGCCCTTGAAGGGCAAATAATTATGGCGCTCCGGGAGGGATTCGAACCCCCGGCCCACAGCGTCGGAGGCTGTTGCTCTGTCCAGCTGAGCTACCGGAGCACATAAGCGAATTCATTGTACCACCCAAAATGCTGCAATGCAAGACAAAAGACACCCTGTAGCGCGTTTATCCATTGACGATTCATAGCAATGATTTGTCGAAAGGGAGTGATACAATCATTTTTAGAGTGAAGATTATCCATAATTTTTGTAAGCGCTATCCTTTGTGATACAATGGAGTAAAGAACACATTTTGAAGGAGGAATAGGCTATGGAACGGTTAAAAAACAAAGCCACGATTGTAACAGGCGGTGCCAATGGCATCGGTAAAGAAATCAGTAGAAAGTTTCTTAACGAGGGCGCCAAGGTATTGATCGTCGATCTGTTTGACGATGCACTCAAGGCTGTTGAAAAAGAGCTTTCACCCCTTGGTGAGGTTATTACTTGCCAAGCGGACGTTACAAAGGAAAAAGACGTAAAAAAATACGTTGATGCAGCGATGGACGCATTTGGAACAATTGATGTATTTGTGAACAATGCGGGTATTGAAGGAAAGGTTGCACCGATTCAAGACCAGAAAGTTGAAGATTTCGAAAATGTCTTCAATGTCAATGTTAAAGGCGTGTTCATGGGCTTACAACACGTACTTCCGATCATGACAGAGAAAAAGCAAGGCTCAATCATCAATATGTCGTCTGTAGCAGGTCTTGAGGGAACTGCGAACGTCACCCCTTATGTCACATCCAAACATGCGGTAACGGGACTGACCAAAGCAGCGGCACTTGAAGGTGCGCCGCATCAGGTGCGCATCAACAGCGTGCACCCTTCCCCTGTCAATACACGAATGATGCGTTCTTTGGAAGAAGGATTCAATCCCGGTGACGCTGAAGGCGTGAAAAAAGGCATGGAACAAATGATTCCCCTCGGGCGTTATGGCGAAAGTGAAGATATTGCGAACATGGTGCTTTTCCTTGCCGGGGATGACTCCTCGTTCATTACAGGCGTTCAATACCGTGTCGATGGCGGCATGGGAGCATAATAACTACTAAAAAAGAATTTCCGTCGCTAAAGGCGGAAATTCTTTTTTTTAGTCTAGTTCAATTTCATGGTCGCCAAAACGATACATTCCCTCTGCTTCTCGGGATTCGCGCCAAGGAGACTCGGCGAATACATGCGCTTCAACCGTCACTAAATCTGTGCGCGTTGGTTCACTGACTGTATGAAGATTGGGCGTATTTGAAAATGCACCCTGTCCCAAAAATCGCAGTGCGATGGTATCGCTAGGGAAATGAACGGCATTTAGTGAGGGCATGGAAGAAAATGCATAGGCCTCGATCACTTCCACATCACCGTGAATATGAAGGACCTCGACTGTGTCATTGGCTTTTAGCACATCACCGGCGATGTAGCGTATTGAATCAGGAACGTCAAAGGCAGTCTCAGTGGTTGTCACATCTATCAGTACCGCGCCAAGACTCAGCACCGACCCGTCATACTCTCCGTAAAAGGGGGTGTTGGCGAATGCCGATTCGCCAACATGTCTAAGAGATTCACCGCGCGTTTCGACTTCGCGAAGATTGCGGGTATTTTCAAATGCACTTGCGCCAATGGATTCAATATTTTCACCGAGGATGATGCGGGTGAGTGTATCATTATCTTCAAATGCCCCTGCATCGATGCCCAAAATGGGCTTTTCCTCATAGGAGCTTGGTATTTCTACCGTTTCTTCGCTGCCCGTATAACCACTCACATATGCAGCGGTGCTGGTTGTTCGGTACTGAAGGCCGGGTTGTATCTGTGCGAACAACACCCCACCCAGAAGAAAGACAACCGTGAATATTCCAAGTGTCACAATCATGAACTCCAAAATAAACTCTTTTGTTTGACCGCGTGCTTCCATAGAATCACCTCCCCCATATTATAATCCCTTATCCAACAAAAACAAAGCCCTCCGCACCGGGAGGGCCAATATTAAATCTTGATTTTCTCAGTGTATGTGGTGTGCAACAGGGTGTGGGCTTTGTGACCACCGACCTCACCTAGGAAATTTTCATAAAGTTTCTTGATTTCCCTATTTTCATGGCTTTTGCGACGTTCATTGCCTGCATCAAGGGAATAAAGTGCGTTGCGGCGTTTGTGAAGCACATCGCTTCTTCCGTGATGATAGGGCTGTCCACCCCCGCCAATGCATCCACCGGGGCAGGCCATGATTTCAATCATGTCAAACGAACTCTCACCACTACGAATTGAATCGAGCAACTTACGCGCGTTTTTAAGTTCATGCGCTATCCCGATACGCAACGTGCGGCCGTTCACATCAATGTCCGCTTTGCGAATGCCTTCGATGCCGCGCATGGATTCAAATTCAACGTTGGCAAGCGTTTTGCCAGTCATCATCTCATAGGCAGTGCGAGTGGCGGCTTCCACAACGCCGCCAGTGGTTCCAAATATGCTTGAAGCACCGGTTGATTCACCCAACAGGGTATCAAAGACGCCTTCCCTCTGGTGGTTGAAATCGATGGCGGCTTCTTTGATCATATCACCCAGTTCACGTGTGGTGATGACATAATCCACATCACGCTTATCATCTATTGTGAGCGCTTCGCGCCCCGCTTCGGCCTTTTTGGCAACACACGGCATGACTGCGACCATGCGAACGTTTTTGGGGTCGATCCCTTTTTGCTCGGCGTAATAGGTTTTGGAAAGCGCACCGACCATGCTCTGTGGACTTTTGCAGCTTGAGGGGACATCAAGCAAATCAGGGTACTGCTGTTCGATAAAGTTAACCCAGGCGGGACAACAGGATGTGAGCATCGGAAGTCTGCCCCCTTCTTCTATGCGACGCTTGAATTCATACGCTTCCTCGACAATCGTCAAGTCTGCACCGAATTTTGTATCAAAAACAGCGTCAAATCCCAGGCGTCGTAGCGCACTGATGAGTTTACCCGTGGATATGGCACCGGGTTCATAACCGAACATTTCACCGATGGCGACGCGCACAGCGGGAGCGATTTGCACCACGGTGTGTCTGTTAGGATTGTTCAAGCGACGCCACACAGAAGGTGCAGCTGGCGCTTCAGCGAGGGCGGCTGTGGGACATACGCTCACGCATTGACCGCAGTAGGTGCAACTAGAATCATTGAGATTAAGGTGAAACGCTGTTCCAACCGTCACATCAAAACCACGCTTGAGCGGTGATAATACACCAATGGTTTGCACATCATCACACATTGTGATGCAGCGCCGGCACATAATGCATTTGTTGGGATCTTTGATAATCGCTCCACTGCTTTTGTCAATGGGGTGGTCCATCATTTCACCGGTGTAGTGGATTTCCTTGATGTTCATCTTATTGGCAAGAGACTGTAAATCGCATTCAAGATTTTTCACACAAGTCAAGCAGTCCTTGGGATGATTGCTCAGTATGAGCTCCAAGGACGTACGGCGTCCCTGCACGGCCTTTTTGGTATCAGTTTGAATGCGCATGCCTTCTGTAACTTTTTGGGCGCACGACGGCACAAGGTTGCCGCGGTCTTCATTCTCCACCAAACACACACGACAGTTCGCGCTATGATTCACCGCATCCAAATCATGCAAATTGAGGTGACAAAGAGTGGGAATATCAATCCCGGCTGCTTTGGCAGCCTCAAGCACCGTGGCATCTTTAGGGACTTCCAGGGAAATATTGTTTATGGTGACTTGCACCATGGAATCTATCAATTTCATAATCGGCCTCCTTAGGGTTTGATGATCGCATTAACGGGGCATGCATCAAAACATGCGCCACAGGCGATGCATGCGGTCTCGTCGATGAAATGAGTTTGTTTGACAGTGCCTTCGATGCAATCAACAGGGCATACGCGCTTGCATTTCGTGCAGCCTATGCAGGTATCGGCGTCGATCGTATAGGCGGTTTTTTTGCGTCGATAGGCATAATCCTCATATTCCTCGCGGAAATGATGGAGGGTTGAGAGCACCGGGTTCGGCGCGGACTGTCCCAAACCGCACAATGAGGCGTTTTTAACATTTTCACAGAGTGCTTCCAATGTCTCCAGGTCTTCAGGGGTGCCTTCCATGGCTGTAAGACGCTTTAAAAGTTCGTATATCCGTTTTGTCCCAATGCGGCACGGGGCGCATTTTCCACACGATTCGTCTTCAGTGAATTCAAGATAGAATTTGGCGATTTCCACCATGTCCGTATCCTCATCCATGACAATCAAACCACCACTACCCATCATGGCACCGGCTTGCTGGAGTGAATCATAATCAATGATTCGGTCCAGATCATCCGCAGTGATTACCCCACCGGATGGTCCGCCGATTTGCACAGCCTTCAAGGCTTTGCCACCGGGGACTCCTCCACCGATTTCTTCGATGATTTCACGGAATGTTATGCCCATGGGCACTTCCACAAGTCCAATGTTTGTGATATCACCCGCAAGGGCGAACACCTTTGTCCCTTTGGAGTTCTTCGTACCAAATCCTTTGAACCACGCCGCACCATTGAGAATAATGGAGGGAATGTTTGCATACGTTTCCACGTTGTTAACATTGGTCGGTTTTCCGCGATATCCTACATCACTTGGAAAGGGCGGCTTTGTGGATGGTTCGCCGCGATTGCCTTCCATCGAATGAATTAGCGCAGTTTCCTCACCGCAGACAAACGCACCGGCTCCGAGTTTGACATCGATATCAAAGTCAAATCCGGACCCGAGGATATTTTTCCCTAATAAACCGTGTGCGCGCGCGTCATTGATTGCTTTGATCAGACGCTTTGTGGCCAGTTCATATTCCGCGCGAATATAGATGAGTCCCAAAGAGGCTCCAATGGCGTAGCCGTTGATAATCATTGCTTCAATGACTCTGTGAGGGTCACCTTCCATGATGCTTCTGTCCATGAATGCGCCGGGGTCTCCCTCATCGGCGTTGCATACTACGTATTTTTCATTGCTTTTGGCGGCGCGAGTGAATTTCCATTTGAGACCGGTGGGAAATCCCCCACCCCCACGTCCGCGCAGTGAAGCGTCGCGTATTTCTTGAATCAACGACTCAGGGTCCATATTTTCAAGCACGTGCCCCAATGCTTCATACGCACTGTGACGTATAGCGTGTTCAATATTTTCCGGGTCGATCACACCGCATTTTTTCAAAGCGACGCGGCGCTGCTTTTGATAAAACGGCATGCCCGCATCAGAAGCGACTTGCTTTTTGGCTCCGGGGGGACTGTAGGTGAGGCGCGTGATGGTCTCTCCATTTTTAAGATGCGTGGTAACAATCTCAGAAACATCATCGAATCCGACTTGAACATACGTGACGTTATCGGGTTCAATCTTCAAAATCGGTCCTTGTCCACAAAAGCCAAAACAGCCGGTTTGCACGACATGTATATCAGCATCCAGCCCTTGTGCAGAAATCTCTTCCTTAAACTGCTCAATGAGAATATCAGCATCAGAGGAAATACAGGAGGTGCCTGCACAAATCATCAATTCAAGACGATAAGTCATCGTCTTGCGAATGGAGGTTTTCCATTCATTCAATGCTTTGAGGGATTCAATCATTGTGCGCCTCCTTATAGCGATTGATGATCGCTTCCATTTCCTTTGCGTCAACTTTGCCGTGGACTTTGCCATTCACTGTGATTACAGGAGCGAGACCGCAGGCACCAATGCAGCGCACGTCATTGACGCTGAAGAGCCCATCATCACTCATTTCCTCCCCAGGCGCCCCCGCTGCCTGGCGTGCTTTATCAATGACTTTGTCCGCACCCTTGACGTGACATGCAGTCCCAGTGCAAACGGACACGGTGTATTCACCGCGCGGTGTTTCGGTGAAATAAGCATAAAATGTCACCACACCATTGACATGGGCACTGGGAATATCAAGATGTTCAGCGATAAAACGCTGCAGTGAATAAGGGAGATATCCACACAGCTTCTGCGCTTCATAAAGCACAGGGATCAAAGCCTCGTGCGCGTCGTAATCAGCGTAGGATTTAATGGTGTCTTTCAGTGATTCGAGCGTTTCATGTTTGAATTGTTCAAGATTGAAAATGTCTGCCATAGTATCACTCCAGTGTTTAGAAATTGAAGCATTATTTGTAATTCTTGGGTTTCTTTTAATTCATTAGCCTTAAGGCTCCATTTCTATGATAAAATAACCCTGGATTTTAATATGTAATCTATGTTACGGATGTGATTGTATGAACGCTGCACAGCATGTAAACGCTTTTTGGAGTGTCCCTTGTGTTTATCCTAAGGACTATATTATCTTTTCTGAGGGGGAACACTGCAAACGCATGGGTAAAATTCTCAAAGGTTCCGTTGCGCTTGTGCACTACGACGAACACGGGGAAATCTCAATTATGGCGATGCTCAAAACAGGCGATACATTTGGGGATATTTTGTTGTTTGCTGATACGCCTTATTACATGGGGCATTTGATTGTCTATGAACCGGCAACCATTCAGTTTTTGCATAAAGACAACGTCGTTCAATTGTTGCAACACGACCCTGATTTCAAAAATTGGTTCATCCGTTCACTTTCAAACAAGGCACACCGGATCAATGTCAGCAATAAAATTCTTCAACAACCCTCTCTCAAACAAAAGCTCATCATGTATTTCGAGCAACAATCACGCATGCTGCAAAGTCCTTATGTGCACATCCCTTCCATGGAGAACCTCGCTGCGGAGCTTAATGTGGCGCGCCCATCAGTCTCGCGGACGCTCAGTGAACTGATCAAGGAAGGCTACTTGCAGCGCAACAGGAAAACCTACACACTCAACACCGCCATGTGTCGCATATGAAAAGGGCATTTCACTGGGAAATGCCCTTTGTATGTTAAATTTTCACTTTAAAGCCCGCAGTTATACAACCGATTATCTTTGGGGTGTGTAGGGTTTGAGTCGTTCGATTGATGCAGCGACATCCACCACCCAAATCATATGGTAAAAATTATGCTTGGGTGAGAATTCATTGTATGTAGGCTCGCCGAACATACGCCGCCAGATGCGCTTGGACGTCTCATATATGGAATCAAAACACACCGTCTCAACGGATGAGGCGTGTAACGCTTCAAGTGCGTAAATCAAGAGGATGCGACCGTATCCTTTTTTTTGTTGCGCAGGGTCAATGTAGAGCGACCCCAGTTCCATCGTGTCGCGCAAAGCATCGCCCGTATGACGTAAAATACCGCGGTTGGGCGGTGTGCCATAGGCAATCGTACCCACCAGCGCATCCCCTTCATAAGCCACGAAGTAGGTCGCAGTGCCATTTTGAAAGGCATCCTCCAACTGGTTCATTTTGAAGGAAAGTTCACGTGCAGGGGTGATTGAATCATCAAATCGCTCGTTTTCGAAGGCAACGGCGATGACATGCTTCCAAAGCGCTTGGATTGCGTCTTTGTCTTGGGGGGTTGCTTGTCTTATGTGCAAGGCATCAGTCTTCATCGGCTTCTCCTTTAATATCGAGAGATTTGAAGTGTTTTCTCAGCGCACGCATCTGGGCGTTGGCATCCTTGTGCCAGTTGGGCGCAAACATGCGATGAAGCCGCCATCCGCGGGCGCGCAGGTATTTTTCCTGGTGGTAGAACATATCACGGGCGTCTGATTCATGGGCTCCACGAGTCACATCCAGCAAGATGCCCAGGGCGAAAGGGCCCAAGGGGTCGGTTCGAATGGCGAGGTCGATGGTGTATTTGCCGATGCCGATATCACGAGCGACAATGTAGCCTTCCTTGCTGAGGCGATTGTGCAGGGCGTCTTTGAAATCGTCCACTTCCGTTTGTGTGTCGGTGAGGGTCACATCACTGAGACGCTCAAGCACCGCGCTTGCGCTTGCTCTGTCCTTGTTTGAGACGTGATAACAGTACTCAAGGTAATCCTTGAGACGTTTGGGGCCTTCACTTTTCAAATCCTCCACATGGAAGTTCGATGGGTGAAAGGATGTTACAAGATATACTTTTTTCTTCGCGCGTGAGATGGCCACATTGAGTCGGTTCTGGCCGCCCTCGCTGTTGAGCCAGCCGAATTGGCGCAAGAAGCGTCCGTCCTTGTTTTTGGCGTAAGCGGTTGTGAAGATGATGATGTCGCGTTCATCACCCTGGACGTTTTCAATGTTTTTGATGAATAATGAATTGTCCTCCCCACCATTGACGCGATGCATTTCACGCTGGATGTGTTTGGATGCTTGAGTGTTTTTAAACAGTTCCTCATCAAGCAGATCCTCCACCAGGGTGCGCTGGGTTGTGTTGAAGGTGATGACACCGATGGTGTCGCCTTTTTCTTTGGTTCGCACAGCGCGCTTGATCAGCTCGATGACTTTTTTGGCTTCGGCCAGGTTCTGGCGGTTTTCCCACATGCCATCCTCGCAGATTATGTATTCGATGGGGGGCTTTGCAGGAGTAGTGTGGTTAGGTGATACGATCAATTTGCCATCATAAAAGGCGTAGTTGGAAAAGCTGATGAGCTCTTCATACAAGGAGCGGTAATGATAATTCAGTACGGTTTCACTGTATTTATACCGCGCAAGGTCAAGGAGACTTTGCGCATCGAGGGTGATATCGTCGGTCTCTTCATCCTCGAGCCACTCATCTTCGCGTGCGAGGCGGCCCTGGCCAAGGCTTGAAGGGCGTAGCTGCTTGGTATCTCCGGCCACTACCACCTTTTTCGCACGATAGATTGTAGGGATCGCCTTTTCTACATACATTTGCGAGGCTTCGTCGAAGATGACCAAATCAAACATTGCATAGTTGAGCGGGATGATTTCACTGATAACTTCAGGGGTCATCATCCAGACTTTAATGTTGGAAAAAAGTTCGAGCTGATAGGTGTCGATGAACTTCGAGACACTTTGTTTTCGGGCACTTTCAATGCGCTGTTTGATGTCCATGATGCGCTTGGAGTTGGAAAAGTTCAGAGCATCCTGATACAGACGCATTGCAAAACTTTCAAAGGCCATCGTCTGCTTGTCGTTGATGCGCTTGGTGAGCTTGTCCATGTGAGTTTTATAATTTTCAATATCATAGACTTTGTCCTGGTTGGCGGCTTCAAAGGTTTCAAGAAGGCCCGTGTAGAAAGCCGCAAATATCTCATTGTGGCGCAGATGGACTTTGTCTATGGATTTAAACGGGGCTTCATAAAGCAATATGCGCACATACTTGGCCTCACCATGGGTGAGGTTGTTCCATTGATACGCAGCGCGTTCAAACCCTGGATACTCTTTGCGGATGAGTGAAGCGAACGCTTCATCACGGATAAGCAGATCGATGAAGCGGTTACCATGGCGGGGTTTTTTAAAGAAAAATCCCAGTGTTTTCCTGTGCGCTCTTATAAAGCGGTTGCGCCGTGCGCGTTTGCGGAAAAAGACGGTGCTATGATACGTTTCCATGAACGCATCGAAAGCTTTAAAAAACTTGGTGCGCTGAATTTTTTCACTGCGTGTGAGGGAAAGATTCATCTTTTCAATGATTGGATACTGATCAAGGGCGTGTTTGTAAGTCATGATCGCACGGAGTTTCTTAGCATCGTCGAATTTGGCCTCAAGGGCTCTGAGCCACTGGATGCTTATGGGTGAGAATGCACGTTTGAAGTGTCCATAGATTGTTTTAGGAAACAGATCGTCTTTGATTTGGTTGGCCTTTAAATACCGTGAATAAAGCGTGTAGAGTGGAACGTCGAGGCTATCGGGCGTATAAAAGGTCTCATATAGCGCACGCAGTTTATCCAGTGTCTTTTCAATGCCGGTGTTGAGGGTATGGGGGTCGTTATTTTTACTGCGCGATGGTGGGTTGGGGTCGATGAAGTTTTTAAGCTGGGCATAAAACGCCTGTTTGTCGTGGGCGTCGTCCATGAAAAGCGCCCATGGCGATGCGCCGCCCAGACGCGATTTGATGACGTCGAGCGCTACTTTTTTCTCTGAGACGACGAGCACATTGTCCCCTTTGTTGATTTGCTCGGCGATCAGGGATGTGATGGTTTGGCTCTTGCCGGTGCCGGGGGGACCCCAGATCGAGATTTTGTCGTTGTTTTCCACCAATGAAAGCACTTGTTCCTGGGCATAGTTCAGATCGTTGATATAGGTGATGTCTGATTCATTGACGTGGCGTTTGTCTTTGGCTTCAAAGGGGGTTGGTTTGGAGTAATCATGCAGTTTATAAGGGTCGTCGATCAGACCGTCGAGCAAGGTGTTGTATGTCTTTTGATTCAAAATCGAGGTGATGTCTTCTTGAACCTTGGATGAATAAATCTTATAGCGGCCCAGCACGATGAAGTGCTTGAGTTCCAAATGGCCCTTGCGCACTTTTTTGAAATCTTCCTTGCGCGTTTCCTCAAAGGGTTCGAACATGGTCGAGCCTTGAAATGACCCTTTGATGGTGAGATGATTGGTCTCATAAAATGGCAAAAGCGTCTTGTTGATGGATTTGACATCAAGGGCTTCGCCAGTGGGTTCATCCTTGATAGCGTCAAAATGATTGAACTTGTTGTTGGCAAGCAACAGATCACGGTTGATGAGCACATCCTTGTCGCCTTCGAGAGTCAAATAAAAGTCATATCCCTTGCGTTGCAGCGTAACAGGGAAAAACATCAATGGGGCTTTGACCTCGAACCCTTCACCGGGCAGACGCCCCATGACGAAAGGATAGGCGATGTGCAGGGTGTATGACCCGCTTTCCTTGGCTTCGCGGTTAACCTCGCGGTATAACTGGGTGAGCGCGCGGTAAAAAGTCTTCGATTGAGCGTCATCACCTGCTGTTTCATAATTGGTGAGGCGAAGTGGTTTGCCCGGTAGTGTGACCATGAAGGATTTAAGTGACTCAAAGAGTTCCTCGCGGCACAAGTCAACAGAATGGCGCTTGGCAAGGCGACCGGTATAAAGATTGCGGTTGCGCCGGGAGATATTGGTGAGCCTGTCTTTGTAATCCCCTAGGACACGCTTGCTTTGTTTGCTTTGTTTGACTTCTGTGACCAGATTGTTCTTATGTTTGTAGATGACACGCAAAAAATCTTCAGCGTAGCGCTGAATGAATACATCTCCAAGTCCCTGTATGGCCTTGAAGGCGTTTTTTTTGAGTGGTTTGCGCTTTGCCATTTCTTTAAGCGCATCATCACTGCAGATTACCGGTGTCTTTCCGGTGGATGCTTTTTCCCTTTGTTTTAACTGATCGCGAACATCGGAGAGTTCTTCTAGCAAAGGATCTTTTTTTAGTGGCATTGTCTCACGCTCCTGTCACTACATAGTGTATCACAAACTCTATATGCACACAGCACCGTCCTTGCAAATCATAAAAAAGGCGCCCGCAGGCGCCTTTTTATTCAAAAATGGTCCGCATGACGCTAAGTGCCCAGTCGATGGAGGATTTTTGTGTGACGAGCGGCGGTGCCAGGCGTATAATGTGGCCATGCGTTTCTTTAGCCAGCAGCCCATTATCCTTCATTTTTTCAGTATACTGGCGCGCCCCACCTGCACTTTCATTCAATTCTATAGCAATGAATAGTCCCTTGCCGCGAACTTCCTTGAACAGCGGTGAGTCAATGGCGCGGATCCCTTTTAGGAAATATTCGCCAAGCTCTGCGGAACGCTTTGGTAGGTCTTCTTCCAACATGACATTGAGTGCTTCTTCTCCCGCGGCGCACGCAAGGGGATTGCCCCCGAAAGTTGAACCGTGCGACCCCGGTGTAATGACACTCATCACTTCCTTGCTCGTTAGTACTCCAGATACAGGAATCACACCTCCGCTTAGTGCCTTGCCAACAAGCAAAATATCGGGTTTGATGGCTTCGTGCATAAAGGCGAACAGTTTGCCCGTGCGCCCAAAGCCCGTCTGGATTTCATCGAGAATCATTAAAATCCCATGGTCATCGCAGATCTTGCGAACCTTTTTCAAATATCCTTCATCAGGAATGATGACCCCTGCTTCACCCTGGATGGGCTCGACCATGAATGCGATGGTATTGGGCGTGATGGCTTCCTCGAGTGCCTTGGTGTCATTGAATGGAATATTTTTAAACCCTGGGGTGTAGGGTCCATAGCCCCACGTGGCATTGTCGTCATTAGAAAAACTGACAATTGTCGTAGTCCTTCCGTGGAAGTTTTGGTTCGCAGTAATGATTTCTGCTTGATTATAAGGAACATTCTTTTTTTGATAACTGTAGCGGCGTGCAACCTTGATTCCCGTTTCCACCGCTTCGGCCCCGGTGTTCATCGGCAGCGCCATATCAAAACCAGACACCTCGCACAATCGATTGAGAAACTTTCCGAGTCGGTCGTTGTAAAATGCGCGTGATGTAAGGGTAAGTGTGTGCATTTGATCTTCAACGGCTTTAATGATTCTTGGATGCAAGTGGCCGTGGTTCACTGCGGAATACGCCGAGAGACAATCGAAATACTTATTGCCTTCGGGGTCCCATACCCACTCGTCTTTCGCTTTGGAAATAACCACCGGGATGGGTTTGTAGTTCTTTGCGCCATACTGTGCTTCGAGTTCCATGCACGCTTTGGACGTCAACATTCGTCATTCACCTCTATCAATTTTTTATGCGTAAGCGCATACATTCACAGTGTTCATTGTAGGGGATTCAGCGTTGATTGTAAAGGCTTACAGGAAAATACAACCGGAAATAGGTGCGCGGCAAATAAAAAACCGGTGCGAATGCACCGGTCAGTACCGTTTGATGGTCCGGGCGACAATGTCCCAGAACTTTTCAGTGTCAATGCCCGTAGCAACGTTAACGTTGCGGGGATTTCCCAGATAATCGAACATGTCGCAATTGGTTCGCCCATAGCTTTCACCCTGGGACAAATCAATCGTGCAGTTGACATGCTTGGTGGTGAGCACACTGCGGTCAATCAAATAAGCAATGGTAATGGGGTCGTGCAGTGGGCCGCCTTCAAAGGCGAACACCTTCTTTTGGTTGGCATTGAACGCGCGCATCAATGAAGCGAACATTGTTGCGGCGGGGGTACCAAGTGCGTCCATGCGTTCAACAATTTCAGGTAGCGCGAGGGCCTGGCGCGTTACATCGAGTCCCACCATCGTGATGGGGAATGGTTGAGACAGCACAATATGCGCAGCCTCAGGGTCGACGAGCATATTGAATTCCGCAGCGGGGGAAACATTGCCATAACCATAGGCACCACCCATGAACACCACTTCTTCGATATTGCTCGCAATCTCAGGGGCTTTGCGCAAGGCAAGGGCGAGATTGGTCATCGGGCCGGTTGTCACAACCGTGATCTTCTTATGATGCGTTTGAAGCGTTTCAATGATGTAATCCACAGCATGAACCGACGCTACAGTTTTATCGTGAACGGGAAACTCAAAGCCATCGAGCCCCGATTCACCGTGGATATCATCGGCAATCTGCAAAGGACGCACAAGCGGAGCGGGGGCGCCCTTGTGAACCTCTGCGTCGATCCCTAGATAATGCACGACATTGAGCGCATTGCGCGCCGTTTTCTCCTGTGTCTGATTGCCTGTTGAGACAGTGACTCCAAGCAAATTGATTGCAGGGTCGAACCCGGCGAGCATGATTGCAATGGCATCATCATGCCCGGGGTCACAGTCTAATATAATATCGGTTGCCACATGTTTCAGCTCCATTTCTTTTACCATATTCCCCCATCATTTTTGAGGGTGTAGCACGCCTATAAAGGGATCTTTCTCAATCTGAGTCGCTGTGAATTCAAAGCATGTATGAGAGGCGATCATTGACAATTTGCATATCAAAAGGGCGATAATCATTGGCTTTGAGCATATCCTTATACATTGTATGCTCTGGGTGCTGAGCGTCTTCAATGGCGTGCATATACTCTTGATATCCACCCACACCACCAATGTTTTCAGGGATGTTTTCTCCCCGGGCCTTGGTACAAAACGGTGGAAAGGGTTTTGAGGACTCATACACATCACCAACTGTGATTGTATGTTGCCAGTAATCGCCCATGTCATATATATACGTCCATTTGGCCCCCGTTTTAAAGGCCTCCTTCACTGATACTGCTTTCGCATTATAAAGGTCGTCTTCCATGAAGTCCTCAAGCACGGTATACGATGTGTTTGACGCATGGTCAATGAATTCATGCAAGTGCTGATCTGTCCAGCCGAAAACTTTTTGAATAATGCCATGTAAGTCTCCTAAAGTAGACTGCACAGGCACAACGACTTGACGTTCGACGATGTCAATCTCCAAGTCAATGGTGATGTCTATAACGTAGCCTTTGTATACGGGGTGAACGTCCCATTGCGTTTTAAATTCACGCATCATCTGCTCAAGGGGGTTTTCACCGTTGTTAAATGGAATGCGATTGACCTTATTGTTGAGAATCTTTTGATTGACCCGGGAAACATCCAAGGAATCTAAGCCAATGACCATATCATTGTGTTTAACATTCGTGCGTCCAATTATTTTGCGGTTATTGGTTTTGGCGTAATCATATTTCAACGCACGGCAATAGTAATTGACGCCTTCTTCTTTGATCCCTTCGTAAAGTAGGGATTCGCGCAACCCACTAATAAAGTGGTCAAACAGTTGGTCCTTGTCGAGTGGGTCTTGAATAAACAGAAAAATAGAATACCCCGTCAGCGTATTGCTGAAGACAAAGTACGTCATCCAATCAATATCATCCATGGTAACGTACCATGTGAAAATGTCTTGATCGTTCCTGGAATCTAGTGCTCTGGCGCCAACATAGTCTTGAAGTTTCTTACTCAAATAAAACATTCATCAATCTCCTTATATTGATTAAATCGGTACAATGTCCCATGATAATACTAAAAGAACTAAGGGTGGTAAATCTAGGATAGAATGATAGCACAATATAAATGATTTTCCCTACACAAATTTTATAAAAAACCACACAAAAACCGACAGTTTGCTGGCTTTGTATGGTTGTGTATACAGGCGCAAAGTTATCACATCCCTAATAAAATTTTACCATATTAGAGCTGGTTGTAAAGCGTATTCCCAATGTTTAATGGGTGTCAAGATATTTGACGCACTGTCACGACCGGGGCGATATCGAATTTTGAATATAAAAACCACCGCTTAAAGTCTCTCAAGGACTTCAAGCGGTGACCACAAGGTTATAAGTGATACTTATATGGGTCGGCATCGAATTTTTTAACAAGTGATTCCTGCTCGCCAATAATCGTTTCTACAACATATTTTGCAATCGCCGGGGCTGCGGGGACGCCCGGAGAGTCGGTGCCTGCCACGTGGATGAAACGCTTGTGTTCAAGCGATGGGTGAATGTAAAAATCTGTATGATCGATTGTCGATCGCACGCCAGCATAAGTACGGATGGTCTGTTCATACGGTACGTGCTTGATGCGTCGGGCCACATCATCCTTGACTTCCTGAAGGCCCTTTTGGGTCACACTGTTGTCTTCTATGGACGACTGAGGTCTGCTTGAGGGGCCAACTAGCACGGTACCATTGGGCTGGGGTGTGATCAGTACTCCCTTGGTTGTTTTGCCCGGCAAAGGAAAAAGGGTGCGTTTTGAAAGTTCTTCGCCCGCTTTTGGACGAATGACATAGTATTCCCCTGCGCGTGGTTGCATCGTATATGGAACGCCTTCTTCCACCATTGAAGCAACCCGGGCGTTATGAATGCCCGCAGCATTGATGACATAACGCGCATCATATGCATTGCCACTGGCAGTATGGACAGTGAAATACTCTGTGTGGGGTTTAATCGCTGTGACTTCCTCGCCGGTTTTAATGGTCGCACCATTATGCGTTGCGTTTGAAGCGATTCTTTCTACGAGCACCTTCGTATCAACCGTCTTGGCTGTGGGCATGTCCAGTCCTCCCACCACATGCTCTGTAAGATTGGGTTCTTCTTCTCGCATGGCATCGCCGCTATAGACGTGTACCGCTTCGATTCCGCGGGCACGGGCCATGGTCGCCAGCTTTTTCGCTTTGTTCATCTGCGCATCATCCATGGCAAGAAGGAAGGCCCCTTCACTAAGAGCAGGCACGTCGAATGCTTCAATCAGTTTCGGATACATGCGGTTGCCCTCAAGGGCAAAACGGCTACGCAAATATCCCTTATTCGGGGTTATGACTACAGGTGAATGCACAAGCGCACTGTTGTGCGTAGTCTGCACTCCAGCCAATTCGCCTTTTTCAAGCAGGGTAACACTGCCTTCATAGTGCGAAAGTTCGCGTGCGATAAAACTTCCTACAATGCCGCCGCCTATAATTAAAAAATCGTTCACAATATCCATCCTTTCAAAATTAAAGCGCACAAAAAACCTCTAAAGATTTTTGCGCGCTCTATGCTCTGGCTATAATTAAATTGTATACAAATTATATTGCATGTGGGGGTGTTTGACAATCAATTCGCATTTGAAGACAATGAGATGCCTCCATGTATGTTACGCCCCGCAACCTTCACGCCCCTGAGACCTAATCATAAGGGGAAAAGTCACTTGCGAGCGCACGTGACTACAGGCGGGTACGCACACGCTATGGTTTTTTCAAAGGTTGTATACGCCAAAGTGGTATTGAAAAGTTTTCGAATAAAAGACAAAAAAACTCGGACCCTTCGGCCCGAGTAAGGCGATCAGCCTTTTTTTCCCCAGGGGAATATCATGGGGACGCGTTGCGTGTAGGCTTCCCAGCCGTCGTATTTGGCCATATGCTTCTCAAGCAACGGTGTGGAGACTTTAATCAATACAGCGCTCATAAGAAGCGGAGAGATTACCAATACGCCATAAAGGCCCATATTGACTGAACTATCAATTAGGGAAGCACCGCTAAGGTAAAGACCTACCCAGATAAGGATTTCACCAAAATAATTGGGATGGCGCGTGATGGACCATAGCCCCTTGTCCATTAAGGTGCGTGAGCCTTCCTTGATATGGCGTCTTAGTTGTTCATCGCCCACAACCTCGAAAATAAGACCAATCAGTGCAATTAACAACCCAGCATAAACCACAAAGGATGTCACACCTGTGAAATCAAACGTGTTGAACTTGATGACCATGTAGCTTGCAGAACCGACAATGAAATTGATAATGCCTTGAATCATAAAGACTCTGAAAAAGGCGATGATCACTACATTGTCGCCCCATTCCTTTCGCCACTGTCTGTAGCGGAAATCTTCACCCTTTCCAAAATTGCGTTTAGTGATGCGGGCTGAGAGTCTCAGACCCCACACAGCAATAAACGCAACAATCACATACGAAAGCACTGTTGGCGAGGGTGTGATCAAGAGGGTGGTGAGTGCACCGATTACAAACCCTGCACCCCATCCCATATCAACGATGGAGTTATCCTTGATAATTTGGGCCACAATGAAAAACGCCGTGAAAAACCCAAGGGTTAGGAGCAGCGGAATGAACAATCCACCCGTACCAAATTCAGTAAAACCAAATGTTGCAATTGCAATAATAATGAAAAATAAAATCGGATAAATAATGAGTCGTCGCTTATCCATAGTTATCACCTCACTACCTAGTGTATCACAAAGCGCCTGCGTATGCCCCTGTGATACTTAATGAATACTAAATATCAATAATAGATAAGAAGCTTATAATGGAGTGGTAAAAAGTTGCTTGGGATGGTCCGTATATTAACAAGCAAAGCCCACCGATATTCCGGTGGGCTTTGAATTGTTTATGAGGGTTCAATAAACTGAATCGTGATTTCCACTACATCATCGTCAATGTCTCTTATGATGATATTGGCCTCTTCCACTTCACCCTTAGCGGCAATGTAGTGTTCAGACCCTTGTTTCGCTTCAATCTCCAGGCTCATCGAAGATGTATTGACCGCATCAAGGTAATGGGTTTTCACCGCATCAAAGTCTCCTTCAAGGAGGTACTCAACATATGTTTCGGTGGTATCGCCCTCCTGGATGAATGCGTATTGTGTACGCACAGCACCCTCAAACCGTGGCAATGCCTCAAGAGACTCTCCTTCCACATCATCCTGAGGAATGGCAATGGTCGAATCGGTTCCATTGGTCGTGTCCTTATCATCATAATGTGATTCATAAGCTTCCTGGGGCGCGCGAACGCTTATGATACTGACGGAACTGGTCCCCTCAGAAAGATACACATACATATAATCAGTTGTATCTTTCAAAAGCGTCCCACCATAGCCCGCCTCACCAAAACGAACGAAATAGCCGAGTTCCGCCTCACTATCGACGGGCTCAAAGCCTTGGTCTTCCATGTAAGCGATAAATTCATCTTCAGCATCCTCCATGGACAAAGACGCCGTATACGTCGCAATTGCAGCTTCGTCTTCCTCGATTGTAATCACGTGCTGGATATCATCACCGAGATCCTCGCCCTCGCCAAGCGCATCGGTGAAATCAGAAACCTGTTCTGCATACTCACAAGCACCCAGTAATCCTACACTCAGCAACACACAGCCTAATAAAAATAATTTGCGCATAATTCATCCCTCTCTCAAATTTTTTCCGGGATTCGTCGATGCACATGGGGATTGATTTCCTATGTAATTTCAAAATAGCACATATTATTTTGAATTACAAACTACTTGATGAATTTCTTTGGGTCCTTGCACATGGACGCCCCATTTAAAATCACTGTGTTACTATATGTGCAAGGAGTGGATTTTATGT
>CAZOPM010000007.1:0-54550 GCA_964581705.1 uncultured Candidatus Izemoplasmatales bacterium
CACCTTACCTTTTAGGAATTAAAGCCGTATTTATCGATATAATCTTCAACTTCGGAATCTTCAACCAAACTCTTGTCGGCTTCATTGCGTTTGGTCTCACGGTTAATGAGTTCTACGGAAATACCGATGGATTGAAGTTCGCGTGTGAGAACGCGGAATGATTCTGGCAGCGAAGGTTCGGGGATGCTTTTGCCATCAACAATGCTGCGGAACACTTTGTTGCGTCCAACAATGTCGTCACTTTTGACAGTGAGCATTTCTTGTAGACAGTAAGCAGCACCATACGCTTCAAGTGCCCACACTTCCATCTCACCAAAGCGCTGACCACCGTTTTGTGCTTTACCACCCATTGGCTGCTGGGTAACGAGGGTATAGGGCCCTACGCTTCTGGCGTGCAGTTTGTCATCGACCATGTGGTCGAGTTTGATTATGTGCATGACACCCACGGAGACGTCGTTGTCATAGGCATCACCTGTCTGTCCTGAGAACAGTGGTGTTTTCCCGTCTTTTTGCATGCCGGCTTCTTCCATGATTGCTTCGAGATCATCGTTTTCAACACCATCAAATACCGGTGTAGCTACGTGCAGGCCAAGCCGTTTTGCTGCCATGCCCAGATGAATTTCAAGCACCTGTCCAATGTTCATACGTGAGGGAACACCAAGAGGGTTGAGCATGATGTCGATGGGGGTCCCATCGGGTAAAAACGGCATATCCTCTTCAGGGAGAATCTTGGAAATGACACCTTTGTTACCGTGGCGTCCTGCCATTTTGTCGCCTTCTGAAATCTTGCGTTTTTGGACTATGAATACGCGAACAACTTCATTAGCGCCAGGAGGGAGTTCATCCCCATCAGCACGAGAGAAATATTTGACACTATGAACAATGCCGCCCCCGCCGTGGGGGACACGGAGGGAGGTGTCACGAACTTCGCGGGATTTCTCACCGAAAATCGCAAGAAGCAACCGGTCTTCTGGTGTGGGGTCGGTGTGCCCTTTCGGGGTTACTTTTCCTACAAGTATGTCGCCTTCTTCTACTTCGGCGCCAGGGATGATGATTCCGCGGTCATCAAGATAGCGGCGTCCCTCTTCACCGACGTTGGGGATTTCTTGGGTGATTTCTTCTTTTCCGAGCTTAGTGTCACGCGCTTCGGCGTCGTATTTTTCAATGTGAATGGATGTATAAACATCTTCTTTAACCAATCGTTCGCTGAGAATAACTGCGTCTTCGTAGTTATACCCGTTCCATGTCATGAATGCGACCGTGAGGTTGCGTCCGACGGCGAGTTCGCCTTCGTCCATTCCCGGTCCATCTGTGATGACTTCGCCTTCTTTAACGGTTTCACCCATCGCAATGATCGGTGTCTGGTTAAAGCAGGTTCCTGCGTTTGAGCGTTCAAATTTCTCAAGGGGATAGGTGTCGAGTTCACCGTTATCCTTGCGTATCATGATGGTATTGCCATCGACATATTCCACTGTCCCGCCATTAAGTGCGACCTTACAGGCTCCACTGTCTTTGGCGGCTTTGTATTCAATGCCGGTTCCTACAAACGGAGCTTCGGGATTTAAAAGAGGGATTGCTTGGCGCTGCATGTTGGCACCCATGAGGGCACGGTTGGCGTCATCGTGTTCCAAGAAAGGGATCGACGAGGTGGAAATGGAAACAATTTGTTTGGGAGAAACGTCTATGAGGTCGATGTCTTCTTTGGACTGCATTTTGGTCTCACCAGCGTGACGCGCAACCACATTATCGTCAATGACACGTTTGTCATCGTCAAGATTGATGTTGGCCTGGCCGATAGTGTAGGGTTCTTCCTGATCGGCAGTCAAATAGATGTAATCATCGGTGATATAGAGTTCGTGCTCTCCGTTTTTTTCCTCGTGTGTTACTTTCAGATATGGCGTTTCAATGAAGCCGTACTGATTGACACGTACATAGGATGAAAGCGAGTTGATCAAACCGATGTTTTGACCCTCTGGCGTTTCAATCGGGCAGATGCGTCCATAGTGGGAGTAGTGAACGTCACGCACTTCAAAGCCTGCGCGATCACGTGTGAGTCCTCCCGGACCAAGCGCACTCAGGCGGCGCTTGTGAGTCAACTCATCGAGTGGGTTGGTTTGGCTCATAAACTGCGAGAGCTGTGAAGAGCCGAAGAATTCCTTCAGTGAACTGGTCAGTGGACGGATATTGATAAGTCCCTGAGGCTTGATGTCCGTAGTGTCGCGTGTGGACATGCGGTCTTTAACATTTTTTTCAAGTTTGGAAAGTCCAATACGGAATTGGTTTTTGAGCAGCTCACCAATTAAACGCAACCGGCGGTTCCCCAAGTGGTCAATGTCATCGAGGCTTCCGTAGTTGTGCATGAGATTGAGATAATACCCCATGGACGCGATGATGTCGGATGGTGTGAGGTGTTGGGCTGTTTCTGTGGAGTCATTACCGATCAGACGAATTTGCATGTGGTTGTCATCTCGGTCCGCATGAAGCACTTCAAGAATTTCCACACGGGAAAGGTCGAAGAACATCTCCTCTTTGGTGATGGTTTCTTCGATGCTTTCTGTAATCGCGTCGTAGGCTTTGTTGCCTTCGGTTTTAATAAAGGTTGCCTCATCGGTTCCCTGGCTTTTAAGATATTCTTTCGCATAAGCGCTGGGTGTCCAATATTGCTGATATTTTATGTGTTTGAGTTTTTCATCATCACTTAAAAAGGCCAAATATGGATTGGCGTCCATAATTTCCTTTTGAACCTCGAAATCATATTCGAGACTGTGGCGCATTATGCCACCCATATTGTGGGTAAAGTGTTCACGGTTGTTATCAAGCGTTGCAAGCACATCTTTGTCCACGACTGTTCCGTGTTGGACAATGATTTCACCAGTATCTTTGTGGATAACGTTTTGCGCAAGTTCTTTGCCTTCGACATGGGCAAGAATATCGAGTTTTTGATTGACTTTGAACCGTCCGACTTTTGCAAGTTCGTAGCGTTTGGCGTCGAATAAACGCGAGACGAAGAAGCTGATTGCACCTTCGATTGTCGCAGTCTCACCTTGGCGCAATTTGGAATATACTTCCAAAATCGCATCTTGAGAATTGTCTATCAAATCTTTCTCGAGGGTGTTTTTCAAATGAAAATTATCTCCGAAAATTGCCTGCATCTGATCGCCTGATTCAAAACCAAGCGCACGCAGAAGGGTTGTCATAGGAATTTTCTTAGAACGGTCAAGTTTGACAAAAAGCGTGTCCTTGGACCCAGTTTCATACTCGAGCCAAGCACCGCGGTTAGGAATGATTTGTCCAAGATATTTGGACTCTAGGGTTTTGCGGTCCACTTCTTCGCTATAAAAGACCCCGGCACTACGCACAATCTGGGAAACGATAATGCGTTCAGACCCATTGATGATAAACGATGAGCGTGGAGTCATGAAAGGAATGTCGCCCATGAATACCTTCTGGTTGAGTACTTCACCGGTATTTTTATTGGACAGCTCTACATTGACGCGCAGTGGTTTCGCATAGGTCAACTCTTTTTCTTTTGCTTCGGTGATGGTATATTTAGATTCACCAAATTCCACAGCTCGGAAAGACAGTTCCAAATCTCCTGTGTGATTCTCGATTGGAGAGATGTCTTGCATAAGCTCCTCCAAACCATCTTGGACAAACCAGTCAAACGACTTGGTTTGGACCTCGGAAAGGTTGGGCAGTTCTACGTTGGATTTAACGCGAGAGTAATTTCTTCTTTCGCGTTTCCTTCCGTATTTGACGATTGAGTAATTCACTAATATCCACCCCGTTTAATAATAAAAAATCTGGACAACGCAAAAAAGCGCATTGTATCGCATTTTGATATTTTATCACAATGCTGTCAAGGCGTCAATGTTTTTTACACCGTATGACGTGAAACCCTTTCGTTCGGTTCACAATGTCACCTTCACACAACGTCTTCAAATGCTTCAATGCGGATAAGGCACCATGTTTCTTATGTATGACCAACCAAAGTTCACCATGGTCATTAAGATGCTGCAAGGACTGTTCAAACAAATGATACATTTTTTCTTTTCCAACCCGAATCGGTGGGTTTGTCACAATCAGATCAAACGTTTCCTGCAAAGATTCAAAACCATCACTCTCAACAACCTGGCCTTGCGCTTTGTTAACTTTGAGGTTGCGTTGCGCTAAATCAATCGCCCGAATGTTGACATCACTCATGGACACACTGAGATTGAACACTTTGTTCAACACTATGCCAATTACGCCATACCCACACCCTAAATCGAGTGCCGAGTGGACAGTATTGGGTGGTTGTAAGTTTTTAAGCAACAAATCCGTCGCTTCATCGACGTGATCTTTGGAAAAAACCCCGGTGTCACTAACGAATGTAAATGAATGATTTTTGAATTGATACTGAATGGAAAACGCCTTGGATTCGCTTGGTGGTAACTTTGAGAAATAATGCGCCATAGCGACACCCTTTCTTTCTCAAAAAGGGAAAAACCTGAGTGTTTGACACCCAGGTTTGATCCAATTGAATTACTTAACTTCGACAGTTGCGCCTGCTTCTTCGAGTTTTTCTTTGATTTCTTCTGCATCTTCAGGTGCAATGTTTTCTTTAACAGGTGATGGTAGACTATCAACAAGTGCTTTCGCTTCTTTAAGGCCAAGGCCTGTAAGTTCGCGGACAACTTTGATGACACCAATTTTCTTGGCACCAGGGTCTGTAAGCGTCACTGTAACTTCAGTTGGTTCTTCATCTTCTGCAGCACCGGCACCAGCAGCTACTGCTACAGCGCTTGGGTCGACACCGAATTCTTCTTTCATCATATCAACAAGTTCGTTGAGTTCGAGCAATGTTTTTTCTTTTAGTGCTTCAATAATTTCTTCATTTTTCAAAGCCATGTTAATTCCTCCTTATTATCCGTTATCATTTTCTAGATTTTCTGCATGTAGCTTAAGTGCTACAGCAACATTCTTAACTGGTTCAAGGATGCCTCGAGCGAACATCGTAAGCAGCTCTTCTCGAGATGGGATGGTCGCGATTTTCTGAATGCGCTCACGGTCCATGAATTCTCCATCGACGACGCCGACTTTCAGTTCAAGCTTGGGGTATTCTTTTGCGAATTCGTAGATGACTTTCGCAGCGGAAACACTGTCTTCATGCGAGAGTGCCACAGCATTTGGGCCTGTCGATTCTTGAACAAAGCCTTCATAACCAGCAGCTTCCGCAGCCCGGCGGATGATGTTGTTTTTGTAGACGGCCATTTCACAGCCTTCTTCAATCAGCTTGGTGCGTAGCGCATCAATCTGTTCAACGTTCAATCCCAGGTAATCGAGCATAACAACGGAATTCGCTTCAAGCATTTTATCCTTGAGTTCATCCACTTGCTGTTGTTTGCGTTCGATAGTTTTTTCTTTAGCCAAAATTACACCTCCCAGTGTGTACAATTGAAAACCCTCTTTTGCCGAATAGACAAAAGAGGGTTGATTAAACAGCCCATCTTCAATCTACTTAGGCTATTAAGCCATAGGCACCTAAGGTCTTCGACAAAGAGTTGAGATTCTTTTAATGGTTATTTGTTACTTGGTGAGTGAGCTGGGATCGATTTTGATTCCAGGGCTCATGGTGGTAGATACGGCAATGTTTTTCACGTAGCCACCCTTCACTGTTTGTGGACGCAGTGAAAGCACAGTATCATAAAATGCTTTGATGTTTTCAACAAGTTGGTTTCCTGAGAATGAACGCTTGCCAACAAGCAGATGCATATTGCCTACTTTATCGACACGGTATTCAATCTTACCAGCTTTGATTTCTTCAACAGCGTTTTTGATATCAGGTGTCACGGTTCCTGTTTTCGGGTTAGGCATAAGGCCTTTAGGACCCAGTGTACGACCAAGTTTACCAACTTTGGCCATCATATCCGGTGTTGCGACAACAGTATCAAAATCTGTCCAGCCGTCCATAACTTTGTTGATTAAGTCATCTTCACCAACAAAATCAGCACCAGCATCTTCAGCTTCTTTCGCTTTATCTCCTTTGGCAAACACAAGCACACGCTTTGTTTTACCAGTCCCGTGGGGAAGAACGGTCGCACCGCGCAAGTTTTGTTCAGCTTTGCGTGGATTCACGTTCAAACGGAGTACAAGCTCGACAGCTGCGTCGAATCCTTCGAATGAAACGTCTTTGAGAAGTTCGATGGCATCTTCGATTTTATAGGTTTTGCTGCGGTCGATTTTTTCGAGTGCTGCAGCGTATTTTTTTCCTTGCTTACCCATGATTTTACCTCCTAATGTGGTCTAGCGGAATGTCCTCCCACAATTAGCTGTCTATAACAACTAGTTGCTTTAGCCTTGTACTTTGATTCCCATGTTGCGTGCGGACCCTTCGATGATGCGAATTGCTGCGTCAACATCACGTGCGTTTAAATCAGGCATTTTTGTTTCAGCAATTTCACGTACTTGATCGCGTGTAACAGTTCCTGCTTTTTCAGTCAAAGGATTGGACGCACCTTTACTAACTCCGGCCGCTTTCATCAGCAAATCTGCTGCGGGTGGAGTTTTGGTTACAAATTTGAATGAACGATCTTCAAAGACAGTGATTTCAACAGGAATGACATTTCCAATTTGCTCTTTGGTTTCTTCATTGAATTTTGAACAAAAGTCTTGGATGTTCACACCGGCTTGACCAAGCGCTGGACCCACTGGTGGGGCGGGATTGGCTTTGCCAGCTGGAATTTGCAACTTAACGACGGTCTTAACTTCTTTAGCCACGATAGACACCTCCTTGGATTCGTGATGTGGTCACCGGACCGTTTTTCAGGCCCTCCCACTCTAAAAATAAGCATGCCAATAAGACATGCTTTTGTATTATACACCAACTATATAAGCGTGTCAATCCAAATCAGGATTTTAAACGTTGGTATCGATTTCGTCGAATGTGAGTTGTTTAGGCGTTTCACGGCCAAACATTTCGACTAGTACTGTAACGATTTCCTTGTTATGATCAACCGATTCAACCGTGCCGACTTGATTCATGAACGGACCTGCGGTCACACGAACCTTTTCACCCGGTTCGATGTTAAGTTTTGGAGTTTGAATGACACCGGCACGTTTCAATATGGGATTGATTTCTTCTGGAGGCAAGGGAACAGGCTTTGTTCCGCCACCGCTACTTCCTAAGAAACCAGTCACACCAGGCGTGTTGCGCACAACAAACCAGGAATCATCGGTAACAATCATTTCGACAAATACATATCCAGGATAGATTTTATTGATTCTCTCTTTGGTTGTTCCGTCATTCTTTTTTTCTAGCACAGTCTCTTCGGGGATCACCACTTGAAAAATCTTATCTTCCATCTGCATCGATTCAATGCGGCGCTCAAGATTAATTTTTACCGAGTTTTCCTGTCCGGAATACGTTTGAACGATGTACCATTGTTTCTCATCGATTTTCATCTTAAGCTCCTAGGCCATAAAGATAATCGAAGATGGGTTGGAAAACGAAATCATACAGTACAAACATCAGGCTCAAGAAAATCATGAATCCGAACACGCGTGAAGTATGATCTTTCATCGTCGTCCTGTTGGGCCACGTAACGCGGTTCATTTCTTTGAATCCCGGAACAAAGAACGGCAATAACGCAACTACAAGAGCCACGGCACCAATCAGCATGATGACGGATGCAAAAATGTTAATGCGTAAATCTGTTGCAAAAATAAACCAGTCGGTGAATCGAATTTGAAGGACTTCACCTTCAAAAATATAAACGCCAAGTACGAGTACCAAAGCGCCCAGAGTACCTAGAAGCAATCCTTCAAACGGATACTCCTTTTTCAGCATGGCAAGCACTTTGCCAACTTTTTCGTCTTTTTTCTCAGCCATATGTATACGCTCCTATTTACTTTCTTTATGCAACGTGTGCTTTTGACACCGTTTGCAGTATTTTTTGATGTTCATGCGTTCCTTGGTGTCTTTGTGCTTGTAAGTCGTGTAATTTCTTGAAAGACATTCTTCGCATATTAAACGAATTTTTTGGCGCATGATATCACAACCTTGCAAATATTTAATCTATCAAAAAGGGGGTGCTTTGTCAACTAATCGTTTGCGAAATGTCTGCGTATTTTTGCCTTTGACCGATGAATCGCGTTATACACGGTTTTTACACCGATGCCTTCTTTTTGGCAAATACTTTTAACCGACTGATTGGCAATCTCCCTCAACTTGTAAATACGCAATTCCCGGGGAGTGAGAATGGCTTTGATTTCATCAAGGTGCACACCGTAATAGACGCTGGGTTCGTGCACAGAATGAACATTTCTAACAATACAATCATGATACCACACAGTTTTGTGCTTCCTGCGTTTGAGCTTATCAATATGTGTGATGAGATGACGGCGGAAACTCATTTCGAAAAAGCGGGTAAACGTCTTGTTGTGATGTTCTTCAAATTTGAGACACAAATCGTAAAGCTGGATGATCCCCTCTTGGTGAAGGTCCTCGAACTGATAGGCGAGGTTGAATTTGTGGATGATTTTCGCAATGAAGTTCGAATATTTGGAAACCATAAGTTCGAATGCTGCATCATCCCCCTCCTTCACTCGAGCGATGATTTCATAGTCGTTATGGTTTCTTCTCATGGCTTAGCCCCTTTGACGTTTTTTAATATCGTGAAGGGCGACACCAGTGGATACACTCACATTGAGCGAATTGATGGTTCCATCCATAGGTATCTTGACGACAAAATCGCAATTTTTGGATACTAAAGCACTCATCCCTGTTCCTTCGTTTCCGAAAACAAGCGCCAAATCCGTATCCGCGAACACATCATCTAAGGATTGGTCGGTATCCACATCGAACCCAACCACCCAGACATTGTTGTCTTTCAATGTCTTAATGGCTTGATTGATGTTGCTTTCGATGATGTCCACATACTCAATCGCACCAGCGGAAATTTTGACCACCGTGGGCGTTATGCCGGCGCTTCTATTTTTGGGAATGATGATGCCGCTGGCCGCAAATGCTTCAGCGTTACGGATGATGGCGCCGAGGTTATGAGGATCTTCGATTCCATCAAGCAGGAGGAATACTTTTCGTCCCGGTTTGTTCATCACTGTTTTCAGTGAAACCGTCTCGTATTCCGCCACATTCGCCGCAATCGACTGATGGGTCGGTCCGAATTTCTTCTTCAGTGCCTGCTTGTCCATCAGCGTCGTCTTGATTCCCTGTTTATGCGCATAATCAACGAGGTCACCATGCGTGCCCTGCACGTGGTACAACTCATAGACCTTACGGCCGCTATTGATTGCTTCGCGTACTGGATTGAGTCCATAAATCAACATACTGTTCGTCCCTTCATCTTGATTGTATCATCGTCAAAGAAATCTGCATCTTGAGAAAATTTCGTATTTATTGCTCCTGGACGGTTGGATGAACCGCACGCCTCAATAGAGTTTGCAAGCGCTCTTGTTCGCCGCTCAAATACAAATAGCCCACCAGCGCTTCAAAGCCGGTGGCCATTTTGTACGTCTGCAGTTTCGTTTTTTTGGGTTTTTTGGACGCTGAAGCGTTCCGCCCGCGTCTAACCACCGCCCACTCTTGATCGCTCAAGTCGCTCTCAATACTTTTGAGTGCGCGGTACTGAGCATTGGCGTTGGTATGGTTTATCGCTTCGTGGTGTAAGTCATTGGGTTGAATATTTCCGCCATTCAAAAGCGCTTCGCGTACATAGAGCTCAAATACTGCATCCCCGATGTAGGCGAGTGTCTGGCCATTGTATTGCAGCATTAAAGAATCCCCCGGTCCTGGAGTTCTTCACGCAAACGGTCCGCCTTGTCGAATTCCTTGTTTTTCCTAGCATCGGTCCATGCCATATAAAGGGCTTTATCCTGAGCGGTTAGTTTGGTTACACCCGGGTCGAGACCCAGTATCTTGAAAAATGTGTCAAACAGTTCAATCGCCGCTTTAAGTGTTGCTTCTGTATCGCGTTTTCGCAACATTTGGTTTGTAAACTTGACCAGATTTTGCAGTTCCGTAATGGCATTGGCGGTATTGAAATCATCATCCATTGCGTCCATGAACTTCAGTTCGATGCCCCTGAGTTCGGGTGAATGGTCGCTTTTGATCTCCAGAGCGTCATTGAGGTCGAGCTTGTAGTAGCTCTGTTTGTAAACCCGTCGTGTCTTTTCCCACTCACGCACGTAGTTTTGAAGCACTTCATCCGTGTAGTTAATCGGACTTCTATAATGGGTGGAGAGCGTGAAAAGTCGAAAGCCCATGTAATCATAATCGAGGTCTTTGACAAGAATGATGCGTCCTTCGGATTTACTCATTTTCTCATCATCAATGTTGAGCTGACCGTTATGAATCCAGTAATTGGCGATAAAGTGCTCGTGAAGCGCCCTGTTTTGAGCGATTTCATTTTCGTGGTGAGGGAACTTAATCTCCGAACCGCCTCCGTGGATATCGATGCGTCCTCCGAATATATCGTTGATCATCGCCACGCATTCCGTATGCCAGCCTGGACGTCCCTCGCCCCATGGTGAAGGCCACGTGATGCCCTGTTCCGTCGCCTTCCAAAGCGTAAAATCAAGGGGACTTTCTTTTTTCGTGTTAACGTCGATGCGCGCGCCTTCTTTAAGGTCTTCGACTTTTCGTCCGGACAAAATGCCGTAGTCTTTAATTTTCGAAACACGGAAATACACATCGTTGTTCACCTGATAGGCATAGCCCTTGTCCACGAGAAGTTCGATATAAGAAATAATGGAGCTCATGTATTCTGTCACACGGGGCGCGAGATACTTTGTCGATGAACCAACGCGTCGCGCATCCGCATAGAATGCTTCAATAAATTTATTCGCCACTTCCATCTCCGTCATCTCATCCTCAATCGCCTTGGTGATGACTTTATCATCCACATCCGTGAAATTGGACACAAAGTTGACAGTATAACCCTTGTGTTCGAAATAGCGCCTGACCACATCGAAAAAGATTACCGGTCTAGCATTGCCGATGTGAATGTAATTGTACACGGTGGGTCCGCATACGTACATATTGACTGTGTCTTTGTCAATCGGGACGAACGTTTCTGGTTTGTTTGTCAATGTATTATATATTTGCATGATTGATCACCTTTTCTATCTCTGATACAAACACATTTTATCACAGGGGCCCCACATTCCAAACAAGGCGTGCAATAAAAAAGCAAGGGCACACCCCTGCTTTTGTTTGTTAGTTCATTAAAGTTTTTGTACGTTGGATGCTTGAGGTCCTCGGTCGCCTTCTACAACCTCGAATTCAACCTTTTGGCCTTCATCGAGTGTTTTGAAACCTTCCTCGTTGATTGCACTGTAATGAACAAATACATCATTGCCTTCATCAGTAGTGATGAAACCGTAGCCTTTTTCTGAGTTAAACCATTTAACTGTTCCATTCATGTGAATAAAAATCTCCTTTTTCTTTGAATATGTTATATTATACAATGTCAAAATTTAAAATGCAAATTTTTTTAATACGAATGGCTCAACGAAAACTTCAGAGCTTTTCAATTGTGATATTTAAACGCTCAAGCAGGGTTTGTCTTCCAAGAAGATTCATCATTTGCGGAAGATCGGGTCCATGCATCGCCCCACTCACTGCGATTCGGGTAGGCATAAACAGCATTTTGCCCTTCATGCCTGTTTCTTTTCCACTTTCCTTGATGAGTTTTTTGATTGTTGGCGCATCGAGTATATCGGCCTGTGTGAGTTTGTCTTTAAGGGTTTTTAGAAGGGGCTTTACACCCTCTTGTTGGATGAAATCGAACGCTTCGGCATCTATGGAAAAATCTTCTGAAAAGAAATCATTGTAAAGTTCCACGATTTGCTTCCCATAAGAAAGTCTGTCTTTGAAAACGGCAATCAGACTATCGAACCAATTGTCATCTTCATTTTTCCCGATGCCAGCGTCCTTGAGATAGGGCATCAGGAATGATTTGAGCTCATCAACACTGAGTGCCTTCATATAGCGATTGTTGATGTAGTGGAGTTTATCCTTGTCAAACGTTGCAGGGGAGGTTGAGAGACGATCAGGGTCAAAATGCTGTATCAGTTCGTCTTTGCTCAAGATTTCCTCCTGGGTATCAGGGGAGAAACCAAGCAGAGCGATGAAATTGAACAGCGCGCCCGGAAGGAATCCTAGCGCATGGTATTGTTCGATAAACTGAATAATCGATTCATCACGTTTTGAGAGTTTTTTATGGTTTTCATTTACAATCAGCGTCATATGTCCGTATTTCGGATACTCAAAGCCCAGCGCGTTCATGACCATGAGCTGTTTGGGGGTGTTGGTGATGTGGTCTTCACCACGCAGCACATGAGTTATGTTCATGAGTGCGTCATCGACCGCTGCAGCAAAGTTATAGGTTGGGACCTTGTTGCGTTTCATGATGACCCAGTCGCCGACGTCCTCACTTTCAAAGGTGACATCGCCTTTGACAATGTCGTTAAAGGTGTAGGTTGTGTTATCGGGCACTTTAAACCGCAGGGCATAGGGTTTGTCCTGATCGGGTTTGCCCAGGCACTTGCGTGAATAATGAAGTTTGTCGTACCCTTGTGATTTCATCCATTCACGCTCTTCTTCAAGTTCCTCCGATGAACAGTAACATTTGTATGCCCAGCCTTCTTCAAGGAGTTTATCAGCGAATTTCTGATAAATATCCAGACGATGCATTTGCTGGTAAGGGCCATACCCACCATCCTTGTCGATGGACTCATCCCATTCGATGCCCAGCCATTTCAAAAATGAAAGCTGATCTTCAATTCCGGTATCCACATTGCGCTTGGCATCCGTATCTTCGATTCTCACAATAAAGCTTCCGCCTTGGCGCTTGGCGAAAAGGTAGTTAAATAAAGCGGTGCGGGCATTGCCGATATGCAAGTGTCCCGTTGGTGAGGGTGCGTAACGTACACGTACTGACATAAGGTACCTCCTAAAGTTCATTACAGTTATTATAATACGGAGCCTATGGCTTAAGCAAATAAGCGCGAAAAAAAAGCACGCCGAAACGTGCTCTTTGGAAATATTAACGCTTGGAGAATTGTGGAGAACGACGAGCTTTTCTGAATCCGTATTTCTTCCGTTCGACCGCACGTGGGTCACGAGTAAGCAATCCAGCTTGCTTCAAGGATTTACGATAATCCTCATTCACTTCAAGAAGCGCACGAGCAATTCCCAGACGGATTGCGCCAGCTTGACCTGAAATGCCACCACCATCAACGGTGATTTGAAGATCGAATGTTTTTTGGTTGTCAGTCAGTTCAAGGGGTTGAAAGACATCAAGGCGTGTAGCGGGAGAGGGGATGTAATCCTCAAACGCACGATTGTTTACAGTGATGTTTCCATTGCCCGGTTTTAAAATTACGCGTGCAACGGAACTTTTTCTGCGGCCTGTGCCGCGATACATAACGTTGTTTGCCATGATTTGCCTCCTAGCCTCTCAACTCGTAAGTTTCTGGTTGTTGGGCTTGATGTGGATGTTTTTCGCCTTCGTAAACATAAAGTTTCTTGAAGATTTGACGACCAAGTTTGTTGTGAGGGAGCATGCCTTTTACAGCAATTTCCACCATGCGCGTAGGATGCTTCTGGTTCATCTCAAGCGCAGTTACTTCCTTGAGGGATCCCGGATGCTGTGAGTGACGATAATATTTTTTTTGCTGCCATTTCTTACCCGAAAGCGTGATATCTTTCGCGTTAATGATAATGACATGGTCTCCACAATCGACATGTGGAGTAAAGGTTGGTTTGTGTTTTCCGCGAAGCAGCGCTGCAACTTCGGTGGATAAGCGACCGAGTGTTTTGCCCTTCGCATCAACCACATACCATTTGCGGTTTACGGTTTGATTGTTTGCCATGTATGTCTTCATACAAGTAGCCTCCTATAGTTTTCTCATAGTCGGGCTATAAGTGGAGTTTCTGAAAATGTACCGACATATATATTAGCCTATTTGACCAATGATGTCAAATGTTTTTTTGTGAAAATATTGTTTATGAAACGGTATCTCCAGGATTGAGCGCGTTGACACTGAGTACTTCGAGTGCCTTTTTGTTGGAGGCAGCTAGCAACATACCGTTTGAGGTCTCGCCGCGCAATTTCACAGGCTGTAAGTTGACAATGATAATCAAGCGTTTGCCCACCAAGTCTTGTGGGCTGTAGTGATTGGCAATCCCTGCAACAATCTGTCTGGGTTCGCTTTCTCCCACATCAACGCTGAGCAGGAGAAGCTTATCAGCATTGGGATGCCCTTTGGCCGCCTTGACTTCTCCCACACGCATATCAAGCTTGTTGAAGTCTTCAATCGAGGCAAGGTTAGCTTCATCTTCTTTTGTTTCCTGTTGGTCCTCTGTCTCTCCGCGCAGGATGGATTGTAGTTTCTCGACTTCCTCTTGACCATCAAGTCTTGGAAACAGGGGCGAAGGTTTTTTCACAACATCAAAACGCTTTTGTTCACCGAAGGACAGTGCGTCCCATTGTTGTTTTTGTGAATCTACGCCAAGTTGTTTGAACAGCGATGCACTCGCATCGAGTAAAATCGGCGTGAGAAGAATGCCGATATGGCGCAAGGATTCCGCGAGGTGATATAGGACGTTTTCCAGTGCGTCCTTTTTATCATCGTCTTTAGCAAGAATCCATGGTGTGGTCTCATCGATATATTTGTTGGTTCTGCTCACCAAAGTCCATAAAGCGCGTATTGCTTCAGAAACTTTAAAATCTTCCATGGACGCTCTATACGTTTCAACCGTCGAAGCAACAAGGTTTTCAAGGTCATCATCCACATCGTTTTTGGCATTCGCGTTGTAACGGACAGTTCCCTCAAAGTATTTGTTAATCATCGAAATAGTTCGGTTGAGCAAGTTGCCAAAGTCATTGGCCAGATCATAGTTGATGCGTTCGATGAATCCCTCCGGTGTGAAGACTCCATCACCGCCGTAGGGGAGGTCCCTCAGAAGAAAATACCGCAGTTCATCAAGGCCATAGTTGTTAATCAGGGTATCGGGATAAATGACGCCGCCTTTGGACTTGCTCATCTTGCCCTCTTTCATCATGTAAAACCCGTGCGCATGCAATCTGAAATTGACAGGCACACCAAGGGCCATCAGCATAATTGGCCAATAAATTGCGTGGAATCTCAAAATGTCCTTGCCAACGACGTGAACCACTTCATCGCCTTGCCAATACTTTTGATAGAGCGAATCGTCACTCGTATTGTACCCCAGGGCACTGATATAGTTGGAAAGGGCATCAATCCATACATACACCACGTGTTTGGGGTTGGATATGACCTTGATGCCCCAATCGAATGTGGTCCGTGAAACAGAGAGGTCGTTAAGTCCTTGTTTTATAAAGGCAACCACCTCGTTGCGGCGTGATTCAGGGGTGATGAACCCGGGATTATCTTCAATGAACTTCAGCAACTGGTCTTGATATTTGGAGAGTCTGAGAAAATAGCTTTCCTCTTCAAGCTGGGAAGTCTCACGCCCGCAGTCAGGACATGTATGCCCCTCTCCGAGCTGGCTATCAGTAAAGAAGGACTCACAATGAATGCAATAATAGCCCTTATAATTCCCAAGATAGATATCCCCTTGTTCCAAAAGCGTTTCAAAAATCTTTTGAACAACAGTCTTGTGGCGTTTTTCCGTCGTGCGGATGAAATCGTCATAGGAAATATTCAAACGGTCCCAAAGCGCACGTGTTTGTTCCGCCATTTCGTTGACATGATCAATGGGTGCCATGTTGCGCTCTTGTGCGACGGATTCAATTTTCTTGCCGTGTTCATCCATCCCTGTAAGATAGTACGTGTCATAGCCGCGCAGATTCTTGTAGCGGCGTAAAGCATCACATAGCACCGTGGTGTATGTGTTGCCGATATGAAGTTTTCCACTAGGGTAGTAGATTGGTGTGGTCACATAATACGTCTTGTTCATGGTTTCACTCCTTGGATTGCATGCGTTTTTTATGGGTTTGGTATTGCATGTACACATCATTTTTTTTCATGCCGCGGGCTGAAGCGGCCCTTTTGATCGCATCTTTCTCACTCGCACCATCCTCAAGCAACAGTTCAATGTGGCTGAGTACATCTAAAGCGTCAATAGGCGCTTGAGTGTCATCTCCAGATACAACAATGACCATCTCTCCGCGCAGATTGTCCAGTTCACCGTGTTCACTCAACAAAAAATCGATTGCTTCCTCGTGTTGCTTAGTCACCTCACGAACCAATGTCGCCTCGCGTTCACCGAAAACGGAATACATCGATGCAAGTGTCTTGGTGATGCGGTGCGGTGTTTCATAAAACACCAGAGTATGGTTAACGACCGCAAGCGTATGCAGCATTTTTTCACGGGCAGTGGTCTTGGCAGGTAAAAATCCGACAAACGTGAACATGTCCGTGCGCATTCGCGCCATCATCAAAGCACTCAAAACAGCGCTGGCGCCAGGGATGGGACTTACCGCAAAGCCATGATCACGCACTGAGGCAATCAACGGATCACCAGGGTCGGAGATTCTGGGGGTGCCCGCATCACTGATCAAGGCAATCGATTCTCCCTTGCGCAAATGCTCGAGCGCCTGCTCAGTCTTTTCATGCTCGTTGTGCTCATGATAACTTTGCATCGGCGTCTTTATCTCGTAGTGTTTGAGCAAGGTCCCGCTGGTGCGGGTATCTTCAGCGTATATGCGTACCACCGATTTTAGGGTGTTAACGGCGCGCAAAGATATATCATTGAGATTGCCAATCGGCGTAGCGACTATATACAGTGTCGCCTTGGGTGAATCAAAAGATTTAATTCTTTGCATTCCCATCACTCACTTTTGAATAATTCTTGCATGTCGGGGTGATACCCAGTGCCACTGTGAACATAAAGGGGCGATGCCACGTGCACATGGTCATTACTCGCTTTGCGCGCTTCGACAAGCACCATCTGAGCAGGTTCGTTTTCTCTGGGATGGACAAAACGCATCCGTTTGATGCCAAATCCACCCATTGAAAGTGTGCGAATTAGTTCTCCGAGACGTTGCGCTCGGTGAACAAGGACAAAGCGGCCTTTGTGCTTAAGAACAATTTTCGCTGTCTTTACAATCTCTTCAAGCGTGATTGAAACCTCATGACGCGCAATCGTCTTATATTGGGATGCATTGACGTTGCTCGAGGGTCGATGCTTAAAAAACGGTGGATTGCACACCACCATGTCAAAGGATTGATTGCCAAAACGGCGCGGGGTATCCTTGATATTCCCATTAACAATGGATATCGACGATGCCATGCCGTTGAGTTCTACATTGCGCCAGGCAATCTCGCACACGTCGCTTTGAAGCTCCACTCCGTGCACATGCACACTAGGATAATGATGGGCAAGTAAAATCGGGATGGGCGCAAAGCCACTCCCAAGGTCCAACACCTCCGTAATGGCCTTCGACATCTGTACAAACGATGCGAGCATCACGGAGTCTAGTGAATAATTGAACATGTCGGGGCGTTGAATGATTTTGAGTGTGGGATGCGCAAATAGCGTATTAGTTATCTCTTGAAATTTCATTTTTCTTTTGTCCTGAAACAAACTCTAGAGGATCATACTCGTTGATTTCCAACAAATCCTCAACATTGAAGTGCTTGGACGTGTTTTCCAGATCAACCTTAACAGTGCGTTGAAGAATGTTCACACCCTGAACGCGGCCATAGCCTTCAGAGGTTTTCACTTTCGAATACTGCTTGGGCAACCCCACGCGCATCTCGCTATAGGTGTCGTCCTCATAGCGGATGCAGCAAAGGAGTTTCCCGCACAGACCCGATATGTTGGTGGGATTGAGCGAAAGATTCTGGTTTTTCGCCATTTTTATGGACACTGTCTCAAACTCACCCAAAAACGTGTTGCAGCACAATAAATAGCCACACGGGCCGATGCCACCCAAGAACTTCGCTCCATCGCGTGCACCGACTTGCCTGAGTTCTATGCGAACTTTGAACGTGTTGGCCAAATCCTTGACCAGCTCACGAAAATCAATGCGGCCTTCGGCATTGAAATAAACGATGAGTTTCCCACGGTCAAGTGTATATTCCGCATCAAGTAGCTTCATCTCAAGTTCGTGTTTGTGAATGAGTTTCTGCGTGGTTTTGAGTATCTCGGGAATGGCTTCTCTATTGACTTTTTGTGCCTCAAAATCTTCATCTTCGGCCACTCTGAGAATCGGTTTGAGCGATTTAATCAACGCCGCATCCTCAACAATTTTTTCCTCTTCCATCACTTCACCGATTTCCAGTCCGCGCACTGTTTCAACCACAACGCGCTCACCGAGGTCCAAGACGTGGTCCGCAGGGTCGAAATAATATTTTTTGCCCGCTTCTTTGAAACGGACGCCGATTACTTTGTTTTTCATTGCGTGCCCCCTCTTTGCAGCATCGACATGATATTGTCGAATGCCAACCGCACGTTAATGTAATTGCCCAATCTGGCATTTACGCTCAACATGCGTTGCAAAACATTAGTCAAATGGAATAAGTCATACCTTTCACCAAGGGCATGAATAGTATCGATGTCTTCAGCAAAAACCAGTTGACTGCGATTGTTTATTTTACCATAAATCACATCTTTTTGGTAGTGAATGAACACTTCAAGCAGTCTTTGCACGCTGTCCTTGTCACTCATGACACTTCCAATTACACTGTCAAAAGCAAGCAATGGAGACTCCTCATTGGCAAGCGCGCTGTAAACGTGCTTGACAATATCGCTGAGTTGTTCGAGGTCGACACTTTCAAGCATCGCGATGGCCTCAGTGGATGTGGCGGTAAGCTTTGAAGCGAGTGTGGCGGTGGTGTGTTCATAGCCGTGTTGCAAAAGTGCCTTTTCTACAGCCTCATCACTCAAGGGGTGAAATGGAATAACCTGCGATCTTGATTGGATGGTGGGAAGGAGTTTCGTACTGTCAGTACTCAGAAGAATACCGTGAATAGCTTCAAGTGGCTCTTCAAGGAATTTGAGGAGGGCGTTTTGCGCATGGGCGTTCATGCGCTCGGCGCCTTCTATGATATATATTTTGGGTCCCGGTTCTATCGTGGTTTTTGAAAATTCCATCTGAAGCGCCTGAATGGATTCTTTTTTGATTGTCCGTTCATCACCAGTGCCGATTACATAAACATTGGGGTGCGTCATATTGATAATGCGAGCGCAGGTGTTGCACCCCATGCATGGCTCCTCCTCGGCGCACAAAAGATGCGCCGCAAAGTATAGCGCCGCGTCCATTTTCATCGTGCCCGCATCCCCTTCGAAAATATAGGCGTGGGACAAGCGGTTTTTAACGATGCTTTGTTTAATCATGGTAACCGCCTGAGACTGCGCGTTTCTGAGTTGAGTTATATCCATGGGTATCCCTCGTTACTGTGTGGAATTATTAATCAGTTCCAATACATCCTTGATAACCGCTTCAAGAGATTGATTGCCATCAACTCTCACAATGCGCTGCGGCCATTGTTGCAACAAATACTTGTATCCCGCATACACGCGTTCGTGAAAATCGAGACTTTCAAGGTCGAGGCGATCGATGGCGCGGTGATTGTCAAACACTCTATCGAGTCCCACTTGTGGGGGTGTGTCGATAAATATCGTCAAGTCCGGCATAGTGCTCTCGATTGCAAAGGCGTTAATTTTAAATATTTCATCCATACCGAGGTTTCTGCCAAACCCCTGATATGCGAGTGATGAATCGATAAAACGGTCGCACAGAACCATTTTGCCCTGCTCAAGCGCCGGTCTGATCTTTTCGACGATGTGCTGTCTGCGGCTTGCCGCATAAAGCAGTGCTTCAGTTTTCGCATCCATGCCCGTGTGATGGACATCCAAAATAACATCACGGATGCGTTCGGATATTTCAATCCCACCAGGTTCTCTGGTGCTCAGAATATCTATATCGCGTGATTTGAGTTCTTTTTCAACAGCCTTGAGTATGGTGCTTTTCCCGGACCCTTCTGGGCCCTCAAAGGTTATGAACTGTTTTTTCACTTGTGGTCACTCCTTATTGTCTTTCGTTCATTATCGCACATTTCATGGTCATTTTAAATACGGAACTCCCCCATATCCTCTCAGCTGCAAAAATTTATAAACTGCTCAGCCATGAATATGATATAATGGTTTTGATTTAGCGAAGGGAATGGTTTGATGCGCTTGCAAGTGGACAATCTCTCGTTCGGGTATGACTACCGGACTGTGCTTAAGAATGTTTCATTCACTTTGGAGAGTGGTGACTTTTTAGTGCTGCTTGGAAACAACGGGAGTGGGAAAAGCACACTCGTAAAATGTTTGCTTGGCATCAATAAAATCCCTGAAAAAAAGGTGTTCATCAACGATTCGGACCTTCACGACTTCAAACAATGGATTAAAATCGGCTACGTACCACAAAAATTCGATGATTTCAATTATGAATTCCCGATCACGGTCAATGAAATTCTCACCGTGACCAAATTCTCCAAAGTCAACGAAGAAGAAAAACTGGACATTCTCGACAGAATGGGCATCCTTGAACTTCAAAACGAAAACATCAACGACCTCTCCGGTGGCCAGCTCCAACGAGTTTTCATCACCCGTGCGCTTATGAACAACCCAGAACTGCTCATTTTAGATGAACCCACCGTGGGTGTGGACTCAGCAAGTATTCAGGGGTTTTACCGTATTATCAATGAACTCAATGCACAGGGTGTGACCATCATTCTCATTTCTCACGACATCAAAAGCTCCAAGGCCAACTTTTCCCATATCATGCATCTGGATGAAGGAGAACATCAAATAATCAACGTCTGTGACATTGATTATCCGGAGGTGCGTGCAGATGATTGATGAACTTTTAATAGGCACTAGCTTCCTGCGGGCTATTTTGGAACGCAGTTTTATGCAGCATGCGCTGATTACTGGGGTGCTTATCGGGGTGTTGGCACCATTGATAGGCTCGTTCGTTGTAATCAAACGGTTGAGTCTTATCGCTGATACACTCTCCCACTTTTCTTTGGCCGGACTGGCGATTGGTCTGTTCATCATCAACATACTGGGCCTTCCCCTGGGCAATCCACTTTATATCGGCATGATCTTCGCAGTAATCGGAGCGCTGCTCATTGAAGCGCTGCGAAGTTATTACAAGAACTATAAGGAAATCTCCATGCCCATTGTCATTTCCTTGGGGACAGCATTAAGTGCACTATTCATTTCCCTCAGCGGCGGATTCAACACCAGCATTTTCAACTATCTTTTTGGATCAATATTGACTGTTTCGCGTCAATTCGTCTACATCATCATTGTAGTAACTGCAATCATTTTGATACTTATTGCTTCATTTTACAAGCAAATCGTCATCATCAGTTTTGATGAATCCTATGCCAGGCTTCTTGGCATACGCGTCAACATGTTTCAGTTTTTCTCCACCATCACTTTAGCACTGGTTGTCTCACTTTCCATAGAGACTGTGGGGGTATTGCTCGTTTCAAGTTTGATGATCATCCCCGTGGCTGCGGCGATGAAAGTGGGCAAGAGTTTCAAAAGCACCGTTTTGATATCGATATTATTCTCACAGACCTCCGTATTGTTGGGACTATGGCTTTCGTTTGTCTTTTCCATCCCGTCTGGAGCCACTATCGTGCTTTTCAACATTCTCATATTACTCAGTGTGGTTGTTATTGGAAAGCTCCTGCGAACATGGCTGATCAAGGAAAAAAATCCCGAGACCACACACCCCTCACTTCCGCCCAAACAAAAAGACACGGCATAGCCGTGTCAGTATTCAATGTGGTATAAATAGAGTCCCGAGGCGTCCGCCATGTATTTGGGACGGTCCGCCACCGGATAATTCAAGGCATCACGCAACGTCGTGGTGCCTTTTTTTGTATCTCTTATGGCATTGCCCACAATGATTCTCACCATATGGCGCAAAAAACCTTGAGCCTTAATATACACACGCACCATCGTCTCATCTTCTTCAACATGGACCGATTGGATCGTACGCGTAGTGATAGCATCGCTAGTGTCTTTAGCAACCCCTTTGAAATCATGCGTGCCGCTCACTTGTGTGATAATCTCTTTAAAGCGCGCAACATCAAGCGATTCACTCACTGTAGCATGATGGGCCAAAAAAGGGTCGTGATGCTTAGCAATCACATACATATACGTTTTCCACAATGCATCAAAGCGGGCGTGAAATACACGCGGAAGGGTTTGAATACTTCGAACTCTGATGGCTTTGGGCAATACTCGGTTGAGCTTCGATTGAATGGTCATATCATCCAACGGTGAAGAAGTATCCAGATGGATGACTTGATCCATCGCGTGCACACCTTTGTCTGTTCGCCCCGCCGGGGTCAGGCTTATGGGATGGCGCAGAAGATGACGCAAAGCCTCTTCGAGGGTCCCTTGCACCGTATGGGCGTGGCGCTGACGCTGAAACCCTGTATAGTGTGTGCCATCGTAGGCGATGCGCATGCACAGTCGCCTTGTCACATCATCTTCAAGGGCGCGCACATACATGGCATACACACAATCATTGCGCGTTTTGATTTTCATCAGATGCACGCGGTCAATAGCAATAAATTCGAGTTGCCCAAATCCTTCAAGCGCGCGCGCCTCCTTGAAATCATAGCGCTGAAGACGTGCGATGATCGCCTCAAGGTCAGTGGTCATGGATTTGTCGCTGTCTCTGAAGGCCTTTATTCCCTGGAGGGCCTCTTTGATCCGGGTGGTATCTCCAGATTGTAGCGTTGTAAGAATTCCCATTAAATAATCCAGCGCGTAGAGACGGAGAAGGTTAGGTAAAGCACTGCGACAATGATGGCCACGGTATCTATTTTATGCCAAAAAAGTTCATTGAGTTTTGTTCGGAGCTGACCAGGCGCGAAACTTCTCGCCTCCATGGCATTGGCGAGTTCATCACTGCGTTTAAAGGATATGATGAACATCGGCACGAGCAGACTCACAACCTGCATGACTTTGTCTTTAAGTTTTCCTTCATTGAAATCAACACCGCGTGAAGCCTGTGCAAGCATAATTTTATTCGCTTCATCCAGCAAAGTGGGGATATAGCGCAGGGCGATGGAAATAATCATTGCAATCTCTTCGGCATTGATGCGAACGATCGACAGAGGTTTCAACACGTGTTCAAGGCCCAAGTTGAGATCCGTGGGCTTGGTTGTGATGGTCAAAATGGTGGAGAGCGTCACGATAATAATGAGTCGCAGCATGATGAACAACGCCATGGAAACACCCTCTTCATGAACGGAGAAGGTAGGGGTCCCCAGTGTATAACCACCATCAATATTGATAAGAATAATAAATGCCGCAAATACCATCAATAAAAAGTACAAAAACTTGAACTTGATGAAGCGTTTTGTTTTGATCCACACAAACACAAGCGCCACAAGCAAGGGGATGGTAATCAGTGTGAAATGCGTCGGCGCACTGAAAAGTTCGGCACCCTGTTCATTGAATAAGATTTGGAAGGTAAATGTGAAAATCAGAAGGAACATCAAGGGGCGCAGCCCAAGATAAACGCGTTTGATGCTGATGCGTCCAAACAAAAGAACAAGAACGATCATGCCGAGTGTGACAAGCATCATCGAGATTGAATCAAGAATGAACACACCAATCATTAACACCAGCAATGCTATGATTTTTGTGCGCGGGTCGAGGCTGTATAAAAAACTGTTGCCGGGTATGTAGCGACCAATGACTATATTTTTCATTTGAGCGCCTCCTTCAATGCCGTTTTCAACATCGCTTTGCTGCGAGGCGCAGGGTCAAAAATGAAGCCGAATTTTTCTGTAAGGTTCTGCGTAAGACGCAAAATGTCCGGTGTATCAAGATTCCACCGGTCTATATTTTTCCTTGAAAAAAGCTTCAGCGGGTCACCATCGTAAACGAGCGTTCCTTCGCGCATGACAAGGACTCTTTTGGCGTATTCATATACCGTATTCATATCGTGGGTGATAATGATTACGGTTTTATTGAGTTCTGTGTGAATGTTGTGGAATACTTCAAGCAATGCGTTGCGACCCAAAGGGTCGAGACCGCTTGTGGGTTCGTCTAAAATGAGCACATCGGGTTCCATCGCAAGAATGCCTGCGATGGACACGCGTTTTTTCTCTCCGCCGCTGAGATTGAAAGGGCTGCGGGAAAGATAACTTTCATCGAGTCCAACAACTTTGATGATTTCATTGGCTCGGACTTTGGCCTCATCTTCGGAAACGCCAAAGTTTTTGGGACCGAACATGATATCTTTTTCCACTGTCTCTTCAAACAGTTGGTATTCTGGGAACTGAAACACAAGACCAACTTGTTTTCTAATGGGGTTGAGTTTTACATTTTTGCGTCGCTTTGTCTCACTGTCCACCCACACACCGAAGATGTTCATGCGCCCCTGGGTAGGTTGAAGCAGTGCATTCATATGTTGCACGAGGGTACTTTTACCACTTCCGGTTTCTCCGATGAGTGTAATGAACTCACCATCGCCGTCTATGTTTAATCGAATATCCTCAATCGCAAGGTATCCCTGTTGGTCAATGCCAGTATACTGATGACTCACTCGTTCAAATTTGATTGCCATAAAAACTCCCTGAGTGCGTCATGGTTGATGTTTTCCTTGTCCAGCTCATGCAGTATGTCAAGGGGCAACAAAAGTTCCAAATTGGACTGTGTAAGGGTTTCTCTGTCCTTAAGTACATTAGTGGCAGTATCTTTTTTCAGAACTTTTCCATCCTTTAAGACAATGATCTGATCTGAACCGACGGCTTCTTGCATGTCGTGGGTGATGGTGATGATGGTAACCCCTTCGTTGTTGAGTTCTTTCATGTATTCATACATTTTACGCCGTCCCTTAGGGTCGAGCATGGCGGTGGCTTCGTCAAATATGATCACATCGGTCTGCATTGCCAAAATCCCCGCAATAGCGACACGCTGCTTTTGACCTCCTGAGAGCTGCTGGGGTTCCTTGTTCAAAAACTCGAACATATCGACTTTTTTTGCGTATGTGTCAATGCGCTCAAGCATTGTCTGGCGGTCAATCTGCAGATTCTCAAGTCCAAAGGCAATATCGTCGCGCACAGTCACACCCACAAACTGATTGTCAGGATTTTGAAAGACGATGCCGATTTTTTTGCGAATATCGTAAACTGTCTTTTCGCTGAGAGTCAGTCCATCAACAGTGATGGTCCCCGATCTTGGTCGCAAAAGACCAATAAGCAATTTGGAAAGCGTGCTTTTTCCACTGCCATTGTGTCCAAGAATCGTAACCCATTCGCCTTTGTTTATAGTAAGACTGACATCATCGATGACAGTCTGATTGTTGGTGTATCCAAAGCTGAGATTGTTGATTTTAATCATGGGATTCATGGGCATCATCTCCTAAAAAAACCGTTGTCATTATATCAAATTTAACACTGAATTGCATTCTTTTTCACCCGTAATAAAAAAGTGACGTCACTGGGTGGCGTCACTCCTTCACTGCTATGGGGTCAGTCAACCAGTTCGATGATTGCCATTTCCGTTGCATCACCACGACGCGGTCCTTTTTTGAGGACGCGTGTGTAGCCACCGTTTCTACTTTCAAAACGTGGTGCAAGATCATCAAACAATTTTTGCAATGTATTCTTGTCTTGTGGTGTATCCAATAAACGAACAGTCGCAGCTGCGTCGCGGCGCGCTTCGACAGTGCCCTTTTTACCAAGCGTAATCATTTTGTCCATGACGCGGCTTAGTTCCTTGGCTTTTTTATGCGTTGTTTCGAGACGTTCATGAACAATAAGATTGCTCACAAGGTCACGCAACATCGCTTTGCGTTGGTCGCTTCTGCGATTGAGTTTGCGGTATGTAGCCATGGTAAAACCTCCTATGAGTGTCTTGCAAGCGAAAGATCGAGATCTTCGAGTTTTTGCTTGACTTCTTTGAGGGATTTTTTCCCGAGGTTACGGACTTTCATCATGTCTTCCTCGGTTTTTTGTGTCAATTCATGAACGGTATTGATCCCTGCGCGTTTCAAGCAATTGTAACTGCGAACAGACAAATCCAAATCTTCGATTTGCATTTCTAATATTTGAGAGTTTTGTTCAGACTCTCGTTCAACCATGTAGTCTTCTTCCTGGGCTTTTTCAGACAATTCCACAACTTCTTGAAGATGGGAAATCATCATCTTGCTAGCCACTCCAATTGCTTCTTTGGGGGAGATGGACCCATTGGTTTCCACTTCGATATACAGCTTGTCGTAGTCTGCGCTGTCTTCCACACGTGTCTTCTCAACATCGTATTTGACGCGCTGAACGGGCGTATATATGCTGTCGATGGGAACGACGCCCACTTGATGGTTAAACATCTTGTTTTTTTCCGCGCTCACATACCCGACGCCGCGGCGTGCGGACATAGTGACACGAAAATTCCCCTTGTTGACAGTCGCAATGTGTTGATCCTCATTGACGATAGTCACATCGGGATCGCCTTTGACAGAAATATCACCGGCTGTAACTTGCTTGGGACCTTCGACGTCAATCTCCAATTCCTTTTGCACATCTGGGTCGTCATCATCAATTGTGAGTACGACTTCTTTTAAGTTGAGCACAACATTTGTCACATCTTCGACAACACCGTCGATGCTGGAAAATTCATGCTGTACGCCTTCAATCTGACAATTGACAATAGCGGCGCCCGGCAGAGAAGAGAGGAGAATGCGGCGCAGAGCGTTTCCAAGTGTTATTCCATATCCGCGTTCAAGCGGTGTAACTTCAAATTCACCCTTGGTCTGGCCATCGTGAATAATTCGTGTTTCTGGTTTTTCAAATTTTAGATCTTTCAAATGAACAACCTCCCTTAGTTTGCTGGTGCATTAGCCACGAGGTCGTTTTGGTGGACGACATCCGTTATGTGGAATAGGTGTCTCATCTTTAATTGCTGTAATTTCCAATCCCGCGGTTTGTAGTGAGCGAATCGCTGCTTCACGTCCAGGACCTGGTCCCTTGACGGAAACTTCAACTTTTTGAACGCCATGTTCCTGCGCTGCCTTCGCACAAGCTTCGCTTGCGACCTGTGCGGCGTATGGCGTGGATTTACGGCTGCCTTTGAATCCTAGAGCGCCTGCGCTTGTCCATGCAATCGCATTTCCACTGGGATCGGTGATGGTTACAATGGTGTTATTGAATGTGGAGTGGATATGGGCGATCCCTGCGGGTATATTCTTTTTCGCGCGACGTTTAGTTCTGGTTCTACGTGCCATTTAACTTCGCCTCCTATTTCTTCTTCTTCGCTACGGTTTTCTTTGGTCCTTTGCGTGTACGAGCGTTGTTGCGTGTTTTTTGACCATTGACCGGTAGCTTTCTGCGATGACGCATGCCTCGGTAAGAACCGTTTTCCTGCAAGCGTTTGATATTGAGGTTGACTTCTCGTCTGAGGTCACCTTCGGTTTTGTGATTTGCGATTACTTCGCGAATGCGTTTAAGTTCCTCATCACTGAGATTCTTCACACGCGTGTGTTCACTAACATTAGCCTGGGCCAAAATATTATGAGCGGTCGTGTTTCCAACGCCAAATACATATGTCAATGATACAACAATGCGTTTGTCTCTAGGGATGTCTACTCCTGCGATACGTGCCATACATGCACCTCCTAATTAACCTTGTCTTTGTTTATGCTTGGGATTGTCACAGATTACCATGACCTTCCCTTTACGTTTAATTACTTTGCATTTGTCGCAAATCTTTTTTACAGATGGTCTTACTTTCATCCTAAATTATCCTCCTTAGGGCCTATACTATATTACTTGTGTCGATAGGTAATACGCCCACGTGTTAAATCGTAAGGGGAAAGTTCCACCGTTACTTTGTCGCCAGGTAGAATGCGTATGTAATACATACGGATTTTACCCGAAACGTGAGCCTTGATTTGATGGCCATTTTCGAGTTCCACCAAAAATTCGGTGTTGGGCAAAGCTTCAACAATTTTGCCTTCCATCTCGATTTTATCTTCTTTAGCCATGATGACTGCCTCCTTTTTGCAACGCGGTCAAAATTACCGGCGCATCTTCTGTGATCAAAACAGTGTGTTCATAGTGGGCACTCAGGGACTTATCCTGGGTGATGGCCGTCCACCCATCATCTAGCACTTTGATGTCCTTGAGGCCTTGGTTGATCATGGGTTCAATCGCCAGGGTCATACCCGGTTTGAGCGTTGGGCCTTTGCCCGGGGGACCGTAATTGGGAATCTGTGGAGATTCGTGAAGCGTTTTTCCGACACCGTGGCCCACAAAATCACGAACAACGCTGTACCCATGGGACTCGGCATATGTTTGAATGGCATGGGAAATGTCGGTTATACGGTTGCCAGCCACAGCATATTTCAATCCTTCGAAAAGGCTGTCGTGTGTCACTTGCATCAGTTCCTTGGCTTCTTGGGAAATCTCGCCTACCGCATAGGTCCATGCGGAATCACCGTGATACCCTTTGTAGATTGCACCAATGTCAACTTTGAAGATATCGCCACTTTTGAGTGTGCGCTTGGGAGAGGGAATACCGTGAACGATTTCCTCGTTAACCGAAGTACATGCGCTCCCGGGAAAGCCACCATAGCCTTTAAATGAGGGGGTGGCATCCTCGTTTTTGATGACCTCATCGACAATCGCATCGATTTCTTGCGTCGTAATACCGGGTTTAACTGCCTTTTTGACCGCTTGGTGGGCCCTGGCAACGATGGCGCCGGCATGACGCATAATTTCAATTTCGCGGGCGCTTTTGCGTGTAATCATCGTGAATCCCTCAATGCTTTTTTGATGTCTCTGTACACAGCGTCAAACGACTGCATGCCGTTGATATTGATTAAAACGCCACGACCTTTGTAATAGTCAATAATGGGACGGGTTTTTTCTTCATAAATTTTAAGGCGGTTACGGACACTCTCAAGTTGATCATCAACGCGCTGATGCAGTTCGCCACCACATTGGTCGCAAACGCCTTGTTTACTGGGTGGTTGGTAACGGACATGGTAGGTATATCCGCAATCCCTGCATACACGCCGACCAACCATTCGTTCAAGAATAATGTCTTTATCAACATAGACGTTGATGACGGCATCGAGTTTGGAGTTCAGCTCATCAAGCATATTATCAAGCGCCTGCGCTTGGTCGACAGTGCGAGGATATCCGTCGAGGAGAAAGTTCTTATCAGCGCCCTCGCGCAACAGTCGGTGGCGAACGATCTCATTGGTGATTTCATCACTTACAAGATTGCCCTTGTTAATGAATTTCATAGCTTTTTTGCCGAGTTCTTCACCACGTTTGGCGGATTGTCTGAACATTTCCCCTGTGGAAATGTTGGTCAAGCTGTAGTCCTCAACAAGCTTGCGCGCCTGTGAGCCTTTTCCCGCGCCCGGTGGTCCCATGACTAGAATTTTCATGCGTTCTCCCCCTTAGCGGATAAATCCGGAATACGTTTTTCCTTGTACATCGGTCTTAATCTGCTTTGTGGTCTCAATTGCCACACCAACAACAATGAGCAGCGAGGTTCCGCCGATTTGAATGTAAGGTGGAAGTCCAAGAAGCGCACCTACGAAAATAGGAATGGATGCGACAACCAACAAGTACAGTGCACCGACAATCGTAATTTTAAACAACAGTTTGGAAATGTAGTTTTCCGTTTCCACACCAGGGCGTACCCCGGGGATAAAAGCATTTTGTTTTTGAAGATTGTTGGAAATTTTTTCCGGGTTGATCTGTACGAATGAATAAAAGAATGTAAACACGACAATCAGGGTCGCATACACGACATAACCCAGTGGTCGCTGGTAGTTGAACATTTCTGTGAGCCAAAGACCAATCGTCGACTCCTGAATGCCCGGAATAAAGCTGAGCATTGTTTGTGGCAGCGACAGTATCGTAACCGCAAAGATAACGGGGATAACACCAGCTGAGTTAATTTTAAGTGGAATATTCGAGCCGCTTTGACCCTTGAATTTTGAACTTGTGGGACGGTTTGAATATTGTACGGGAATTTTTCTGTTTGCCGATTGCATATAGACAATGCCTACAAGAATTGCGATGTACATCACAACTACTGCTGCGAAAATCGCATATGAGGACAAATCGGTTCCTGAACCGGTCACATACTCTTGTGTGAGTGATGTGAACATGCCGGGCAATCCAGCCAAAATCCCTGCGACGATGATCATGGATGTACCGTTTCCAACCCCTTTGAGGGTGATTTGATCGGCCAACCAAAGCAAGAATGCCGTACCGGCTGTCATAATCAATGCGAGATAGGTGTAGGTAAGGAACGTGGGTTCCACACCAATATCAAATATCGAGTCACCCGTAAGTGCAAACCCATAGGTCATACCTAGAGATTGTATAAAAGCAAGTCCTAGGGCTAAATAACGTGTGGTCTGATTGATTTTCTGTTTACCGGTTTGGCCCTCTTGGGACCATTCTTTCAAGATAGGCACAATGTCCATCTGAAGCAAGTTTATAACGATTGATGCGGTGATATATGGACCGATGCCAAGCGCAATAATCGAGTAGTTGGAAAGTGCGCTACCTGTGAAGGCGTCCATAATCCCAAAGAATCCAGCTTCACCGAAACGCTCTTCAAAAACGCCGGTAATAACTTCTGGGTTGATCAGTGGTACGTGGATGAACGTGGCAAATCGGTAGATTAAAAACACGAGCATTGTGAAGACGATTTTCGTCATGAGGCTTTTGTTTTTTAATACCGCTTTGATTGTTTCCATCAAATCACCTCAGTAGTTCCACCAGCAGCCTTGATTTTTTCTTCGGCTGATGCCGTGAACTTATTCGCTTTGACGGTGAGTTTCTTTTCGAGGTTGCCCTCTCCGAGAATTTTCAATCCGTCATTAATCTTGCGGATGACACGGTCATTTAACAACACTTCAGGGGTGATGGTTGTGTTGTCGTCGTAACGATTGAGTTTATCAATGTTGACTGTAACGTATGTTTTGCGGTTTGGATTTCTGAATCCTGATTTTCTCAACCGCTTGTAAAGCGGGGTTTGCCCACCTTCAAAATCGGGGCGCAAACTTCCACCACTGCGTGCTTTTTGTCCGTTGTGTCCGCGTCCGGCAGTCTTGCCGTTGCCGCTGGACATCCCGCGACCTACACGCTTGCGGTTCTTTTTGGCCCCAGGTGTGGGTTTGAGTTCATGCAAGTTCATACTGAGTACCTCCTATTTTTCAACAACATCCACCAGATGGGCAACGGTGCGAATCATGCCTCTAGTGGTCTGGGTATCGTTGCGCTCTACTGTCTGGTTGCGTTTGGTAAGTCCAAGCGCTTTGACAGTTGCACGTTGTTTTGGTGTGGTTGTGATTAGGCTCTTTATTAATGTGATGGACAATGTTTTCATTATGACAAGATCTCCTTGGCGGTTTTACCGCGTAGGCGTGCCACTTGTTCAGCACTGCGCAGATTGTCAATGGCATTGAACATCGCACGGATAATATTAATTGGAGAATCAGAGCCTAGGGATTTGGATAGGATGTCTGCCACACCAGCGGCTTCCACTACAGCGCGTACAGGTCCCCCGGCAATAATACCGGACCCCTCTGCGGCTGGTTTGAGGAAAACACGCCCACCGTCATGACGACCTGTAATCTCATGAGGAATCGTGTTTCCATACATTGGTATTTTTACGAAATTTTTCTTCGCTTCTTCAATAGCTTTCTTAATCGCGTCGGGAACTTCCTGTGCCTTGCCTGTGCCAAAGCCGACTTGGCCTTTTTGATCACCAACGACGACCAGTGCACTGAAGCGGAAACGACGTCCACCTTTGACAACTTTCGTTACACGGGCAATGTCGACCACGCGTTCTTCATAAATGTTTTCTTCTTTTTTTCTACGTTTCTTGCGATTACGTTGCATTGGCTTACCTCCTTATTAGAATTCTAATCCTGCACTGCGGGCAGCGTCAGCTAATGCTTTAATGCGTCCGTGGTAGCGATAACCACTGCGATCAAAAACTACGGATTTCACGTCTTTTTCCGTCGCGCGTTTGCCGATGGTTTCACCGACGAACGTGGATCCTTCCTTGTTGGATTGATTTTCCTGTGAGGAATCTTTTTCCAACGTGGACGCGGCCGCAAGTGTCTGTCCGTTCACATCGTCTATGAGTTGTGCGTAAATATGCTTGTTGGAGCGAAACACACTAAGCCGAGGGCGAAGTGGTGTGCCGATCAAAGTCTGGCGTGCTCGCAAATGGCGTTTTTTACGCATTGCATTTCTTGATTGTTTATTAATCATATTTCGTCACTCCTAACTACTATTTAGCAGTTTTTCCTTCTTTACGACGTACCTGTTCGTCTGTATAGCGAATGCCTTTGCCCAAGTAGGGTTCGGGGCTGCGTACAGCACGCACGTTTGCTGCGAATTCACCAACAAGATGCTTATCGATGCCGGTGATAGTGATTGTTGTGTTTTTCACAACTTCAACACTGATGCCTTCGGGAATTTCAAGCTCTTTGGGGTTTGAATACCCAGCGTTGAGCACGAGTTTGTTGCCTTTCATTTGTGCACGATACCCTACACCGACCATTTTAAGTTGCTTTGAAAAGCCTTCGGTGACGCCTCGGACCAAATTCACAAGGAGTGAACGGGTGGTGCCGTGCAGTGTGCGTTGGGACTTCGAGTCATTGAGTCTTTGCACGTAAAGCGCTGAATCATCACCTGTAATGCTCATGGATTCATGCGCAGTCATCGAAAGCGTGCCTTTTGGGCCCTTGACAGTGATATTGTTGCCGTTGATATCGACTGTGACGCCTTGAGACAGGTCGATGGGTTTATTTCCAGTACGACTCATCGTTTGTACCTCCTTTATTTGATTACCATACGTACGCCAAGATTTCGCCGCCAACATTTTGTTTGCGGGCTTCTCGGTCGGTCAGGATTCCTTTGGATGTGGATACTACAGCGATACCCAGACCATTGAGGACTTTGGGGATTTCGCCACTTTTTGCATATACTTTCAAGCCGGGTTTAGAAATTCGTTTGAGCCCTTTAACAACACGTTCGTTTTGAACGTATCGGAGGGTGACACGAAGCTTGTCGACCGGTTTGGCGCGGACAAAGTCCACTCTTGTAATATATCCTTCATCGCGCAGTAGCTCAAGCACCTGGCGCTTCAGCTTAGACGCGGGAATATCAACTTTTGCAGTTTTCATCTGATTTGCATTACGAATCCGTGTAAGCATATCAGCAATAGGGTCTGTCATTACCATTTAGAATTGCCTCCTCCCAATATCAGGAATAAATTTTACCAACTTGATTTTTTAACGCCAGGAATTTGTCCTTTGTATGCCAGTTCACGGAAACAAATACGGCACAATTTGAATTTGCGGATCACAGCATGTGGACGACCGCAGCGTTCGCATCGTGTGTACTCGCGTACTTGATACTTCTGTGGCTTATTAACTTTCGCGATCATTGACTTCTTAGCCATAAATAGCCTCCTTAATTCTTTCTAAACGGCATACCGAATTGCGTCAATAGTTCCTTGGCTTCGGGATCGGTTTGTGCCGTTGTGACAATCACAATGTCCATCCCACGGACACGATTGACTTGATCATAATCGATTTCTGGGAAAATAAGTTGTTCTTTTACGCCGAGTGTGTAGTTGCCACGACCATCAAAGGCTTTTGGACTAACCCCTTGAAAGTCACGCACACGTGGAAGCGCAATATTCATCAACTTGTCCAAAAAGTCATACATTCTTTCGCCGCGAAGGGTCACCTTTGTGCCAATAGCCATTCCTTCACGAAGTTTGAAACTTGAGATTGACTTCTTAGCACGGGTGATAACAGGTTTTTGACCGGTCAATTGTGTAAGTTCTTCAACAGCATCGTCGAGTGTCTTTGTGTTATGTACAGCGTCACCGACGCCCATGTTGACAACGACTTTTTCGATACGTGGTGCCTCCATCACTGAAGAGTATTCAAACGTTTCTACGAGTGTGGAGCGAATTTCTTCATTGTATTTTTCTTGTAGACGATTCATCCACTCATGCCTCCTTTCTCAATTAGTCTAAAACCTCACCGGTTTTTTTCGATACACGTACTTTGCGTTCTATGGTTTCTTTTTTAGTTTGTTCCTGGACAACCTTGTGTCCTACTCTTGTTACGTCTTTGCCTTCTACAATCATCGCATTGGATGCGTGAATGGGCGCTTCAAATTCCAAGATGCCACCGTCAGGGTTGGCTTGAGTAGGTTTTTGGTTGCGTTTGACCATGTTGATGCCTTCGACCAATACGCGGTCAGTTTTTGGGTAGGTCTTGATGACATTGCCTTCTTTGCCGCGGTCTTTGCCGGAAATAACGCGAACAGTGTCGCCTTTTTTGATTTTCATGGGTATCCTCCTACTCTTTATAATACTTCGGGAGCCAGTGAAAGAATTTTCATAAATCCTTTTTCACGCAATTCGCGTGCAACTGGTCCAAAAATACGGGTTCCGCGTGGTGATTTGTCATCGCTGACAATCACTGCGGCATTGTCGTCGAATCGAATGTACGTTCCGTCTTTGCGGCGCACTTCTTTGGCGGTGCGGACAATGACTGCTTTGACAATATCGCCTTTTTTGACGCCGCCGCCCGGAGTTGCGTGCTTGACGGTCGCTGTAATGATGTCTCCAATAGATGCATATTTTCTACCGGTTCCGCCTAGAATTTTGACGGCTAGAATTTCACGGGCACCGGAATTGTCAGCAACTTTTAGTTTTGATTCCTGTTGAATCATCCTAAGAACCTCCTTTAAGCTCTACTAGACGAGAACCTTGCTTTCTACAATCTCAAGCAGGCGGAAGCGTTTATTTTTGGATAATGGACGGGTTTCCATTATCTTGACAACGTCTCCGATTTTAGCCTGGTTATTCTCATCGTGCGTCGCAAACTTTTTTGATTGTTTAACGCGCTTACCATATTTGGGATGTACGATATAGTTTTCCACCTCGACCGAAATGGTTTTGTCAGACTTGCTCGCCACAACAGTTCCGGTCAGGACTCTGCGATCATTACGTTCCATATAATTCTCCTCTCGTCCTATTTGGAATTGCGCTCGTTCAGGACGGTTTTCATGCGCGCAATTGCCTTTTTAACATTGCTTATACGAGCAGTGTTTTCAAGTTGACCGGTCGCTTGTTGAAAACGAAGGTCGAACAATTCTTTTTTCAGATGTACAATTTCTTCATTGATTTTAGTTGTATCCATATCGCGGATTTCATTAGTTTTCACTAAAATCACCACTTTCTTTCTTAATCACTTTTGTCTTGATCGGAAGTTTATGGGCTGCCAAACGGAGCGCTTCATTAGCAACTTCTTCGCTAACACCAGCAACTTCGAGCATGACGGTCCCTTTTCTAACGACTGCAACAAAACTTTCTGGAGACCCTTTACCGGACCCCATGCGAACCTCAAGTGGTTTGGCCGTTTTCGCCATGTGCGGGAAAATGCGGATCCATACTTTACCTTGACGTTTCATGTAACGGTTGATAGCGATACGCGCAGATTCGATTTGACGGTTGGTAATCCATGTTCCTTCGAGAGCTTGGAGTCCAAAATCGCCAAAACTTACTGTGGTTCCGCCTTTGGCATTCCCTTCATAGGATACTCGGTGAGGGCGACGATATTTCGTGCGTTTTGGGATAAGCATTATTGTTTGGCCCCCTTCTTCTTAGGTAAGATTTCACCTTTGTAAATCCATACCTTACAGCCGAGTTTTCCGTACGTCGTATAGGCTTCGCTTCGAGCAAAATCGATGTCGGCACGAAGAGTATGCAACGGAACATTTCCTTCGTTGTACCCTTCATTACGTGCCATTTCAGCGCCTCCTAGACGGCCGGAAACCAAGGTTCTGCACCCTTTGGCGCCACTACGCATGGCGCGTTGAATAGCCATTTTTTGAACACGGCGGAATGATGCGCGGTTTTCAAGTTGTTTCGCAATTGCATCAACAACTAGTTTGGCATCAAGTTCAGGTTTTTTGATTTCAACAACATTGAGTACGATGTTTTTGCCAGTTAGTGCTTTGAGCTTGGCAACAACTTCATTTTTAACTGAACCTTCACGGCCGATGACCATTCCGGGCTTAGCAGTATGGACAGTGATAACAATGCGTTTTTTAAGTCGCTCTATTTCAATTCTGCTTACTGCAGAGTTTTCATATAGTTCTTCCAACAATTCACGAATCTTAATGTCTTCATGCAAGAGATCGGCGACGTCGTTTTTTGCAGCATACCAACGAGAGTCCCAATCACGGATGATGCCGATTCGCAGTCCAACTGGATTGACTTTCTGACCCATTAGATTTCCTCCTTTACACTTTCTCAGCCACGACTAATGTCGTGTGGCTGGTTCTTTTCAGGATTTGACTTGCGCTTCCTTGTGCACGAGGGCGAATACGTTTCATGGTTGGCCCCTCGCCAACAAAGATTTCTTTTATGTATAGGTTGTCCGTATCCAAGTTATAGTTGTGTTCCGCGTTGGCGACTGCGGATTTCAACAGTTTTTCAACCATTGGGGCGGCAGCTTTCGGCGTATACGCCAAAATTGAGAACGCTTCGCCGACATCTTTTCCGCGGATCAAGTCGATCACGAGTTGGACTTTGCGAGAAGATATACGAACTGTTTTTGCTTGTGCTCTGGCTTCCATAAATATCCTCCTCTACCTTCTTTGAGCTTTCTTATCTTTTTCGTGTCCACGGAAAATTCGAGTCGGAGCGAACTCTCCTAGTTTGTGGCCGACCATGTCTTCAGTGATATATACAGGCATATGTTCTTTACCGTTATACACTGCAATGGTATGTCCGACAAAATCTGGAAAGATTGTAGAACGTCTGGACCACGTCTGTACTACTTTTTTCTTGTTGTTTTGGTTCAAGGCATCAATTTTTTTAAACAGATGTTCGTCTACAAATGGGCCTTTTTTCAATGAACGTGCCATTAATGAGTTCCTCCTTTCTTACTTCTTCTTCCGTCTTACGATTAGACGTGAGCTTGCTTTTTTCTTTCTGCGTGTTTTCATACCAAGGGTCTTTTTACCCCATGGAGATACTGGTGAAGGCATACCGATTGGTTGACGTCCTTCGCCACCACCGTGAGGGTGATCGGTAGGGTTCATGACCGAACCGCGTACGGTTGGTTTGATGCCGCGGTAACGATTGCGTCCCGCTTTACCGATGTTGACAAGTTCGTGGTCTTCGTTACCAACAACGCCAATGGTTGCACGGCAACTACCAAGAATCTTGCGCACCTCGCCCGATGCGAGTTTGACCAATACGTATTTGTCTTCACGGCCCAGAATCTGTGCTCTAGTACCAGCGCTTCTCACCAATTGACCGCCTTTGCCCGGTGTGAGCTCGACGTTGTGAATAACAGTACCCACTGGAATGGTGTGAAGTGTTTTGGCATTACCGTTTTGTATATCTGCATTCTCACCTGATTCGATGGTCATCCCGACTTTGAGCCCTTTTGGCGCAAGGATATAGCGCTTTTCGCCATCAGCATAATGAATCAATGCGATGTTCGCGCTACGGTTGGGATCGTATTCAATCGTCGCAACATGACCGGGAACGCCGTCTTTGTTGCGTTTGAAATCGATAATGCGATATTTGCGTTTGACACCGCCGCCATGATGACGAACAGTGATTGAACCATGGTTATTGCGGCCAGATTTCTTATTGAGCTTTTCAAGCAGGGATTTTTCCGGTATCGTGCTGGTGATTTCAGCGAAATCCAAGCTGGTCATGTGTCTGCGACCGTTCGTGGTTGGTTTATATTTCTTTAAAGCCATTGCGTTAACCTCCTTTTTCGATTAATCCTTTACGATGAGAAAATTTCGATTTTGTCTTCGTCACCGAGTTCGACAATTGCTTTTGTCACTGCACTTTTGTACCCTTCATAACGGCCTACGCGTTTTTTCTTGGGTTTGGTGTTGATGACGTTGACGTTCTTAACAGTGACATCAAACAGCTCCTGAATGGCGCGTTTGATTTGAACTTTATTCGCACGCTTGTCTACTTCGAACGTATATTTGTTCTGATTTTCAACAAGTTGCATAGTCTTTTCTGTGATCAGTGGGCGCTTAACGATTTCTGAGGCTAGCATTATACAAGCACCTCCTCATAGTTTTTGACAGCGTCCTGCGTTGTGATGACTACATTGTGGTTCATAAGGTCATAAACACTGACCTGACTAACCGTTCCAATGGTCACATTGGGAATGTTGCGCGCGGAAAGCATGACATTCTCATCAACTTCAGGCAACACAATCAATGCTTTGCCATTCACGCCGATGTTTTTGAAAACTTCAGCCATCTGTGATGTTTTTGGTGCATCAAATGAGAAGGCATCCACAATAACCAGCGCGTTGTTCTGAGCTTTCAAGGTAAGCGCCGAACGCAATGCAAGCTTTCTTACTTTTCTATTGATTTTCTTGGTATAGTCACGTGGAGATGGTCCGAAAACCACACCGCCACCTGTCCATTGTGGTGAACGGATCGACCCTTGACGGGCACGCCCAGTACCTTTTTGGCGCCATGGTTTACGCCCACCGCCACGAACTTCGCTGCGGGTTTTGACTTTGTGTGTGCCTTGACGGTTGTTCGCACGAATGGCTTTAACAACGTCGTAGAGCACTTGTTGGTTTGGCTCAATGCCAAATACTTTATCGTCCAAGTTGACTTCGCCAACATTTTGTCCACTTTGATTTAACAATGCTACTTTAGGCATTTCAAATCCTCCTTTCAGGTCCTCTGATTACGATTCGTTTTCGGTTTGTTCTTCTTGTTTTTCAAATTGTGTCGGATCTAGTGGAGCAACAGGTTCTTGCTTGATTGCGTTTTTAACAGCTACCAACCCTTTTTTAGGGCCGGGAACATTGCCTTTTACAAGCAGCAAGTTCTTGTCTTCGTCCACTTTGACAACTTTAAGGTTCTGAATGGTCACTGTGTCATGTCCCATGTGTCCAGGGAGCTTTCTACCCTTGCGAACATGGTTGGGATCGATTGGTCCGAGTGACCCTGGGGAGCGGTGGAAATGTGAACCGTGAGTTTCAGGTCCGCGTCCTTGGTTGTGACGCTTGATGGAACCTTGGAATCCTTTGCCTTTGGATGTTCCAGTTACATCAATGGTTTCTCCGTCCTCAAATATATTGACTCTGATCTCCTGACCTACTTCGAAATTGCTTAGTTCTTTGCCGGCAATTTCTTTAACGTAGCGCTTAGGATTGGAACCGGATTTTGCGAAATGCCCTTTTTCCGGTTGATTGGTCAATTTTTCTCGTTTGTCTTTATACCCAAGCTGAACAGCAACATATCCATCATTTTCTTCATTTTTCTTTTGAAGGACAACGTTTGGTTCGCATTGAATGACAGTAACGGGTACAAGACGTCCTGCATCATCAAAAATTTGTGTCATTCCTACTTTAGTACCTAAGATACCTTTGGCCATGAGTACACCTCCTAATTAGTTATTTCAAGATAATATCGACACCGGATGGTAAATCCAGGTGCATCAAACGGTCAATTGTTTGTGGATTTGGGTCCACGATGTCAATCAAACGTTTGTGGGTTCTGCGTTCAAATTGTTCACGGGATTTTTTGTTAACATGAACACTACGCAGGATTGTGAACACCTCTTTTTCGGTTGGAAGAGGGATGGGTCCAGAAATTTTCGACCCGGTTTTTTTCACCGTATCCACAATTTTTTGAGCCGATTGGTCTAAGAGTCGATGGTCATAAGACTTCAATCGGATCCTGATGTTTTGACTAGCCATTAAAGTTCCTCCTTTCGCCTACAATCGCGTATAGACTTGCTCCACGGAAATTTACTTGATTCAACACATTAAGACAACGCTTGTCGGTGTGTCAACAACCTCCCGCTTCACAGCCGGACTTTTTCCAAAGTCTATGACATGTTACCAAATAAACATACCGTTTGCAAGCTATTTTTTAAATTTATTTTTAAATTCATTATTGGCTCACGCGCGCGCGTGAGTGCGCAAGCACGTGCATAAATAAAGGAGGCTAACGCGCCTCCTTTTTTAAGGTTTTATATACTTTTTTGAATAAAAGCTTGTGGGTTTCTTTTCGATCCTTGAAATACTCTCGATAGGTCACGTAATCATCAATGACATTCACAGCCCAGCTTTCTATGTACATGGGTGGTTTAAGCGTCAAGGGGAACATATGTTTAAGGATGACATCCTTTTCCTTCTTATTAACCGGAAAATAAAATTTAGCATTTTCATAGGCAATGCGCGCATGTGTGAAGCCGTGTTTTTTGAAAAGCGGTTTTTTTACCCGTCTGCCTTCCTTATGCCAATCATAAAGGAAAAAATCATGCAAAAGCGCACCGCGGGTAATCGATTCAATGTCCAAAGCATATTTCTCCGCAAATCTAAACGCCTCAAACGCAACCATGAGTGTGTGTTCAAAAACGGTCTCATCGTGATGGGTGAAATCGCGGGTTCTTAAATAAACCGGATGAAATATGATGGAACGTCCAATTTCGATAAACTTATCCACCTGGGCATGAAGCGATGTTTCATGACTTGTTTTCATCATCATCGTTCCTTCCCCATTTGTTTTTTAGGGCGATTTTAACATTTGGAAAAACCTTGAAAAGGCGATTGCTTGAAATCTTGTTAGCCAAACTCTTAAACCAGTCGACAGCCTCCTGGGTTTGCTCTGTGTGTTCATCCACTTGAGAAAGCTGAATCTTTATCTGCTCTGTTTTGGAACGGATCCAGCCAATTTGCTCCCGGTCTTTCATACGTTCCATTAACATATTGAGATTCGAACGTATGGTGTTCGCGCGTTCTGGCCCAATTTGTTTAGAAAGAAGCGAGGAGCGCTCTTTGAGAAGTTGTATGCTTTGTACGAATTTTTTAAGATGGGTTTTAATATTAAGAAGCATAATCACTGTGGTAACCCAGTCAATAATAAATATTAGCACCAGCGGCGTTATTACACTCACAAGAACCGTCTCACTCAACGATGCAATCCAATCGATCATAAACAAGTGGTGGACTAACGTAAACAAAAGAAAACCCATGAGTCCCCACATCAATGAAAAACGTAAAGCTATATACCCATTTATGTTATGAGGAAGGTGCGAGTAATCCCACCACCGCGTTTCAAAAACATGATACAAAATCGCGCCCCCCACAAACTCAAGCAGTGTGGAAATCACGGTTACAAGTACAAAAATCACCAATAGATAAAAGGGACTGAGAAGAGAGAAGTCTGGAAACAGGCCGTAAACCGCCAAATGCAAAAAAACTGCACTCAACCCGTAAATAGGGATGAACGGCGATAATAAAAATCCTCTATTCGTAAAACGATTGGTTTTATAATAAGCGTAGGCAACTTCGATAATCCAGCCCACGAAGGAATAGATGAAGAAATACATGAGTATGTCCATACTTTCCCCTCCGTTGTCCTTTATTATAGCAAACCTTATTCACCTCTCAAAGAAAAACTCCGATTCTCACAGGAGTTAATCTATCGGGGCATGCATCGTAGCGAGCATGACTGCTTTAATGGTATGCATTCGGTTTTCTGCCTCATCAAACACTTTGCTTTGGGATGATTCTATCACCTCATCGGTCACTTCCATTTCACCATTTTTCACTTTTGGATAGACTTCCCCGAATTCTTGTGCGATTGTTGCGCCTATTTCTGTATCATTTCCGTGAAACGCAGGCAAACAATGCATGAATATTGCATCTTTGGAAGCGTTACGCATCATTTCGCTATCGATTTGATAATCGTTGAGCTGTTTCAAACGGGTGTTCCACACATTTTTAGCTTCGCCCATCGATACCCATACATCCGTATAGAGCACATCAGCATTTTTCGTTCCTTTTATCTTATCTTCAGTAAAATTGATGGTTGCGCCAGTTTGTGCACCGATAGACTCACAGTGTTCAATGAGACTCCCCTCAGGCCACAGCTCTTTGGGAGCTACCGCTGTGAAGTTGATTCCCAGCTTTGCAGCACCAATCATAAGACTATTGCCCATGTTGTTTCGCGCATCGCCGACATAAACGAAATTAATGCCTTCCAAATAACCGAAATTTTCTTTTACTGTCAAGAAATCAGCGAGCACCTGTGTGGGATGATACATGTCGGTCAAACCATTCCACACAGGCACCCCTGCGTGATCACCCAGCGCTTCCGCATCATTGTGTTTATACCCGCGGAACTGAATACCGTCATACATCCGCCCTAGGACCCGGGCAGTATCCTTGATTGATTCTTTTTTCCCCATCTGAGACCCACTGGGACCAAGATAGGTCACACCCATACCTAGATCATACGCACCGGCCTCAAACGCGCACCGGGTGCGTGTTGAATCTTTTTGAAACAAAAGGACAACATTCTTATTTTTCAAGTACCGGTGATCCTCACCACTGTTTTTCATCTCTTTGAGTTTCGTAGATAAATCAAGAAGATATTCGATTTCCTCACTGGAATACTCCAGTAGTGTAATAAAGTTTTTGCCTTGCAAATTCATAACTACACCTCGTTTATTTTATTGGATTTCTAATCAATGGCATACTCATGCACCTAGGACCGCCGCGTCCACGAGAAAGCTCGCTGGATGGGATTTCCAAAACTTCAATCCCATGTTTTCTGAGGATGGCGTTAGTCACATGATTTCGTTTATAGGCGATAACCTTGCCCGGTTTAATCGCAAGGGTATTCGCACCGTCGCTCCACTGTTCACGCTCGCTGTCAACCACATCATCGCCACCACAATTGATCAGTGTGATCTCGCGACCTAGATGTTTTTCCAAAATATCTTGGAGCGATGCAACAACCTTGTTGATATTGATGCCATCCCCTCCTTGTTTTCTGCTCACTTCAAACACCGTCAGATGTTCTATGATACCGGGGTGTATCGTGAAAATACCATAATCAACCTGTGTAAGCACCGTGTCAAGATGCATAAATGCACGCGTTTTTGGAATATTGATGGCCAAAATGGTCTCAAATGTTTCCTTTTTATCAAAAAGTTTCTTGGCAAGCTTTTCAATCGCATAAGGATTGGTTCGATCAGAAATCCCAATCGCCAGCGTTTTATCGTTCAGCACTAAGATGTCGCCACCTTCCAAGGATTCTTCTTCGCTTCGGGAGAAATAAAAAGGAAGGTCCCCCTGGTTTTGAAACCGGGGGTGGTATTTCAACATGTAATTGGCGAAAATGGTTTCCCTTCTGCGGGTAATGGTGTGCATCTTATGCACTGACACACCAATGCCTATACTTGCAAAGGGATCGCGTTGAAACAAGAGGTTGGGCATCGGGTCAGTGTAAAACGGATAATCCTTTTCAAGCATGTCCATAATCGACTCTTCTTGGTCAATTGCTACTTCTTTTGTCCGTATTCCCGCAATCATCTTCTCAATCATTGATTGTGTGTCCATACGTTTGAGATAATCGGCAACCGCTTCTCGAACTTTTCTTGGTTTGATTTCTGCTTCTTCTATGAATTCTTTAATGAAATGATCAATCACTTCAGGGTTCTCATCGAGTGCTTCGCGGAGCATGCTGGTTATGTAAAGTACTTCAACTCCTTCATTTCTAAGCGTGTTTGCAAATTCGTCGTGTTCTTCCTGAGCTACTTTGAGATAAGGAATGTCATCAAAAAGCAGACGGTCCAGAACACTGGGCGTCAAATTTTCAAGTTCCATCCCCGGTCGATGCAAAAGCACCGTTTTAAGCTCACCAATCTCGGAGTATACGTTAATCATCCTATCACTTCCTACCTTTTATAAACACGGGGGACGCGCTTGGAAAAAGACGTCAGCACTTCATGAGGTATTGTTTGCAAACGTTCAGCTATGTCATCCACCGTAATCTTTTTGTTCCCTAATAGAACCACTATATCATTTTTAGAGACGTTTTCGTCAACTTTTATAAACATTTGGTCCATGCAAACACGGCCCACAATGGGATAAAGGCTATCATTCACCGATACTTGACCCTCTTGATGCCGCCTTATAAACCCATCCGCATATCCAACTTGTAGAATGCCGATACGTTCTTCGGCATTCGCCTCATACGTGATACCATATCCAACTTTTTCTCCAGGGTTCAATTGCTTGATATCCATCACTCTCGTTTTAAGCGTCATGGTCTGATAAAGAAAGTCTACATCATCCTCAAGCGTTTCACCATATAGTGACAGCCCAACCCTGGCATGTGTGGTGAATGAAGTGAGATCGGAAAGTTTCAATGCTGCTGAAGAATTTGACACATGAACACATGATGGGATGTAATCCAACGTGTTTAATACAGCCTTAAACGATTCAATCTGACCCAAGGCATATTCATAATCGCTGTCGGCTGTGGCCAAATGCGTATAAATCCCCTCTAGCTTGAGATAATCGTAATTCTCGCTTTCTTTAACAACGGTGCGAACATCGCCGGGTTGTTTAAACCCCAGACGATTCATTCCTGTATCAACCTTAAGATGGAATCTCGGGGGATGAGTCATAGCTTTGATCAAAGCATAATCATCCTTATTGGCAATGGTAACGATTATGTTTTTTTCTCGTGCCTTACTAAGACCCTCCTGCGTAATCAACCCCATGATTATGATATCGATATCCGCGGATACCGGGCGTATTTCCAGCGCCTCCTCAAGTGAAGAAACTGCGAAAAAACGCACCCCTCGTTCATACAAATATTGGGTAACCTCAAAAGCCCCATGCCCATATGCATCGGCTTTAACAACCGGAACAATCGATTGTGAGGAATTCATTTGAGAAATAGTCTGATAATTTTTCCAAATGTTTTTTAGATTAATTTCAAGCCATGTCGGCCTATAGATTTCAGACATAGAATTTCTCCACATATTCAGACGTCATAAGCGAAAGCAAGCTTCCATACGTCAGCTTAAACTTCAGAACATCGCCCACTTTGTATTGTTCAGCATTTTGCATGATTGCCGCAATCACATGGTCACTGCTGCTTCCCATGAGTCGAATGTTTTTATCGAGCGGTTTCAACTCTCTAAAATCAACATCCTGTTGACCCACACCAAGAATTGCACGATTAATAACCCCGAGATCCTCGAAATGCGGTGTTTTTCCAAAAGCGTCCATCCCTACATCACCATCCGGTATGGAAGGTTTTCTACGGTATTCAATAATATCGGTTTCTAATATGAAAACATCATCATAAAGATTTTCAATTTGATTCCCGTAAGCCGTTTCTCTGCCAAGGACCAACGCTTCGCCAATACGCAGATTATTGATTTTATCGATATGGATGTCCTTGTTCAACAAGGGAAGATGAGATGAGTTCCCACCCGATATAATATCTAGTTGTATATTGTACGTTTTTTCAACATCATTAACAATATCAACGAGTTTCTTGAGCGTTTTTTCAGTGGGAATAATTCCACCATAACAAGTTAAATTGGTTCCAATTCCTTTTAAATCTATATTTTTCATCTGAAAGACCTCTTCAACGATGTCGTGCACCTCTTGGGCATAATAAATACCTTCTCGCAAGTCTCCAATATCTATCATCAATATAACACCATGGCGCCGATTGTACTTCTGTGCAGCTTTATTGAGTGCGCGAATTACAGTAATTTCTGAATTTAGCGACATGTCTGCCACATTCACAGCTCTATCGACATCATAAAGCGATACCAATCTCAACAGCACTTTGGGAATCGTTGTGGAAAACTTTTCCAAATTTTCCAGACGAGAATCTGCAATATAATCAACGAATTCTTCTTTAAGCACGTTGGTCAATGACTTTACAGCACAAAAACTCTTGGTCACAGCCATCATCGATAATCCGTGTTGTGACGTGAGGGCCTGGATCGTCTTAACGTTATGTCTATATTTTTCTATATCAATGACAATTCGTGGGTACATGTTATCATTCCTTTAAGCGTAGCGACCTTTGTAACAATACTCTTGCAGCGCGGGGGTGATGAAGCGACAATACGCCGACACTCGACATGATGTAATCACAATCTTTATGTATGAACACATGTTTAGGAACCATTTTTTTGGGGCGGTTCCCCATATATTCATGAATAATTGTCTCAGTATTTTTTAAGTTGACCAACGCACCGCCAGTCAATACGATATGTTGAACTTGAGACATATCCCGGCCGTCAGGAATTACTTTTTGTCCACTGGATGTATACACATTGCGCATATCGCCAATATGTCTGTCAAGCGCTTCAAACACACACGTCTTTGTCAGTTCATATACAAATGCCTTTTCAAGTGTTGTCTCTGGTTTATACTTGTAGGTTTGAATAAGTTCATTTAATTTACTCTCACCGATCTCAAGAAGTTGCGCCAGCTTGGGGTTTCCAATGCGCTTTATAACATTGGTATGGTTGATAAACACACCAAGATCACCTTCTACTGTTCGTTTTTCAAGGGGTTCTCCTTCAAGATGATCTGCAAAATCATCACTTGGGGGTGCTATGGAGTGCACATCCGTCGTTGCACCTCCAACATCCAAGACCATAACATTTCCAATGATTTCTTTAAGCAGCATTGTCGCTTCCATAACAGACCCTGGCGTGGGCATAATAGCGCCGTTAACCATATCCTTAATATGGTGCATACCCTTAGCATGGATAATGTGTTTTTCGAATGTTTCATAAATCTTTCTTCTTACCGGATGAATATTCATGTAATCTACGCGAGGATACACATTTTCAACAATGCTTAAGTATTCCTTTTGCGAGCTGGTTTTGAAATATTTTTTGATAGCATAATGGTTATCAGCATTCCCCGCATATATTATCGGTGTGTTAAGTCCTAACCGTTCAATTTTTTTTAAGTTATTCAATGCGACATTTCTCTCACCATAATCAGTGCCGCCTGATACTAAGATTATATTGGGAGTGATTGATTCTATCTGTTCCAGATCCTCTTCACGTAAATCGCCCGCAGTAATCAAATGTATATTGGCACCAGCATTTGACGCGGCCTCTTTTGCTGCACGAACTGTCATCTCGTAAACCAATCCCGAAACACTCATTTGCAGTCCACCCGCTGCTGAGGATGCAGCAAGCATCATTGTGTAATCAATGTCATCGACATCAAGGGTTGACTTCAAATTAGCAATTGCTCCTCTTAATCCTTCACGGACATCGGTTTCAACCGTTGTTTCAAACATTGCACTCCCCAAAAATTCGATCGTTTCATTCACATTGAACGCATTAATTAGTGTGGTGGTACTACCGATTTCCGCAACAAGACAATCAATTTTCATTATTTCTCATCTCTTGATGCGTGGTCACTAGGAACGTTGCAATTTGCTGGCCGGTCGTTCCACGTCCGAACCCTTGGTCAATTTTATTTTTACGAGCAATTTCGGGTGTTACCTGTGTTCCTCCGGCAATCAATATAAGCTTGTCTCTAACACCCTTTTCAACCGCATAGTCATGAAGTTTCTGCATATTTTTATAGTGTACATCGTCGTGTGATATGATTGTCGACATCAAAATGGCATTCGCATTCATTTCAATCGCTGCGTCCACAAATTTCTCTATGGGGACACTCGTTCCAAGATACGTGTAAGAAATTCCGTATTTTTCAATCCCTCCATGTTTAATATCGAGCACCTCGCGAATGCCCACAGAATGTTCGTCATCGCCACCCGTCCCAGCAACAACTTTCATAGGATTGTCTTTCACATACTCAAAAAGTTCTTCTTCGCTAATCGTTTCTAGTTCTTCAGGAAGCACCAGTTCATCAACGTTGATTTCAAAATTCACACGACCCTTTATCTGGACTCGCGTTCCTTCGCTTGGATGCAGTACTTCTCTGTGAATCATTTCAACATCAGTTAGATTCATATTTTTACCAGCTTTGATTGCTGCTTCAGTAGCGACCTTTTTCCCTACCGGAAAGAACATGTCCACAGTAACTACACCATCGCCAAGCCATTCAACTTCAGGTTTGATCAAATTGGTGTTGCGATACTTCTCAGTCTCTTCCATTCGCAAATAGACATTGTCGTTTTCATCGAGCTCATCAACGAACTGAATTTTTTCAGGTTTTTCGAATGTCGAACCGTTAATCAATTTTGAAGGGTCTTCGACATACTCCTCACCGTATTGTGCGACATTGTTATACCCATAGTGGGCTGTGACAGGGGCCATGTAATCGTCGTCTCTAACAATGATCGAACCACCACCGATGCCACCTTCGATTTCGCGTTTGATGCCGTCGGCATTTCTTTGGGGATATTCGCCGCTATCAACGAACATGCCTTCTTCCACTGCTTCAAAATATCCGCCCAATTCAAGAATTTCCTCAAACATCAACACTGCGCGTTCTTGTATTTCACGCTTTTTATCCTGAATATACCCTTCATCTTTAATGCCAACCATACTTAACAAGTCATCCATACCCATCATTGATTGTTTCGTTGTATCCAAAGCTTCAACGTTGTACACATGCCACGGAACATTGCGCCCTTCATCAGGGGTTATAGTGCTTTGTATATCCGCGCTAGTGAGCCGAGAAATCAATAGGTTGAGCACGTGTGTGACTGTAGCTTCGCGTGTTGATGAATCCATATACTTCGTATTCATCTGAGCACGCATCTTATATTTATCAAAAAACTCTCTTAGCGCAACAGCATAGGGGAGATTTAATTTCAAATCCGGAGAAGGAGGGGCTGCTGGAGGCACTGTTGAGAGTGCAATGTTTTCAGGTTTAATACCGATTTTTTCACTGAAAACCGAATTGATTGCATGTTGAACAAGCAACTCTGGCATAACTTTCCAAGCATCTCTCGCAGTAGCGTTAGCATTATGCGCGCCGTCAATCTGAGCAATTTCTGCAAAAGCCAAAATCTTTTTACTCTCAGCGGCGTCGACAAAGCTACGCACCATGTTGATGTTTCTATAGAGAATATTGTATTGAGGATCCTGGTGCGCACCATTAACGCCTTCCTCAGCAAAAAGCACAGCAATTTCAGGTCCAGCCACACCGGAAACATACGAATGATAATTAATATTTCTCCCGACTTCTTCTTCGATATAATCAAGAGCTTTTCTTTGCGCTCTTATTTGTTTCCTGGTTATAGGTATGCCCCCAATGCCCTGTGGGGTGCCTTCCAACAATCCATCGAAATGGGACTGCCCAGCTGTTCGTATAACCATGATATGGTCAGCGCCATGATATGCGGCCATTCTGAAACGACGAATATCATCCTCGAATCGTCCAGAGGCAATTTCCGCTGTAACAACAGCATCCGGCTGAGGGTCAATCCCACCAAGGAATTGTGCGCTTTGAAGCGGTACGTAATTTTTTAAAGAGGGACTTGCCTGTTGAAACTCAAAAGGACCAATTGTTTGAGGGCCTTGTTTTCTCCAGGTCCACCCCCTTCGTTTGGGACGATAATTTTCCAAATCATCTAAAATTGCATGCAGATCCATCTTCTCATTCGGATTAAGATTATTCATTGGATTTAAAAGCTCCCTTCAGAAAAGAAATATGGTGTCCCTCTGCAATTTGTGTTCCTGCTTGATGTATGTCCTTACCATTTTCTTTAGCGACTTTATAAACACAATGCCCTGCACCTTTTTTCAATAAATCGTACTCCCCAAGAATATCCACTACACCGTCCGCTTCTATACTTGAAAACCCCATTCGAAGCAAGACGCTTCTTTCAATAGACTTGGATGTGTTTTTATGACCCAACGCAACTAATGGATCAACCACTTGACCTGCCAGTTTGAAAAAATACTGTTTTAATTCTTTATCGCTCATTGTGGCTAACTTTTTTCGACGGTTTTGAAAGTCATCATTGCGCTCTTTCATTGTTTACCTCCTCTATTAACTTTAGCAATGCATCCCTATCTATGCTAAGCTCTTCTAATAAATAACGATAATCCTCTTCAGTTAATTTTTTATTTGTAAATTGTTTCAAATAACTTTTTCGCAATTTATTTAACGGGACCTCCATGCTTTTTAATTTAGACGCGTCATCTGGAAATACAATGGTTTTTCCCGGTGTTTCATCCTCTGGATTACCAAACATGAGATCAATACCGTTTCTTTTTGCAAATGACAACTGGGGCTGATGATGCTTGCCCGCGCCAGTGTATTCAGATTCTTGAACAACAATTATTTCATCCTTATTCATCTGTTGAGCTAAATCAAAGGCAACCGCAAGGCTTGTATTGCCCGCTGGGCCTCGTTCCAAGCCTTCGAGCACTGCGAGGGCTTCTGTTATATAAAAAACACTTCCTTGATTAACCGTGAAAAAACGCTCCATATACCTAAGCGGTCTCGCAGCACTTCGTGGAACGTCACTGCGATCAGGGTTGATTGCAAAAGGCATAGCAAATCCAGTGTGACCCGTAGTGAATGATTTTCGGTTGAAATCCTTGTCTGACGCCATGTGCAGTCCCTGAAGATTAACACTCGCTCCATAAATTCTAGTTTGAGCCCCCGCGCGTTTTAATCCCCTGGCAGTCCCAGTAAGATTTCCGCCACCGGCATTGGTCGCTATCACAACATCAGGATGCTTTCCTTCTCTTTTCATTGTCTCTTCGGCTATTTCATAGCCTAATGTTTCAATACCCATCACACCATAAGGAGAATATAATGACGCGTTAAAATAACCCGTTTCCTCCAGTAGATTTAAAAATGTGTAAAACAATTCAGGTCCAACGCTCAACTGTACAACTTCTGCACCATACGCTTCACACGCTCTTGCTTTTTCGAGAATTTCAGGTTGAGCCCAGTTATTGGAGTCAAAGCATTCTTGCACAATGATACACTTTAAACCATGTTTGGCGGCAAGCGCAGCCACAGCTGCACCGTAATTTCCACTGGTTGCTGCTATAACGCCCTTGTAGCCCATTTGTTTAGCTTTTTGCACACTAATTGCAGCACGACGAGCTTTAAATGAGCCGCTCAAATTTGACGCTTCATCTTTTAGAAATATCCGAGCGCCTTTACCCTCTTTAGCATACTTGCGTGCGTAAGCTGTTATATTTTTCAGTTCAATAAGCGGAGTGTGGCCCACCATCGAATCATTCTGTATCGCTTTAACATCTTCAAACGAGTACCCTGATGCTTTCATCAAAGCTTCATAGTCAAAACCGATGCCTTCAAGCTCATACTCAGAGTAGTTTAATCCCACAGATTTAAGCATAATATCCGATTTTCGCGCATCGAGATCGCTAAACGTGAATTTACTCATTTTCATTCCCCCACATATCTTTAAGTATCTGATTTCTGATTTTGTGAATTTCTGAAACAAAATCCCCAAAATCATGTCGATATCTGGGTTCAACTTCTTTAACTACTCCTCTTAAAGTTCTTCCTGTAGCTGTTTTGATTGAAGCTTCTTCATATAACTCCGCTTCTTCCAATAAATGTCCCTTAACCCAACTTTTAAACGGTACTTGGGCAGTGTCTCCAGGTACATTTTCGTGTCGTTCGCCAGGTTTTAAAATATAATTTCTTATTCTCGCGTATTTTCCTTTTTCAACTAACATACTACTCACCCTTTGCAATAATAATATATGGATACAAAACTATTTGATTAAGTTGCGCGCATCTCCGATTATTGCCCTTGGAACTGGCAAGTCAATCATAGTTTTTAGTCCTGGATTTGAATTAATAACATGGGGAACCATGTTCACACACATAGCAATAGTCCCCAGACCTCCTTCAATTTCAGGATTGATCGATAAATTCACATCGGGTGTTCCAGTAATCTTTACGTAATCCCCAGTGTAGGTTCCTTCTGTTTCAGGTTCTATTTGTTGTGGGTGATCCATATCTATGAAATTCACATCCCCCACGGATGCCTGTGCAGTCATGTTGATTCCTGCCAATGTCCCTTGCAAAGCCTGACCATACTTACTTTTACGATCCACGTTTGAGACAATGGGCTCCATTTGTTGCTCAAACTTAGTGATTTCAACCCCCAAAGCTTCAGCAATCATGAATATACTCTCTTTAAAACCGACGTGCCCAGCCAATTCGCCTTTGGATTTTTTCTCATTAAACGCATCGACTGTAATTCCAACACCTTGTTCATCCATAACGGTCTTCCCAAAAGGGGATAGTGAATTTACGCGCTTTACTTCAACCTTCTGTACGTCCACCATCGGCGCAGTCATCATTATAGCCAAAAGATCCATAACAAAACCGGGGTTTATTCCAGTCCCTAAAACAGTCACTCCATTATCTTTCGCCAATTGATCAATTTCTTTAGCCAGTTCTGGCTGGTTAGCCTTAGGGTAGGCCATTTCCTCAGCTGTACTAATAATATTGACGCCCTTTAAAATACCTTGCTTTATTTTTGGAAAACTATCTATAGTGAAAGAATCGGTTGCTATAAACAAGACATCCGGTTGGTTTTCCAGTACTTCATCAATATTGCTCGTTACATAGACTGGTGTATCGTCATATTCGATAATCTCACCAATATTTCTTCCAATATACTCAGGATTCAAATCGCACACTCCGGAAACTTTTAAACCTGTTTTATTCCCAGTCATTTCCGCGATACCTTGGCCCATGGCACCAAAACCCCAAACACCTATTCTTAATTCTTTCAATCTAAACACTCCCTAATTAAATTTTCCACACAATGTCATAGTATCATAAAAACCCTTACATTTTGGGCAGTTTTTAAAAATAAACCAATAAAAAAAGCGGAAAATCCGCTTTTTCAGTTATTCTTCTACTGGTATATCATTTTTTAATCTAGATATGGAAATATAACCATTGGTAATAGCAAAAATATCACTATCATTAGGAATTGACTCGTTGATTATTTCTCGATTGATGTTAAACCGATTTTTATCAATAGATGCATTTAAGCTATAGCTCAAAAAATAGGTTTTTGTATTTAAAATGCCCTTTGATGCAACGAATCTTTCTTTAGGAAAATTTACGTTTAAAACAAATTCTTTTGAATATAATTTGTTCTTTACAATGTGAGTTAGTGTGCTTCGTAAATCATTTTCCAGTACTTCTGAGCCTACCCCATCAGCTGATAGAGCAACTGAGGGTAATAAATGATATTTTGCTTGAAAAGCGGCGCCTACCGTTCCAGAATACATAGTATCTACCCCTAGATTATATCCCCCATTAACGCCTGAAAATACCACATCGATATCAAGGTTTAAGCCATATTTACCGAAAAGCACACAATCAGCTGGGGTTCCTTGTATTGCATAGTGAGTATCATCAATTTTTTCAAAATCAAATCCGCCTATAGTTATTGCTATACTTTTGCCCGATTGTTGTTTATTTGGCGCAACGACATAGACCCTTCCAAATTCACTCAAAACAGTTTCAGTCATAGCAAGTCTTTGTGTATCTATGCCATCATCATTTACTAATAAAATATTCATGTGAAAAGCCTCCAAAAATCATGTCCTTGATGGCTATTGTATAGGGAAATCTCAATTAAATCAAGTTATTGCAAAGTTTGGAGAATCAACAATAAACTGTTTAATATATTTTGCAAGATGTTTAGTATTATCATCGTTATATTTTACCTGCTTAGGAACAGGTTGCTTATTCATATATTCCGGCATGCCAATAAAAGCATATATATAAACATTGTAGTCTCTATTTATATAATTTTTAAGTAACTCCTTGTAAATTAATAATTCTGCTTCTTTTCGTTGCCATATATTCGAAATATTCGGAAAAGTATTAGAAATCCTAAACTCCAATAACAACACCTTTTTTTTATAAACTAAAATGAAATCTATGCGTCGATTTTTAGACATTCGTATTCTGTATTCAGAATATAATGAAAATTCATTGAATTCTTTTTCAGACAAAATTGAAGAAAGTTCATCAATAACTTTCTTTATCAAATAGAAATTATCCGTAAAAGAAACCAGTTCACCCACAGAAACACTTCTTCTAAAAAGATGTTTTTCATTGAACAGATTTCTGAATACATTAGTATAATATGAATTTCTCACTCTTTCACCACGATCGTTTATTGGTTCATTTGTAATTCTCCATGGGTTATAAATATTTAATTCGTCATAAAATTGATAAAACTCATTAAAGTTGCTGAACGATTTCATCGAATCCTCAGATAACATATTAAATTGACCTCCTCAGGTTGTATTCATAATTATAATACGAAGATCTCACGAAAATTACTTTTATATAAGAGAAAAATTATGAAATGTTTTAATAAATTTTAAGACAAAAATTGACCGACACATAGACCACCGACATATAGACCAACGACACATAGACAAAACGGGGTTTCTGTAATACAAAGCCAAAAAAAAGAAGCCCTTAAACGGCTTCATTGAGACAAATATGGTGGCTCAGGGCGGAATCGAACCACCGACACATAGATTTTCAGTCTACTGCTCTACCGACTGAGCTACTGAGCCAAAAATGGCGGTCCTGACGGGAATCGAACCCGTGATCTCCAGTGTGACAGACTGGCATGTTAACCGCTACACCACAGGACCTTTTGGTTGCGGGGGTAGGATTTGAACCTACGACCTTCGGGTTATGAGCCCGACGAGCTACCA